>JBJMGM010000049.1:0-5408 GCA_045807905.1 Bryobacteraceae bacterium | reverse complement strand
CGTCCGCCACAGCCACCATGCGAAGAAGCCCGAGAAATTGAACCCGAAAATACGCGCCACGCCCATCCGCCGACCGATTGAGGCCAGAAGCCCAATGGTTCTGAACGAAAATGGCTTTAGGCGATGCCCCAACAGCGTAGCCGCGATATTCTGCGCCACAACCTCGCCTTCGCGAATGGCATGTTGCGCAGTTGGCGGATGAGATTTTCCAGGATTTCTGATGTCCGGCACAAACGCACAGTCACCCACGGCCCAGACATCAGGCCAATCGGAGACTTGCAAGAAGTGGTTCACGCGTATTCGGCCTCGTTCCTTTGTGCACGGGAGCGAAAGGATCAGCGGACTGGGCACTGTGCCGGCAGTCCACACCAAAGTGCTGGATGAGATTGCGACACTATCGACCAAAAATACGCTGTTCTCCGTCATGCTCTTGACCCGGCTGTTGAGTAGGACTTCCACGCCGCGTCGCGCGAGTACTTCCTGCGTGTATCGTCCCAGATTCTCACCCAGTTCCGGCAGGATTACCGAACCGGAATGCACGAGCATAACGCGCAACATATCTTCACACAGATTGGGATAGAAGGGCAGCGCTTCCCGCACGAAGTCATTTAGCGCTGCCACGGTTTCCACACCGGCAAAGCCTCCTCCCGCCACCACGAAAGTAAGTAATGACTGTCGATCGCTCAGATTACATTCTGAATTTGCTTCTTCCAGGTGTCGGAGGATTTGGGCGCGCAATTGAATCGCATCCGGAAGCGATTTCATTGGCAACGCTAGCTCGGGAAAACCGGGGAGGTTGTAAAAATTAGTGATTGATCCCAGAGCGACGACCAAATGATCATAATTGACTCGTAGTAACTCGTTACGGTAACCGCGCGAAATCAGCACTCGCTTGTTTGGCAGGTCAATCTCGTTCACGTCACCCACCAATACCTCGACCTTATGGAGCAGCTTCCGAAGGGGATTTACGATGTTTGTGACCTCGAGATCGCTCGCTGCGATTTCATGAAGCATCGGTGTGAACAGGAAAAAGTTATCGTGGCTAACCAGACAGACCTCCGCCAAACGATCTACCGTGAGCAATTTCTCAAGCTGCATCGCAGCATAAACTCCGCCGAAGCCGCCGCCGAGAATAACTATTCGTTTCCTGCGCGTTTTGCGTGTTACCCGAGCGACCATTGAGTTTTTTCGGTGACGGGGCCACTGATGAGAAGCTATGACTGCCCAGACGGTAGCTCGCTTTTTGTGTCCAGTAATTTGACCGGCGCTATCCCACTGGGAGCGGACTGACTTAACCCCTTCTCGATCTCATCTCGCGCTGCGCTGAACTCTTTTACCGCTCGACCCATCCCTCGGGCGAGTTCGGGTAGCTTCTTAGCTCCGAAGAGGAGCAACACGATGAGGAGGATTACCATCATGTCCGGCCCCATAAGATTCATGATACTGCCGATCGTAATAGGCATAAAGAAATCTCCGATATGTTTGTTTTGTAACGAGGTTGTGCAGCGTTCAATTGACTCATACCGAATTGGCAGAGTTATATTCCCAAAAACTAATCATCCGACGCTGCGCCTCGTGGGCTTATGGGGATCTAAGTTCGATCTGCCAAGCCGGTCTCGTTAAAAAGAATGGAATAAAGAAAGGACGAGGTCGGTATTATTAAATGGGAGGATAAGTGTATGAATAGAGTTATTGCAGTGACAATTGCGCTTAGTTTGCGCCGGTTCTAGATGCAGTTTGTATCCGAGCCACAACCAAATAAAACTCTATGGCCGCAACACTCGAAGCCGAATATGTTTTTGGCGCTGAAGATCTCGAGTCGAGAGCCAAGGTTGTGAAATTTGCCGTATTTCAGAGGCACGAAGAACAGGGGGCCGCTCAGGAACACGAGTTAGCGTCTTTTGAAGCGATGATGTTGCCCCATCTCGATGCCGCGCACAATTTGGCCAGATGGCTGATGCGCAATGAACAGGATGCGCAGGATGTGGTCCAGGAAGCGTATCTGCGTGCGTTCAAGTCTTTCAGTGGATTTCACGGCTCCAATGGACGCGGCTGGTTGCTGACCATTGTCCGGAATACCTCTTACACGTTGCTCAAAAAGAACCGCGCAGCCGATCTTACGACGACTTTTGACGAAGAGATCCATGCGAGCGGCCGCGAATCCGTCAGTCCGGCAGCAATGCTGGAGCATGCTGAAGACGCGGAATTACTGAAGAACGCGATGAATGAGTTGGCCGCGGAGTTTCGGGAGATTCTGACGCTGCGCCATCAGGAAGAGTTATCTTACCACGAAATTGGTGAGATCCTGAAAATCCCAACCGGTACGGTTATGTCGCGACTGGCTCGCGCCCGGGCGAAACTGCGGGAATATTTAGCCAGTCGAATGAGTCAGGAGAAATAAAGTGAACTGCCAAGAGATCAAAAATTTGATGGATGCTTATCTGGATGGCGAACTAGATCCTATAGCCAGCCAGAGAGTCGAACAGCACTTGCGGGACTGCCCGAAGTGTGAGCAAGCGTATGAAGTGGGAACCGCGATGGCTCACGCGATTAGCCAAGCCGCACCTTATTACAAAGCGCCACCAGAACTGCGTGAGCGGATTCAGGTTTCATTACGAGAGGCCATCGGCATGCCGGCCAGCCGCGCCGCTACAGCAGACGACTCGTTTCCGGTCAGACGTCCCGAGGCAGTGCGGCGGGGTGTTTCCTTTGACATGCCTTGGAACTGGTTGGCCCTGGCCGCAGCTGTCATACTTGCGGCGATTGTTGCTTCCAGTTTCTTGCCCAGACTAAGACAACCGGGGGCGGATCAGTTCCTCGCGACACAACTTATCGGTAGTCACGTCCGCTCGCTCATGGCGAATCATCTGACCGATGTGGCTTCGTCCGACCAACACACTGTTAAACCGTGGCTCGATGTAAAGCTCGATTTTGCTGCTCCCGTAGTGGATCTCTCTGGCGAAGGTTTTCCCTTGATTGGCGGACGCCTTGATTACCTCGATAACCACTCGGTAGCAGCGCTGGTTTATCAAAGCCGTAAGCATTTTATTAACCTGTTTATTTGGCCGACAACCCCCGCGGATAGCAAAGCGCGAGAGACGGTGACACGTGAGGGTTATAACTTACTCCATTGGACTGAGGGCGACTTCACTTACTGGGCCGTATCTGATGTCAATGTTAGCGACTTGCAGAATTTCAAGCGGAGTTTTGAGCAACAAATTCCGCCTCATTGAGCGAAAAGACTTGATTGACGCGGGCGATGCAATGCTCGGCGAGCTGGAGCCGGTTTGCTTTGATATTTCCTCGCCAAGCGTCTTCGCGACGATTCCTTGGCTCTCTGACAGCCGATTAGCCCCCTTTTCCGGTCGGCTTTGTCCGGGAAAGGCTAGATTCCATCTTGTTACTTAGAGAGGCTTTGGGATAGGTTCTAATATCAATTTTTGGAAGCGCGGATCGTTCCGGACTGGATCGAACATTGGATCAAGCCGGAGTAGCGCAGGAGTGAGCGGTACGTTTGAAGCCAGTTGGCCAGCGTACGGGATCGAGAGTAATTTCTGTAAAGCGGCAATAGCGCGATCGGGCTCTCCTATACCCGCTGCCACCCGGGCGAGGATCTCGATCGGACCGGGGCCATCCACCGCGTCCTTCTCGATCGGGACCACTGCCATGGCCCGCTCCGACAGAGCCAATGCGGCGGCTTTGTCACCCAGGCCCGTATTGGTCAGCGCGAGATCGCCAATGAGGACATAATTTCCCGGCTGTTCTTTGAGGAACGATTCCAGTTCGCCGCGTGCCTGTCGCCAACTTTCTTGGGCGGCGGCAGAGTCGCCGGCGACTTCTTGCGCCCAGCCTAACCAAAAGCGCAGTTCGCCATTGACGTAACCCAGCGCGAGGTCAGGCTTGGCAAGTATTTCCTTTAGCCGAGAGATCATTTGTGCAGGGCGGCGCTCCAGGATTGCTTGGTAAACTTGTGTTCCCAAGGCGGTGGTTTCGTCGGCGTTCGGGTGGAGCGGAGCGAGAAGCGCTGAAGCACGCGGCAGGTCGCCTTCGGCTTGTGCAATAGCCGCCTTTTGCGCAAGGGTATCCACGTCGTCCGGTATAATATCGAGAACCTGATCAAGCTTTCGCAGCGCTTCGGGGAAGCGCCGCAATATAATGGAGGATGCTGCGTGCGAGGCGAGTAGGTTAACGTTGCGCGGGTCGAGCCGCTCGGCCTCGTTGAAGTAGGACTCGCTCCGCTCCCACTGGCCTCGCCGGCGCGCGACATAGGCCAGCGATTCAGGAATCTGGCTGCTATTCGGCAGGAACTGACGTGCTTGCTCAAAGTAACGCACCGCGATGTCGTAATCTTTTAGACAAGCGTAGTGGTAATATCCTTTGGCCACCATGGCCTCTCCGAGGTTGGGCTGAAGGGTCAGTGCGGTTTCAGCTGCCTGCCGCGCCTCGTCGCGGAGGGTGACAGTTGGTTGAAGGTTCACCGTGAGGTAGCCGAGCGCATCAACGTATGACAGCAGCGCCCAACTGAGGGCGAACTTCGGGTCCAATCGCACCGCTTCTTTGAGATATTTCTGTGCGCCAAGGGCGTCAGCAGGTGAGGGTCCCGTTTTCAGTGTATAAGCCAGACCACGCAGATAGGCATCGTAAGCCCCAGGATTGTCTGTCGGTCGGGCGGCGATCACTTGCGCTTCCTGACCGCTGAGGTGCGCCCGCAACTGATCGGCGATGGCTCTGGCCACCTCACTCTCGACGGAAAAAATGTCGGTCAGTTTGCGATCAAAGGTCTCTGCCCAAAGATGTGAATCATTCGCGGCTCTGATCAGTTGCACATTGACGCGCACCTGATCGTTTGTTTTCTGGACGCTACCTTCCAGGAGATTTGCGACGCCGAGCTGGTTTGCAATCTCAGAGAGATTTTGAGATGTGTTCTTATAACGCTGCGTTGACGTGCGCGAGATCACTTTGAGATCCCTAATCTTGGAAAGGCGAGTAAGAATCTCATCCTGGACGCCGTCAGTGAAATAAGCGTTCGATTTGTCTTCACTCCGATTCTCAAAGGGCAGAACGGCGATGGATTTTTCATTTGGTGATGGCGCTGGAGCAACGAAGAAAAAAGAGTAGGCAAACGCCGCGGCCGCCAAGATCGCCGTCAGGGTGAGTAACATGCCCCGCTTGTGACGCTTGATTTTGCTGACGATAGATTCGGCACGCACTTTTGTCTGCGGCGAGGAGCCTTCCGTGTCCAGTTCCCCCTTGAGATTGCGGAGGTCGGCGAGCATCTCCTTGATCGTCTGGTAACGCTCATCACTGTTTTTCCGCAAAGCCTTTTGCAAAATGGACTCGAGTTTGAGCGGAATATCCGACAACACGCCGGACAAAGGTGGTGGCTCCGTCGTCAGGATGGAGGCGAT
>JBJMGM010000048.1:0-42692 GCA_045807905.1 Bryobacteraceae bacterium | reverse complement strand
TGCGCGGTCCTTCGTCAGGCGCTGGGCTGGGCGTCTGGGGTCCCGACCGTTTTTTCAGCTCGTCGGCAACTTGAACATAGCGGAAACGAAGCTCCGTGAGCCCGTTCTCAATAAGCCGCTGTTCTTCGACCGTGAGATTGCCCTGCGTCTTCTGTTGCAGCATGGCCAGAATGTCGATGGAATGGCGAGCCAAAGGTAGGTTCGGCTCCGGGGGGTTTTCGTCTTTTTCGCCCAAGTCGAGCAGACCGAGCTGAAGCTGCGTCTGCATCAGGATCGATTCAACCAGGAAAGAGAAACTAGCTGGGGGGATCGGAATGTCGTAGGGGGATTCGGTGCTCTCTGGCATATAAACCACCATCTTATATAGTCGGACGGGGGCGACTGATGTCAGGAGGCGTTCTGGAGGCAGGAGAAAAATTCGAAAAGCTGGTCAAAGTGATGTCGCAGCTGCGCGCACCGGGAGGGTGTCCCTGGGACCGCAAGCAGACCTTCGACACGATCAAATCATATCTGCTCGAAGAAACGTACGAAGTAATGAACGCGATTGACGCGCGTGATTGGCGCGGTTTGGCGGAGGAATTGGGGGACCTGCTCTTGCAGCCCGTTTTCCTGGCTGAAATGGCAGCGGAGCAGGGGCTCTTCACGGTTTCAGATTCGCTCGACGCAATCAACGAAAAGCTGGTGCGGCGTCATCCACATGTGTTTGGCAATGCCGTCGCCGAGACGCCGGAGGATGTGAAACAGCACTGGGACGAGATTAAGAAGCAGGAAAAAACCGGGCAAGCTGCGAGCGGGTCTGAATCGGTGCTGGATGGAGTGCCACGCAATCTGCCCGCGCTGGCCGAGGCGGACAAGATCAGCCACAAGGCGGCGGCCATAGGCTTTGAGTGGCCGGACATCAGCGGCGTGGTCGAGAAGCTCCAAGAGGAAGCCGCGGAGCTTGCAAGGGCAAGGCAGTCAGGCGATCAGCAGCATATCGAAGACGAGATTGGGGACATGCTGTTTACAATTGTGAACCTGGCGCGGTTCTTAAAGGCAGATCCCGAGCAGGCACTCCGTAAAACAAACCTGCGTTTTCGCAAGCGCTTCGCACATGTTGAAAGCGAACTGCGTGCTGCGCCAGTCGAGGTTTCTCTCGAACGGATGGAAGAGTTATGGCAAGAAGCAAAGCGACTCGAGGAATAGCCAGTCAATGGCGTCCCAGTTGCATCTGAGCCGCAACTTTCTCGACCGCGCTCATGACTCGGAGTGTGTTACCGCCGTAAATTTTTTTGATGTCCGACTCCGAGTAACCCTTTTGTAATAGCGCGCGAGTCAGATTCGGAAATTTCGAGACATCGTCGAGTCCTTCCGGTGTGCACGTAATCCCGTCAAAGTCGCTGCCGATCCCGATGGCATCAACACCTGCGATTTGCCTGACGTGATCAATATGAGCGACAACGTCGTCGAGCGTAGCGCGCACTTGCGCCCTCTTCTCTTCTTCCGCCAATGCGTCTAATTCGCTCTTTAGCTTTGCCGGGTCGTTCTCATACTGTTTTTGCAGCTGTCGGGTTCTCTCATGCAAATGCAAACGCTCTATAGCATCGGCGGATTTCTGTGAAATGAAGCTGCAGTTAACGTTGATTTGGATGACCCCACCTTTTTTCGCCAACGCGATGATCATGTCATCTGTCATATTGCGCGGCACGTTTGTCACCGCACGGCAGGCCGAGTGCGAAGCGATGATTGGGGCCTGGCTGGTCTCAAGAGCGTCGTAAAAGGTCTTATCAGCTACGTGCGAGATGTCCACCATCATGCCGATACGATTCATTTCCCGGACTACCTCTTTGCCGAATGGCGTAAGCCCGTTATGGTGTTGGACAGCGGGATCGTCGATGTCGCCTGAAGAGTCGGCCCAGTTATTCGTGTTGAAGTGAGTCAGTGTCATGTAGCGAACGCCGAGCTTGTAGTAGTCCCGAAGAATTCGTGGGCTGTCCTCAATGGCGTGGCCGCCTTCAATACCCATCAGGGCGGCAATCTTGTGCTTGCGATGCGCCTTTTTGATATCAGCGGAGGTAACAGCGAGCATGAAGTCGCTTGGATAGTGATTGACGATGTCTTGGTAAACCGTATCAATCATCTGCAAAGCGCGATTTCCTGAGTGATTCCCGTTGACATATTTTGCATCTACGTAGACAGAGAAGAAGACCGCTCCCACGCCGCCCTGGCGGAGTCGCGTGATATCCGTGTGATTCTTTGGAGAGTTAGCAATATCGGCCCCGTCGATGGTAAAGCTCGGGATGTCGTTATGAGTATCGATTAAGATCGCCGATTTCGTGACGGCCTTGACCTTTGCATCGATTTTCTTTGGGTCGGCTGTCTCCGCAGCGAAGGCGTTTGTCACCAGTGAGAGAAGCAGACAAACGAGAAACAGTTTCGGCATTGCTATCAGCGGTCCTTTTTGCGGCGGTGCTTTACAAAAACTGCCACATCCTTGCGCTTGATCCCCAAAAATAGATAAGCCATCAACGCTGCAAGGGCGATGGTGGCAACGTTGATAGCAAAAGTGCCGATCCGCTCTGCGGTTGTGCCGCCGGGCGGAAAGCCGATCGCCAGACACGATCCGAACCAGACGGGAAAGATCCCGTATTGCACTGCCGCGGCGACTCCAATCAAATAGCGCCGTCCGGCATCGTCAGCTGTGATTGGTCCGGCCGCGGCCCCGATGACTGCGGATATAGCGAAACTCGGCAGCGGAGAATTGAAGTGCGAAAAGAGCATAGGCCCACCTTGGAGGACCGTGACAACCGCACCGGCGATAACGGACGCAGTTGTGCTTACGGTTAGTGCTTTGCATCCCTGCCATGCAAGGCTCCTGTCACCTGCCCAAATTCCAAAACTGACCGCGAGAACCTGCGACAAAAAAGGTAGGAATAGCGCTGCTACGACAATCGTGATTGGATTATCGTGCAGCATGCCGTAGGCGAGAAGGACGGACCCGGCGAGTGCACGGGCAAAGTAACTCACCGTCAAATCACTCAGTTGCCATAGGTCTTCGAAAACGTTTACTGGTGGTTCGACCATAGGCTGCGTAATTTCGCGCGGGTGACCATCTGTAACGAGTGCTCGCAATTCACGCGAGCTAAGCGTGCATTCCGCCGAATTAAACCAGGGCGCGGTAAGCACGCTATCGGCGAAATGCCTGGCCTTTGGCGTGGAAGTTTCGGCGCTCAGAACCTCTTTGGGTCGATTGGGCCCGTACGCAAACACTGAATACAGCGAGACCTGCTTTATGCCGGCGCGCAAAGCGAGTTCCGCAACGTCTTTCCCTCTGCCCTCCGGCACTGTCACTCGAATCTCATGCATGGCTTTGCTGAGAGACGGTCAAGGTTGTGCCCATTCGTAACAGATCAGAATATACAATCAAGGACAGATGGTGGAAAACACTGCGGGCTGGAAACGCATGGCCGCGATGGCCTCCGCGATCTTACTTGGCCTGATTTTTCTTGTTTCTGGTGGATGGAAGGTTCTGAGCCCTTTCAAGACAGGTGAGTTGCTCGAGCAGGCGCGCGTGCCTGCGGGATTCGGTGTAATGGGCGCGGCATCGCTCGGCACAGTCGAGCTTTTCGCGGCTTTTTTGTTATTCGTTCCGCGGTTCAGGCGCTGGGGCGGGCTGCTCGGCTCGGCGCTCATGATCTTCTTCATCGCGTGGGTGGGATCTTTTTACCACGTCTTGGCGGGGCAAGAGTGCAGTTGTTTTCCGCTCATCAAGCGCACAATCGGGCCCGGTTTCTTCATTGGTGATGGAGTGATGTTGCTGCTCGCCCTCGTTGCATTTGCGTGGTCGCCTCATGTGGCTCGGTTCAAAGTGCCTGCACTTGCGTTCGGAGCGCTCGTCGCGCTTGCCGTTGTGAGTTTCGGTGTAAATGCAGCCGAGCGAAGCAGGATCCAAGTGCCGACTCCTGTCGTGGTGGATGGTAAGCCGCAGAATCTAACAGACGGGAAAGCCTTTCTGTTCTTCTATGATCCATCGTGTTTACACTGCGATGCAGCCGCAAAGTTCATGTCAAAGCTGAACTGGGACGATACCAGAATCGTGGCGATTCCAACCGTGAATCCGCAGTGGGCGGCATCGTTTCTGCACGACACGGGCCTGAAGGCGTCCACGAGTTTAGAGACTGACAAGCTGCGAAAGGCCTTTCAATTTGTGGATCCTCCGTTCGGTGTTGCTCTCGAAGACGGGCGCATCAAAGAGACATTTGGGCAAGCTCAGTTCAATGCCCCTTTACCAGAGCCCGATTTGAAGAGACTGGGGTTTGTGAAATAGCTTCGGCGTGCCTAGTGCCAGTTCCGCCGACCGGGTGCACTGTTCGCTGAGAATCTTCAACGTTTATTTTTGAAATCGGGCCGCTGAACAGGCCAGTTCCAGCACGTTCCATTCGTGGTGTAGTGAATCGTCAGGGAGCTGTCCGAAATACTCACCGATTGCGCCGCGGACTGCGCGCCTGCGCCCGCCGGACAGCCGTTGCTTGTTTACCGCCATGGGTGAGCACGGGCTTCGAGGAGAACATCCATTTCGACGTGGTGATTAGTGCGCGGCCATTACGGTCCACGCATCGTAAGCCCGACTTCCACACGGTCCGCCGGCTGAACGTCGAGCTCTATTGATGCATCGAACGAGCGACGGCGAGATCGACAGGTTCCCGATCTTTTTTCAGTCATTGACTGGTAAAAGCGGCGCTGCCCGGCCATGAGAGCAGTGTTACACTGCTCCGCATGCAGCGGCTCGGCTCTGTCCTATTTCTATGCACATTCTGTTCCGTTTTGGCGGAAAGTACAGCCAAGAGGCCGCTTCGGTTAGACGACCTCTACCGTCTGCAGGAGGTCAGCGACCCTCGTTGTTCGCCTGATGGTAAATGGATCGCGTATTCCGTTTCGACAGTTGACAGGGAAGCCGACAAACGCCACGCGAGCATTTGGATGGTGAGTTGGGATGGCGCGCAAGATCTCCGGCTCACATACGATCAGGAGTCGGATAGCTCGCCGCGCTGGAGTCCGGACGGCAAATACTTATCGTTCGTGTCGTCCCGCGCGGGTAAAGCAAAGGGCTCACAAGTGTGGGTGCTCGACCGCCGAGGGGGTGAAGCCCGGCAGCTTACTCATGTAAAGGACTACACCATCTCCCAATACGAATGGTCGCCCGATTCGAAGAAGCTTCTTCTGGTCATGAAAGAAAAGGAGCAACCCGATTCGGACGAGAAGCCCGCCGCCGGGGCACCACCGAAGCCTCCAAAACCGATCGTCATCGACCGCTATCACTTTAAACAGGACAAGGAGGGCTATCTCGGCGCGAAACGCAACCACGTTTACATCTTCGATGTCGAGAGTGAAAAGAAAGACCAGCTCACTACCGACAAGGCGTACGACGAAACAGATGCAGCTTGGTCGCCTGATGGAACTAAAATCGCGTTCGTCAGTAATCACGATAAAGACCCGGATCGCACGGAAAACACCGATGTCTTCGTCGCGGATGCCCGCCCGGGAGCAACATCTCGCCGTCTCACCAATTTTTCCGGTCCAGATAGCGGGCCTTTATCCTGGAGCCCTGACAGCAAGCTGATCGCCTACTTACAAGGCAGCGAAAGTAAATTCAGCGCCTACAGTATGAACCGCGTCGCCGTAGTATCCACAGACGGCGGCACCCCACGGGTGCTGACACAAAAGCTGGATCGCGGTGTTTCATTCCCTGTATTTACAAACGACGGAGCATCGGTTATGTTCGTGGTCGCGGACGACCGTTCCGAGTATCCGGCGCGAGTAGCTTCCTTGGGAGGCGCAGTCGAACGCCTTACAGGAGGCGCGATTGTGGTGTCCGCGCTATCTGCTGCGGGCGGCCATACAGCCGCCTTAGTCGCGAGCGATCAGGGTCCGCCCGAAGTTTTCGCAGTGGACGGCGGCAGTCTTCGCAAGCTCACCCGGCATAACGATAGCCTCATTTCAGAGCTACAGCTGGGCGCTGTCGAAGACATCAGTTTCAAAAGTCACGATGGCACGGAAGTGCATGGCCTGCTTACGAAACCGCCTTCTTATGAGAATGGGAAAAAACTGCCGGCGTTGCTTCGCATTCACGGAGGGCCGAACGGACAAGACGCGCATGCGTTTAGCTTTGAGCATCAATTTTTTGCGGCGAATGGCTATGCCGTCATTGCAGTGAACTATCGCGGTAGCGCCGGCCGCGGAGAAAAATACGGCCAAAGCATTTTCGGCGACTGGGGCGACAAAGAAGTGGCCGACCTACTCGCGGGCATGGATCATGCGGTCAATGTCGGAGTGGCAGATCCCAATCGACTCGGCATTGGAGGTTGGAGTTACGGCGGCATTCTTACTGATTACACGATTGCTTCCGACCAACGTTTCAAAGCAGCTATCAGCGGCGCGGGGAGTGCGCTTCAACTTTCAATGTACGGTGTCGACCAATACACGTTTCAATATGACAAAGAGCTCGGTCCTCCGTGGCGCAATCCCGAGGCTTGGATGAAAGTTTCTTACCCTTTCTTCAAGGCAGACCGCATTCACACGCCAACATTATTTATGGGCGGCGATAAAGATTTCAATGTGCCTTTGGTAGGTGGTGAACAGATGTATCAGGCTCTTCGAACGCTTGGGGTTCCGACAGAGCTTGTCATTTATCCCGGCGAATTCCATGGTTTTACCAGACCGAGCTTTATTGTCGATCGGTATGAGCGTTACCTCGCCTGGTATGACAAGTATCTGAAAGGCTCAACTTTGGCAAGCGTGCAAGGTAGAAGTAGCCCCTAGGCGGAAATCGCTCACTCTTCGCGGATTGCCGTCATCGGATCGATGCGAGCGGCACGGCTGGCCGGCAGCCAAGTCGCGATGGCCGCCAACGTCGCCAAAATCAGGAGCGACAGCGTCGCCGTCGCGGGATCCGTGGGCTGCAGTTTGAATAATGTGTGTTTCAGGAGCCGGCCGACCAGAAAAGCTCCGGGCAACCCGGCCAGAATTCCCGCGATGACCAGCCACAGCGCATCGTTCAACACGAGATGCACGATGTCGGATTGCGATGCTCCGAGCGCCATGCGAATCCCGATTTCACTGGTCCGACGGGCGACTGAGTAAGCCAACAGGCCAATGAGGCCAATTCCGGAAAGAATTAGAGCAAGGACGCCGAACGCACTTGAGAGAATGCTGAGCAGGCGATCGACTAGCAGAAGATGATCAATCAATGCTGTCTGAGTTTTGATTTCCACCACAGGAACACTCGAATCAACAACTGCGGCCGCATCACGAATCGCGCTCGCAAGTCTCCGCGCATCAACGGAGGCGCGGATCACAAAATTGACATTAGAGCCAGGGCCCGAGGCGGTGCTGGAAGGCCGGTACATGGCTGGCTGGATTGCCTCACGTAGAGTGTTGTAGCGGCTGGCCTTGACTATCCCGATTATGCGGTACAGCTCGGTCGGTTTCGGGCCCGTGCCGAACTGCTGCCCCAAAGCATTCTGGCGTGGGTAGTAGCGGGACGCGAATAGTTCATCGACGATAACCGCGTCGGATTTCGGCTTCATATCGCCGGGCTGAAACGTACGCCCAGCGATCAGCGGTATACCGAGCGTTTCGAACAGACCCTCACTCACGTTATTCATCAGCGCGTTATCCGAACCAGTCTGACTGTAAGGCCGGCCTGGAATATTGACGTCGGTCATGCTCGCATTTCCCGACAACGGCCGTTCCTCAATGATGGCCACTTTCGATACCCCAGGAATTGCCGCCAGCCTGACGCGAAAGCGCTCTACATACGGATTAACCTGCTCGGGTTTATATCCGGCGCTCCAAGGGTTAACTGACGCGTAGATAAGGTTCTCGCGATTGAAACCAATATCCATGCTTTTCAGATTTGCAAGAGACCGGGCCAGAAGGCCGGCTGATACGAGAACAGTCAGACTTAGCCCGATCTGAACTACAACTAAGGCGCGCGGCAGTTTCAGACGCCCGGTCATGAGCGTGCGGCTATGTGCCTTCAATGCATCATTCACGCTCGCTTTCGCCAGCTGCCATGCTGGGGCTATTCCAAAAAGCAGCGCGGTGGCTAAGGAAATCAGCGAAGTGAAAACGAGGATGCGAGTGCCCACGTGGAGATCGAAACCGCCAATCTTCAGATCAGCTCGGATGAATGAGTGAATGGCTTGCGCGAGTAGGTGGCTCAGGAACAAACCGAGTATGCCGCCCGCCGCCGCAAGGCTGACACTCTCGATTAGATATTGGCGAACCAGCCGCAGCCGTGCCGCACCAAGAGCGAGGCAAACGGCTGATTCACGCTGCCTCACAACGGCGCGGGAAAGAAGCAGATTCGCCACGTTGGCACAGACAATCAGCAGTATCAGTCCGACCAGGAAGAGCAATATCCAGAGAGCTTGTGATTTATCGGCTCCCACGGGATCGAATCCGCGGTCTCCGGGAGCGGTAATGAGCTTCGGTATTTTCGCTGCTTCGATATGAACGCCTTCGGGCACAACCAGCTGTTGAAACAGCGCAGACACTTGCTGGCGGGCCTTTGCTTCGGGCACGCCGGGCTTCAGCCGTCCCATGGGCCGCACCCACCAGTGGCTGTCTGCCTCGCCCAAAGACCGATCCAGCTTCTCTCGGGGGCTGAGCGCGACTTGTGCTGATAGCGGAGCATAGAGATCCACCCATTCGCCAATTTGCAGCCCGAAAAACCCGGGCGGAGCGACGCCGATCACCTGGACGGGAACATTGTTGATGCGCAGGGTTTGGCCTAGCACGTCGTGCCGGCCACCAAAGCGGCTCCTCCAAAACCGGTCACTGATGACGACCAAGGGTGCCGCGCCTACTCGATCCTCTTCAGCGGAGAATGCGCGCCCGAACCGAAGCGGAACACCCAATGCTTCGAAGAAGTTCATACTGACGTACTGCAGCTCGAATTGCTGCGCGGGCCTGCTGCTCGTAGCAACCGCGACTAGATCCGCGTCCGAGAAACCCATCAGCGAAGCGAATCCGTTCTGCCTTCGCTCCAGCTCACGATATATCCTTGGCGCGATCGAAGACCCTCGCATAATCCCACCAGGATTTCCATCAGAGTCTCCTGTAAGCATGTTGCACAAAACATCCGGCCAGCCTTGATTCATCCATAAAACCAGTCTCAGCGATTGCGGGTCCTTCACGGGCAATTCCTTAAGCAATGCCGCGTCCACCAGGCTGAAGATGGCCGAATTGGCGCCGATTCCCAATGCTAACGAAGCGATGACCACTACGGTGAGCGCTGGACTCCTCCGAAATTGACGCAGGCCGTACCGAATGTCGCGGAACAGCGATTCGAGCCACACCAGAATGCCTTGTGCTCGCGTCTCCTCTTTAAGCCTGGACGGATTGCCAAACTTAAGTCTTGCTTCGCGGGAATCAAATCCATCGCGTTGCTTCATCGCCAGATGGTACTGAAGCTCTTCTTCGATCTCCGCGTCACGCTGCTGGGCGTGAAACGTCCGGGAAAGTCTCGACCACAGGCCCATGGTTTGCCTCCTACTACACCGTTCTGAGAACTTTTGCGACGGCCGCACTAACCGAATGCCATCGTTTCTCTTCTTGCTCCAGCCGCGTCCTGCCTTTGGCGGTTAGCTCATAAAATCGTGCTCTGCGGCCGGCTTCCGATGTGCGCCAGGCCGCTTTTAGCAGCCCGCTCTCGGTCATCCTGTGAAGCGCCGGATACAGGGAGCCTTCTTCTACGCGGAGAACGGCATCCGATAACCGCTCGATATAGGACGCGATTGCGTAACCGTTCATGGGCCCGCGCCGCAGAACTTTCAAAACTAGAATTTCGAGAGATCCTTGCAGGTAATCGGTCTTAGGCATACTGTAGATATCTTGGTATAGATATCTACAGCATACATCAGGTGGGGTTCGCTAGATATGTGTGTTTAGCGAAATTCAGTATCCAAAAGTGGACAGTTCACTCAACACTCCCTACCGGCGAGCTCACGTTCTAACCGTTTAGGCCCGATAAGTTCGGTAAGCGCTCAGGTTGGCAAGTCACTAATCGCGCTGCCGGACATGGTCAAACTCTCATTCTTTGCCGCAGCCTATCTGTTGCTAACGGTTTCATTTTCCTTCGGAGCTAATTTCTCTGGTTCGGTGGTCGATTCCAAAACCGGCAAACCGATTTCCGGGGCGATGGTGACGCTCGGATCAAAGGTCACGCGAACAGGGACAGTTGGGGATTTCCAAATCGACGGCGGTGGCACGGTGCTTCAGGCGCGCGCTTATGGCTATAGGCGTACCCAGCTTTCGGCCAACGATCAGGGTGCCAAGTCCATCCAACTGAAACTCGCGCCTTTTACGCCGCATGCTGTTTATCTTTCTTTCTGGGGTGTAGGCACTTCATCCGTCCGTGACCCCGCGTTGCGCCTTGCCACTACAACGCCTGTCAATGCTGTAGTCATCGACGTGAAAGGCGATCTGGGATATATCTGCTACCGGGCCGCGGTTCCAGTTGCCAGCGAGATTGGAGCGCAGAAGATCATTACCGTTCCCGACATGCAACAGCTTCTTCAGCAATTGCACAAACGGGGCATCTACACGATTGCGCGTATCGTCACGTTTAAGGACAATATGCTGTGCAACGCTCGCCCAAAACTCGCCGTTCATCAGAACGGAAAAGCGTTCAAAGACCATGAGGGGCTCACATGGTGCGATCCGTTCCTGTCGGAAGTTCAGCGCTATAACATCGATCTGGCCGTCGATTCAGCCAAAGCCGGCTTCGACGAGATCCAGTTCGACTATGTTCGATTCCCTGATGCTAAAGGCGTCGAATTCTCCCAACCGAGTAGCGACGATTCGCGTTCAAAGACGATCACTCGCTTTCTCGCCGATGCGCGCGAAAAGCTGATCCCCTACAACGTGTTTCTGGCAGCGGACGTATTTGGCTACACTTGCTGGAACAAAGGTGATACAGGCATCGGACAGAGAATCAATGACCTCATGGGACCGCTTGACTATATCTCGCCGATGCTGTATCCGTCCGGGTTCATGTACGGCATCCCGAATTACCGAAATCCCGTCGAGCACTCTTACGAAATCGTCCGCTTCTCCCTCGATCGCGCCAAGGAACGGACGGGGGTTGATCCAATCCGATTCCGGCCATGGCTGCAAGCATTCGCCGACTACGCCTTTGACAAGCGCCAATTTACTGAAAAGGAGATTCAGGCGCAAATCAGTGCAGCAGAAACTTTCGGAGCAGATGGTTGGCTGCTGTGGAATCCGCGGAATCTTTACTCGGCTGAGGCCATTCGCGGGGGGCGAGCGTTAGCCGTATCACGAGCGAAAGATTCGGGCCTGTAAGTCTGGTTCTAGGTTTCCGCAGTTCTCACCTGGTCTACCATGCGGGAGAATGACAACAACACCCGAAGAGCGGGTTAACCGTTGAAGGCTCTCGTAAAAAGTCAAGCTGCGCCGGGACTGTGGCTGGAAGACATACCCGAACCGACTATAGGGATCAACGACGTCCTGATCCGGGTCACCCATACAGGAATCTGCGGCACCGACGTCCACATCTACAAGTGGGACGATTGGGCGCGCACCACGATTCCGGTTCCGATGGCGATTGGGCACGAGTTTGTCGGCGAAATCGTCGCCGTCGGCTCGAACGTAAACGACTTTCATTCAGGCGAGATTGTCAGCGGCGAAGGGCACGTCGTGTGCGGCCGCTGCAGAAACTGCCTCGCCGGACGGCGCCATCTCTGCGCGCACAGCCGAGGCGTGGGGGTCAATCGTCCCGGGGCGTTCGCCGAATACATTGCTCTCCCGATGAGCAATATCTGGCGCCATTATTCGGACATCAACCGGGAGGTGGCCGCCATATTCGATCCCTTCGGCAATGCGGTGCACACGGCGCTTTCATTTCCTGTACTGGGCGAAGACATTTTGATCACCGGAGCGGGTCCGATCGGCGTGATGGCCGCTGCTGTGGTGCGGCACGCGGGAGCAAGATATGTCGTTGTTACTGACGTGAACCCTTATAGGCTTGCCCTGGCGCGAAAAATGGGCGCGACGCTTGCGGTCAATCCCTCAGAAGCATCACTTAGGGACGTTCAAGCCCAACTCGGAATGCAAGAAGGGTTTGACGTGGGTCTCGAAATGTCGGGCAATTCCTCCGCCTTTCACGAGATGATCGCCAATATGAGCCACGGGGCGAAAATTGCTATGCTCGGCATTCCTTCTGAAGAAATGCCCATCGATTGGAAACAGGTGATCTTTAGTATGCTCACCATCAAGGGCGTCTACGGCCGTGAGATGTATGACACCTGGTACAAGATGACCGTCATGCTCGAGTCCGGACTCGACATTACGCCCGTCATCACCCACCGTTTTTGTTTCCGCGACTTTCAGCAGGGGTTCGAGGTGATGATGTCGGGCAAATCAGGTAAGGTCATACTCGATTGGACCTGTCAGATATAAGAGAGACATATATGTACGCCAGCGTTCAACCTTACTTGACGGAAAAGATCGGCGAAATCCAAGAAGCGGGACTTTTCAAACGGGAACGCCTGATTGAAGGTCCTCAAAAAGCAGAAGTCGAAGTGGGTAGCGGCGACTCGGTGCTAAATCTTTGCGCCAACAATTATCTCGGACTCGCGAATCATCCAGCCGTGGTCGAAGCTGCCCATCAAGCGCTCAAGGATTGGGGATATGGATTGGCAAGTGTGCGATTCATTTGTGGTACTCAGTCCATCCACAAGCAACTGGAGGCTCGCCTGAGTGAGTTTCTGGGGACCGACGACACGATTCTTTATGGCTCGTGCTTCGATGCGAATGGCGGGTTATTTGAAACGCTGCTCGATCAGGCGGATGCGGTCATCTCGGACGAGCTGAATCATGCGAGCATTATCGACGGCGTTCGGTTATGTAAAGCGGGCCGGTTCCGCTACAGGAACGGCGATATGGCTGATCTTGAAGCAAAGCTTCGGGAGGCGAGCGGCGCACGGCATCGGCTTATTGCTACTGACGGTGTGTTTTCGATGGACGGCCATGTCGCCAAGCTTGGCGAAATCTGCGACCTCGCGGACAAGTACAACGCAATGGTCATGGTGGACGATTCTCATGCCGTCGGTTTTATGGGCAAGCGCGGAAGAGGAACTCACGAGCACCACAGCGTAATGGGCCGCGTTGATATTCTGACCGGCACGTTAGGCAAGGCTCTGGGAGGCGCCAGCGGCGGCTATACAAGCGGACGAAAAGAGATCGTCGATTTGCTCAGGCAGCGGTCTCGGCCTTATTTATTTTCGAACTCCGTAGCTCCGCCCATTGTCGCCGCTTCGATCAAGGTGTTGGATCTCTTAGCTGAAACTTCAGAATTGCGCGAGCGCTTGTTTTCAAATACGCGGCTGTTCCGGCATCGCATGATGTCTCACGGCTTCAATATTGTTGCAGGGGAGCACCCCATCGTGCCTGTCATGCTCGGCGACGCGGCGCTCGCTGCAAGGATGGCGGATATGCTCCTTAAGAGAGGCGTCTACGTGGTCGGTTTTTCATATCCCGTCGTTCCTCAGGGCAAAGCTCGTATACGAGTACAGCTGTCTGCGGCACATACGCCCGAAGAACTGGAATTTGCGGTCGAACAGTTCGCGGCCACTAAGGCCGAACTCGGGATTTGAAGATTGCGTGTGTTTTCCTGTATTTTCAGATAAACATAGGAACGGGAGCACATGGAAATAGAAGATTGGCGAAAGAAGATCGACGCGATTGACCTGGAGCTTGTGAAACTGCTCAACGAAAGAGCGACCGCCGCACGTGCGATCGGCCGCCTGAAGCAGCAGACGAACTTGCCGATCTACGAACCGCAACGAGAGGAAGTCATCCTCCAGAATGTCTCTAAATCGAACGCCGGACCGCTACCGACACCAGATCTGCATTTCATTTTTCAGAACGTGATCGCCGTCATGCGATCCTTTCAGCATTCGGATTCTGCATCCGGCGACAGAGATCCTAACGAGCGATCAGTTCAATCCTTGTGATACTTTCATGCCGAAACGTGTAGTGCAGGAGCGAATTCGCAATCCGTACAGTTGATTCGACGGGGCTGATGAAGTCTGGCGTCACTTCATCATTGCCTTCATAGATGCTGGTTGCGTTTAGTAATCGGGCTGTTCCAGTCGGTCTAGAATCGAACCCGCGCAGTGATATAGTCGCGGGAATATCTTGGATCAAGTGCCGATTGACACAGAAGAGCGTCAAGCGGTCTCTTTTCTCGTTGATTACGGCTACTAAATCGAGATACGGAACATCAGGGATTTCAGGTAACCGGCTGATACCGTGATGCACATCGTAATGCTTCGCATTATTCTCGACAGCAACGGAAGCGTCGGCATCGGCCGTCGAATATAGACGAAATGTGTAATAAGCGGGCGTAGCGTAGACGCGTCCACGTTTTTTCCAGATGCCGGCGAATTCAATGATACCCGTCATGTTGGATATCGGTACGATGTCGGCATTCTGAATCAGCATGTTGAAAAAGCCAGCGGCTGTAAGTGCTCCCGCCATGTTGTCGTAACGCGGTGCAGCCGCAGCTCCGTGGTCGCAGCAAACTAACAACCACTCAGTAAACGCGATGTGCGCGTTTTTGCGAAACTCAGTCTCATTGATCTGAGCGTGCATGGCTCGCAATCGCCGTCCTAATTCCACCGGCATTGCGAAATTATCTTCGGCGATAGAGTCAGGACTCTGATCTTTGCCTTCAGTATGGTCGGTTGTGACAACAAAGTGTGTGGACAGGAAGTCAAACGTATTCGGCGGATTTCTCAGTTGTATAGCGTTCCATTCCCGATAATGATCAGGATCCTGCCCGGTTGCAATGAGGCGCGCTTGAGGATCAACGGCACGAATCGCTTTACTAAACTCGACAGTTCGCTCGGCTAACTGCTCCAACGCCGGATACCCTAGATTCCAGTTTCCCCATAACTCATTCCCAAGCTCCCAGAGAAGGCCGGTGCGTTTGTTCCAATGCTGGTCCACGTAGCGAACCCAATCGGCCGCTTCTTGCGGCGTGCCGCTTCCGAGGTTCAGCGCGATCTGCGGTTGCGCGCCGATCAGCTCGCAGAAGCGAAGAAACTCGTCGGTTCCAAATTGGTTGTATTCAGGCATCCCCCAAGCGATATTCAACATGCTGATTCGTTTGTCACGCGGACCTACGCCATCCCGCCAATGGTACGCAGACGTGAAGTTCCCACCGAACCTCACCAGCGGAGTTTTCATCGCCTTCGCCATCTCGATCATTTCGGGATCTAGACCGTCGACTGCATCGGCGGGCATAAGCCCCGCCTGATCGACGAGCGCTCTCTGGTCTCCTTCTACGTCAATCACCAAATCAGCCGGTTCGAGCGACTTGAGTCGTCCCGGTGGGAGATCAAGCGTAAACGTATATTTGCGCCAATTCAGATCGGACGCATTCAGCTTTGTGCGGCTCAATACCTCTTCCGGATGATGGCGCCGCCGAATAGAGATGTCGACTGCATCGGGGCCGCTCAAGTGCTTTACATAAATGCTTCCGTTGTAGCGCAGTTGCCGGTGAACGGGAAGAAAGACCGTTTGCTTAATTCCTGTTTCTGCGCCTGGAAGTCCAAAGATGGCCAGAGACCGCGACGAATTCGCGGCATCTCCCCAGCGGGGTTCATAACGATTTCCCTGGGCGGGATTGAGAGGCTCCCACGGTAGCGGTAAGCCCAATTCCGATGCGCGCGCGAGCGATGGCTCATCTTGGATCATACGGGCGATAGCCGGCGCGCTCCATAAATTCTCCTCGAAGCTGGGGTTCTGAAGGATCTCCGCCCAAAGCCCGTTGTATGTCGAGTTCCCGATCGGTTCGAGAAAACTGCCGAAGATGGTCCGCGGTATTTTGAAATTCGCGCGCTTACTTGCATTCACTTGGATCTGAATTGGGTCAGGGTCCGACTGGCCGAAAGTTCTAGTCTGCGCCACGGCATCAAGCGAAATTATGGACCCGAGAGCGGTTAGTGAAAGGAAGAATCCAAATCTCATTTGCCCTATTAGATTACTGCCCCGGAAGAGTACTGCCCCCGTTTCTTTGAGATTACGTCGCCCGATCAGATCGGCGCTGTATTGAAGGTGGATGCGGACACCGGTGCGCTATAGTGTGGGAGAATTCGCTTTCAACGAGTCAGCCGTGAGATGTCGTGCATCCATGATTGCGATCCTCGGATGCTTGCTGTTGAGTCGTGGTTTCAGTGGTGTTTCCGCAACTCAGCCTGAACATTCAGAAGATGCCTACACCCGGGGCAAGGCCGCGCTGGACCGAAAAAACTATGCTGAAGCATCACGGGCGCTCTTGCAAGCGGAAACTGAGGCCCCCGGCACGACCAACGCTCTTGCGCTCCGGGCCAAGGCGCTCATCCATCTGGATCAATATGAAGACGCCGAGCACTGCCTCAGAGACTATCTCAAATTTCATCCACGGTCATCTGACGCGACATTCCTATTCGGGTATGTTTTGTTCCGCCGGAATCACCCTCGCGAGTCGCTAGGGATGTATACGGCGGCTGCCGCACTTCAGAGGCCGACCGCGGAAGACTTCAAGATTATTGGACTCGATTACGTTCTATTGAACGACTATTCAGACGCAGTCCGATGGCTGGAGAGGTCTGTCGCTGAAGGGCCGAATGACGCGGAAGCATTTTACTATTTGGGCCGAGCATATTATGTGCAGAACTTTTTTGATAAAGCCATAGCGGCGTTCGAGAACACGTTACGCCTGAATCCGCAGTACGCCAAAGCGCAAAACAATCTAGGGCTTGCGCTTGCAGGAAAAAATCAGCCGGATCTGGCGGAAGCGGCATACCGCAAAGCCATTCAGATGGGAGCCGAAAGCGGAAAGGCGAGCGCGCAGCCATACATCAACCTTGCCGAACTACTCAGTCGCGGCAATCGTCAAAGTGAAGCTCTTTTATTGCTTGAAAATGCCGAACGGATAGAGGGGAAATCGGATCGGACTGAAGAAGTGCGGGGCCGGATCCTGTTAGCTCAGAACCGATTGGGAGAGGCCGAGGCAGCATTTCGCAACGCAATCGCTCGGCGGCCTGGCAACGGAGCTTTGCATTATCTATTAGGACGTGTCTTGAAGCGCGAAGGCAAGTCGGACGACGCTGAAAAAGAATTTGCCCAAACGAAGACTCTCCTGGGCACGCACTCCTCCCTTCCTGATTAGCTCTGATTTGAAGCATGTTGCCGAATCGCAATCTCTCGTTGACGGTATGCGCAACCGTTTTCCTTGTTATTGTTTTCCCCCTATGCGCTGTTGACCAAACCCGTGTTCAAGCGCTGCAGCGAGCCGCAACGCTCATCGAGCGACATGAGCTTACAGCAGCCGAGGCCGCCCTACAGCCGCTGCTTTATAAGGCGGCTGACGATGGATTAGCGCTGAATCTGCTCGGAGTAGTAAGAATGGAGCAGCAGAAACCCGATCAGGCGGAAAAACTGTTTCATCAAGCAATCGAAGCCGATGCCCGCATAATTGGTCCGCACGTGAACCTTGCCCGTTTGTACGCGACGGAGCGTCCGTTCGACGCTATTGCCGAACTGAAGCAGGCACTGATACTCAAAGCGGATAACCCACAGGCTGAATCGCTGCTCCGCGCCATCGCAAAACAATGCGCTTTCAGTGCTGCTCGTTCCGGAGACAAGGGAAAAGCCCTCGGAATTTTGTTGCGGGCAAGGGACGTCCTGCCACACGACCCCGAACTTCTTTACGAATTGGGCTTAGTCGCGCTGGATTCGAACTTATACCAGGATGCCCAAAACTTACTTGAGCAAGCACTGGTCGCCCGGCCTGAGTATCACGACGTGATGTATGCATTGGCGCGGGCTTATCTAGGCGAGAACATGGGTAAACAAGCTGAGGCGCAGATGCGCAAATATCTGGCTGGAAAGCCTGAGGACGCGAGCGCTCAATACGGATTAGGCTACATCTTGATGGCAGAGCAGAAGTTGAAAGAGGCCCGGGCAGCGTTTGAAAAGTCGCTCGCTTTACAGCCGAATCAGACTGAATCTGTATTCCAGCTTGGCGAGATTGCGATCGAGCAAGGAAACGGGGATGTGGCACGCCAAAATTTTCTTAAAGTATTGTCGCGCGATCCACATCACGCCGGTGCCTTGACCGAACTTGGCATCCTTGCCTATCGAGCTTCGCATTATAGCGAAGCGAAGACCAACCTAGAGCAGGCAGTTACGAGCACCCCTTCCTATCAGAAAGCTCATTATTACTACGCCTTGACACTCACAAAATTAGGGGATAAGACCACCGCTGACCGCGAATTTGAACTTTCGAGATCGCTCCAGAAGACTCATACTACAAATTCTCACTTGGCATTGACGCAACCGTGATGCTAAGGCGGTGCATTCTTCTTCTTGGCGTTCTTGGGGCAGCGCTTTTGCCCTTCCATATCCTGTCGCTCGCGGACGAGCCAGCCAACGTGACTCCGGGCAAATTCGTCGACGTCACGCGGCGTTGTGGGGTGCATTTTGTCCATAAGGGTTCACCCACTTCCAGGAAATATCTGCCCGAAACCATGGGATCGGGTGTCGCGCTGTTCGATTATGACAATGATGGCCTACTCGATCTCTATTTCGTAAATGGCACGCACCTCGATGATCCTACGCCCCCAAGAACAATACCGAAGAAAAACGGCCCGGAATACTGGAATCGGCTGTATCACCAAAAAAAGGACGGAACGTTTGAAGACGTAACTGAGCAGGCCGGAGTTGCCGGCGCAGAATATGGAATGGGAGTTGCTGCCGCAGACTACGACAACGATGGTTTTGAGGATCTATATGTTACTGCGTACGGCCACAACACTCTCTACCACAACAACGGCAACGGCACATTCACCGACGTTACAGCAGAAGCTGGGGTGGAGGGCAGCGGCTGGTCCACTAGCGCGGCGTGGGTTGATTACGACAACGACGGCAAGCTGGATCTGATAGTCGCGCGATATCTAACCTGGGATTTCTCGGACATCTGGTGCGGCGAGCGCCAGCAAGGTTACCGCGCTTACTGCCACCCGGACCTCTTCAAACCAACAACCCTGCTGCTGTACCACAACGAGGATGGAAAACATTTTCATGAAGTATCACGCCAAGCCGGACTAACGACGCCCTGCAAGGGACTCGGCGTAGCAATAGCTGATTACGATCATGACGGATATCCGGACATCTTTGTCGCTAACGATTCGATGCCCGAATTTCTCTTTCACAACAAACGGAATGGAACGTTCGAGGAAGTCGGTCTTCAGAGCGAAGTTGCTGTGGATGCAGACGGCCGCACTTACGCGGGAATGGGAGTCGATTTCGCCGACTATAACAACGACGGATGGGCGGACTTAGTCATCACGAACCTGGCGAACGAAAAATACGCGACTTACACAAATTCACACGATGGAAGCTTTGCTTACTCGACTTACACAAACGGGATAGCAGGGATAACTCTGCTGCACGCTGGCTGGGGAGTTCGTTTTTTAGATTATGACAACGACGGATGGAAGGATCTTTTCGTTGCACAAGGGCACGTGCTCGACACGATTGATACGAGCACCCCCGGCCTGCACTACAAGGAACCACCTGTGCTCATACGCAACACGGGCCATGGCTTTATGGATGTTTCGAAGAATTCGGGCGAAGTCTTCTCACAGAAATGGCCGGCTCGCGGGTTGGCTCTCGGCGATATCGATAATGATGGAAGGCAGGATGTCGTGGTCACCACGACCAACGGTCCCGCTTACATACTGCGTAATGAGACGGAAAGTACAAACCATTGGCTCACTCTGAAGTTAGTGGGATCGAGGAGCAATCGCGACGGCATCGGAGCCGCGATCAAGCTGACTACGCCGAAAGGCTTGCAATATCAAACCGTGACGACGGGAGGCAGTTATTGCTCCTCCAGTGATGTTCGCGCGCACTTCGGTCTCAGCACGGACACTCAGGCGAAAGACATCGAAATTCACTGGCCCAGCGGCATCGTCCAGCATCTTGCGAACGTAAATGCCGACCAAATACTAACGGTCAATGAATCAGGTTCAGGATCTCATTAGAATTCCAGCTTCAGCTGTAATTGAATTCTTCTTGGAGCGATGATCGTGTTACCGGGATTCAAGATGCCGAAAGTCGCATCGTTAGGGTTACGGTCCACCGAGCTGTGAGCGTCGAAAATATGCCGGTTCAACGCATTTAAAAAACTAACCTGGAAAAGAATGTCAGTTCGCTCCGTAATCTGAGTTCGTTTCAGCAGGTTGAAATCTTCGCTGTAGTAGAAGAAACTACGAATGGACCCGATCTCACGGGCCATGTTGCCGAGCTCATAACCGCCGCCTGCATCGATGCGAGCCGGTGCGTTCGGATCACTAAACGCTGCTTTGTTGAAGATGCTGTCCGTGACAGGATTATAGTGCCCGCCCAGGTATGCCTCACTAAACAACGGCTGGCCGGCGACATAGTTGTAACGAATGCCGTGAGGAAATCCGGGTATGCCAGTAGCGCAGCAAAAGCTGAACGGCTGGCCGCTGTGATACGTTTGAACTCCACTGAACGACCAACCTCCCAGAACGGCGTTTACAACCCCTCCGTGATTCAAAAACTTTTTGCCTTTACCGACGGGCAGCTCGTAAATATAGCTGAGGACAAAATTCTGCGGAATGTCCTGCTGGCTTTCGGCCCTTTCTCCTCTCAAGTTGAATGGGTTTTGCACGCTGCCCAAGCCGGATAGAGATGCGAAGAACGGAAGGGTGCTGTCAGCATCGGTGATGCTTTTTGACCAGGTATAAGCCGCCATCAAGTTAAGCCCGTTATGAAAACGGCGATGCAAAGAGGCTTCTAAAGCGTGATACGTGGACTGGCCCAAATTTTCGAGACAGCAATCCGTATTCAAGCCGCCCCCTGAATCTGATAACTGAGGGAATGGAAGCAAGGCGTGCGCGACATTGCGATCTCCTGGAAACCCGACATATGGCGCGGTGATTCCTGCCGCAGCGGCTTCCGGCGAGCTGATATCGGCGTTAAGCAGCGAGCCTAGCCCGAACAAGGACGGATTCAGGTTGTTGATGGGATCGATAGCGGAGCGGAGATGGGTCGAGTGCTGGCCAACATACGCCACGTCGAGGATCAGATCGGTCGCCAGTTGCTGCTGTATCTCAAAGCTCCAGTTCTGAATCATCGCAGGACGGCCATATGAAGGATCGATGTAGGAATTCGCGGGATTCCCTTGGAAATTCACCTGCGATGGGTCGAGATTCGGTGGAAGTGGATAGCCCGGCAGTCCCGATGCGATGTTAAACGCGGGCGTAAACCCGTTCGGGCTGGTAAAACTGGGATTTGCTTGGAAACCAGTCTGCAGATTGTTTCCGAAGTCCGCGTACGTTAGCGCTCCGTACAGGATGCCATAGCCGCCGCGGATGACAGTTTTTCCGCTGAACATAGCTGGCGCCCATGCGAATCCAAGTCGCGGCGCCACATCTTTATACCAGGTGTTTGCCCATCGCTCGTCGACGACTCCGTTTCTACCGGGCCCTTTGCCTGCAAATACCAGGGCTCCGGGAAGACCGGCCGCCGCCGGATTTGGCGCAGTCAAGCTAATATTCGACGTATTGCCATGGGCTTCATAGCGGGGCACATCGACATCCCAGCGCACGCCATAATTCAATGTGAGAGTTGGAGTTACCTTATAACTGTCCTGAGCGAACAGCGCGTAATAGTGAGAGAGCCACTTTGGTTGGCTTGCATATGCATTTACGTTTGCGTTATCCACATCGCCTAACAGTAAACTCGCGACTCCATTGCCGCTCAGGCCGTTTGTCGCGATTGTGCCAGCGGTCTCGGCGCGCGCGAAATTGAATGTACCAGTGACATTATTCAGCGATCCCGGCTCAAATATCTGATACCGATAGTCGACGCCGAACCTCATGTTGTGTTTACCTTTTGCCCAGTCCAGGGTGTCATTAATGCGGTAGCCGTAATCGATGGTGTCGTTATTCACGGTGTTGCCGATGCCGGTAATCTGGCCTTCACCCGGCTCAATTCTTGGAAACGTTGGACCGCTTACTCCCGCGATACCGAGCTCCTGATCCCAATTCGTGCCGGATGTTGCAAGGGCGCTGGCATTGTAACTGTTAGTGCGATTAAAACCGATGTTCAAATGATCGAGGAGCGTGGGACCAATGGTGAAATCATTCCCTAATCGAACATAGTGCGTAAAGAAATCCTGAGTCTGACCAACGCCTGCGGGGCCTGGAAGGAACGGCGTAGTAGCGAGTCGCGTATTATCGCGAGAGCTGTATGTGAAATATAGTTTATCTCTCTGCCCGAGATTCTGGTCAATGCGAAACGTCATCGTCGTATCCAGGATGGGAAAGCTGAAGGGGAACGAAAAGTTATTAGCAAGATTTGCGTTCTGCGGGTCAGGATAAAAGCTCAAAAGTTTCGCGCCGATGGGTGAAAAGCGGTTCGCTGGAATCGCATTCCTGCCCGTTGAGGTCAAAAAGGCAGTTCGACACTGTACGCCGTTTACTGTCCTCGTCGTTGCGGGATCGAAGATCTCGCCGAAGTAAATGGGCGTGCCATCACACGGATTGGTGCCCAGGAGTTGCGTTGTATCGAGAGCATCGGAAAAATCACCGTTTTTCTCAGCCACCGTCGGGACCGTACTCGTATTCACGCCACCCTGGTTTTGACGGTATTGCTCCCAGGAGAAGAAGAAGAACGTTTTGTCCTTGCCGTTATACAGCTTCGGAATCCAGACTGGCCCTCCCAATGTGCCACCGTAATCGTTTTGTCTATCTAAAGCGCGCGGCAAACCTTGGTAGTTGTTGAACCAGCTGTTCGCATCCAGGGCTTCGTTGCGGAAAATATCGTACGCATTCCCGTGGAAGGTGTTTCCTCCAGACTTGGTACTGAAGATTTCGATTCCGCCCGTTGTCCGGCCTAGCTCTGCGGGCATGGTTGACGTTTCTACCCTAAACTCGCCCAGCGCTTCAACCGACGGGGCGGTCTCGTCAAAGGAAGAGCCGTTCTCCGAGCGGTAGACGCTGGCGCCATCCAATAAAATCTCGGTGCCGTAATTCTGGCCACCCGAGATTTTGGATTGAAAAGGGCCACCCACCGAGGCTCCATTGTCGCCGCCTCCATTCGTCCCCGGTCCGACGGTGCCGGGGGTCAAGAACACGAACGACTCAGGCGAGCGCATTGGCTGCGTGGTGCTGCCGAGCGCTAATGGCAAATCCAAGACCTGTTTCGTCGTGACGACCGTTCCGATGTCGGATGTCTCGGTTTCAATGGTCGGCGCATCGCCCGTCACTGTTACGGTCTGGCTCACTTCACCGGTTTCGAGTGTGATGGTAAGGGACGCCGTCGTCCCAACTTGCACGATCACGCCGGTGACCTGGGCAGCCTTAAAGCCCGGCGCCGTTGCGGTGACGTCGTAACTTCCGATTTTGACGTTGGAAAAAATATAGGAACCCGCACTGCTCGAGGTCGTTTCGTAAGTTGTACCCGTGCCGACGCCCTTGGCTGTGACCTTCGCGCCCGGAACGAGTGCACCGCTGGGATCCTGCACGTTTCCGGCAATTGCGCCCTGATTCGTCTGTGCAGACGCAATCCCCAACGACAACACTAGCGCCAGTAAGCTAATTCCCCACTTCGGTCCCATCGCGAAAGCTCCCTTCTCAACGCGGTTCTCTGTTTTGTTCATTGCACCTGCGGCTCCGTCGATCGCTTCAATTTGTCCTGAAGTTTTTGATCTTGCTGCGCATCCGCCTCTTGCTTCAGGCGCAGAAATGAATTCAGTGCTAGGCGGGATTCGTCCGGCCGCTGGACCCGCCGGTATAACTGGGCCAGTTGATAATACGATTGGCGCACGGTGTCAGGACCCGCGTCTCCTTTGCCGTTTACAACCGCCGCAAAATTCCGTATGGCAGCCTCGTTGTTCCCCAGCTGTGCTTCGGCGCGCCCGAGCTGATAATGCGCATCACGCGACTCCGGATGCTCCTTCAACACCTTCGTGAGTAACTCCACGGCTGCTTCCGGCTTGGACCGCTCGATGCTCACGGTTGCAAGCTTGTACATCGTGGTGAAGTTTTCGGGATTCAGCTTCAACTCGTTCTGAAACTCCGTCTCCGCCTTCTCCAGGTGGTTTTGCTTCCAGTAAATGTCACCAAGCTGTTGGTGCAGCCCAGGCTCATTCGGCTTCAAGTCGATCGCTTGCCGGCACTCTTTGACCGCATCTTCCAGGCGGTCGGATTGTTCGAAGGACTGCGATAATACCTGATGCACACGCCAAGACTTGGGGTCGGTCTGATACATGTGCTCATATGTCTCCTTGGACATCTGCATGTAAGCCTTGCCCAAGTGATACATGATGTCCACGTTATCCGGTGTCAGCTTCGAGGCTTTTTCCAGATTCGCTATAGCCGAACGCACATCTCCAGAAGCGAGTTCGGCCAGTCCCAACCACATCAGCCCATCGGGATTAGATGGTTCTTGGACCGCCTCGCGCTTCAGGGCGGTAACCGCATCGCTATATTGATCTAGACGGTATTTCGCGATCCCGAGAAAAAGATTGCCGCCTCGAAGTGCCGGCTTAAGCTTCAAGGTTTTGCTAAAAAGGGTGGCCGCTTCATCCCACCTGCCCTGCTGCAGCCGGACAAGACCCAGATCGAAATACGATTCCGCAAAGTTCGGCTCGGCCGTTATACATTTCGAGAAATCAGCCGCGGCGTCATCCAAATGACCGTTGCGCAGTGCCTCGGTCCCCTGCTGAAATTGAGCCTCGAACTGTTCATCTTGCATTGCATATCGCGCTTCTGCCAAAGCCGCACACAACACCTGCAAGGCTAAAATCGCAACGCCGATTTGCGCGACGGAACTGCGAGACCCCATTCTGTGCCCTGCCCCACACGGTTCCGCAGAATGGAGCGTTTGCAGTATGCTACGAATCACTCTGGGCGTCAACTCTGTGTTCTACGAGGGGTGAAGCCCGATTCAAAAGGACAGGCAGTTTTCCGGTAACGAGAGCCGGACGCCTGAGCGCTACGATATTCGGAATGGACCGCCGACAGTTCCTTCTCTCCGGACTTGCCTTCGTCGCACCGCGCACTTCCTTTGCCGCTACTGCGCAGATCGAGATCCTCCCCGAAGAACCGATTGGGACAATTTCGCCCGATATCTACGGCCACTTCACGGAACATCTCGGGGGTTGTATCTACGACGGGATCTGGGTGGGAGAAAACTCGAAAATCCCAAACATTGGCGGCATCCGGAGAGCTCTCGTAGACAATCTGAAACGTCTCCGTCCTCCCGTAATTCGATGGCCGGGGGGATGCTTTGCAGATAGCTACAACTGGCGCGATGGCGTAGGCCCACGGAGTCGAAGGGCTCGTCATACGAATTTTTGGGCGAATACGCCCTACCTTTGGAAAGCGCCGGATGTTCCGCAGAAATACGAGCCGAATCAATTTGGCACAAACGAGTTTGCTCATTTTTGCAAATTGGTTGGCGCCCAGCCGTACTTCGCCGCGAACGTGCGCAGCCTCAACGCACATGATTTTTACGAATGGGTCGAGTATTGCAACTCTCCGGCGGGTAGCACGTCTTTAGCCGAATTGCGCGCGCAGGGAGGCAGTCCGAACCCATTCCCAGTCCGCTTCTGGGGAGTTGGCAACGAAAGTTGGGGTTGCGGCGGAAATTTCACCGGCGATGAGTATGCGGTAGAGTTTCGCCGGTTTATCGAATGGATTCCTCGCTTCGGTGTCAATTTGGCGCTGATCGCATCCGGTCCCAACGTGGCGGACTACGCCTGGACTCGCAGCTTTTTCCAAAAGTTAGTTGAAAAAAATACTGAATCGCTGCGGCATCTCTACGGCTGTGCCCTCCATTTCTACTGCGGAGGCCCCGAGCACGACGACTCGATTGATTTCTCACCGGACGGCTGGTACGGCCTGCTGGCTGATGCGAACCGGATGGAGGAACTGATCCGCAATCACTGGCAGATCATGGGGCACTTTGATACCGGACACCGCGTGAAGCTCATCGTCGACGAGTGGGGCGCGTGGCACAAAACTGATCCGAGCATCAATCCCAGCTATCTGTTTGCATATTTTCCGACCCTGCGCGATGCGCTCGTCTCGGGCATCACCCTCGACATCTTCAACCGCCATGCCGACAAAGTGGCAATGGCGAATGCCGCACAGCTCATCAACAACATTCACACATCGTTCTTGGCAGTCGGCGATCGCTTCACAGTGACGCCTGTTTTTCACGTGTTTGAGATGTATGGCGCACACCAAGGTGGCACCTCACTACGCACCATGATTTCTGCGCCTCCGTCAAGTCAGCCCGCCGCGCGAGGTTTGCCGGGCTTAGCGGGATCCTGTTCACTAAACGGCAAACATGTTGTCCTAACAGTAGTCAATCCCGACATTCAGAATTCACAGGAGACTGGGATCAATGTGCGCGGCTCAAAAATCTCGGGCGTGCGCGCAACCGTGCTTACCTCGAGCGACATTCACGCACACAACACATTTGAGCGTCCGGACGCGCTGAAGCCCATCGAAGATAGGAATGTCGCAAGCCTTGCGCCCCTCACCTATCGATTCGCTCCCGCTTCCGTCACGCGTTTGGAGTTCGACCTCACTTAAGTCGACTCGGGACGACGCCCTTCCCTTCCTCAATGGTGTAGAAACAATCTACCGCAGGTAACGTGAGCTTCTCGACCTTGCCGCTGGGCCAGTGAATTTCAATGCCTTCCACACTCGTGCTTTCCCCTAAGCCGAAGTGAATACGCTGGTCGTTCGAAGAAGCAAAACTGCCTCCACTAATGACGTCGCCCCGCTGGCGCATATTCCCCGCATTGAGATACACAGTGCTTCCCACTGCATCTCGCGGGCTTTTAGCTCCACCGACTAGCTTTAGACCCACCCAGTGACGATCTTTGGTCGAACTTACGTTTCGCAATAGGGCCGGAACTCTGTCGAGCTGATTAACGACTACATCTATACTTCCGTCATTAAAAAGGTCGCCGAAAGCCGCACCACGGCCAGTCAACAATTCCGCCAGACCCGAGCCCTTGACGGGCGGAACGACCTCAAACCTTTTACCTTCGAGGTTATGAAACAGCAGCGGACGCTCCGCAAATGTACTTCCCCAATCGCTCTTATCCACGCTGGGGTAAACATGACCGTTTACAACGAAGAGATCTTTCCATCCATCGTTGTCATAGTCCAAAAAGCCCGCTCCCCAGCCCAGGAATGGAATTGTTACTTCAGCAATTCCAAGCTGATAACTTACATCTGTGAAGTTACCGTCGCCATCATTGCGGTATAGGGGATTGTAATCATCTGAAAAAACGGTATTGTAAATGTCGAGCAGTCCCTTATTGCGATAATCGCCGAGAGCAACTCCCATTGAGGCTGTCTCGCGGCCATTTTCGTTGAATGCGTAGCCCGAACTGTAACTTGCATCCTCAAAAGTGCCGTTCCGTTTATTCACATACAAGTAATTTGGTTTCGAGTCATTCGCGACCAGTAAGTCAAGCCTGCCATCATTATTAACGTCAACGAAGGCGGCGGTCAGGCCATAGTACCCTTGCGCGTCACTGACCCCAAGCTTCTCACTAACGTCCGCGAATGTGCCATTTCCATTGTTATGGAACAGATGGTCTGGCTCGCCCTTCAGACCGCGCGGACCGCACATCACATCCACACCACGGAACTGGCAATAGTTGAAGCGAACAGCCGCTGACCCTGCGATCGGAGGATGTTCGATATCGTAATGCACATAGCCCGGCACAAAAAGATCCAGCCTGCCATCGCCGTCGTAATCTCCGAACGTTGCGCCGGTCGACCAGTTGCCCAGAGTCACTCCGGCCCTCTCGGCAACATCCGTAAATGTGCCGTTACGGTTGTTATGATATAGCCGGTTTTTGCCAAAGTTACTTACATAGATGTCAGGCCAGCCATCGTTGTCGTAATCACCGACCGCCGCACCAAAGCCCCAGCGATCGTTAGTCACTCCGGCTCGCTCTGCGAGGTTCGTAAACGTACCGTCGTGGTTGTTACGGAATAAGGCCGCCCGGGGTGCTTTTGCCTTCCCTTTAAGGGCGTCATATGTGGATCCACTTACTAAATAGATATCGAGCCAACCATCGTTATCGAAATCGAGGAGCGCCACACCCGACCCTACCGTCTCGAGAATGTAAGTTTTCTCCGGGGTTCCCATAACATGCCGCCACTGCGCAAGTCCGCACTTTGCTGCGATATTCTGAAACACAATAGGTCCGCCGTTCACGAACCCGCCCGCGGTGATCGGCCGGTTCTCGGAATCCAAAACAGCCGCATGCGCGCCGGCTCTCGACATTCCTCCTTGCGCATGTGTATCCTGCTGCTGGGGCCCCGAGGCTGGCGCTTTCTCCGGACTACCTGCTTGCGCGATCACCCGAATTGACGTCCATCGCACGACGCCAAGCCACACTAGCCCTAAAATGAGCAAATAAGTTAGCGCACGACACATAATGCTGATGCTCTTCAGAATCGCATGAGGCAAGATTGAAGAGCCGAAGTACAGACGAAAAAATCTCATGAACGACTCAACGCGGCGTTTCGCGATCACTGTCCTTTCTACTCTCCTGTGCTCAGCCTATGGTCAAGACCTTCGATCAGAACGAAAACCCTTGGCCTCGAAGCCGCCCATGGGCTGGAATAGTTGGGACTGCTTTGGAACCACCGTAAAGGAGTCGGAGGTGAAGGCGAATGCGGATTACATGGCCTCGCACCTTCGCCGGTATGGATGGCAATACATCATTGTCGATATTCAATGGTCTGACCCCAAGGCCAAGGCTCATGGTTATCGTCCCAATGCAGATCTCGCGATGGACCGCTATGGCCGTCTAATTCCAGCAGCCAATCGCTTCCCGTCAGCAGCAGGCGATCACGGATTCAAGCCGTTGGCCGACTACGTCCATAGCCACGGTCTCAAGTTCGGCATCCACATTATGCGAGGGATCCCGCGAGAGGCAGTGCATACAAATTCGCCCATTAACGGCAGCAGGTTCCATGCTGCTGATGTGGCCAATAGAACTTCTATTTGCAGTTGGAACACAGATATGTACGGCCTCGACATGACCAAGCCGGGCGCGCAAGATTACTATGATTCCATCGCGCATCTGTATGCGGGCTGGGGCGTCGATTTCATCAAGGCTGACAACATGCTCGACCCGCTGCATGCAGATGAAATTCAGGCCCTCTCCAAAGCGATTGACAAAACCCGGCGTCCGATTGTGCTGAGTCTGTCGCCTGGGCCTACGAGAGTCCAAGATGCCGCGTTGCTCTCCCGATATGCCGAGATGTGGCGCATCTCGAATGATTTTTGGGATCGCTGGCAGGATCTTAAACATCAGTTTGACCTTTTGGCAATTTGGGAACCGCACGCAAGACCCGGATCGTGGCCGGACGCCGACATGCTTCCTTTGGGAAGGATCGCAATTCGCGCTGAGCGGGGCAACGACAGAATGAGCCGCTTTACACACTCGGAGCAGCAGACGCTGATGAGCCTGTGGGCCATTGCACGGTCGCCGCTGATGTATGGCGGTGATCTTCCGAGCAACGATGAGTTTTCACTTTCGCTGCTGACGAATGATGAAGTGCTAAAGGCTAATCAGCAGGGGACGAACAGTCGTCAGCTCTTTCGCGACGGCGATCAAATCACATGGACGTCTGATATTCCGGGATCCAATTCGAAGTATTTAGCCGTTTTTAATATCAGCGATAACTCGCCCCAAGACATCCGGGTGGATTTCGCCAGACTTGGACTCCCGCACAGCTGCGGGATACGCGATCTTTGGCAAAAGGCAGTTGTAGGAAAACCGAATCGCAGCCACACCTTCCATGTTTCTCCACACGCATCGGGGCTCTACAGAATCACGCCCGTAGCTCGGCTGTACAGGCGATTAGAAAGCACTTCCCCCGAAGTTCCTCCACTCTCGCGTTTCTACCTCTCCAGCACTGTATGCTCGTTAGCGTGTCTGACACGCTCGGTGCGCGAACGCCATCCTTCCCGGCAGCCGCAGCCCTAAGAACGCTTCAAGGCTGCACGGGGAACATTTCCGGCCTCGAACCAATCGTCGGAGGAGAAGAATCGCAGGTCTACAGGTTTCAGAGCGAAACGCAGACCTACGTCATCCGCATCAACCGCGCCGTCGAGGGCTTCGAAAAGGATGCTTTTGCCTACCGAAAATTTGCGCGACCCAATCTGCGGATTGCTGAAATCATTCGTATTGGGAAAACTACTGCATATCGGAAAATCTGCCGGGCCTAACATTGCAGGATTTGCAGCCGAATGATGTGCCGCCCGTGCTTGGTCCGACCGCTCGGATGTTGGACGCGATAGCAGAAGCTGATTTGGACGGTATGCGCGCTTTCGGGCCGTTCAACGCACTCGGGGTCGGCGGGCATGAGAGCTGGCGTAATTTTCTGACCAGCATCGCCGATCCGCAGCGCTACGACTGGGCAGCAATCGAGTCACTCGCCGACATGAATATCGTCAATCGGGTTTTGGAGCGCGTCTCAGCACTCGCTGAACATTGTCCCGAGAATCGTAGACTCATTCACGGCGACTTCGGATCGAACAACGTCCTCACCGATGGCCGCAGCATCACGGGCGTGATTGACTGGTCGGAAGCTTCAATCGGCGATCCTCTTTACGACGTCGCCAACATTTTCTTTTGGAGCACGTGGCTCGATTGCATGAACCAGCAGGCTCGCTACCTCGAAATCCATATACCCGATTTCCCAAAGCTGAGCGAGCGCTTGCTGTGCTATCAACTTCGAATCGGCCTCGCCGAGATTTATCAGAACGCAACCGAGCGGAACACGGACGCCCTTAACTGGACGACATCGCGTTGCCGTGAACTCATCGGGTTGTAGATCCGAGATGTAATCTCTGGGTCGGTGCCTTGCCTGGGCCAGGCTATCGCATAGCGTGTGTGCCATGAGTCACGGCCGCTCCGGCCCGCAGCGCCGCAGAGATCAAAACAACCTCGGCGATCTCCTGTTCCGAGGCCTCCGTCTCTCGAGCCTTTCTCGCGTGGATCTCGATGCAGTAAGGGCATTGCGTCGTAAAAGCGACGGCAAGCGCCATCAGCTCTTTATATTTGCTCGGAATTGCTCCCGCAGCCATGGCTGCTTTGTCGAAGGCCTCAAAAGCCTTCATTGCCTCGGGTGCGTGGACTCCGAGCGCCTTTAGCTTGCCAATATTCTTCATGTCGTACATGGAATCCCTCCTAGCCGCTACCTTCGTGAGTCTAACGGGAAGCGCCAGGGTAAGCAACAAGGCAGCTGTAAGCGCCCATATCAATACAGAGGTTCAAGTGGTCTGCTTATTGGCCGCAATCCGAATTCCACCTACGTCTTCAACTCCTTTTCCGTTGCATCCCAATACACAACCTTCTTCCGGAAGTACGATTCATTCGCCATATGGCAAGCAATCGCCGCATGGTTCCCGAACACCGCATCCTCCGCCACCGGCTTGCGCGTCTTCACCGCCTTGAAGAAATTCCACAAATGCGGTTTCACGTCATCCCAACTATCGCCGCTATACAGGGCAGCGTCGTCGAGCAGCTCGTGCCCAGGCTCAATGTAGTGCTCCTCGTGCCAGCGCTTTTCATACTCCTGCCGCATCTTCGCCGGAAAGCTATTCGCGTAATAACTCGGCTCCGTGTCAACGCCCCTCTGCAGCGAATACCGCAGCTCATGTTCGCTCGCCTCCATAATGCCTTTTGGACCCATGAACCGCGCCATCTCAGGCGTCTCCGCACCCAAGTCCAGTCGCACATATACCGGAATCCCGTGATAATCAAATAGCACCGCTTGCAGATCTGGCATATTGCGCCCGTCTTTCCACCGGAAGATGCCGCCCAAGGTCGAGGCCGATCGCGGCGGCTCATTCCAACCCAGCGTGTAGAGCATCCCGCTGAGCAGATGCACCATCAAATCGCCCGCTACGCCCGTGCCATACTCCTTCCAACAACGCCAGCGCGCAAACCGATTTGGATTGAGAGGAATTTTCGGCGCATCATTCAGCCAGGTATCCCAGTCCAAATTCTGCGGTGAAAGATCCAGCGGCGGAGGATATTGCCACGCGCCTGTCGGACTGTTGCGTCCCAAACTTAGCTCCACCATCTCCACATCGCCGATGGCGCCGTTGTGGTACAGTTCACGCGCCTTCCCGCACAACACAGAGCTGACGCGCTGCGAACCGATCTGCACGATGCGATCGTTGTGCTGCGCCGCTGCGACCATCTCGAATCCTTCCGGAATGCGGTGCGACATCGGTTTCTCGCAGTAAATATCCTTGCCCGCCTGGCATGCATCGACGACCACGCGCTTGTGCCAATGGTCGGGCACGGCTGCGATCAGGCATTCGATATCCTTCCGATCGAGCAATTCCTGGTAACGGCGGGTAGTCGGCAGGTTGGGATTACCGGTAATCTCCTTGGCCAGCGTGTGGCGGCCGTCGTAGAGATCGGCTGCTGCGACACACTCGACGCCGGGCAGGCTGATCGCATTCGGCAGTAGGCCCGATCCCTGCATTCCGATTCCAATAATGCCTATTCGCAAACGTTCGCTCGCCGGCAGCGCCTTCGAGCTATCGCCCGGCGTCTCCTGCGCAAGGAGAATACGTTTCGGCGCTAACAGAGCGCCAGTTGCCACTGCCGAGGTCTTTAAAAATCGACGCCGCGGGAAATCTCTTTTCATCATGAGGCCTCTTACCGCAGTGTTTCACACGCACCCTTGAGGCCTAAGACTTACCGCGCCAATCTTAGTGGCGCACTTCGTTTCACAGATAGGAGAGCAGGGGGCTACGACTTCGGCTCTTCACTCCTGCATACCACTTGCAAGCGGGATAGCAGAGCGCTACAACCAGGATCCAAATGCACCAGACGACGCCCAAGCCATAGCCGTATGCGGAAGGATGGCCCGCCAAGACGCCGCCGTTTGGGAAATCTGTCACCCACCATCGCCAATCGCCACCGGTCGCAACCGTAACGATGAGCGCCAGCAGGTGTATAAGTGCGATGTGCAGCAAGAAATAGAAGAACGGAACACGGCCATACACTTCCAGCACGTTTCGAGTTCGCTTCAAAACCGCGCGAGCTTCAGCGGATTCGATGGTAGCCATCAGAAGCGCTGAAATCCCCAACGTCGCGAGCAGGAAGAGCAGCGACGGCGGATATTTTTGGACGTTGAAGAAACAAAGCAGCGTGCGCCACCAGTTTGCCTGTGCCGTCCACCGAATCGGATCACCATAGAGATTCGTCCACCGCAGCAGGACGAAGGCAGCGAGCATCATGGCGCCGGCACGAAGTTCAAATTGCGTGCGCTGATGCCTCTCTTTCAGCGAAACGCTACCAAAGCCGTACCCAAGGGCCATGACTCCGACCCATGGCACAAGTGGATACGCGACGATGATGATGGGTGGATGAATCGGTGGGCCAGTGATTGAGCCTGGAACGTGCAAGAGGCACCATAACCAGGCCAGCGGCCCGAGGCTTGTGACCATTATTGGATCGAGCGCATTGTGTCCGAGGATCAAGAGCGCGCCGATCATCACACTCCAGCGAACACTCAAGTGGATGAGCGCCGCCATAATCATCATTGAAGCTCCGATGACCCAGATCACTTCGAGGAGCTGCACATCCCACTGCCAATGGAAGTTGAACACGAGTTGTACCAACGTCAGCTCGACGATGATGAGCCACAGTCCACGAGTGAGGAGGAGCCTGGTAAGTTCGCGTGCGGTTTTTCGCTGCTGCTGAAGAAAGATAGATACGCCGGCGAGAGAGACGAAGGCCGGAGCGCAGAGGTGTGTCATCCAACGCGTCAGATACAGGATGACAGTGGTGTGCTGCGGGTCAAGAGGATTACCTTTCCAATTTGTGAAGAACTCGCGCGTATGATCCAGCGCCATCAGAACCATGACGAGGCCGCGGAGTGCATCAACGGCGGATAATCGTGTTCGAAGGGCGCGTGGAGGAGTGGATACCACGAGGCCGGTGCTTACTGTCGAGGCGCTCATACAGTTACATCACGAGGCCGGCCGGGAGAGGATGTATGGCGGCTGCCGTTCGCGTCTTGCTGACCGTGAATTTGCTCTCGGCGACTCACCATTGCGTCGGCGATTACCCAAGCCCCTCCAGTCAAAGCCAAGTTGATCGCGTTGCCAGCCCAGACCATATGTTCATGGGGCGCGCCGAAGAGTGAGGGCGCCCAAACCAAAGCACCGAATGTACCAAGCATTGCAGTGAGCAACCAGGACGCGAGAACGGGCAGAACTCCCGAGAGTATTGCCATGCCGGCGAGCAAGTGAAAAACTCCGGTCGCCACGGCCCAGAACTGTTGCCCCGGCGCGACCCACGCCGGAACCATTCTGGCCGTCTCCTTAAGAGCGAAGAAGTGATTCAGCGCGAAAGAAAGCACGCAAATTCCATAGAAAAAACGACCGATGCGAGCCGTTATGACTGGCCATGCCGAATGTGACGGCGCCAAAGATGCGTAAGCCACCAACCCCGCAGCCACCAACGAGAGTTGTTCGAAAAATCCGCCCCAAGTGGCAAAGATCTGCGGATAACCAAACACACGAGGCAGCCAGAGCAAGGCAAAGATGAAATATAGGATGGCAAGCACCACAATACCCGCCTGAGCGATCCTGCGCCATTGAACCGCCGCGCCTCCCGCCAACAGCAATACCGTGGCAATGTAGGCAAGTGCCGTGCGATGCGGAGTGGTAGCCGGGACTGGCTGCCACACACTTGCAAAGTCGCGCCAGACCAATCCGACGAGACCAAGCGCGATGGCGCCGAAGCCATACACGTGAATACCCACACCCGAGAAAGCTCTGCGCGTCGACATCGGGAACATGTTCCGGAATTTGATCTTACGCCGCATTTGGTACAAATGATAGAGCCATTTTATTCCGATATTAATGGACCAATTTAATTTTCGTGTCAAAGATTGTCAGCGCGCTTGAACTGACGGTGAGTGATCGTCGGGAAGATCAGACTATCACCGACTGGCTTCACGCAGAATTGCGCAGCGCGGTTTTAGAAGGCCGGCTGAAGCCCGGAGCCAGATTGCCTGCATCGCGAGATTTCGCGCGCCAGCATGGCCTCTCGCGGGGTACGGTTGTGAGCGTATTCGAACGGCTCCAAACTGAGGGATACCTCTGTTGCCGTGTCGGATCGGGTACGTGGGTGAGTGATCGCGTAGCGGCGGTCCATCCCGTTCGGAAAGAGCTCTTCATACGGCCGGCCTATGTTCGTCGCGTGATTTCAAATTATGCGCGACCAAAGCCCTTCATTGGTTTGGTTGGGACGAAAAGCGTTCGCCCTTTTCAAATGCGAGATCCGGATATTGGCGAGTTCCCGGCTAAACTTTGGGGACGTATTGCGGCTCGGCGAGCACGAAGTTTCGGGTCATGGTTGAAGACAGAAGATGATGGACGCGGATACCGACCACTACGCGAGGCCATTGCAGCTTACTTGGGGTCGTCGCGCGGCGTAAGATGTACGCCCGATCAGATTATCGTCATTTCTGGCGTGCAACAGGCGCTCGATCTTCTCGCGCGCCTCCTGCTGAAGCCGGGCGACCCGGTTTGGATGGAAGATCCCGGATATTTCGGAGCAAGCATGGCTTTCGGTAACGCCGGAGCGAAGATCATTCCAGTAGCAGTAGATGAGCAAGGACTGTCCGTGTCCGCCGGTATGAGAATCTGCGCGCACGCGAAGGGAGTATATCTGACGCCGGCACACCAATTCCCGCTTGGGATGACAATGTCATTGGAGCGGCGGATGGCGGTACTCAACTGGGCCTCGCGCACCGGCGGCTTCATCATCGAAGACGATTACGACAGCGAATACCGCTTCGAAGGGCGGCCGGTACCCGCGCTGCAAAGTCTGGATCGAAGTTCGAGCGTTATCTTGATCGGATCGTTCAGTAAGCTACTTTTCCCGTCGCTGCGGCTGGGGTACATTGTCTTACCGCCGCCCCTGGTCGATTTCTTCCTGGCGTTTCGGTATGGAACCGAGTTCCGCGCCCTCAGCCTCGATCAGGCAGTACTATGTGACTTCATCGTAGGTGGCCACCTTGGACGCCATCTGCGGCGAATGCGTGACCTCTACGCCAGCCGCCTCGCGGCGCTGATGGACGGAGGGCGCCGATATTTGAACGGCCTACTTGAGATTTCGAGTGTGAAAGCCGGCCTTTACACTGCAGCATTCCTGAAGAATGCAATGCCGTCGCGAGAAGCGGAGCGGGCAGCGGCTGCGCAGGGGATTGAAGCGCTAGCTCTTGACCGATTTACGTTGACGCGTCACGACCCCAGAGGAGTGCTCTTGGGTTTTGCTGCTTTTGATGAAGTTACGATTCGCGAAGGACTCATCAAGTTAAGCGCTGGATTGAGTCGACCAAGTGTTAGGCCCCAATAAGAAGGCTAAAGCTTACGATCTAAGCCGATCTACTGCACCGCCTGTAGGGCAACGGGTCCAAACCACGTCCGCAGTAAGCGCCGCTGCCAAACCGCCCCAGTCCTTGCGCGGTCATCCGGTGTCGTGAAGCTGTAGTCATACAGCAAGGCGCGCATGTAGCGGGGAGGCTTCGGAAATGGGGGAGGGTTCATCAAACCGATTACGCTTGGCTCTCCTTGCATGAGCCGGTACATGAGTCCGCCTACCCATTCGTTTTCCTGATAATCTCCTAAGGCAGCAAACCACATCTGCCAATCGAGCCGCGGCTGGTGCGGAGCAACTAATGGCAGTTCGCGATGCAATTCGCCGGGCTTGTACCGGAAAGAATATTCTTTCCAATTCACGCGATCGTCAGAGCCTTCCATTACGATTTCCGGCCGAGTCGTCGTCATGACTGCAAATAATCCGTACGTGTTCACGATCTGGAAAGGAGCAATCAGCGCCAGTGGCTTCGTAAATGCTCTCTCAAATTCCGGCGCAAACATGCCAGTTAGCTGTATCGCCCCGATCGCGATTAACACAAGCACCGCCGTGCTCACTCCCGGCTCCCAAATTCGTGCACGAATGGGCCGGACTCGCCTGCGAAGCAGCCGGCTTAAAGGCGCAAATGTCCGGTCGTCAAATGCCCACAGGCATAACGCGAGTGCAAGAAAGTTGAAGAACGCATAGTTGCCGGTCAAAAGGATAAGCACCTGCATCGCCATCAGAAGCCCTGCGGCGATATGCCGAATCAGCCTCGGCCCGAAGAGCAGAAATGGAGCGATCAGCTCAATGGCCAGAGTCGCGGCTGTGATCGAATCGAGCACCCATGCAGGCGCACGATAAGCGTAATAAGCCAACGGATTTGGTAGAGGCTGTGTCATGAAATGAAACCGCATGGCGTGAAGATTGCGCCAATTCGGATCGCCCGATAGCAGCTTCACCAAACCCGAGTCGAGCATCAGACGGAACACCAAAAATCGATAAGCCCATACCAGCCAGCGGCTCCCAGCGAAGAGCGCCAAAAATCCGGATTCCAGCAAGAGGGCGTCCCACTGAAATGCAGTGAACGGCGGCCCGGCCGAGACTAACGAGAGATAAAGAACGAAGCACAGCGCAGCCGACCATCTGGGAAAGAATCCAAGCGCCAACAAGACTGCCGCTATACATCCTGCAATGCAGCAGCACACCAGCGCAGAATCGCTGCTGCTAAACCAGAAAAGGGTTGGAAAGGACAAGAAGACCCGAGCGCCGGCTTGCCCACGCATGGCGGCCATGATTTGCGCTACCGGCACAATCCCGTGCGATCCAACCAGTCCCACCAGCTGCGGCGAAAGCGAGGCAAACGCCGCTAGATAGATCAAGCCGAGCAAGCGCAGAAATAGCGCCTCTGTCACTTCAAAACAATCTGGGTCTCTCAGCTTGCTGAGAAGCTTACTGCTGGCGACGCGTAAGTTCATCAGCAGTGGCAAAAATGGGTTCAATATCGACCGGTATAGTCTTCAAGCGGTCCAGAGCTTGAGTCAATATGGGCTGCATTACGCCAAGCTCCTCGAGCATTCTCTTCGCTGCTGAATAATCGCCTTGCGCCTCAATGATCAGCAGATCATGTGTCAAATCGCGCACGGATTGCTTAACTTTGGCGTAATTGACTTGGAACGTTCCGTCAGAACGTGCCTGGAACGCGCCACGTCGCATCAAATAGTTAAATTGCAGCGCCATGCCGCGCCCGTGCGCTTCAGTAATGCCAAAGCGCAAGGTGCGGAAAGACGATGCCAGGAACGTATTGTAAAGCTTTCTTTCGTTCTGTTCCCCGCCCTCAAGAATGCCCTTATCGAAGAAATACTGCAGCATGAACAGTCCTGTGATATCTGCCTTCGCCTCCTCGATGGTGCTGTAGAGCTCTTTCAATTGCTGCCGGACAGAAGTGGTCTTGCCATTTATTTTGATCTCATGTGGTCCAATGCCATGACTTAGCTCGTGCGCCAAGATGTGCGTGAAGAACCAATCGAAACTTAGGTCGGGCTGAACGGACGTTGGCAGCACGCCGCGCGAAATCGGTACAAGCGTGCTATCGAATTTCGCATGCTGAACATTTTTCAGCATCACTTTCTTACTGCCTTTCTGCTGAATCACTCGCTCATCATTCGGCAGATTGAAGGCCGCGGTCTGCACTCCGTGATTGCCATCACCGGCGCAAAATACTTCGTTCACGACTCGGATCGGTGTTGTCGCGCCGAGCTTCGGATTCCGGTAACCCGAGTCGATCGGCAGGTTGTTTTCGACTTCTTGAAGATGTCTCGAAAAGTCCTTCAGCTTTTCTGTCTCTGCATCGTCCCTGATGCAAATGTAAGCTTCAAACGCAGCCTTATAGCCAAAGAGTTCATCATTATATGTCTCGTATGGCCCAATCGTCACATCCAGAGGAGCATCAAGGTCCATCCAAGCCAAGTCACTTTCGTAGTAGTCGTCGCTTAGAAATGCTGCCGCTCGCGTCTCAAGAAAATGTCTGAGCGTATCGTTTTCGGTTAACTTTGCCGCGTCACGCAACAAGCTCGCCGCGCGTTTCAGATCTTCACCGTAATCGTGGTAGTATGGCGCGGTTTCGAGCTGCCGGCTTGGATCCCGCCGGATCACGGTGAAAAAGCTCGTCGCTAGTTCGGCGTCCTTTCCCGGCAGTCCGGCCACCCAATGCTCGAACTCTTGCCGCGTCATGTCTTCGGGATAGAAATTCGCGCCGAGCGGTTTGCGTTCTGGAACGCCGGAAAGAAAGGCACGGTGCGCATCGAGATCTGACCATGGCCCTTTGTTAATCCAAAACATGTGCAGCCTTGCTCTGCCGAGCGGCGAGGTATCCTGCCGAAGTTGCCGGTACAGCTTCTCGTTACCGCTCCACAATTGCTGCAAAAAGATATGGTCAATCACGTGTCCGGCTTCGATCAGTTTGATTAACGCCTTGTGATCGCTGGACCCGAGGCGCGTAATATCGACGGTTAGTGGAGTCGGCGCGAACCGACTCGCCATTTTATTTAGTTCCGCGGTATTGGGGAAAGCTGTCGCAACGTTCGTCTGGGCATTTATGGACATTGTGAAAAGTAGCAGGACGGGAGCAGGTCTCATCTCACTGAAATCTACACCGAGCGTACCGCGCCATCACCGGCAGAGCTCTTTGTGCTATGGTGCGAAGAGAAGCGCACCTCTCGGCGCGGTAGCCAAGTGGTAAGGCAGAGGTCTGCAAAACCTTTATTCGGCGGTTCGATCCCGCCCCGCGCCTCCAACAATTTGCTGGGGTTTTCAGCCATTTAAACCTGATTTACGCTCGCCTTTCTCACGCCGCTAAGTCACTGATTCTTCCTTGAATTCCCTGCGGCACCCGGACCAAAACCGGACCGTGCCTCCCGGCCCAGGCGCCCTACAGGTTCGAGGTGCGCGTGCTGCCTCGCTCGGCATACGAGAGTTGGTTGGGCAGCGGAAGAAGGGGCGTCTGCGTGTGATCGTGCCTTGAAGTGGAACGCGGTGTTAGGATTTCCCAAGGACTTCTGTGTGCCACCAACGATTCAGCACATTGTCGTTTTGATGCTTGAGAACCGTTCCTTCGATCACATGCTCGGGTTCATGCGGGGCACAGATTGCCCTGTGGATGGCCTTACAGGTAATGAATGGAACCCGCGTGATCCGGCCCACATCGACCCGACTCAACAAGTGAGGGTCAGCAACGACGCCGGGTTCATCTTCAGCTATGACCCTGGCCACAGCTTTCATGACGTGAATCTGCAATTGTTCGACAATCCCGCTGGGCCTCCGCCGACATCGTTACCGAACCTAGGATTCATCCTCAGTTATTCACAGCAACCGCACGTTACGCCGCCAATTGCCGACACAATCATGAAATGCATGGCACCGACTACGGTTCCAGTGTTGACGACCTTAGCGCGGGAATTCGCAGTTTGCGATGCCTGGTATTCATCCGTTCCGGGACCGACTTGGCCGAACCGCTTCTTTGTGCACGCGGCAACTTCAAAGGGGTACCTCGATAACAGCCAGTTTCGCAATTACGACATGCCCACGATCTTTGACAATCTTGCCGCTGCTGGCCGCACCTGGCGCGATTACTACCACGATTTCTCACAAACCTGGGCTCTCCAAACGCTTCAGACGGATGTGAATAGGGCGAACTTCTACTCCTTTGGCCAGTTCAGGACGGATGCAACAAATGGCCAGCTCCCGAACTATTCATTCATTGAGCCGAAGTACTTCTCGTTTTTTGGTGAAGCGAACGACCAGCATCCGCCTCACGACATTCGTGCAGGCGAAGCGCTTATCGCGGATGTTTACAATGCGCTAAGAAACTCGCCTCAGTGGGAAGAGACAGTTCTCGTTATTTTGCATGACGAGCATGGTGGGTTCTATGACCACGTGACACCGCCCGCAGCGACACCTCCCGACGCTTATACATCACAGTTTGGTTTTGACCGGTATGGACTCCGGGTTCCCGCGGTGGTTATTTCGCCCTTCATTCCGAAGGGAACCATTGATCACCGCACGTTTGACCATACGTCCATCCCGGCTACGCTGAAGGAGGTTTTTGGGCTTTCTTCGTTTCTTACTCAACGGGACACAACAGCCCAAAGGTTTACCGCGGTCGCATCGCTGGATGTGGCGCGGACGGATGCGCCTTCCGATCTCAAACCAGCAGCGATACCAGCACACCTTCAGTCATTCGGTGTGGAGCTTACGGCTGAGATTGCGGCACAACAAAAGGTGACAGGCCAAGCTTCGACAGCGCCGGTTTCCGAGTTTCAGCAGGCGCTAGTTGCCCTCGCACATTCTCTCGATTTGAAAGAAAGCCGAGGATTGAGAGCGTTGCGCATGGCAAGAAGAACGGACAATGAATACGACGCGGCGGTGTACGTTCGCGAAGTATCTGAGCGTTACGCTCAAACATCACAGAAGGGTGGCTGGCTGTAACAACGCCACCCCAGCTCTCCATTCGCGACCTGGTGCACGTAGACTCAAGCACCGGAAGTCCCCCAGATGGCTCACTACATCGTCCGTGCAAGGCCAAAAGCTGATCAGCTCACTGAACTGCTCGACAGCTCCGGGAGAACGCTTTCGTCAACCTCCGTCCATTCGGGAAGGCTCTCAGTCGTTCACTCAACGAGGCTCGACTTCAGCCCGAAGGCATGCGTATCTGGGAGAAGATTATTGTTTACCGCCACTAGCCCAAGACGTGCGGCAGCGCTCGATACGTATTTCTATCCATTACGATCGAGCCGGTAAATAACGCCAAGGCTGGAAGCGCATCGAGGGCCTACCCAGATCAGAAACAGCTCAACGGGCAAACCCCGGTTTGGGAAAACCAATTTGGAACTACATAAAAAAGGGTGTCACTTATGAACGGGAATTGCGTAGATCGCGACGGTGGAGGCGGACCCCCCTTGACGAATAGCCGCAAGATGGAAAATCTTCAAAACCTCCACGTTGCACTGTGGCTGCTGAAAGACTGTTCATGGTGCGAGCTATGGAAGTGGACCGGAGTGGCGATGGTCGCTCCGACACTGTTTGTAGCAGTGTGGATAGCTTGGCATGGCCGGAGGTGTTTACCGGATCTCGTTCACAATGTCGCCGTGTGTTTATGGATCGCTGCAAACGTCATTTGGATGTTTGGCGAGTTTTTTTACAATGACGGGACGCGGAACAGCGCCAAAGTGTTCTTCTACGCGGGGCTATGCGTCCTTGCGGCATATTACCTGTACGAATTCGCCCTGAAGTTCAATAGCAAATGGCGTTTTAGGCAAGCGGCTCGCCCTTCGGAACATGCCTAGTGTTCACGGCCACTAGATAGGCTTCAAGTATGCCTGACATCATCGGCTGGATCAGTTCATGCATTCTCCTGGTCACAATCGGCCAGCAGGTTTACAAGCAATTCCGCGATGGTACAAGCCGTGGTGTTTCAAAGTGGCTTTTCGTAGGGGAGCTTGCCTCCGCCCTCGGATTTCTCACGTACAGCATCCTACTCGGAATTACTGTGTACATCGTGACGAATTCGGTGATGGTTCTAAATGCTATTGCGGGGCTAGCGATAACGCTTTACCATCGCCGTCGGGAAGGCACTTAAGCTGAGGAGAATCAGGCTACCGGG
>JBJMGM010000047.1:0-4745 GCA_045807905.1 Bryobacteraceae bacterium | reverse complement strand
GCGCTCCTTCGATTCCCGGTCCCGGAGCAGCCGTGTTGTTGATGTATCGTTTGGGGTCAGAGAAGAATTGTGCCCACCCGGTTCGAATCATGACGACGTCGCCCGGGCGAACTTCCACATTTGCAGCCTGAGTCAGATGCGCCGGCCTCACTTCGAAATCTTCCGGAAGAGCATCTTTGCCCTCCAAACGTGCAATGTCCAAAATCACACCACGGCGGACGATTGGTGCAATTGTGTCCACACCCAGGTCCGCCATTCCGTGCTCGTACGAATGCTCTACGCGGCGGTTGCCGAAGAAGATGCCGTCACGCGAGAAATGACTGAGCGCATCAATGTGCGTACCGACATGTGTACCAAGAGCAATGGCGTCGGCCGCCGCTGTGGTCTCCTCCGCGTAAATGATGTCTCCATGCTTCTTTGTCAGGCTGTAGAGAAAAGGTGGATGTGTCGGGTAATGCGGCATGCCTGTGAAATACGGCTGACCAAGATCGTACGCCTTTACCTTAGTAAGATCTGGAAACTCCATGATTGTTTTAACCAAGAATACAGTCCGTCACCGATCTTTGCCATGTTGCCCCACGCCTCAGAGTGATTAGAGCACTCACCGAGGGAGATGGTATTACGGCAGCTGAGGTCTCCTGTGACTGCGGTATACTCCATCTGCTCGGCTTGATAGAAAGTCATGTTCGATTTCCACAATAAGGTCGTTCTCATCACCGGGGCAGCACAGGGATTCGGGCGGGTATGCGCCTTGGCTTTCGCGGACTATGGCGCGAAGCTATCCCTTTGCGACATCAACGATGAGAAGGGGCAGGAAACGTTGCGTGAGGTCAAGGCGCGGCAGGCCCCGTGCCTTTACATCCACGCTGACGTCTCGAAGGAGGATGAGGTCAAGACGCTCATCGAAGCAACGGTTAGCGAATTTGGCCGCCTGGACGTGGGCGTCAACAATGCGGCCAAGGAGACCGCTGGGCCGACCCTCGACCTGCCGTCTTCCGTGTTTGACGAACTAGTGGATACCAATCTGAAGGGCGTGTATTACTGCATGAAGCATGAGGTCGCCCAAATGCGGAAGAACGGGGGCGGAGCGATCGTCAATCAGGCGTCGATAACGAGCAGCATCACAGGCGTGTCCGATAACGGGCTTTACGGCGCCACCAAGGGCGGCGTAATCGGTCTAACCAAATCCGCGGCGCTTCAAGTAGCAAGTGAAAACATCAGCATCAATGCACTAGCAACCGCCGGATTCGACATCCCCGAGAGTCTCTTTATCGGGTGGCTGAATACCCACAGCACATCACGTGCAGAGGCGGCAAACTGGTTCCCCATTCGGCGTTTGGGCCGGGCTGAGGAGATCGCTGCAGCTGTTCTCTATCTCGCCTCGGACGAGGCCCGCTTCGCGGTTGGCACGGTGCTCGTTCTCGATGGAGGCTTCACGACGCAGTGAAGGTGTAAAATCAACCGCAAGCTGTTCCCTGGCAATTGTTGGGCACGATGGGTCCTCTTCGCGGCTGTTGACAAACTGATTAGACATTCTGAGGCATCCGCTGACAGCGTAGCCCAAGCGGGTGTCTGGACAATGCCGCTCGCCTGGAACGCCAAAAGCGATTTCGTCGTTTACTGGCAGTTTCTCCAAAGGCATCGTGATGTCGAATCGCCAAATACAAGCTTGATCCCGCGGAATGCGATCCACTCACCTGGCGAGCTGCTCTCCGGCGGCGACTCTCATCTTGTCCCAATCCTCCGGGTTATTCTTCCAGACTTCAATGTCACGCATCGCAGTGACTCCGAATGGCCGTTTGTAAATGATGCTATTCACAAACGCATCCGACTTCTCCCGGCTGCCGAGTTTTTCTGTTAACAGCCAAAAGTACTCGTAATCCTGCAGTCCTCGGCGCTGCGCCTTCAGTCGGATGCTCGGAATGGGCTCTTTGTAGTTCATCACCACGCCGCGATAGATGAGCTGCCCGGAGCCGTTGTAAATTCGGTCTGGCTCCTTGAAGTTTTCGGCTTCGTACCACGCTGCGAATGCGTTCCAGTCGAACTCCCACTCTACCCATCCGGAGCGGTACTTCCATCCCACCCAGCCGATACCTCGATTCACGAGTAGATCCAGATCGAGAAATGTGTTCGATCCGCAGCCGCTGTTCTTCTTCTGTTCGTAAATCATTGGACCGTAGAAGCGTGTCTGCAGTCCTTTGCGGCGAAAATACTCCACATTGTCGATGTTGAAATCTTCTGTATGGCAGACCCACAGATCAACTTCTCTCGAAAGCCGTTCCATGACCGGCCGGGAGTATCCGCCGTCAACTCTGTATTTGAACCAGCCACGCCCTAGAGCATCGTGTAGCAGCTTGCCGTAATACAGCATCTTCTCGTACGCCCCCTCGTTATAGGACTCGTCCAAGCCGTCGAGAAAAGCGATTTTCACTACTTTGCGCCACTGCGGAATCGAATCGAGGTGTTCACGAATCATCTGCCCGGTTTCCTTCCACACCGCCTCGTATTCCGGCGTGCGCTTTCCGTCAGGCATCGACATGGGCCACGCCGTACTCGGGTCGCCCCGTTTCTCGTTGTTAAATGGCAGCATTATCTGATCTATCGGAATGCCGTAGCCCGGCCCCCAGTACCCGTGTTGTGCCGTGAACGCCGATCCGTCCAGATAGGGAGCGAGCCGGCGATCATACTCCGTCCAATCGAGCGCCACGTTCGTTCCGTTGATTTTCAGTCCCGGCCGATATGCATAAATCAATGGAAGAAAACGATGCTGGCGCGCCAGTTGGTAGTAGGCCAGCTCTTCATCGGAAGGCATTTCCCGCATGGAGCCGTTCCAAATATCGCCCGGTAGATGGTTCTCCTCGGGGAGCGCGAAATCCCATACGTCGAGCGCAACCTTGATCCTGTCCCGGCCGCCTTTCCACGAAATCTCTAACTCGCCCGTATATCGGCCGGGCGGTGCGGCAGCACGCTCATTTGGCACGAACAGATCGATCCACAATGTCTGGTTCTTCTGGCCCGGGATGTCATTGTAGAGATCGGGTATCGAGAACGGGAACGAACTGAACAGCTCGGTGTGGCGCTGTGGCATCAACGCATCTGGATACCAGCCCGGACCAAGGGAGCTACGCTCATAGCCAGTTGTAGATTGTCGGACGTGGACGTACCATTCTTTGAATGCGGCCGCGTACTTGCCCGCGATCCGGACGCCCGACGGCCCGGTGACGCCGTCAAAGCGCAGGTTTACGTCTGAAACCGGCTCTTCCGTCGCAAGGACGACCTGGAATGCGACAAACTCGTTACGAGCGGCTTTCACCGACACGGTTCGTGAGGTCCCATCCCAAACGGAATTGGCTTTGCGGAAGTCGTTGGTTGGATAATCTTTATGAATGTCGGGTCGCGCTTCGAATATGCGGCCCTCAATTGGGTCAACGCGAACCCCATCGCTGACAGCCCATAAGCGCACTCCGCGATTTTGCGCACCCAAATTCAGAGCTAACAGCATTGACACGGCAATGGAAGTTATTCGGGGCATCATCGAATTTTACATTCGACGGTAGTGCCGTCGAGACGCTCGCCGCTGAGCGAGAGCTTCCGTGGTGTGTGTCATCACAAGATTTTGAGCGGAACCGGAATATTGTTTAACATAGCGGTAGACATTGGCCTGCAACTTTATCGAATTCCGAGCATTCGCCGGTGGTGATGCCTAAGACCCCATGTTCACCCAGTTCGAGATCTGACGCGCTCATGGCGCTGGATCACGTTCGGATGTCGACAGCCTTTCTTCTCCAGCGGGGCGTGCTGAACAGTCATCCCCTTCCTTGGATGTCCGATCCATCCGTTCCAAATTCAATTTGCGCCGGCAGCTATTCAGCCTGATACATTATTCGGGCATGAAAGCATTGATCTGGCCAACGTCGTTTGCTCTGTTTGCTTGTACGATAATCATCCTGTCTGCGGCGATCTCCAGGGATTCCCCCCGCTATCCTCGAGATCTGACAAAAGCCGATGTTGATCAATGGATGTTGGAACTCTCAAATTGGGGACGGTGGGGTAAAGACGATCAATCTGGAACGGCTAATCTAATTAGTCCAGCTAAACGGCGGGCCGCCGCGCGTTTGGTGACCGAGGGTATCTCTGTTTCGCTGTCCCTGGATGCGAATACGCTCAACGCAGCAGATAATAGTGCACCTTGGAGTCACGTCATGACCGCTACCGGTACCCATCCGGAAGCAGGCCAATTCGACCTGGACACCTATTCCGTCTCATACCACGGATACGGAACAACCCACCTGGACGCGCTGTGTCATATGTTCTACAAGGGGCAGATGTTCAACGGCTTTCCGCAAACCGCTGTTACGGAGCAAGGAGCGGGCAAACTCGACGTCACTCATTTCAAAAGCGGCATTTTCACTCGCGGTGTGCTCATCGACATACCGCGGTTAAAGGGCGTTCCGTATCTTGAGCCGGATGTCGTGATCTATCCCGAAGATCTCGATGCCTGGGAGAAGAAGGCTGGTGTCCGAGTGGAGAGTGGCGATGTAGTTTTCATTCGTACGGGGCGCTGGGCGCGCCGCGCGTTGGAAGGTCCGTGGAATGTCGCCGCGCATTCGGCAGGGCTGTACGCCTCGTGTGCAAAGTGGCTCCATGAACGTGATGTGGCAATGCTCGGGAGCGATGCGGCAAGTGATGCCATGCCATCGCGTATACCGGGTGTTCACCAACCGATTCACCAGCTGGTTCTGATC
>JBJMGM010000046.1:0-14700 GCA_045807905.1 Bryobacteraceae bacterium | reverse complement strand
CAAAATTTACCTAAAAGACGCTCAAAAGAACTAAAACAACGTTGCTGAGCATCATGATGGCTTTGCAATGTACGACTGCAGCTTCACGGATTGGAGTGCAGCCAAGATGGGGCCAAAGCGCGATGTCGCCGGCGAACTCGCGGCAGCCGTTCGGAAGAGGGGCCTTCACTTCGGAGCATCATCACACCGCGCCGAGCATTGGTTTTTCTACGAAGGCGGCAGAAAATTTCACTCCGACGTTAATGATGCGCGCTATCTTGGCTTGTACGCTCCTGCAATGCCGAGGCGCATGCCGAGCGCCGAACACGACGATCAGCCCGACAAAGCGTACATGGATAACTGGCTAGCTCGCTCGACTGAAATTGTGGACAAGTATGAGCCGGAAATTCTCTGGTTCGATTGGTGGATCGAGCAGCCGGCGTGGCAACCTTATCTTCAAAAATTTGCAGCATACTATTACAACCGTGCTGCCGGATGGAATCGCGGTGTCGCGATCAACTATAAATATGGGTCGTTCCCGGATGGGACCGCGGTTCTGGACATCGAACGCGGCCAGTTGGACAAGGCGCGAACGCTCTTCTGGCAAACTGATACGTCGATCAGCGTTAAATCGTGGGGGTATATCAATGACGATACATTCCGGTCTCCAGAGTCGCTGATTCAACAACTGGTTGATATCGTGAGCAAGAACGGCTGTCTCCTTCTCAACGTGGGACCAAAATCCGACGGCACAATTCCTGAGCAAGCCCAAAGGATTCTTTTAAATATGGGCCGCTGGCTTGATGTGAATGGCGAGGCGATCTACGGCACCCGGCCCTGGAAAGTCTACGGCGAAGGACCCACTCGAGTCACTGGTGGTTCATTTAAAGATACAGCGACGAAGGGATATACGGGTGAAGACATCCGGTTCATGAGCAAGGGCGACGTGTTGTATGCGATCGCGCTCGGGTGGCCGGAGAACGGGAATCTTACTATCAAGTCGCTAGCGAAAGGTTCTCAATACGGGGATCGCGACATCCGGAATATCCAACTTCTCGGATCGGACTCGAGGCTCAGATGGACTCGCAACGCGAGCGGGTTGTCAATTGAGATGCCTTCCCGGAAGACTGGCGAATATGCATTCGTTCTGAAGATTTCTTAGGACATGGAGCAAATGAAAAGAGTGGGAATGGTTTTGGGGCTGAAGCGAGAGGCGGTCGAGAGTTATAAGCAGTATCATGCCGCGGTGTGGCCTGAAGTACTTCAGACCTTGCGCGAGTGCAACGTCCGAAACTACTCGATTTACCTCAAGGACGATCATCTGTTTGCTTACTTCGAATATCACGGCAAGGATATGAAAGCGGATTGGGCCAGAATGTCAGCAGACAAGAAGACGCAGGAATGGTGGGCCATCATGGAGCCCATGCAGGAGCCGCTGCCGACGCGCAAAGAAGGCGAGTGGTGGGCAGAGATGCAAGAAGTCTTCCATATGGACTAGCTCTGTTGCCGTTGCCGGCGGCGTATGTAGAATCAACCAGGCAAGAGACTCGGTTTCGTTTGCATAAAATCGTCGAAGCTGCAATTCGGGTTACGGTATAAACGTGCGCATGGAATACAGAACACTGGGCGATACTGGGCTGCGCTTATCTATTCTCGGATTCGGCGCAGCACCGTTGGGAGGCGAGTACGGCGATATCCAGGTTGCTGACGGCGAGCGCGCCGTCCACACTGCCATTGACCACGGCATAAATTTCTTCGATAGCTCGCCCTATTACGGCCGTACGCTGTCCGAGGAACGGCTCGGAAAGGCATTGTTGGGCAAACGCGACAAAGTGGTCCTTTGCACGAAATGCGGCCGCTACGGGAAGGAGTCGTTTGATTTTTCTGCCTCGCGGGTGATGACGAGCATCGATGAGTCCTTACGACGTCTACGCACCGATCATCTCGATATGTTGATTGCGCACGATATCGAATTTGGCGATTCCGAACAGGTGGTGACCGAAACCATTCCTGCCATGCGCGAGTTGCAGGCCGCGGGGAAAACACGATTCATCGGAATCTCCGGGCTGCCGCTAAAGCTACTTGCGGACGTCGCAGAAAGAGCACGGGTGGATTTTATCCTCTCCTACTGCCACTACAATTTGATGATTCGCGATCTGGACCGCGTACTCGCTCCAGTTGCGGCCGCGCATCACATGGGTTTGGTCAATGCATCGCCTCTACACATGGGACTGCTGACGCCCTCAGGTGCGCCCGGCTGGCATCCCGCGCCGCCGGAGGTGAAGGAAGCGGCAAGGGAAATAGTACAAGTTTGTAATTCACGGGGAGTCGAGGTAACAACATTCGCGCTGCGCTTCTGCCTTGGCTATCCCGGCGTATCCTCCACTCTAGTGGGCATGAGCAGTCCCGCCGAGGTTGAGCAAAATCTGAAGGCCTTCGACTTCAAACTAGATCAGCAACTGTTGTCCGATATAGAAGACATGCTTGGTCCCGTCAAAGATAGGACCTGGCCCTCCGGCAGAGGTCAGGAAGGTGTGCAGGGCTAGCCCAAGCAGTCCTGCCAACGCCCCGATTGTGCCGATTTGATAACGGCATCGACCACATGCTCGGTAGCGAGTGCGTCGCGAAACGAGGGGCCTGGCACGCGATTGCTGCTCAACCCGCTAATAAAGTCGGCCACTTGATGGACGAACGTGTGTTCGTATCCAATCTGCAGGCCGGGTACCCACCAGTGTTTCATGTATGGATGCTCTCCGTCCGTCATGTGAATCGATCGCCAGCCTCGCACTTGGGCCTCGTCTCGATGATCGAAAAATTGCAGGCGATGTAGGTCTTCCAAATCCCAGGCCAGTGATCCCTCCTCGCCGTTGATCTCAAACGTGTAGAGAGCCTTGTGGCCGCGAGCGTAACGCGTAGCTTCAAACGTTGCGAGCGAGCCATTCTCGAATCGAGCAAGAAACGCGGCCGCATCGTCGATATGAACTGGTTCTCGTTTTCCACTCTGCTGGTGCTGCCGCTCTTTAATGAAGGTTTCGGCAACGGCTGAGACGCTCCGTATGGGGCCGTTAAGCCATTGCGCCGTATCGATGCAATGGCTGAGAAGGTCGCCAGTAACTCCAGTACCTGCGATTTTGGCATCCAATCTCCACAATGCCGGTCCGCCCTGCGGAACGTCTGCTGAGATGGTCCAATCCTGCAAGAACTTCGAACGATAGTGGAATATGCGCCCCAGCCGCCCCTCGTCCATTAACTGTTTGGCGAGAGTGATCGCGGGAACGCGGCGGTAGTTGTACCAGACCATGTTCGCGACGCGGGACTGTTCAACGGCTTGAACCATCTGCTCGGCTTCGGCGACGGTTCGCGCTAGCGGCTTCTCGCAGAGAATCATTTTGCCCGCGCCAGCCGCCGCTATGGCAATCTGCGCGTGAGTATCGTTGGGGGTAGCGATATCGACCACGTCGATGTCCTGACGTTCGATCAGCTTTTTCCAGTCGGTCTCGGTTGATTCAAAACCCCAACGCGCAGCGAACTGACTTACTTTGGTTTGATCACGCCCGCATACGGCTTGAAGCACTGGGCAATTCTCAAGGTCGAAGAAGTCGCCGACACGCTTGTAGGCATTTGAATGGGCCCGGCCCATAAAACCACACCCGACCAGGCCGATCCGAAGAGGTCGCTTCACGGATTGCATGCGGTGCGATCGAAGCCTACTCCGCCCACCCGTGGGCGTCACGAACAGCAGTCATCGTGGATAAAATTGAAGTCCATGTTGCGGGCATTCGCATTACAGCATTCGGGAACATGCAGCCGTCCCAACAGATATGCTGGAAATTCTTCAACAACTCTCCCTGCTCATTCCGCATCCACAGACCAGCGTCATGAATAATATTCAGCTTGCCGTTGGGATCGTTCGGCAGGCAGTGCCGGCCGGTTTTGTCGTGCAGTCCCGCACCCTTCACCGTCCCGTCGTTCTGCGCGATGTGCAAATCAATCGTCCAGGGCCGTAGAGCCGTTGTAACTCTCTCCAACGCGGATTGCAGAGTGGGCCGATTGTTCCAATCAAAAGCTGGTGGAAGAATGCGATCCTCGGGTGCGTTGTGGCCAAGCGTATACAACAACACATGCGCCATATCGGCCTGGAACCCGAGCGTCTGTGGACGGCCGGTTAGCTCGAGCAACTGGACCATCCTTTTCCAGCTATGCATGCCACCCCAGCAGATCTCGCCTTCTGCGGCGAGCCGCTCGCCGTAATCTTCGGCCACCGCACAGGCTTCCTGGAAAGCTTGCGCTATCCGCTTGGTATTCCTGATAGGATCCTTCGCCCACTCCCCAGGGGTTGTGGCTGAGTCGATCCGAATCACACCATATTTCCGAATTCCGATCTCGCGGAGCTTAGACGCGATCCGGCACGACTTTTGAACTTGAACGAGAAAGCGGCGTCGCTCGGCTTCATCTCCCATAGCCGATCCCCCGCCGCTGTTCGGCCACACCGGCGCGACAACCGAACCGACTACCAATTTCCTGCCCCTTATGTTTTCAGCCAGCCTGTGCAGATCGTCATCGGTCGAATCGATGTCGACGTGCGGTTTATACAAGAAAAGATCAACACCATCGAAACGTACGCCGTCTACAGTCGCGGCCGCAGTAACGTCAAGCATCGTATCCAGATCGATGTATGGTTCTGATCCAGGGCCCTTCCCGACTAAGCCGGGCCACATCGCATTGTGCAGCTTCGGCCAACGGTGTTGCACGACGGCTGCCTGCGGACTAATGCTCATGTACACAGTCCGGGAAATTGCTTCGTGCCATATTGCCTTTATAGCCAAGCTCATCAATAAGACCGATCCTCGACGTGTAATATCCGTCCGCGGTCAGCCGCTTAACCAAGGCAAAGAACTGCACGTTCCGGGCTATGCTGCTGTTCGCGTCAGCGGCTGCGCAGACCGGTTCTAATATCGAGAGCTGCTGGTCTTCGCGAAGGTCGAAGAACTTCTTATCCCGCGCTAGGCGGCCAGCTTCGGAATCGAGCCAGCGCAGCCCGTCAGCAGCGAGCAGTTGCTGGTCGGTATCCCTGGCGATCACAATGTCGATGTAGTCGGGGACCCCGGCTTCAATGGCGCCAGGCGTATCACTGGCGGGAATGATCAGTTCTGAAATCCGCGAAATCGTTTGAAAATCGTGATTATTGAAGAACCGGGTTCCGGCCCGCACCGGAGCGGGTGAGTGCTCGTCCGCCAGGGTCTGTCCGAATAATTCGTCACCTGCAAATGGATACGCGCATGTTGCCCCGATTGCCCCGATGATCTTCAGCAATGATCGGCGATCAGATGAGTATGTGGCCATCAAACATCCCTTATTTGAAGACGATCTGCAATGTCGTCTGCCGTACGAGAGGCAAGCGCCATAATCGTCAACGTAGGATTCTTTTCGGAGGAAGAAGGGAAAGCGCTCGCGTCCACGACGTACAGGTTCGGCACGCCATGAGACCGGCAAAATTTGTTCAATACTGATGTCTTCGGATCATTTCCCATCCGGCAACCGCCTATCTCGTGGTTGGTTTCAGGAGCCGAACTCATTGAGTGTATCTGCGCGTTGCTGGCGTCGAGAATGGCTTTGCACTGCGCCTTCATGTCCTGGTGGAGTTTCCAGTCGGAGTCTGAAAGCTTCCAATGCCGGCGGGCGCGCGGAAGACCGTACTCGTCCAGATGCTCATAATCAAGGTCAATGTAGCTGTCCGGATTGGGTAGCATTTCCTGATACGGAGTAAAGGTTAGATACGCTGGATACCTCGCCTTTACAGCCTCCTTATAAGACTGGCCCATTCCCTTCACATTGCGCGCCCAGCCGACGGCACGGTGGTTCTGGTAATTGAACTGTATTCCGAAGCTGCGCGGATAGTCGCGCTTTTTCGAGTGCATGAAGGAGGGAATGTAAGCGTGATCAAGAAACCCCTCATCGTTGATGCTCGGCGTTCCGATGAAATCTGTCAGGAAGATCTCAAACCCTGCCGTGATATGCGGGATGAAGTTTTTCCCCAGCTGACCACTTGAATTGCCCAAGCCGCTGCGAAAGCGGCTCGATTTTGACATCAGCAGCAGGGCCGCACTTTGCGCGCACGCGCAGGCGATAACCACCACTCGGCCGCGTGCCGCGCCTTGCGCTCTGGTCTCGCGATCAAGGTATCGAATTTCGCTGATCCTAGCCTCATCCGAAACTGCCAGCTCATAGACGATGCTGTTATGTTGAAGCCGAAGTTTGCCGGTTTTCAGAGCCGGATACATATGAACGTCGGCTGAATTGTATTTCGCGACTACGTCACAACCTGACATGCAATTTCCGCAGAAATGGCAGGCTGGCCGCGTCTTAGTGGCTCTGCTCAGGGTAGCTTTCCGGACGTGGATCACCGGAATGCCAAGTTTCTTCGCGCCATTCTGAATGGCGACATCTGTACACTTCATCGGCACCGGAGCGAGGAAAATGCCGTCGGGCAAATCTTCCAGGTGATCGTAATTGCCGCAGACTCCTATTTCCCTTTCAATCCTTTCGTAATAGGGCGCAAGGTCTGCATAGTCGATCGGCCAATCTTCACCTGCTCCATCATGTTGCCGGCCTTTGAAATCCCGTTGGCTCATCCGTAGTGCCACAGCATTCCATAACATGGTTTTTCCACCGAGTCCGCGGCTGCGTTCGCCATCGAAGCCTGGTTTCCCCGGCTTCATTACTGGAATGTGACGAAACGGAAACTCGAAGGGGAGTGCGTGGGTGTTGAAATCCGTCCGTGTGTTGACCTGCGGGCCACCCTCAATCACCAGCACATCGGCCCCAAGCTGAGCGAGCCGTGCCGAAAGTGTTCCTCCGCCCGCTCCCGACCCGATCACCACGACATCGTAGATCTTTTCCGCCATTGCGACCGCTACCTGGTTTTGTTCTCGAATAGAAAAAGCCCGCTCTTGCCGGCCACAACAAAATCGAGATCGCCGTCCCGATCTATATCCGCCACGGGGATCTGCACGCCGCCTCCGGTTCGACCTCCGTAGTCGATCACGTGCTTCACCCACTCGACCTGGTTTGTGTGCGGAGGGATTAGACGCTCGTACCAATAGACTCCAAGCGGTTCACGCGCGCCCGGATCCTTGCCATTGTGCGCCATAAACCTTTTGCCTGTCAGCAAGCCGATATTCTTGCTTCCGCGAAAATCACCAAGCGTGACAGCATGGGCCTGGGACCAGCTGTCATCGATCATGTGCTTCTCCCAAGTTCCATCCGACTTGTGTTCCAGCCAGAAGATGCCGTAATTGTGTGCCATGGAAGTGATTAGATCGGGTCTTCCATCCCCGTTTACGTCGACAACGTATATGAATCCGACATCTCCCAGTGACCAATCGGGATGCCAGTGCCAATCGTTCGAACGAGGGTCAGTGGGGGCCTCTAACCAGCCCGCCGGGGTCAGAATGTCGTTCCGTCCGTCGTGGTTGACGTCGCCGACGCCGATTCCGTGGCCGTAGCTGCGGGAGCTGACTTCATGCTTGATGAGGCCGGCCTGCCCGCGTTCATACCAGGCAAGGGGAGCTTTGTGGTCACCAAACTGAGGCAAAATCTCGTTGGTTTTGCCGTCATTATCCAGGTCGACTAAAAAGGTGAATTCTATGGGCCAGGATGTCTCAACAGGGTGCTCGAGCCATTTGCCGTGCGTGTTTCCCGGGTTCTTCCACCAAGCCAGCTTTTTCGAAAACCAACCCGAAGTAACAAGATCTATATGTCCGTCTTGATCGACATCCAGAGGCACCGTGCTCAAGTCATCGATATAGTTATTCGTGTAATCGATATCGCGGAAGTGGTGCTTGATCCAACGCGGAGCTTCATACCAGTTTTCGCCTGAAATAATGTCGAGCTTGCCGTCTCGATTAATGTCTGCAAGAGCGGCCGACTCACTCGATCCGAGGTCAACCGTATGTTTCTCAAAAGGAATCTCAGCTGGTCGAGTTACTCCAAGAGCGAAAACAATGCAGGCAAATACTGAAACGTAACCCAGCAGAGACATATACGGCTTGTTGTGGAGCAAATGCAAGGTTTTGTTCCAGGAACAAGCCAGCTTATCAGAGATGGTGATAACTTTACGTTCTGCGGAGGCAAGCATGAGATTCGGCGTGAACACATTTCTGTGGACTGCGATTTTCACAGAACAGCATTTTGATTTACTCCCTACGATTCGTGACCACGGCTTCGATGGGCTTGAAGTTTCGCTGTTTCATCCGCAGGACTTTCAGGCAGCAAAGATTCGGCATGCCCTCGCAGAACACGGGTTGGGCTGTACGGTGTGTTCTGTTCTGCCGAAGCGAATGAGCTTGATCTGCGATGACCCCGACCTTTGGCGCAAGACGATTTCGCACATGAAGGACTGCGTGCAGGCTACGGCGGAATGCGGAGCGAATCTGATTGCAGGTCCTCTCTATGCGCCGGTCGGATATCTTCCCGGCCGACGCCGCACGGAGGATGAATGGAAGAGAGCGATTGATGCTTACCAGGAACTCGGGCCGGTGCTCGAAAAGAACGGCGTCCAATTGTGCATCGAACCACTGAACCGCTTTGAAACTTACTTCTTGAATACTACCGCCGACGCCGTAACCTTATGCGAGGAAGTTGGCCATCCGCACGTGGGCATTCTCTGGGACACATTCCACGCGAACATCGAGGAGAAAGACATTGGACAGGCATTGCTCTCCGCCGGCAGGCATCTCAAGCACGTCCACACATCCGAGAACGACCGAGGCGCGCCGGGCAGCGGGCATGTTGATTGGAAGGGCGTATTCGCGGCTCTCGAGCAACTTCACTATGACGCCTGGCTCACGATCGAGAGTTTCGGGTTTAGCATAGGAGAGCTGGCATCGGCGGCCTCCATATGGAGAGATCTAGCAAAGACCCCCGAGGATATCGCTTGGCAAGGGATCGAGTTCTTAAAATCAGCTCGACACTGAAATTACTCGCTTAACAAGACAACCGGCTTATCTTATTAGCTAGAATGCCGACTTCGGAGGGTTTATGGTCCTACATAGAACGGTCAGCCGCCGCGATGTGATGCGCTCTTTCGGAGCCGCAGCCACGGTGGCAACGTTTACTGGTGCGCCGCTTGTGGCCCAACCCGAGCAGAAGGGGCCGACTACGTCCACAATCGCGGATCGAGATCGCCGCATGAAATGGTGGCACGAAGCCCGGTTCGGCATGTTTATTCATTTTGGCCTGTACAGCGTGCTGGGCCGCCACGAATGGGCTATGGAGGAGGAAGGAATTCCGGTTGCGGAATATCAGCAACTCGCCACGGTTTTCAATCCGAAACCGCACGCAGCGCGCGCCTGGGCTCAGCTCGCCAAGCAAGCTGGGATGCGGTACATGGTGATGACAACCAAGCATCACGAAGGATTCTGCAACTTCGACACAAAACTTACGAACTATTGTGCGCCCAAGCAGGCTGCCGGACGCGATCTTGTGGCCGAATACTACGAAGCCGCGCGGAGTGAAGGTATGCATGTCGGCTTCTATTACTCGTTAATGGACTGGCATCACCCAGACGGCGCTCGTTGTGCGGATGATGAAGCAGCTCGCCGCCGCTTCGTCGACTACATCCATGGTCAGGTCCGCGAACTCTGCTCTAATTACGGAAAGCTAGACATCCTTTGGTATGACGTCGCGTGGCCCCTCTCGGCGGAGGGTTGGGAATCAGTCAAGATGAACAAAATGGTGCGTCAACTTCAGCCTGACATTCTCCTCAACAATCGCGCCGAAATACCTGAGGATTTCACCACTCCGGAACAGCACATCGAGGCCTTTGCTGAACCCTGGGAGTCTTGCATGACGATGAATGACAGTTGGGGTTATCAGAAGGCCGACGACGATTGGAAATCGCCAAAAACTGTGATACGCAATCTCGTCACCTGTGCGCGCGCCTATGGGAACTATCTCCTCAATATCGGGCCCAAAGCGGACGGCTCTATCCCGGATGCATCCGTAAACATTCTCACAAACGTTGGCCGTTGGATGGACGGCCATGCTGGCCTCATTCACAAAGCAGAGCTCTGTGATGTGGAGCACTCCGAAGTTGGAAATTTCACGCGGATCGGAAACAAGCTTTATGTGCACGTGCACTTCTGGCCTGGTGACACCGTCTCCGTAGGCGGCCTCACGAACAGAGTACTGTCGGCTAAGCTTTATGCTTCTGGCCAGACGGTTGAGTTTCGACAGGACCAGTTTCGGGTTCAGTTCGTCCGTCTGCCGGTTAACTCACCTGATCCGCTCGTTACGGTAATTGAAGTGGAGTGCGACGGCGAGCCAAAGCAAGATATGCTCCGTATCCGTAAGAATCGCACGCGCGAAGGCGTCGGAATCTGATGGGTTAGACGAGCAGGCGCTCAACGACGTTTCCGGCCACGTCCGTCAGCCGAAAGTCGCGGCCTTCAAAGCGATAAGTGAGCTTAGTGTGGTCGATTCCCATGCGGTTGAGAATGGTCGCTTGCAGATCGTGCACATCGACCGGATCTTCCGCGATATTGTAGCCGAGTTCATCCGTCTTTCCGAGGGTAATGCCCGGCTTGATTCCGCCGCCAGCCATCCACATCGTGAACGCGCGTGGATGATGGTCGCGCCCGAGGAATTTCGAGTTATTCCGCGCTTCGTTCATGGGCGTTCGTCCGAACTCGCCGCCCCAGACGACAATGGTGCTGTCCAACAGTCCGCGGTGCTTTAGATCCTGAATGAGAGCGGCGGCAGCGCGATCAGTTTCCTGGCACAGAGTGGGCAATCGATTGACGATGTCGTCATGACTGGACGTTCCGTGGTTATCCCAGCCGCGGTGATAAAGCTGCACGAAGCGAACTCCGCGCTCGACCAACCGCCGGGCCAGCAGACAGTTATTCGCGAAAGACTTCTTGCCGGGTTCAGTCCCGTATAGCTCGTGAATGGAAACGGGTTCCTTCGAAATATCGACCAGTTCGGGCACGCTGGATTGCATGCGGTAGGCCATCTCATAGGACGCAATGCGCGTCAAGATTTCGGGATCGCCGTTGCTTGCGAGATGCGCCTCATTTAAGTTTTTCAGCAGGTCCAGAGATTCACGACGGGTTTGCTCCGAGACACCTTCCGGATTTGTGAGGAACAGGACGGGGTCACCTTGCGAGCGAAATTCGACTCCCTGATAAACCGTCGGCAAGAAGCCGCTGCCCCAGCATGCTTTCCCGCCATCGGGTTGGTTCTCGCCTGAAACGAGCACGACAAAGCCAGGTAAATCTTTGCACTCACTTCCCAATCCATACGTCATCCACGAGCCCATGCTAGGACGGCCGATGATCTGGAACCCAGTGTTCATGAAGATCTGAGCCGGTGCATGATTGAACTGAGTGGTGTGGACTGATTTGATGATCGCGATGTCGTCAGACATCGATTGCAGGTGGGGCAATAACTCCGAAATTTCAGCGCCGGATTGGCCGCAGCGCTTGAACTCATAAGGCGAGCCGAGGAGCTTGGGAGTGCCTTTGATGAATGCGAATCGCTCGCCTTTCATCAGCTCCTGCGGCACGTTTTGGCCATCATATTTTTGGAGCGTCGGTTTGGAATCGAGCAGATCGACCTGCGATGGAGCCCCCGCCATGAAGAGAAAAATTACGCTCTTCGCTTTAGCAGGGAACATGGGTGACTTCGGGGCTAGTGGATTGGTGGCGTCTGGCTTGGCACCGCTTGCTAACAGGGAAGTGTTTAACAGGCCAGTTAGCGCGGCACTCCCAATGCCGAATCCCGATTGTCGAAAGAAATGCCGCCGGGTGACAGCGCGAAGCAATTCGTTCGAAGGTCCGAAAGGCGCGTGCTTCATGACATCACTCTTTACTGATGGTCTCATCCATATTGAGTAAAACGTTGGCGACCATGGTCCAAGCCGAAAGTTCCGGTGCGTTATCCCGGTTTTTCGCGAGTTGCTGATTATAAAAGCTGACGACCTTGTCGAGCTCGGCTTTCGATGGGGCGCGCGAAACAGCCAAGTTGAAACCGTATGCAGCACGGTCCGCGATCGTGGTTCCACCCTCGGAAATCATGCGTTTTGCCATGGCCTGGGCAGCATCGAAGAAATACGGATCATTCAAGCTAGTTAAGGCCTGCAGGGGCGTGTTCGTGCGAACACGACGCACGGTACAGAACTCACGGCTGGGCGCGTCATAGGTTACGAGGCTCGGATAGGGTGCGCTGCGGCGCATAAACGTGTAAATCGCGCGCCGATAGCGGTCGTCGGCCTGGCTTTGCACCCATTTGTCGTCGCTATACGGAATGTCCCACACGCCTTGCGGCTGATACGGAAAGACGCTTGGACCATACATCTTGCTGCTTAACAGGCCACTCTCTGAAAGCGCGATATCGTGCACCATTTCGGCTTCGACGCGGAATCTCGGTCCTCGCGCATAGAGCAGATTGTAGGGATCACGCGCAACCAGCTCGGAAGTTGCGCGAGAGGATTGCATGTAGGTGGCGGAGGTTACCATAAGGCGCTGGATCTTCTTCATGCTCCAACCGTTTTTCATGAATTCGGCCGCCAGCCAGTCGAGAAGTTGCGGGTGCGTGGGCAGGTCGCCCTGGGTTCCGAAATCTTCGCTGGTTTGGACAATGCCACGGCCGAACAGCGTTTCCCAGAAGCGATTCACAACCACGCGCGCGGTGAGCGGGTTATCATCGCTCACCAACCACTCAGCCAGCCCGAGGCGGTTTGGCATAGCATCCTTCGGCAACGGGTTCAAGACGGCCGGAACGTCTGCGTAGACAACATCGCCTTTGCTCAAAAAACTGCCGCGCTCGCGAATATAAGTGGCTGGCCGGGAGTACAAGGGCTTATCCCGCATTACCATCGCGGTCACGATTCCCAATTTGTCCAACTGCTTTTCAAAATCGGCCATCTGCTTTCGCGTCGCCTCCAGCAAGGGAGAAACGTTGCGATACGCGGCTGCGAGCTGCTCCCGCTGTTCCGGGGTGCGCTCATTCGCCGCCCTAGCGAGAACAGGCCGCAAGCGAGCCGGCAGCTTAGCGGTGAATTCCGGATCTTTGGTTGAGGCAACAGATAACCGGAAGCGGCCAATGTTCCTCGAAGCGTGGCGCATCTGGTGCTTGATGGTGAGACTGAGGACAGTGCCGGTAGAGAAGCCGAACGGCTCGCGAGCCAAGAAAACCGCTTGGCGGCGAACGGGTGTTTCGCTTTTCGCGTCGATTGCCCAACCGCGCAATTCTGATTCCTTCTGCAACACACCTTTCACGTTGTAGCCGTCCTGTGATTCGTCGGCGATGACCTTCTGCCAGGCAACGTGTTGCTTCGTTTGCGGATTATCGGCGGGCGCCACTTCGAGATCGAAATCACTCAGGAAGAAATTCCCTTCCGCATCCCGTCCCGGACCTCCGCGAGGCAAACTCGGATCGGGCAGCACTTCGATGCGCATCCCTGTAATGGATTTGAGATCTGATTTCGCCTCGATGTTGTAGGTGTCTGCCTGGGGATTCTTGCCGGAGGCGAGGATCGAATCATCGGGCAGCAGTTTCAAAGTTGCGCCGCCTACGGACTCGTATCGAGATGGATGAAGGGCCGGCCATTGCTTCTCGACATCTTTCATTTCGACTTCCCAAGACGCCTGTGCGCTGTCGAGCTCCGGCGTTTGCGTGTCGAGCACCTTTTGCAGACGCGCTATCTCGGCCTTGATTTCTGTGCTTCGCTTCTCCTGCTCGGGCGTGGGAAGCTCAATTTCGGGTTCCTGCGCCCAGTGATCGTCCTTCCCGCCTATTTTGTATTCGCCATTGCCGAAGAAGGCGAGGAATCGATAGTAATCCTTTTGCGTGAAGGGATCGAATTTATGGTTATGGCATTGCGCACACCCGAGAGTGGAACCGAGCCAAACAGAAGCAGTGGTGTTGACGCGATCCACCTGCGAATACCAGTAATACTCTTCGACATCGATGCCACCTTCTTGGTTGAGCATCGAATTGCGGTGAAAGCCCGTCGCGATCAATTGGTCTTTTGTCGGATTCGGCAGCATATCTCCGGCGATCTGGTCGATAGTGAAGTCGCGGAAAGACATGTCCTGGTTGAGAGCGCGGATGAGCCAGTCGCGATACTCCCACGCTGTGCGCCTGCCGTCCTTTTCGTAACCGTTGCTGTCGGCGTAACGAGCGAGATCGAGCCATGGGCGGGCCCAGCGCTCGCCGTAGTGGGGAGATGCCAAAAGGCGGTCCACAATCTTCTCGTAGGCGTCTGGACTTTTGTCGGAAATGAATTCGTTCACTTCCTGGGGAGAAGGCGGCAACCCGGTAAGGTCGAGATAAACGCGGCGGATCAATGTAGGTTTGCTAGCCGCAGGGGAGGGCTTCAATCCCTCTTTCTCCAGCTTGGCGAGTATCAAATTGTCGATGGGATTCCGGCACCAGGCGGCATTTTGCACCTGAGGGATGGGCGGCGCCACCAGTTTCACGTAGGCCCAATGCTTTGGGGCGGCAGAGGAGGCAATCGGAGTTGTGGCATCCGGACCGGCTGCACCGGCGTCGATCCAGCGCCGAATTGCGCCGATCTGATCGTCAGAAAGCGGCGGCCCCCCATACGGCATTTGTGGGCGTTCCTGGGCCATTAGCCGGCGGATGATGCGGCTCTTACTGCTCTGGCCGGGTACGATAATCTTTCCAAAATCGCTGCCCTTCAAGAGCGCGGTGAGT
>JBJMGM010000045.1:0-2647 GCA_045807905.1 Bryobacteraceae bacterium | reverse complement strand
GCGCGGTGTCTGTCGGCCACAGCTAGGTCATGTGGATCAATGAATTCTCAGCGTCGGGCGGCGACGCCATGCCCTGGATCTTCCGCTATGCCAAAGTCGGAGAATTAGTCGGGAAACGTACCTGCGAAACTTCGGTAAGCGGCTGGTGAATGGCCTGGTGCCCCAGAATCGCCAATATTGAAGTATTAGGCGTTAAAGTGCAGCGTCGAGTGGTTTCCAGTTATGCGGTAGCAATTCTGCAAGCGCATTCACAGGATGCGTCGCAATGCGTGAGAGCACATCGCGGAACCAGGCGAATGGCTCGACCGAGTTGCGTTTGCACATGGCAATGAAGCTCAGCAGCACGGCGCCGATCTTACCGCCATTATCGCTGCCGAAAAATGTCCAATTGGCGCGCCCGAGGGCGATGTCGCGGTTAGCCCGCTCGGTCGCTCCGTTGTCGATCTCCAGATCACCGTCTGTAAGAAAGCGCATTAGCGCGTCCCACTGATTCAGGGCATAGCGCACGGCCCGCGCCGCCGGGCTCTTCGGTAAAACCTCATCGCGGATCGCCAACAGGTAGGCGTGCAGTTTGGCCATCAGCGGAACCGACAGCCGCTTGCGCAACGCGAGCCTCTCCTCGCCCGCGAGCCCTTTGGCGCGATCCTCAACCGAATACAGACGCGCGATTAAATGCAGCACCTTCCCCATGCGCTCCTGGTCCGAGTCTAGAGCTTTGAAGAAGTACCGACGCATGTGCATCATGCAGCCCACCTCGGTCAGCCCGCGAGCGGGTTTGAAAAATGCATCGTAGACGCAGTAGGCGTCGGCCTGCAGATATCCTTTATATCCGTCCAAGAACTTCGCCGGGCCATCACGTCCCCGCGTCGGCGTGTAATCATGCACAATCACCGGATGCTGGGCATCGCCCACATACGGCCAGATCCGGCCGGTGCGCGCAAACGGCAGCTTCCGATCGAGCACTTTCACCCCAGTGTCGTCGGTTCCGATCACTTTGGACTGAAACAGGACCTTCTTGGCTAGTTGATGCAGGGGTGTGAGCAGTCCGACGACCGGCGGTAACCAACCGCCCATCGTCTTACGCGAGATCCGCACACCCTGACGCTCCAATATCTTTTCCTGCCGGTGCAACGGTTGATGGTCGGCGTACTTGCTGACGATCACATGCGCCAGCATGCTCGCTGCAGCGGTACTCTTCTCAATGGGTTGTGCGGGCTTGTCCGCCGTCTTCACCGTGCAATCGCAAGCGTACTTCCTGCGCACGTCCTCGATGACCTTGATTGACGCTGGAATGTACTCGTAGCGTTCACTGCTCTCTTCGGCGATCAACCGTAGATCTTTGCCGCAGCAACGGCAATGCTTCTCACCTTCGGGCAGATCATGCACAATCCGTTCCCGGATCAGGTCTTTCGGCAGTCGCTGCCGTCGGCTACGCTTGTCCGCTTGCGGTTCCTCGGGCTCATCCTGCTCTGGTTCTATGCTCGACTCGGAGTCTTCCTCCGCTTCCCCATCGCTGGCCTTCCAGAATGCTTCGAATAAAGCCAACTGCTCTTTCGAGAGCTGTTCACTTTTGCGGTTGCGCTGCGCCTCGAGCAGTTCGCGCAGCAGGCTCCGGTATTTGTCTTTTTCCGAACTCTCGTGCCTAAGCTGCTCGCAGAGGTCGACCACGATCTTATGCAACACATCAATGTCTTTCGGCAGCGTGTTGGGATCGATCGGAGGCACGTCCGCTTTCAGCATAGCTGCAAAAAGCCCATGATCCAAACAAAACAAACGGTGTAGAAATGCTCTATGCTGTCATCTTGCGCCGATACCGCTGGCGCCGGTTTGCCTGATCGAGATCGATGCCACTGAGCAGCGCTCCCAACTCTTCAACCGTGATCTCAAATCGCCTCGAACCGGGCTCTCCGGAAGGAATCGCGAAGGTCCCCGCCTCTAAACGCTTTGCCCAAATTGCGAATCCGCTGTTGTCCCAGTACAAGATTTTCAGGCGGTCTTTTCTTCTGTTGGCGAACAGGTAAAGATGCCCGGCGAAGGCATCCAATTGCAAATGATCACTCACCAGAGCGTGCAACCCGTCGAAGCTCCGACGCATGTCACACGGACTCAAACATAGATACACGCGTACGCTGGCCGGCAGGTGAATCATCCACGCACGACCTCCAGCACCACGCGCAGCGCTGCCGCGTTCACGCCGTTGCCGATGCGCAACCGCTCGCCTGTGCTGAGCACTAACTCGAGCGCCGGCGCTACATCTTCGATTTGCGTCTTCGTTTCTAATAGCGCGAATCCCACTGTCTCGTTCTTTCGCAGCCGTTTCCGCCAGTAATAAAAACAATGCTCTCCGATTCCGTGCTCTTGGCAGAACGCACGGACTGCTTGCCCACTCGCCTCCTGCTCGCTTATCAGCTTGCTCCAATACGTTCGTCTCGTTTCCGACACCTCTCAACTATCAGGCCTTCTCCGCCTCAAACGAAAGAGCGGTTTGACAGCCGCTTACACCGGCTGAGTCCACACATCATCCGCAAACAACTCAATTACTGGACCTTGATCCTGGGACCGAAGTTCTCCAAACGGGAACGGGGACAAATGAACCTGTCGCGTTTCTACGCCATCGCGCAAATGAATACTGCCGCAATTTTGTTTT
>JBJMGM010000044.1:0-6087 GCA_045807905.1 Bryobacteraceae bacterium | reverse complement strand
TATCATGAAATCAACCATTACCATTGTCGCCATCACATTGTTTGGCTTGTTACCAACGACGTTCGTTCACGGCCAGACGTCGCCAAACCCGCTGGAGGCGAAAAGCAGGCTGGGACGGCCGGAGCTGGCAAACGGACTGACGTTTACCATGTCCATTTCGCAGGCTGCGCTCGGGAAAGCAGTGCAACTGGGCGATTGGCTCAAAACGCCGGATCCTACCAACCCGATGCCTGATCATTTCATTGTTCTTCGCCATCAGGACGGCGACGCATGGGATTACGCGGTTATCACGCATCTCGGACCAAAAGCATCCGTCGAAGCTGCGGGAACGGCTGTGCCTCCGGACAAACGCGACTTGGGTGCGTGGCACACTGATACGTTCGTGAATGGTCCTTCATGGGAAGAGTTCACGCGGGCGATGGGCATTGACGCGGACTCGAAATCGAAGACAACGGGTTCAGTTTACTCCGTCTCTTATTATCGCCCTGCCCCCGGTCATCGGGAGCAATTGGAAAAAATGCTCGGTGAATTGCCAAATGCGGCAGACGACACGACTGCCGGCAACGTATTGATGCAGCACCTGGAAGGCGCCAATTGGACCTTCCTCACCATCGCTCGATACAATTCTTGGGACGATTTTGCCAAAGGTGAGAAAAATAGCGTTGCGGACACAACAAAGAAGGACAGCCCATGGTCGCATTTGCGTGACCACACCGATTTCCACACCGACACACTCACCGACCGCATAGCGCCGTAAGAGGGCGCAGGAGGTAGGGGCGATTGACTCAATCGCCCAAGTTCCGGGGGAGCAATCGTTGCGGCGACTTGGTTGCGGCGCCGTCGCCGCAACCCTCTTTACTATTTCCATTCGCCGAAAGTTGGTGATCGCGAGGGCGCGATCACCAGCACCCGAGCCGGGTGCGCTCCCCAATCCGAGAGGCTGCGGTTGACATAACCCGTCTACAACGCCACTCACTGCACGCAGCGCAGGAAATCGGCAACACCCTCCCAATTTCTGCTATCGATTGCGTGAAAGAAATGTTCTGTGTGGAACCGAACCTGATGCTCAGGTCGCCAAAGCCAGAGCAGGTATAACCCCATCCAAAGCACAACGGCCAACCCACCGATGATTGCTCCACGAAGCGTAATCGTCATAGGCAAATTTTTGCATGAAGAGCCGCACTCTGACGAGAGACTGGCGACGTCTTTTTCAGCTGCCCTCTCGCTTAATCTGCGACTGTGGCGCCCCAAAATGGGCGAACGGAGTTTGCAACATGCGCTCGAAGAGTTCTCGGCAATCGCGTCCTGCCTCGCTAAGAGGCGTCGTATCGGCCTGTAATTGCCGGCCGCACATCACCTGAGCTGGCAGCCCCCGTCTATGTTGGTCCCAGCAAGGCGTGCGCCGTGTGCAATTGGCACTCGAAAATTTAAAATTGCAAATCTCGCTGTTCCCGTAGTTCAACGGATAGAGCGGAGGTTTCCTAATCCAACCAGTTTTCCCTTCACGAGGGGAACGGTATCAGCTGAAAGCGCCAGAAAACGTCAATTCCTGGGTTAAACGGACATTTATCTGGCCATAAGTAGAGAAAATTGTCTTCTCTGGGATTCTCGAATCCAATGCCGATTCGCAGCCGGGCGCACCTCTCACCTCAGTCCTCTCCCCTCCGCAACGGCAGACGCGGAATTATACGCGCTGAGCGAAATCGCAAACCACAGGTCGTTCAACCTAAAGCGCGCCGCTGACGGCGAATTCGAGACGCCTCACGCATGAAATTTGGATTTCGAATTATTTGCGTAGGATTGTGCGCGGCTGAATCGCTTCGCTCGAACAACGACAAGCAATCAATCAACCGCCTTCCGCGCCAGTTCACGAGCTCCTGATTAACGCAATGCAGCCCGTGCTGCTCACAGAGCGCGCTAAATAACTCGGCTGTCATGCTGGGGTTTCGATGATGCGCCCAGTCGAGAATCTTCGCCTTGATCAACGGCTTCGCGAGCGCCTCCGGAAGCCGTTCGCGCGGCGAATTAACGTATTCGCCGAAATTCGAATGATGAATGAAACCTTTGCCGCCGATTTTCAACTTCGTTCCAAGTTGGCGCAGGTATTCTTCGACGACGTCCCGGTCCGGATGCACAAAGGAATCGAAACTGAAAACGAAATCCACTGACGCGTCCGGGATCATCGACAGGGAGCGCCCGTCATTCAGGGCGCAGCGGACATGCGAATGACTGGCGAACCGCTCCCGGCACGCTTCGATACAATCGCTCGACTTATCAACGGCCCACACTTCGTTAGAGTAGTCCTTCAGATAATGCGTCCACCGTCCGAAGCCGGGCGCGATTTCCAAAATCGTTTCCGCCGGCAGACACTCGCGAATCCGCGGGAAAATTGTGCCGGCCCATTGCGCGGCAGAGCTGCCCCACGGTTGCGACCATTCCTCACCCGCCTCTTTCCAATCGTACTTCATTTACAGAGTGGCTGGGGGCGGAATCGAACCGCCGACACGTGGATTTCCAGTCCATGTTTCCCATGAGCGACGCCCCAGAATACCATTTGCATGACTGATGCAGGACTGCTTGAGGTATGGAAAACTCCCGTCGTGAATCTGGCCCGTAGATCCACCACCCACCTTCAATTTTGTACTCTTCCATGTGCCACTGGTATCCATTGGAATAAGCACGCCGTTGCCGCCGCCTTACCTCTATGATCTAGGCAATTCGGTGTGCTGAGGTTCCAGGTATTGCCCCACTAAAGACCGGATTTTTGAGTCATTGGTACTCGACAGTCGCCCCCGTACATTTGTCCAACTCGAATCGATTCCACAGATCGCCGTCATCAGCAACAAACGCCAGAGCCCCTCGTCTAATCCGCCACGTGTGTTCGTTGTTTATTCATGCCTTCCCCGATTTCTCCCTCAGGCAAGCAGTCGGAAATGTCGTTGTCATTGCTTCCTCATCGTCTGGGTCCGCAAAAGCCAGAGCGGCAGATCGCGCATTAATCGTGGGTTCGACGCGCCGAATTCGTCCGTGGCTGCGTCTTTTCCGTTTTCAATCACTGAGGCTGCAAGGATTCCGATGGCGTTACCGGCTTCTGAAACGATCGGCGAGCCGGACAGGCCGCCTTTAATCGGTTGCGCGGGTTTTGAGACCCAGAGCGGACCATCAATCCTTTTCATCCACTCGACCTGGCATCCAAACCATTCCCCTTCCACGCTAAGAAGAAAGCCGCGGCACTTCTCCGGTGCCTCCGTAATTCGGAAAGGTGTAGCGTATTCCAGAAGCGCACGGTAAGCGTCTGCTTCATCGGAAGAGGTCTGAGTGTCGGGAACGCCAACCACGGCCACGTCAGCGATAGGATTTATGAACAGACACTCGCAGGCAACAGTCGGGGCAGAGCCGAGCGGGCCAAGCATGTTCCGATAAACGTGTTCTTCGGAGTAAGCGATGCCGAACCCCGAAGGAAGCCAGGGCAGACAGTGGCTGGGAGTCACAACAAGGTGTTCGCCGCGGTGCTCGACGACAAACCCGCGTCCCTCGCCAACGGTAATCACCGTGCCTTTGGGCTTTTCCCTTTCGGCTGGCCGTATCGCTCTGATCCGGGCCTCCGCAGAAAGCTCTTGCGCAGCTTTTCGCATTTTAGGCCGGAACCATTCATGGATGTGGCTGCCGTACTTGGGTTGCGCCTGCCCTTCGCATTGTTTCTCCTGCCGCAGGTGACAGTCGGCGAGTATCTTGGTCTCTTCGGGTTTCATCACTTCATCAGCTTCTTCCAGTCATGAAGCACGCCTACTCTCGCCCGAACTCTTCGAGCTCGCACCCGCGTCGAAAACGATTTGATCGAGCTCCACATTCGGATTGAGGACCACACTTGTTTGGTTCGATAGGCCGAAGGCGGCCACGTAACTGGCACCCTCTGGGATGGTAGCAGGCGTCTAGTTCGCCGCCGTATTCCACTAGCCGCTGGTCGCATTGAGATTCCAGGTGGCGCTGCCGGCGTAAACGGCGCTGAGCACACAGAAGAAAGCGTTAGAACCATCGCATCGGACAGCCTGGGAGATTCCATAGCGGCAATTATGCGTTGTCCTCATTTAAAAGGAAAGCGGATTCCTAATGACTACTGCACGACCATGAGTGTTGCTGTAGTGCTGAGCGTTCACTTTCTGCAAGCCCGCAGTAAGCGCTTCAATTTGCTTTTGCTGCGCGTGAATCTGGCGACGTGCTTTTAGAAACTCCTTGAGCACCATCGCGTTCACATTCGCCACGAACACTGGAGTAAGCTTGCGTCTATCAACCTCCAGTTATCACACCACTGACGAACTCGGGCGCGGGTGTGGAGTCGGACGCGGCCTGGGTGTTGGAGTAGATCTTGAAGTCGTTGCAGGCGTCGCCGTTGGCGTTGCTGTTGGAGTAGCCGTTGCTGTCGGAGTCGGGGTAGCCGTCGGCGTGGGTGTTGGTGTCCCGCCGCCACCGCAGAGCCAATTACCTGCATTCACTATCACCTTGCCCCAATCACCGCTTTCGGAAGAACGCTGGCTGGACAACCGGGCGACAGAAGTGAGACACGCCAGGAAGCAGCAACTGTTACGGGACTTATAGCAATGACCCCAGTGACTAACTAAGTGAAGAAGCTAACGCCCATTGCGAAATGAGTTCAGCGTGCTTGGCAGGAAACCCTGCCGTGACTTATCTCCTTTTCGTTAGGCCGTCACGGATAGAACGACTGTGCATGCGGCCGAGGGGAAATACAAGGGCGTTTGCGATGAGGCGAGACTTCGCGCCCTTGAGACCAGTGCTCCCTTCGAGGACAAGGCCCGTCGGTTGGAAGCCGACATGGAGATTGTCTGCTGCCATACTCGTGACTGTTGCGACAAGCCGGGATATAAACGCACGATTTACTGTGTTCAGGTTGACCCTCAGCTTTTTGATGTGATCTTCAACTCACAGTCCGGATACCGGGGCGCATACTTTCAATCACCAGAACGAGGTCTCTCTGCGAACGGCCTCGTGTTGAGCACCGTAAGGCGACGATTGGTAGCTTGGACCCGCCACCACTGCATCCATCAAGATCCCGCGTTCGCCGAAAAGTCTCTCTCGGCGGCATCAGCAAAATTATGGCTCGCGGAAGAGTCACTTTCACTCTGTGGTCGGTGCAAGGGCGAATGGTCCGCTTCAGTGAGAGCAGATGTCGAGATCATTAATGGGCGATGGCAGTGCGATTTTCACACACATGCAAAATGGGGTCGCCAGGCGCCATGTTTCAGGAAGGTTCGCTTCATTGGGGGATTTCTCAATGACGCGTACGACGAGTATGTTGCCCCTCACAAGAAAAGCCGGGCCACCGACATTTGGGCCCGTGGATGGTCATAACGAAACGCTTTCGGTAGCCGCGATGCGCGTCAGCAATCCAGATTGTTTGTAATTCGCGTTTGCGATGACGCTGGCAAGGTGATCGAAACCCACGAGCACGCGGGAGATTTCAAAGAATGGTGAGGCTCACTTCTCTTTTCGTGAAATGTCCGCGACACATCGAAGGGCTTGAATCTCAGAGGCAGCCTCGCGTCGAGATTTGCATCTACGCCGGAGCAATCGTCGAAATTTGCACATTTCCGTCGGTAGCGCCTGCAGGCTGCATAGAAACATTTTGGATTGTTTTCTTATCGGCTTGAACTTGTGCGGTTAGAGGAAATTTTTGTAATGCTTTAATTAAATCGCCAACGGTTTTATACATGATAATTACTTTCTTCTTTCCCCGCTGGTTGACCCTTGGTGACCGCAGGTCTGAAAACGAGACGAAGCTCGCGGGAGAAGCCTCCTATGCCGCATTCAGAACTATTTAATAGTGTAGAGTCTACCAACAATAGTCAGGCAGTCTGTAGGACTTTAGTCGTACGCCTTGTTGCAGGCACGATGCGGATCTACCGTGCGTTTGATCACCAATAACAGCCAACATCGGCGGAACGGGCCACTGCGGGTTCCTATGCGCCAGCTTGATGACCGACGCAGATTCATTCGGCAGCAGTCAGACCATTTCCTAACTCAGCTCACAAATGCAGCACAGCAGAAGGATCTGCTGCATCCTGACTATGG
>JBJMGM010000043.1:0-10190 GCA_045807905.1 Bryobacteraceae bacterium | reverse complement strand
TCCACCGACAGCGTAGCAAGCGCACCCATCTCCGCAACTCCGCTCCGGACACTGCTGTAACCTGAAGAGTTAACGTGCCGGGGCTTTTAGCTCAGTTGGTTAGAGCGTCTGGTTTACACCCAGAAGGTCGCAGGTTCGAGTCCTGCAAAGCCCACCACCTCTAAACGCACGGTCAAACCGACTAGAGAGTGGCCCGAAGTCTCAAGTCAGCCAATGACGAAGGTCACGATCCAGAAGATTAGACAGGTTTAGAATATCCTCTCGATAGTAGTCGCGCAGATACTCTCTGTCCCTGCTCTCCATCACAAGAGAGCTACGCTTTCTGAAGGCAATGGCCTGAAGATGAGATTGAAATGCTCGTGGACTCAGCTTCTTAAGATGCTGCCAGACGCCGTACTTTTTTAGGAAATGAGCAATTGCAATCGCTCTCGGTATCTGCGCTGCCAGCTGCCTTTCGGACACGTTAGGCGTAAAACGCGGATCAACATTCAGAAAACGAAAGAGCCCCTGTAAACTTCGTGCAGGTTGTTGCTGGTAATCCTCGAAGAAGAGAATGTGTAGGTTCTCTTTTGGAAAGATTTTCAGATATCGCTTCACCTGCTCGTAATAGAGACCTAACTCGAGGAACGGATACCGAAGGCTAAATTTTTCATTCCCCCCTCGTGGAGCGGTGTGAATATGCTGATGGAAGGATTCACGGATAACTCCGTTCGTCACGCCGTGCAGGTATTGTGACAACGCCCTCTCGGAAGGGTGTCTCAAGATCGTTACGATCTTGGCACCTGGGATTTTGAAACGGATATTTTCAGCTGCGCTTTTCGACCAAAGATAAACGACACTCGCTTCACCAATCGCCAGTTCTTCTTTGACATTTTTGAACAGTTTCAGATAATCTTCCCAATCTAGAACCATTCCTCCGAACCTTCTGTCGGCCATGGGGCCCTTGAGATAAATCCTCAGTGCATCCATGTCGCGCCTGATCCGTTTTTGAAGATCTTCACCCACATTCTCCGGCCGTATCTCGGAGGCAAAGTAGTTTGGCTCCTTGATCGGACTCATGTAGACCTCAGGATGTTGGCCTAGGTAGTGATAAAGGGAGGTAGTTCCGGCTTTCGGTGCGCCGACAACGAAGAAATTCGGAAGCTGTTTGTCGGCATCTAGCATGCCGGATGAGATAGAAAAATGGGCCCGGTCTGTGTCACACGACGAAGCTAAACTTCAAGAATAATCGATGTCAACGCTGCGCCTACTGTTCCGCCTTGATAATACTGATACCGCCATTCCGCTCCAATATTGCGTACTTGATTTGATCTAAGCTCTTCACGCCCTTTGTGCGCGCTGCGGCCATCACATCCATGTCATCAATTCGCATATGCTTCATCACGTCACTCTGCCACTCGCCTTTTTTTAGCAGGACGAGTGGAGTGCCATCCACCAGGACTCCAAAACGGGGATAACGGACCTTCAACCATGAGACAAGTCTATGCATCAATCCAACAGTAATCACCGCGCATACCGAGTTCGTCTCAGACCTATCGTTCCCTGCGGTCGCGAGAATAATGACGCCACCAATAAGAAAAACTATAACGAACTCGAAGGGCGTCATTTGTGCGCCAGCACGCCGGCTGAGGACTCGGACGATCAGCACGAGAAAGAAGTATCCTGCAATGGCGTGAATAACGGTGTACATAATGGCTTCGCCTCGACAGGTTTACGGCATCACAAAAATTCTAGCCGTTAATTCGTCCATTCCCGGCACTCGCATCCTCAAATCGTAGATGCCCGGTGCCGTTGGTTCCATTGCAAATTCGACCGCTGCGGGAACAGTTGTGACTGGAAAGGTATACAGAATTCCGTCTTGCCCTATTTGAGACGTCCACGGCTGCGGCACTACCCGCTGGTTTCCAAGAGATTTAATGAAACTATTACTGATCCAAAGCTGGATTTTCCCGTCGTGCACGGCCGTTGTGCCAAACTGTATGCGCAAGATAGATGGTGTGCTGAACCGTTCGATGCGCTCGTACTTAACCTCCATGCTCCCGTCCCTCGTACTTTGGCGCGCGTTTGCGAGAGGTCCTCGACCAAAGCACCCGAGGAGATCCGCAACTACGATGCCTGCGAACACAAACCACATCACCCGTGTGAAATGCCACCAGCTTTGCTGGAACTCAAGGTCAGAGCCAACCGCAATCTCGTCATCGATCTTTGAGACTGTGTCTTCAACGGGCTTGGTTTGCATTTGAACAGGCATACTCTAAGCTTCTTTCGTAATGCGCCGGTTAAGTCGTCGACTAAGTATTCCTTCGCGAGCTCTACTATTCTTCGGATCTCGGAATGATGCTGATTTCGCCGTTGCGTTCAAGAATGGCGTACTCAATCTGATCCAGCCGCTCCAGCCCGTTGTCCCGAGCCATCGCCATAACGTCATCATCTTGCAGGCGCATTTTCTTCATCGTTTCCACTTGCCACTCGCCTTTCTTCAGGAGAACCAACGGTGTTCCGTCAACAACTTGGCTAAATGCGGACGACCGTTCCCTCAGCCATGCAATGCCGAAGTGAGTCAGGGCAATCGTGATGATGATGCACAGCGCGTTGCTCAGCGAACGATCGTTACCCACCATCGCCGTAAGCGTGAGACCGCCTATGAAAAAAATAAAAACGAATTCAAACGGCGTGATCTGCTTACCTGGACGCCTGCCCGCAGTTCGCACGATGAGGACCAGGAAGCAATACCCGAAAACAGCCCGGAAGACAGCAGCCATGCAGCTTTGGGACCCGCGAAGAGGTTCCGCTCGTTAGAAACGTCCGTACGGGAGTTGATTACCCCGAAAAACCAGCAGTTCTGGCGCTTTATTGCGCTTGACCGCTAGCCTGCAGTGGCCTCGAGATGGATTCAAGCGATTGCCGCTCAGCTTTGACTCCAAGCGCTAGCTCCGTCGCCGCACCCAACAACATAAGGACCGCACCCAGAATGTAGCCCCAAAACAATTCAGAGCGGCTACCCGATGAAATTAAGTGTGCAAAGAGCATCGGAGCGCCTACGCCTCCAGCCAGTGTTCCTATCCCATAAAAAACAGAGATTGCGAAGGCCCGAATCTCAAGAGGAAATACCTCGCTGACAGTAAGGTATGCTGAACTCGCCGCCGACGAGGCCACGAAGAATATGGCCGTGAACCAGACGTCTTGCCCGATCGCTCCCACGTGACTGCCCCGAAACATCAGCGCAGAACCGATCAACAGCAATCCAGAAATCCCATACGTTGCGGTGATCATCTTCTTTCTGCCGATTGAATCAAAAAAACGGCCCAGCAGTAGCGGCCCCACGAAGTTTCCAAGCGCCAGCGGCAGAATATACAAAGAGACGTGCTCGCTTTTCACGTCTAAGAACCGCGCCAAGACCAATCCATACGTAAAAAAAACTGCATTGTAAAAGAAAGATTGGCCCACCATGAGCATCAGTCCGAGCAGTGACCTCTTTGGCTGGTCGCGAATCATCGCGTTCCATACGTCGCGCAGGGGCGTGTAATCGCGGACGGCGATGTTCAAGCTTCCTTCGGGTTCCTTTAGACGGCCCTTCTCGTCTGTAACCTGCTGCTCTATATCACGTACGATTGCCTCTGCTTCGTCTTCGCGCCCTCGCAGCATCAACCAGCGCGGGCTTTCGGGTACTGATTTGCGCAGTATCAGGATGATGAGCCCGAGTAGCGCACCGATGCCGAATGCAAAGCGCCAACCGAAGGTGGGAGAGACAACTCCGGAATTCAACAGCAAGAGAGTACCTCCCGCTCCGAGAGCTGCACCGATCCAAAAGGTTGCATTGATTACTAGGTCGACGTGGCCCCGGACACATGCGGGAACCAATTCGTCAATGGCTGAATTGATTGCGGCATACTCGCCTCCGATACCCGCGCCCGTAAGAATACGAAAGAGGAGAAAACTCCAAAAACCCCAGGAAAAAGCAGTGGCGGCCGTAGCCGAGAGATAGAGTGCAAGGGTTATCAAAAATAACTTTTTACGCCCGAGACGGTCTGTGAGCCACCCGAAAAAAAGTGCGCCGCCAACAGCTCCAGCCAAATAACCAGTCGCGCTTGCGCCCACCTCTACGTCCGTGAGCCCCAGCGCGTTTCTATCCTTCAGCAGGCTCGCCAATGAACCGGCAAGCGTAACCTCCAGTCCATCCAGAAGCCATGTGATTCCCAATGCAAGCACCATCTTCAAATGCCAGTGGCTCCAGGGAAGTCGATCAAGCCGCTGAGGGATGTTGGTTTCGACGCGTTGCTCGTCTCGCATTGTGGTCAAAATCTCTTCACTCTGGACGCCCGAGGTGCTTGAATTGCGCACGCGCAGAACTTACAGTTCTCGTCGGGCTCTCTACCTCCGTAACTCGTAAAGTGGCTCTAGATGCGAAGAGCGCCAATTCCATTGCTTCCGAGGAACTGGTTTTGTACAAACATGTATAGTGAGCAGACGATTATTTCCTCGAACTGCGGCTTTCACCGCGAACTAGAGATCTCTGATTTGCGGGGAGAGTTTCCCCTGATATCAGCGACACATGTTACGGCTTTTTTACATCTTTTCGACCACTGAGATGCAGCAAGCAGCCCAATATCAAGGGAGCGGCGAAACGAACTGTTTTGCCGATTAGGAACACATGACCATCGACGAGCCTAGGACCGTGTGGAACTGTGCGCGAGCCGTATTCCGGCCCTGTTACCGTCGGGGGTCTAAAGACTATCTCTCCGGACCAGCGCTGAGCACGTATGTTCGTACCTGGGGTGTAACCGAGGTGGATGCTGTTCGCCGACTGCGCGAAGAAACCGCACTTCACCCGCAGGGCAACATGCAGATCGCGCCGGAACAGGGTCAGTTTCTCCAAGTGCTCCTGCGAGCCATGGGGGCGAGAAACACGTTAGAAGTCGGCGTGTTCACCGGGTACAGCACTACCGTGACGGCCCTCGCGTTGCCTCCTGAGGGACGTGTCATCGCCTGTGATGTGAACGACGAATTCACGTCCATAGCGAGGCGCTACTGGAAAGAAGCCGGCGTGGAGCACAAGATTGAGCTACGACTCGGGCCCGCTGCCGAAACGCTGCGTGAACTGCTTGCGCAGCATCGCGCGGACACTTTCGATTTCGCATTCATCGACGCCGACAAAACGAATTATGACCTCTATTTCGAATTGGCTCTCAAGCTGACCCGGAAAGGGGGCCTGATTGCCATCGACAACACGCTGTGGCACGGCCGGGTACTCCAGCCCCATAGCCGGGATGCTGATGTCCTTGCGATTCAGGCATTAAATAGGAAGCTCCACAACGACTCACGAGTCCTACCTGTTCTACTTCCCATTGCAGATGGCATGACGCTTGCCTTGAAGCTTTGATAGTTGTGTTCGAAAGCACCCGCGCAACGGCCGCGCAACCCAAGCGCCCGAAGTCGTTTACCATCCGGGGAAGCGCCACATCCATTGCTTGGTAGCATCTCCTTCTTGTGTAAATATTTAGTAGTGGGCAGACGATTATTTCCCGAATCGCGGCCTTTCACCGCGAACTGGAGATCTCTGACTTGCCGATAACACCCTTAATCGATGATGGTTCCGATTTTCGATTAAGCCTATGCCAACTGCTGGATCCGGATCTGCTGGCCGACCCGCATCCGCTGTACCACCGAATTCGATCGAATGACGCTGTCCGCTGGGATATCTTTCTCCGCGCTTGGGTCATCACCCGGTACGACGACGTGATTTGGGTTCTCCGTAATTTATCCGCGAGCCGGACTCCTTCGCAGGATCGGCTATCCGAAAGAGGGCTTGACCACTTCAGCCCGATCACCTCTGTCATGGAAAAGCAGATGCTGCTTTCGGATCCGCCATATCACACGCGCATTCGCAGGCTCGTGGCGTCGGCGTTCACAGCCGACAAAATCGCCGCCCTAACAGAGCGGATTCGCCGCATTGCCCGGAACCTTCTCGCGAACTCGCTCGATCGCGGCCAAATGGACATCATTGCAGAATTTGCGGATCCTTTTCCCGGCATGGTGATTGCCGTGATGCTCGGAGTTCCGGAAGAAAACCATCAACAGCTCGGTATCTGGGCGGCCGATTTTGCAGAGACTTTTGGGAACTTCACCCACAATCCCGCTCGTACCTCCGCAATTTTGCAATCGTGCGAGGAGATGACCAATTACTTTCGCGATTGCATTTCCCGGCTTCGGCACACGCCCGACGACGGTCTCATTTCCTCCTTCATGACGACAAATGTCGACGGCGATACGCTGACGGAAGATGAAGTTATCGCGAATTCCATTGGGATGCTGGTGGGCGGATATGAGACCGCTAAGAATCTGATCGGCACTGGTCTGCTTACGTTACTCAATCATCCCGAACAGATGAAAACGTTGCGCAGAGATAAGGCGCTTCTAGCCGCCGCGATAGAAGAGTTGCTTCGGTACAACTCGCCTGTTCAGCTTACCGGCCGCATCCCGATTAGTGATATAGATTTACGAGGAAAGCAGATTCGTGCCGGCGAGCCGGTAATTGCGGTGCTCGGGGCCGCTAATTGTGATCCGGAACGTTTTCCAGATCCAGACCGGTTCGATGTCACGCGTTCTGATAACCGTCATGTCGCGTTGGGCTGGGGCTCCCACTTCTGTATCGGTGCCGTACTCGCGAGACTGGAGATGCGTGTGGCTCTCGAATGCCTTTTGGATCTGCCAAACCTCCAGCTTGAACGTGAGGGAGTCAAATGGCGCAGTCATCTTCTTTTCCGTGGACTAACGGCTTTGCCCGTGACCTTTTATAGATCATCGGTTCACTGACCACTTATGTGAGCAGTCAACACTACCTGCGTCACGCAAGCGGCCTGATACGATGTGCGGCAGACCGATGCGACGACGCGACGTTCTCAAGGCCATCACCGCTGTACCGCTTGGATATGCTACCGATTTCCGCTCGAGCGCCGCTGCTCTTGTTAACACCCAATCTCACCGATATGCAGCCGAATGGAATTCTCTCAATGCGCGGCCTATGCCGTCCTGGTACACGGACGCGAAGTTTGGCATCTTCATCCACTGGGGTGTCTATTCTGTTCCGGCCTTTGCTCCCGTTAACGTAAAGGACGAAACGCCCTACGCCGAATGGTATTGGCATTCTCTTACCGAAGGTAAAAAGGCAAAAGGCCCGACCGGACATGGCGCGCTTACATGGGCGTTTCACAAACGCGTGTACGGCGCCGATTTCCCGTACTTCGACTTCGCCCCCATGTTTCGCGCCGAGTTCTTTGATCCGGATCGATGGGCGGATGTCTTTTCCCGCTCCGGTGCGCGCTATGTAGCGCTCACTTCGAAACATCATGAAGGCTTTACGCTTTGGCGTAGTGCGGAAGCAAATCGCGCCTGGGGTCGGCCCTGGAACAGCGTCGACGTTGGCCCTAAGCGAGATCTCGTATTAGAACTCACCGAGGCCGGGCGGCGCAAAGGTCTGCATATGGGCATCTACTATTCGCTCTACGAGTGGTACAACCCGCTTTGGCTTTCCGACAAGAAGCGCTACGTGACTGAACATCTGTTTCCACAGTTCAAAGATGTCGTGACGCATGTAAAGCCTTCCATTATCTTTTCCGATGGCGAATGGGAATTGACCAGCGCGGAATGGCGGTCGCCTGAATTGCTGGCCTGGCTGTTTAATGAGTCGCCGGTTGCCGACGAAGTTGTCATTGATGATCGGTGGGGAAAAGACACCCGCCACAAAGATGGCGGATATTTCACAACAGAATACACTTCGGGTCTCCAGCAGTCTCAACATCCCTGGGAAGAAAGCCGGGGAATGGGGTTTTCTTACGGGTATAACCGAATGGAAACGCTGCAGGACTATCACACCAACCGCGAACTCTTGTTGATGCTCGTCGATATTGTTAGCCGTGGAGGCAACCTGTTGCTCGATATCGGCCCTACAGGCGATGGCCGCATTCCAGTGATCATGGAGGAGCGTTTAGTCGCACTTGGAGATTGGCTCCGCCCCAACGCTGAGGCCATCTACGGAACACATGCGTTCGCGCGCAGCCGGCAATGGAGCCAGGGGACCGTTCCGGCAATGGAAGACAAGCAGTTCATGGCCGAATACGACATCACAAAATTGGTAGATGCCCCGCGACCAGACTACGCCCGGATAGAAGCTTTTTTCACCGCCAAGGAAGATATCGTATATGCAATCCTTCCACGCTGGCCTGCCAATCATTTATCGTTTGAAGATCTCGTTCCGCGCCATACGGCAAAGGTCAGCTTGCTCGAATCGGGCGATGAGTTGCAATGGCAGCTTCGGGGAAGCCGATTGCACATTGAAGTCCCGGAAGCGCTTCGCTCGAAACTTCCGTATCGCGATGCGTACGTCCTTAAAATGGTCGGCGTCGGCGCGCCTTAGCTGCCGTCCTTAGTGCATGTGGTTGAACAAAAACCATAGCAAGATGAGTCCACCCGGCACGCCCAGAACCCAAGCAAATAAGTATTTCATTCTTTTTTGGTCTCCTCCACCTGACTGCATTGCAACTCAATTGCCAAACTTGCTACTGCTTACATGCCGCGACCTTAGACGGTCCATAATCGCCGGAACCGCTCTCAGGGCGGGAAAATATTCCTGGCCCGCGGTTCGTACAGAATGTGCGGAACATTACGCCTGTCACGCTACAATGGCACTTTTATGGCACAGCTACTCGCTGGCAAAACCGCCCTGGTCCTCGGGGTCGCTAATAAGTGGAGCATCGCCTACGCCATATCTTCAGCATTTGTTCGCGAGGGCGCCTCTCTTGTCCTCACGTATCAAGGTGAACGCCAGCGTCAGACAGTGGAAGAGTTAGGCTCCGAGCTGAAGGCTTCGATGGTTCTGAATTGTGATGTTACAAAGCCCGATGAGCTCGGGCATCTTATCTCGGAATTGAAGCAGAGTGCGCCCGTTATTGATACCCTTGTCCACAGCATCGCGTTTGCCAATAAAGAAGACCTCAGCCGCCCGTTTCTTGAGACCAGCCGCGAGGGTTACCTTCTTGCGCAGGAAGTAAGTGCTTACTCGCTGGTGGCAGTGTCACGGGCCACGGCCCCGCTTATGACAAGGGGTGGGTCTGTTACAACCCTGACTTACCTCGGCTCAACTCGCGTTGTCCAAAACTATAACGTTATGGGTGTTGCGAAGGCGGCGCTTGAAGCGAGTGTCCGCTATCTGGCAAGCGATCTCGGAACTGCCAACATCCGGGTCAACGCCATATCTGCCGGTCCCATCAAAACCGCATCCGCCCGCGGGATTAAAGATTTCTCCAAAGTGCTGGACGGCGTGGCGGCATGTGCACCCCTGCGAAGAAACACCGATCCCGCCGAAGTCGCCGACACCGCAGTCTTTCTTGCCAGCGATCTTGGCCGGGGCGTCACGGGAAATATAATCTTTGTAGATTCGGGATTCCAGATAATCGGTCTAGGTTTACAGTGAGCACCGGACGTGAATAGGAAGACATATCCACCTAACACTCAGGCCGTTCCTTCGTCTCAATTGACAGAGCTTTTCAGGCTTCATTATCCTAGTGATTTCACGCGCTCCAGCGCTCCGAAGACTCAACAAAGAACGGGACGATCGTCCTCCCCCTTTGAACTAAGTCTTCAGTATTCAGACATATGATTCAAGTTGAAGGTCTTTCGAAGAAATACGCCCGCACTGTCGCGGTGAATGACATCTCATTCGCAGTGGCAAAGGGCGACATAGTGGGTTTTCTCGGCCCCAATGGCGCGGGGAAAACCACCACCATGCGGATCTTGACGTGCTTCATGCCGCCTACGGCAGGCAAGGCAACCGTCGCAGGCTTCGATGTCTTTGAGCAGCCGTTTGAAGTCAAAAAGCGCATCGGCTATCTTCCCGAAACGCCGCCTCTTTATCCGGAAATGAGCGTAGTCGACTACCTGAGTTTTGTTGCCCGCCTCAAAAACATCCCGAATTCCCAAATTAAGAGCCGCACCGAAGAGGTCATGGAGCGCTGCGCGGTTGCCGATGTCAAACGCAAGCTCATTTCGAAGCTTTCCAGAGGATACCGTCAGCGTGTCTGGCTGGCTCAAGCCATCATTCATAATCCGGACGTGCTGATTCTATATGATCCGACCTCCGGTCTCGATCCTAAACAGATTAACGAGACTCGCGTGCTTATCTAGTCGCTCTCAGG
>JBJMGM010000042.1:0-4329 GCA_045807905.1 Bryobacteraceae bacterium | reverse complement strand
GAAATTCGGTCAGTTCCGCGCAATCGATTTGCATGAACCGGCAGCGCCCGCTGGCGAGCGCGACATTGAGGTGTCGCGTATCTCCCAGCGCGAGATTGTCTAACGCAACGACTTCGTGACCGCGCAGCAATAGCGCGGTCACGAGATGGCTCGCTATGAAGCCGGCTCCGCCGGTGACTAGGTGAACCACGTCGACTGTCGATCTATTCTCATGTCGTGGGGCCTAGTGCTCAGAACCATTCAGACGATTCGGCAGACGCCCCCTTCTCGCTGTCCCGGCGAAAGCCGGGATCGACTTCCGTCGTGGGCACCGGCTTTCGCCGGTGAGGCGGGATTGAGCGAGGTGCTTGGTTGCTTGGTGAATCCTGTGAATGACCCTGGGGCCTGGGTCGTCGACTGCGGCTCCAAGCGGAGACCGCCGGCCAATCTTCAGCACCGCGCCCTAGCAAGTCTGCCCTACCGCGAGTGAGGGTTCATCTAAGCTCCTGATGCCTCCCATACCCTGCTTCTGAGGAACGGGTCGGGGCCGGCCGGGACTGCTTCCGGAACATTGAGCCACGCAGGATCTTGTGTAATTGGTGAACCATGGCGGATCTTCCGCGCGATCGTACACCCCATCGAAACAGGCCCAGATTTCACCGTTTTGACCGAGGCAGTCCGAGGGGTGTCAAACGTGATCACTTCAAATCTCGGGCTGTCGTACAAATGCCGCGCGGCACGGCCAACTCCGTCAAAAAAGAGACTATCATGCATAATTATAAAGCCACCCTCCCGCAGGTGTGGTTCAAAATTCTTCAGCTCCCAGCTGGATTGATTATAGGTATGAATTGAATCGATAACCAACACGTCGATCGTCAGCTTGGATATCAACGGCTCGGCGTCTTGCGAGGTCATCTGAACAAAGGTTATATACTTGGCCAGCGGGGAGTCCTCCCAAAGATGCGGTAGGTCCCATGGGTCTACTGCATAAATTTTGGCATTCTCGTTACCAATGCTCTCAAGAGCAGACGCAAGGAAGCAAGTAGAGAGGCCTTGATAAATTCCCGTCTCCACGATAACCCGAGGCTTAACGCAGCGCACGAAATCGCGCCACATGCCCAGTGTCTCTAATTCCGTAGGGCACGAGTCAAGAGACCCGTCTTGTCTTCGGTAACAACCGCTTGCCGGATCATACGAGTTGATCACTAGCTGTGCCGCGGGCGGAAAATCAGATTGGGCCATATCGCTACTCTGGATGGATATCTCACCTTTTCATCGAAGGCGCGGCAGTGTCAAGTTCGACGGCTAACCACCAGCGTCGCTGTCTCACGTTAGAGTGCGGCGTAGTAACGCTTCGCCGATGCGGCTTGCCCGACACGGGCAATCCTGTCTCTGGCTTCTTTTGAAATATAGACCCGCCCGGGATCAAAAATTTTTGCGAACGGATTATAGACAAGACGAAAGTCATTTTTCCTCAGATGATGACTGAATGCTACGCTCCAGGCGTCTTCATAATCTTGGAGGCGCACCCCGCCACTCGACAACAAAACATTCACGCGGGTAGCAAGCAATTGCGCGGAGACGGCATCGACATTTGATGCCACCTGTCCAATCCACCAGTGTCCTGGATTATTATCGAACTCACCACCACAAATCGTTTTATAATTTCCATTTCGGTCGACAAGCAATCCACCCGCTCGGACGCGGAGATACTCATCGAGAACTTTCCCCCCAACCGCCCCGATACGCTGATCCAATGTCAAATATCCTACGAGGTCATCGAACCATTTCGGAGTGATGAACTGAGCCGTGGAATTGACGAATACGATGAATTCGGAATTAAGTGAAGAGAGAAATTCGTTCAGTTTCAAATCTCCCGGAAGAATCAGTACGTCTTTATCGTTGCCGATGTGGTCGCCAAGACTAATAAAATGAAGGTCGACGCGATCTGCGATGTCATTACCGATTCGTTTCCTGATCTCTTCCGGGCGTTCAGCATCTGACTTCATGAACACTATGAGACTTGTCGGCACCTTGACTTTCTCAAAATCGAGGCGGAAGACGCCTACGCGTCCACGCCGAAAGGGTTGGGGCCAAGTCTGTGATGCCAATGCATCCACGTGCCGCAAATGACGGTCGTAGACATCCACCAGCAGCTCTTCGATTCCCGGTTTGGCTTTGCTGGTGGAAGCGACAGAATTCTCGTGTTCCCGCCAGAGGTAAACGGGTTTTTGCAAGTGCGCGATGCGGGCATTTGCTTCGACAAGGCGCCAGGACATGCCGAGATCCTGTACATGCGATAACTCGTGCGCGAGGCCGCCGACCGAGAGCAGCAAGTCGCGTCTGACGACTTTGAAATGGACTATGTAATTGGTCGATAACAAAAACTCGGGTGACCACTCCGGCTTCGATGAAACGGATATTGGCAAACCATCCCGGTCAGCCATCGCGTGGTCGGTATAAACGTAATCTACCGCGGGGTCTTCTCGGAGGAGACTTACTACTTCAGACAATGCATTGGGGGTAAGCAAATCGTCATGATCGACGAATGCCACATAATCTCCCGTAGCCATCTGCAGAGCTTCCTGTGACGCAGCCGCAATTCCCCGGTTCTCCGGGAGAGCTGTCACCTTGATTCTGAGGTCGCTCGACTGCTCTAGCTCTTTCCTGATCGTGATCGTCTCTCCGCGACGCGAACCATCGTCAACAACGCACATCTCCCAGTTTGTATAGGTTTGAGAAAAAATCGATTGCGTGACTTCTCGAAAATAACCCGCAGGCGTGTCGTAGATGGGCAATATAATCGAAATTTTTGGTGAGTATTCATCGGCGTTGTAGCGGGAGAGTTGGGCGGCGGGAGTAGCCGATTTGGCGATGATCTTGGCAGCTTCAGCACCTGAAGTGACCGACAACTCGGAAAATATGCTCCCGGCAAACAGGAGTGTTGCCGGACCGAGGATACGCTGCGCCGATGCCCCTTTTTCCTCCTGCCCTGTGCCATCGATGGAATCCCGACTCCGCGCCGCCGCGCCTTGCGGATTTCCTTCTGGATAATCAGCTATCGGCGCGCGACCGTTGTGACTCCCGCTCTGAGAGCCCATCCCTGACGGGTGTCCGTGGAGCTCGGCGAGCTTTTCCGCCGACCATCCGAACGCCGTTAGTTCGGCCAATGCGGAGGGTAGCGATGGCTCAATGGAATAGGCACTGATGTACGAGGCTTGGGCATCCTCGAGCTTACCTCGCAGCTTCAGCAGGTGACCCAGTTGCAGGTGGGAATCAGCATCCCCCGGCCGAAACGTTATTGCCGACCGATAAGCGCCTTCCGCTTCCGCCAAATTGCCGGCCTCTTTGAGAACGTGGCCATATTGGACCCATATGGGCGCGTTCTGGGGATTTCGGTCTAGTGCTGCACGATAATACTGGGCGGCCAAGCCCCATTTACCTGCGTCGCGGGCTTGATCAGCCAAAGTAATCTGGCTCGGTCTACGATGCCACCGACCAAATCGAAATAGCGGTGGGTCGTGTCTCCTGGGGAACGGATCCGAGCCATCGCCATTGATGTGATGGTCAGGAAGCGCGCGGAAAGCGCTGGATGCTGCTTTCGGCTCGTCGGCACCCGCTGCCAGCATATCCCGGAGCTGCGAAATATGCGCTTCCGACCAGCCGAAAGACCCAAACTCAACCGACAAACCATCGAGCGAAGAATCGAGTGCGACTGCCTTTAAGTAAGCTGCACGTGCCTCGCCCTTCTTGTCCTGCATCTTCAAGACGTGACCCAACTGCGCGTGGGTATCGGCATTGCGTGGATCGTAAGCAAGCGCGGTCCGGTACGCTCTTTCCGCATTCTCTACATCCCCGGATTCCTTTAGGACATGGCCGTACTGGACCCATATTGGCGGATTGTGCGGGTTGCGACGCAACGCAACTTGGTAATACCCGATTGCACGCTCCCATTGCCCCTGGTCGCGCGCCTGATCGGCAAGGGTGATGACGGTGGGCTTTGCACGCCTCCGGGCAAGTCGGAGCATCTATCAACCTCTATAATATCGATAATCCTACAGCAGGATTGGGGCGAGATCCCGATGCTCAATCCCCGTTGGTGCTCGGCGTCATCTTGGTAGCGGTGACGAATATTTCAGGGGGCCACCAAAGCCTTGCGGCATAAGCTTTATTCGGCCTGCACTGCGTTGCGGCGGCAAGATCGCTGCGGGCGTCCGGAGAGAGGCCAGAGCCACCTTCCCAATCTCCCGGGCGGCGTCGAGTTCAGTGCGCAGCAACGTGATTTCCGCTTGCCGCGCGATCGTGGCGGCTTCGTGCTGCCGCCCGAGCCGCTGAGCAGCTCCGAGCCTT
>JBJMGM010000041.1:0-17941 GCA_045807905.1 Bryobacteraceae bacterium | reverse complement strand
TGCGTTAGCGTAGTTGGCGTAATCGAACGTCCTCTCAGCCTCACTTTGCGCGATCTTACGGGTCGATGTCGCGCCAGTTGGGGAGTCGTGCTGCCAGCTGAAGGTCCGTTAGATGTCGCAGAGAAAATGTTGGCTCCCCGACTTGGATTCGAACTTGCATTAACGGCTTCGGAGAAGGGCGGGCGTGAAATTTTCAACTCCCACTACGTCAACGATTTACGCATTAAAGCGCAATAACCTGCTTACCTTGGAGAATCATCAGGGCGACCAGAGCGTCGCCGGAGTCTCTATCTATATATGTAGGAGCTGCTCATGCTAGGGGCATGGGAGAACGCATGTGGCAGCGCAATATCCGTATCGATCGGCCCGCGATCACGCACCCGCAAATTACTGTTGGCCAAGCAATGTCATCGTTGTCCGAACCTGCCCACCGGACAGGACGGCTGCACATAATTTCTATAGCTGCTTCTTCTACTTCGATATTGAACGTTGCGCTAACTAGCGGATCGTATCTTTGAAATCGTCCGGCAGCCAAATTTTCCCCGCCGGCTCTCCGACCCGTAAATCAGTGTTCGAATCCAAGTCGGGAGCCAAGATTTTCTTTGCACGCATTCACGTATCCGAGTGCAGCATTCACGCACGGCGTCAGCGCATTAATCTGTCTTTCGGGTATCAACCGAAGTAGGGAGTGATTGCTCGGCTGACATGCCGGCTCAAGAAATCCGACTGTTCTCGCCAATCATCGTCGACTGCTCCAGTCAGGCGAGGTCCTTTGTTAGCTCCAGGCATGCCGCTGCTCTGTCAGGACGGCTGACACAACGGCTGATTCCTGCAAAAGCAAAAGCGAAGCCCAAAAGCAATAGCGCATCGCACGTGATACTTGTCCATGCTGCTCCCCGCCAACTCCATTGTTTTATGAAGACGAAATTCAAGCCTATGTTTGTAATCGCAACGATCACTTGCACGCCGATACGCGAGGGGTTATGTCCGCAGCCCGACAACGCATCACCCAAGAAGAGATGAACGGCTCGCAGTAGCGGTATGATGGCTAGCCATCGAAGCGCCTCTGCAGAGTCGCGAAATGAGTTACCCAATATGAGTGGCAATACAGGTGCTGAGACGGTCAGGACGATATAGATACTGACAGCGAATATCGCTGCGCGTCTGGCGAGTTTTTTAGCGTAGGCCAAAGCATTAGCCGGACCGTCGGCGCCACGGCGGAAGAACTCGGCGTAAGCGCAGGCAGTCATGGCCCTGATAGGAGCCATACTCACGTCGATGATTTTGTAGGCAGCACCGTAAATGCCCGCCGACGAGAGATCAGAGAGGCGGGCTAACATCGATTTATCTATGTCGTTGTAAAAGGTTGCTGCTGAGTTTCCGATCGCGAAGAAGGTGGATTCAGCCAGTTCTTGCTTCAGGCGAACCAGATCCATCCCCCCCCGTTCAATCCGAGTGACTTTATAGAAGCTATAGACCGCGCATACGATGGAACCACACAAAACAGCCACACACCAATCTTCGACAGTCGGAGTTGCCTTTACGACAGTGAGAACGAGGATGCAAATAAGCCGCGAGAGGCTGATATAAATGTTCAGCAACGCTGTCTCTTTCATGCGTCCAAGGGCTAAAAAGACAAAGGAGGCGAGTTCTACGATTCGACATAGGATCAGCTCGGAGATAGACATACAAGCTATGGACAACAGCAACCTGCTGCCGAAAAAGGTTGGCCCTATGCCTGCAACAAGGAGCGAGAACACTGATCCGGACAGAAGGATAAGGAAGAGTCCGTTTCCCCAATACGTTCTTAACAGCCCCCTATTCTGGCTGACGCTCTTTAACAAGACAATTGGGCTGCCGAGACCGGAGAACGGTGTAAGCACCCCAACGACGGCGGATATGGCCACAAATTCGCCATACTGGCGGGAACCCAGAGTGCGTGCGATCGCGACAAAGTAAACCGCCTGTAAGAGCAGGCGTAGGAAGTTTGCGGCCGACATTGTGAGCGTGTCTTTGGCTAAACGATTCGACATCAGCGAGGTAAGCCAAGCTGTTACCGCTAATTTCGCGGAGCCGATCAAGGTTTCGTTCGACGGCATATGAAAGCCGAGGTCAACGGCCTAATGACGAACAGGCACCGCATCGAATGCATTTGCCGTTGCGGTCCATGCCGGCTTGCCGGCCAGAGACTCATCGAATGGCAGCGGTCTGACCGGCAACCCGTCTTCGCGGGGCTTGAACTTAGCGAGCCACGAGTATCTATCGCCCAGGCCCCAGGTGAGTACCGCGATCACGCTCGGTTGCTTTAGCATGGAACTGAGAAAGCTATTGTAGGTTTCCGCCACCATTTGGTCCCTGGATGCAATGGAAGATGGAGCATCGTGATCAATCACATCCAGTTCCGAGATGATGATCTTGAGACCCAGGTCGACGATCGCCTTGACAAAGTTTCTAAATTCTTCGCTGTTAAAGGACTGATTATTCGTTGAGAGATGCGACTGCAATCCCACAGCATCTATAGGGATTTTGCGTCTCAGTTTCTCCTTCAGCAGAGAGAGTAAGGCGGTCCGCTTCGCAATCGACCACTTATCGTTTATCTCAAGATGATTTTCATTCCATACGAGAAGTGCACTCTTATCAGCGGCACGGGCAGTTTCAAATGCCAGGTCAATGTATTCCGGACCCACCAACTCCAACCATGGTTTCGCCTGAAGGCCGTCCGACCGCTTGTCGTGAGGATCAACAACCTCATTCACTACGTCCCAGGAATGCATCTTGCCCGAGTAGTGGCCGACAACTCTCGTGACGTGGTCTTCCAGAAGCTTCTTTGCGTTGCCGGCATTGACATAAGAATTGAACCAGGCGGGCAGGGCCTGAAACCATAACAAGGTGTGTCCGCGGAACTTCATGTTATGTGAGCGAGCAAACTCGTAAAGCCAGTCGGCAGAGCCAAAGTTAAATGAATCGGGTGTAGGCCTTAGAGCGTTCCACTTCAATTCCCCTTCGGGAACTAACACCCCGCACTGGTTCGCGAAAAGAGCCGCGTACTCCGGGTCGGCCTCGAGGTGTCTTTTCAACGCCGCTCCTCCGTATAGCAAGCCTTTCCGGCTAGCGTGTGTCTTTAGCGGTGCCGCAAGTTCGGCGCCATCGGGAGTCTTAAACTGGGCTTGCTGCGATCTTGCTTGACAGAGCCTAGTCACCACGGACATGCCAGTTCCAAGAAGAAGAGACCTGCGAGAAATCTTCTTCCGCATCATTCCTTAACCTCGACCGAATTATCCAGGGTCCCTGTCTTCCATAGTTGGCCGCGAAGATTCTCTGACATAAGCTTCAGAACGAAGAATGGCTCAAGCAGGTAACGACGCCATAATCGTGTTGGCTCCGATGCAAGACGAAACGCCCATTCAAGACACAGTCGACCCAACCAGCGCGGCGGAACTCGCACTGCACCAGCGACATAATCGATAGCTGCACCAACAGGGAGAATTACATTGGCAGAAATCTGGGAAAGATGTTCCTGGATCCAGAGCTCTTGCCGCGGCATTCCCATTCCGACCATCAGAATATGGGGCTTGTACGCATTTATTGCTTCAATAATCGAGTTATCTTCGTAGCCGTGATCTTCGAATTCGAAATAGCCATGTGTGCTGCGAATGCGCAAAGAAGGGTATTTTTGCCGAAGCTTGGAGGCGCCTAGCTGTGCTACACCTGGCTTTGATCCCAGATAGAAGACGCGCCACCCACTGCTGACCGCGCTTTCCATCAGCGGTCTGGTCCAATCAACGTAGGTGACACGTTGATCCCGGCGGATATTATGGCCGTAAATGCGGCCCAACAATACCATGGCCATGCCGTCGATATGTGTCCAGGCCGCAGTGTTGAAGAAGCCCCGGAGCTTCGGCGTGCGGTGGTACAAATACAAGCTGTGAAGATTGTGATTTGCAATCACGCATTGTTTGCCATGCGTAATTGTGTCCCGCACCAGGTCAATCAGGTCATGGATCGTGGTTGGGTGAACAGTTATTCCAAGAAAGGACACGCTGTCGAAACTGTTAGTTTTCGCATAGTCCAGCATCTAACCCTCCTCACACGCGAGCTGTCCGTCGGTTGACCTAGGATTGACGAGCATCCTGCGAAGGAACCGGGCAAAACTGGTTGGAACAAGCCATGGCGAGACGAGTAACGCAATATCCAGCATTCCAGGCCGGCCTTCCCGCATCATTTCCACAAAGAGCAAGGGAGCGGCGCGCCACGCGCCTGCGGCAGCCGCCTGGCGTGCGACACTATTTGCAAGAAACGAAGCATAGGCTCTTCTCGTAACGAGGTGTTTCATGCTGTGTATCCAATCGTGAGAGCATTGCCAGTTGTCGTCGTGGCTGACTCGTTTTCGGTTATCGTCAAGATGCCAGATTGCCAAGGGCTGTTCGACGAACACGATTCGAACTTCATCGAGTTCAGTAGAGCGAAGGATCAAATCCCAGTCCTGATGTTTGCGAAGCCCCTTGCGAAACGGTACCCGGAGTAGAAGCTCTCGTCTTGCCACCAGAGTCGATGTCTGCAAAAGGCCCTCTCCGTATCGAATTCGCCTTCGAACCAATAGGTATTCCGAATATGGTTTTACGGGGCTTTTGAGAGGCCAAACATCGGTCCTGTCTGCGCTGTGCGCAATCACCTTACAGGAGATGATAGGAGAGCAATCTTTGAGTTTTTCTGCGCTGGCCATTTGCAGTTCTAATTTATTTGGAAGCCATTCGTCATCGTCGTCAAGAAAGGCAATCCACTCCCCGGTTGCGCACCGCACGCCTATGTTGCGCGCCTCAGCGCCTCCTACTACCTCATCGAGAGCAATTATCCGAATCCGGCTGTCAGAGAAACATGAAAGACTGGCGGTCGTTGCCGGATCGGGCCCATCGATCACCACAATTATTTCCAATGGAGGCCGTGTTTGATCGAGCGCGCTGTCGATCGCGCGCTTCAACAATGCGGAGCGGTTACAGGTCGGAATGACGACACTTACTGCAGAGACTGTTCCACAACTCGACAATATAAATCCTCCAGTTTCGACGTTTGTTTATCCAGATCAAAGTGTGTTTCTATGTGTTGGCGAGCAGCGAAGCTAAATTTCCGCCGCAAGGGTTTGTCTTTTAAGAGGATGGCAATGTACTTAGCAAGCTCGCGCCAGTTGCCCGTGGTCGCCAAGAACCCCGTCCTTCCATGAGCCACCGCCTCGGGGATGCCCCCGTTAGAAAAACTGACTACGGGCACACCTGTTGCCTGCGCTTCTGCGAAGACTATGCCAAAACCTTCTGAGTCCTCGCCTTCCACCTGAGTACTAGGGACAGACAATACCGCGGCCCCCCGCATATACTTCAGAACTACATCCGAGGGTTGGGGGCCAAGGAAGCGACAGTTAGCGAGGCATTTTGACGCCTGTCTCTGAAGAATCTCGCGTTGTTGACCGTCACCGATGACAATGAGTTCAACACCTGGAATCTCCGCCTGAATCCGCTCGATTGCTTGAATTAGAAGAGCACATCCTTTCTGTTCAACTAAGCGGCCAACAAAAAGCACCTGTGATGTAGGTTGACTTGGAGGTAAAAAAGAGAATTCGTTAACATCGACGCCTATGTATTGCACAGTCGTTCGTTCCGGCGGGAACCCTTTTTCCTCCAACCTTTTGCGAATAAATTCCGAGATAGCTACAAAGTGCGCGCCGGTTTTTTGTAGGGCTTCTCGGTTCTTGAGATAAAAGCGCCCATCTCGAAACTTTTTCAGCCTGCGATCTTTTAAAGTGACGTCGTATCCATGGAACGTCGAGATGAGTGGCACTTGTAGGGAGGAGGCTAATCCTATGGCGCGACAGCCATCTACTCCGAAATGCGCGTGAATGAGGCTTGGACGCCGTTTGGCAAGCGAGCGGACCGTTGTTCCGGCGGGTCCCCGATGAAGGAACTGCAGTTCTTTGATAAGGCCGAAGAGGCCGCCGTCGTTAATTGTCCAAGAGCAGTTAAGTGGGATGTTAATGCCTGGCACTCGTCTCCGGCCAACGAAATACGGCTTGTAGCGGCGCAGCGCCTCGGCTTGTTTTCGAATGAAGGTCTCAGACAGAGGCAATAGGCGCATTCGCCAAATAAGCGCTGTGGGAAGATTGACTTCGTTTTCCATATCGATCTGTAGTAAGAGGTTAGAGGCGTTGCTTGATCGGACGAGAGTCTCAAAAGCATGAGCTCAATTCTCAGAGTTCCAAAGCAATTTTCAGCAACCCTGGATTGGAAGTTACGCTTGCGCTACTGACGCGTTGCTCTTACGATTTTTCATTGATCGCAAGGGTATTTAACTGGTCGGACAAGTTCCTCAGTTGCTGTAAACTCGAAGACCTGCCATCATCGCATTAACTCCTGGCAAGACCGGCTCGCGCCTTGACACGTCAGAGGAGCGTTTAGCCCGGTTTTCAAGCAGCCTCAGGGATGTATAGATGCCGACGCATGGAGCCCACTGGAAGCTATGAGTGCGGAAGAGATCGCTTTCCGTGAAATTAACCGTCACCAGATAGAGAAGAAACATGAGCGGGAAACCCGCTGATGGACTTGAACTTACGCGGTAGAGTTTCGCCGCTTTTAGGAATAAGCTGACAAGCATGTAAGCTAACAAAGCCAAACCGGGATAGCCAAGATCAAGCCACATGTCGAGATATGAATTATGCGCGTGAGGGGGATGCCATCCAACCTGACTAAACAAGGCAGCCCGTTCCGGTCCGTCATAGTGCCAGAAGGCGGAGTATCCAAAGCCTAAGATTTGTCTTTGGCTTGCAACGTTTATAATCGCGTTCCAAAGAGTCGTTCGCCCGGTCAATGTAGAATCACGACCGACACTCTGGAGGAGGGAACCGAAATTTCCAATAATCGCGACGCCGATAAAGGCAGCGATGGGAAGGAAGGCCAGCCATAAAGGCACGGTGTTCCGACGTTTTAGCTTTAGAATCGGTAATAGGGGCCAAAGTGATGTCAGAAATCCGGCGGCCAAAAGAGATGTTGCTGACCCAGACAGGATGATAAGGCCAAGCGAGCCCCAAGCGGCGATATGTCTCAGTACTCTTGGAACTCCCAATGGATGCGCAGTAAATAGAACGATCGCTCCAAAAAGCGCCATGCGGCCCAAAGTGTTTTTGTGCCCGAAAACACCTTTCCAAGCACCCCAGTGATAACCCGTCGACAGAGCCCACTCCGGCTTAACCAACGCAAGAATGTAACTTGACAAGACGAACACGACCGTCATCCAGCCAAATAGGCCTATCAGTTCAGGAAGACTGAAGCGAGCGCCGATGTATAGCGAAAATACTGTGAGCCCTAGCATAATCACACTGCGCCTGGTCGTAAATCCCGGAGCGGGCGACCACAGAATTGAGCAAAGGCTTAAGGCTGAGAAAAGAAGTGGTAGGGCAAAACTATGCAGAGTCCCGGACAATTTTTTCCAGTTACGAGCAAACAGCAATATAAGAAGCGGAAACACGACAAGCTGGAGCAAGCTGTTTGCCCGATCGATGGCATGGCTGCGCTGAGTTTCGGCCAGATCACTCGGTGTGAGTCCACCTGCGAAATACAAAAGCGAAAAAATTAGATAGATTCGTTCAAGCATATAGACGAGCGCTGATCGTAGACCCTCTTCTGAAATGGCAGCAAAATCAAGGCTGTGGTCCGCCGCCGCCACTTTCTGCGGTAATCCGTTGCTTACGCATGCAAGAGTTCAAGGCTGCGGCGACGACGTGTTGCAGGCAATACCGTCAGGCTTGAAAAACGCACTATAGAGAAATCTTGTGTAAACACAAGCCTTCTCAGTCACAGGACGAAGGGACGTGTAGTCAATCAACTCTTGCCATACGTTTATCCACGCTTTACCTGCTCGATACCTTTCCCCCAATCCACTTGCGACGAGACGATCTCCAATCTTTCGCAAGTAGGGATGCCGCTGAGTTATGGCTTTACCGGTGAGCAACTTTATCTCCGCTCGCAGCATCGGGTCATAGTTCAATGTATAGGCGTTTTTGCCGTGGATCCGTTGCAAGCTCAGCCTTTCGGCAATGAAGATTCCAGGGGCAAGTGCGATCGCACTGCATTTAATGTAGTTGTCGCTGGTTATCCGGATATCGTCGGGCATTGGCAACAAGCTCTCGAGCAAACGCCTCGAGAAGCTCAGCCCAGACGTTGCCGGCGCCCAAAACGTGTTCTTACCGTTCAGCGAATCCGAACGAAAGTCATGCACCCCTGTTTTTTGGCGATTGACTGGAGATCCGCTTATTGGACGAGAGTTTTCATCTGCAAACTGCAGTTGGTGGAAGTACCATGTGTCCGGAAGCGTGCTTTGTGCATCAACGATGCGCTGCACTTTCGAAGAAAGGAACTCATCGTCAGCGTCCAAAAAACAAATTAATCCGCCGTGAGACGCTGCGAAGCCGGTGTTGAAGGCGGACGATTGGCCGCCGTTGGCCTTAAAAATAGGAACTACTTTATTCCCGTAGCTCGAAATGATTTCCCTTGAATTGTCAGTAGATCCGTCGTCCACTACAACGACCTCGATTTGACGATGCGTTTGATCCAGAGCGCTGTCGATGGCTCGCCGCAGAAAGCGACTATAGTTGTAGTTATTTACCAAAATACTTACAAGCATGGGGCTTTCCGGCAGTGGTGTTTACGTATTTCATCCTGCTTGCTGGCCAGTTAGGACAACGCCGAGAATGCGCGCTCCCGCTCCTCTCAGAGCGCTTGTTGTCCGAGCGGCAATGTCGCGTCTTGTTTTGCCGGCCTCCATGACTAACGCGATCCCGCCCACGGCGGATCCTAAGGTGATGGCATCGGAATAACGAGAGGCAGGAGGCGTGTCGACCAAAACGTAATCAAACCGACTCGCCACCTGGGCGAGTGAGTCTCTCATCCAAAAGCATCTGCCTTTCTTTTCCGTGTCAATGATAGGCTGTCTTCCGTACGGAAGCACCCACAGATTGCTTTCATCCAGCCGTTGGGCATATTCGGTAGCAGGACGGTCTTCCATAAGAGAGTCAGAAAGCCCCTTGGCGCTCGAAAGATCGAAGAGATTGTTCAGGTAGGGCGAGTATGCATTGGCATCAACGACGCATACAGACCCCGAAGTAGAGACGGCCATTGTCTCGGCGCTACTGAACACGACCGAAGTACATCCGCTCCGAGGGGTAATACCCGAAAAGATCACTGACTTAGCGCCACCGGGAGACAGAAAGAGGCGATGGACGAGTAACCTACATTGATCTATCAGGTCCAGTTTGTCTGTTCGCCAGCGATCGCGCGCTAGCTCTCCCCAACCGCTTTTTGATTCTTCTATGAATGATTCTCGTTCAGGAATGAATCTTGAGCCCAGAATGCTGTGTTCAATTTCGACGATGCTGCAGTCAGCTTGCATGTATTGTATTGTTCCTTTTATGAGTGAGTAACCGAGCGCCTAACACCTGTTTTAAGCTGCGCGCGGAGAAAACGCTGCGAGGACCGGAACACCGATTTCACGGTCAACATCCTCGGGTGTTCGTAGGAATGGATCCATGTACTCGGCTATGTATGCCAGACTCATTCCAACTATCGCGGCGAAAAGAGTTCCAGCTGCAAATATGAACAAGGGGTTATACGCAGGAAGAGCGGGAACCTCCGGGGAAACAGCGATTGCCACATCCGCAACACGTTTTTGGTCAAGAGCCTCCGATATGCGCTCCTGTTCCAGTTTATTCAGGTAAAGCAGATATTTGGTTTCGTTCGCCTTCACCTCACGTGCCAATGCCGCGTGCCGAATAGCTTGCTCTTCCAGTTTCACCATTTCCGAGCGCATACCATTGATGCGGGCCTTGATCGCGGCTGTGCTTGCTTTCGATTGGGCGACATCGGCCTCGCTTTTTGCCATATCCTGCCGCAGGAATTCGAAAGTGCCATCTCTGTCCGTGCTTTCGCTCAGATAGGTTGTTTTCCGAGCTTGCTCTAGCGCACGAGCTGTCTCTTGTATCTCTTGATCCACTTCTTTCACCAGGGGAAAACTAGGGTCATACTTAACTAGTAGTTGTGTGCGTTTGAGCTGTGCGCTCAGTAGGTTTTCCTGAAGATTCTGAATCAAATAGTACGCAGGCGTTTCCTGTCTGCCTGCCGCGGAGCGCTGAGGAACAATCTGCATCTGACTCCTGACATCCCGAATACGGCCTTCCCCAGCTACGGACGCTTCCTGGGCTCGGTACAGGGCAAATTCCGCCGACGCCAGTTCCTGAGACATTGCAACCTGGACGTCCTCGGGGTCTCCTGAACCAGTTGACCGGCTGAACTCGATCAGCCGTGCTTCGGAGTCCGTCAGGGCCTGCTTGAACCGATCAGTTTGTTCAGCAAATAGAATGGCGGAGCCGGCTTGTCGCCGTAAGTGGAGATGCTTGTCAACATAGAGTCGTGCAAGTTGCCGTAAAACGCAGGCCGGCGTTTCGGGGCTTCCTCGATGACCGTAATTGACATCGATGACGTCTGAGGTTGGCGTCGCTTCGACAGTTAAGCGGCGAGCTAACTTCGCGGTAGCGGAAGCGAGTCGAATGGCCTGGCCCTCTTGGGGAGAACTGGCGAAGAGATTGCTCCATATCGATTGCTTGGCCGGTTCTACAAGTCCGCAACTTTGGGCAGCACTCTGCAGCATATCGGTTCCCTGGAGCAACGCCACTTCCGAACTCACCTGGTCAGTAGTAATTTGTCTCCCACCTATGATTGAACTATCCTGTCCGGCAGTTACGACTGGGTCGGTTCGGCTCTGTTCGACGACGATCTGCATGTGTGCTTTGTAGTAGTTCGCTGCCCAGATCCACGCAAGGGCATTGATGAGGGCGAAAGCGGCCAAGAAGCCAGCTATCGCGATTCGGCGATGTCTGCTTAATGGAGCGAGAGCATCTCTCACCGTGATTCTGGATGCCGCGGGCTCATTGTTAAAGGGATCTCTCATTTGCTTGCCGTCTGATTCTCTAGAGGGAAGAACGTTAGTAAAGACTCGTGGCGTTTAGCCCACCCACGCCACCGTAGGTCACATACTTCTTGAATTTTGTAATGAACTTTTCCGGCACGAAGACCATGTCGCCGGGCTTCAGATCGATTGGCTCGATTGCGTTCGTTTTGCCTTCCAGGAAATTGCTTAGCTGATAGGGAATCACTTCGGCTGTGTCGCCGGAGACGCGCCGAATGAGGAAGACTTGAGTCTTTGCCGTTGAAGCGAATCCGCCGGCTATTGCTATGGCTTCCGGGACAGACGTGTTCTGGCGAAGATCGTATTTTCCTGGCCGCCCAACTTGGCCCAGCACGGTAAAATACGGCTGCTGGAAATTTTTGACGTCGATACTCACGATGGGGTCGTGGAGAACTCCGAGATACGCAGTTTTGACCGCCCTAGCGGCGTCTGCGAGTGTCAGGTCTTCGACGAACACGCTTTTTACAAGCTGCAAATTTATGAAGCCATCGGGCATGATCGTGACGGTCTGATTGAATTCAGGCGAAAGGGGAAAGGATATCCAAAGCACATCTTCGCGTTTGAGCGTATAAGTTTGCGATGCGTCGTGCGCAGCAATGGACGCGCCTGTGCGCCCCTGGTTTTGGGCTGATGCCCGACTTTGAGCGCCACACCAATGTATCTGACAGCACGATAAAGCACAGGCAATCCCTAACCACCTAAACAGTGGAGCCGATGAGTACGGAAATGTTTTTATCACTTTTCTCCTCCTTGCCTATCATTTTGAGCGCTGCGGCAACGGAGCAATTAGCGCCTCTTGTTAGTCATTTAGTGGGTTCGAGGCCGGGCTACGTTGGAGTTGAGTTGTCAGGCAAATCGTCTTTCAATAGGCGCCTTTTTGGGAACGAAACTCTGCCGATCGGTTCGGATCAGGAGATCCTTGCTTTTTGAACGGCCGGCGAGAGACGGAACAAAAGCGAGGCAAGCGCCAAGAGTGTTTCACATAGTTTCTTATGGAGTCTGTCCTGGGAATTCGAAGCGATCTGAGACTCTGGTGTAGGTTGTGGTTTCTGTACGCACGGCAAGGAAACCTTCAATACGCTCCCCTGGGTATGACGACACTCCGGATGGTCCGGAGGAGTATATAGAGATCGAGCCACGGCGACCAGTTCCGGATGTAGTATGTGTCGAGTGATTCCTGAGCGCACAAGTCTCCGTCGCTTCGTGCAGACACCTGCCACAAACCCGTAAGTCCAGGGACCACGCTTCTTCTGAGCAACCGAAATCGCGCTGAGAAGGCGTCCAAATGGTAGTACGGAAACGGTCGTGGTCCGACGAGGCTCATCTCTCCCCGGATCACATTCCAAAGCTGCGGCAGTTCATCCAGGCTGAATCGGCGCAAGAACCAGCCAATGCCGGGTAAGACGCGCGGATCTCGCTTGAGCTTGTAGTGACGCAACCAGGTCATTTTCTCGCAGGGATGGGCTTCGAGGTACTCGCACAGCACTTGTTCCGCGTCCGGGTACATGGTTCTGAGTTTCCACACGTCCACGCATTTTCCATCCTTACCCTCACGCTGTTGCTTAAAAAAAGCGGGGGCGGGGCTCACGAACCTGATCAATAGCGCCAAGATGCCGATCATGGGTGCGGCAACAATGAACAGCGGGATCGCGAGCAGGTAATCGAGTGCTCTCTTTAAGATTCGATTTTTCGCGATGAGAAGATTCTTGTGCAACTCCAGCCCCAGGACGCCACCGAGGTCCCGTGTAACTGTCCAGAGCGTCTGTACCCCCGGGAGATCCGGCACGACGATCACGGTGGGAAAAGCAAGGCTTTCGATCACGTCTGCGAGGGCATTCGAATCGATATCTGGCATGGCTACGACCGCAATGTGGGCGGCCTTTTGTAACATGTGCGCCGAGGAAATGGGGCCGGCTATGGGAACGCCGTGGATGCCCGTTCCCCATTTGGTGTGATCCTCATCTAAAATCGCGACGGGCCGCAAGCCGAGGTCTGGCTCGTTCTGTAACCTTTGGACTAGCAGATTTCCTGTCCCGCCGCCCCCAATGATTATGGCGGGAGCCCCGCGCACTCCGGTACAAAACAGAAGCTTGCGCGCGACCGCCTCGAGCGCTGGTGCTACCGTGAGAGCGAACATCATCGTGCTCACGAGAATGGCGCGCGACCACCGCCCGTCCTCAAAAACATAGTCCCAAGCGAGCAGCAGGGAGAAGACGAGCAAGGTAGCCGAAACGCGGCTGCGCAATCGCTGGATGGGTCCGATCCCGTAGCCGGAATAGAGGCCGACCCAATAGTAGGCGAGCGGAACCGTCAATACGCCGAGCGACAGACCGACGTATTGCGCCCGTGCCATGGGAGCGGAGAACATCGGATGCAAAGCCACGCGAAGGAGCAGCCCGAGACAGAGAGCGATTTCGACCGCCACGACATCGACCAACAGAATCCAGAGACTCGCTGGCGCATGGATGCGGGCCGGTCGGGGCGACACGACGCGGGCACGTTCTGCAGCAGCACTCATAAACAACTGATCCGTTCCATTTGCGAAGAGGTGAAGGCTCGTTCCGGCTTGCGCGGGCGCATGAGCATCGGCGAGAGCCGTGTTTGCAAAAATGTCGCGAGCGCTTGGCCCGCTGTCGAGCCGCATGGGTCGAGGCGAATAGTGGCAACAGACTGCACGCGGAAGTCCTTACGTAGCGTTCGAGGGAACCCCGTCCGAGGAGCTCCGGTCGTAACTGAAGCGTTTGATCTCTAACGAGAGCATGTGCAGCCGGCCCTCGATGGCCGCGACTCGAGATTCGAGAGACTGCTGCGGAACCCGGGCCGATTGCTCGAGCAGCATGTGAATTGCGGCGCGAGCGAGCTCTGAAACGCTGCGAACCCCATGCGTGAAGCAGAGGTCGCGAAATCGCTTGTACTCGCCCATGGTGAGGCGGAAGCTAATCATCCTACTTCTGGATTCAGGGAACATGCTGGGCATAGGCGTCGAGCTGCTTTCTAAGCGCAGCCGCTCGAGAGCGATCCTGCTAGATTGCGGCGATCGAGTCGCGATCAATCTCAACAGAAAGGGAGCGCTGGAGCATAGTGAGGGAAACCACCATCCTCCATTCCGTTTTCTTTTTGAGAAGGATGCCTTCAAATCCTTCAAGCGAGCCTCGCTGGACACGAATCCCCTGTCCGTCCTGGAGAAACGGGCAGGGTTCGACGGCCATTCCGGAACGGACGATGGCCTGAATGGCTTCGATTTCGCTATCGGGCACCGGAACGGGAGTCTTTCCAAAACCGAGGATAGAGACAACGCCGGGAGTCGTCATGATCGGCAATCGCCGCGCTGCGTCGAATCGACAAAAGACGTAACCCGGGAAAAGCGGTAATTCCCTTTGAACGACACGATCGGAACGCCTCCGGCGAACGCGATGGAGTGGCAGGTAGTGCTCGTAGCCTTTCCCTTCGAGAACCGCCGATGCGACTTTTTCGCAATTGGACATGGTCCGAACGCCGTACCAGGGCAGGTGATTAGCACCCCGTGGCACGAGGTCTGAAGCGAATGCAGGGATAGATTCAGAATGCAAGCGAAACTCCCACAGGATCTGTGCTGCCGGTAGGGCAAGCTACCGCCCGTTCGGGCACAATCGGCGTTTTTGAAAAAAGAAAATAAACGAATTCAAGGAAGCTAGTTAGCTTTCACGCTTCCCCTAGTTCGTTCAACGACACGAAGTAGGACAGTGTATGACGCTACGGATTTATCTCAGAGTGATACTAGGTTTCTCCTAGAGAGATAAGAATGTTTTTGAAGCTTTCTCTTCGATGACACAGGATTGGCTTGTCGTTCCGGGGCGGCGGGGAAGTTACGTCACGACTGGTCAGCCCGAGCGCGGAAGCGCACTCCGCAAGGAGGCCCGCTCACGTCCCTCACACCCAAGGTAATTGGGCGGATCTGTTGCAAACGCAGCTCGACACGGACGCCATCGCCAGACGGTAATCATCTCGCAACGTTTACGACCAAAACCAACGCGAATGTCTGGATGGTCGACAATCTCTGACATTTGAAGGTTCGCGACCCGCAACCAGCCAGGAGCACTCACTCGCTGGTAGCAGAGGAAATCTTGGCTCCTCAAGTAGGTTTCGAACCTACGACCCATTGGTTAACAGCGACGAGAGTGCCGGAGAGAAGTGCTTGGTTTGCAAGAGATTTTTACGGCGGCCCAAAACTTTGTTTCGTCGCCGATCGAATCGTAATTGCCAGGCTTAATTGCCGAGGTCAGTATGCGGAAGGCGTGCGATTCGACAACTCGACAAATCATTATCAGCTGTCATTCATCTGATGTGGTGCGCCCTCGAATGGGGATCGGCAGTGCTGGCTTGATGGATCTCTTTTTCCAGCCCAGGTCTGCGGCAAACTGCCCGGTTCGGAGCACGAGATCAATGCTGGTACCGCTTTGCCAGCACTCAATCTTGTGGGCGATACGTCCGGGAAGAGGGGGTAAGTGAATCACTGTCGGCAGTTGCTGGGCTGGTTTTTGCTTGCCTCTCGTGATGCAGACTACTTTGGGTTGTTTCGGCATGCCAGAGCATAGGCTGATGCACGAGCCGAAAGCCAGTCGGAATGAGAACTGGTTGGAGCGCTTCGCCGTAGAAACCTTATCGTCAAGCAGCGCCCAGGGCTGACGCCTCGGTTAGTTTCCCATCCCGAGTTGCTTTTCCTGTTGAAGAGAGTGATGGATGTGGTTGATGCGGTCGGAATATGGGCGCATCAAAAAACGAGGAGGAAGCAAATGCAATTTGAGGTCAGCAACGAAAATGAGGTTCTGAGAATCAGTGATGATCTGCCGGGAGAGGCCGACCAGAACGGCAGCAGGTTCACGAGTGAAGAGGAGTTCAGTGAGATGGCCAGCGAATGGCCGATGAAGCGCCGGGTCGAGATCTGGAACCGTTTGCCAGGCGTGCAATCCGTAAGCAGGTTCGAAAACCGCAAAATCGCGATTGCGCGGATCTGGAGAGGGATTGAAGGGCAAGGCGAGCCGTGTGCGCATGCTGTCCCGACTCGCAGAGCGACTCGCAACGGGAAAGTCTTTCGCGAGGGCTCGAAAGGCGCACAAGTGCTTTCTCTGCTGGTGCGGGCTGAGGGAGCGACATTGACCGAGATCCGGACGGCGACGGGCTGGCAGGCGCATACGGTGCGTGGCTTTATCTCGCGCACTCTGCGCAAGCAGGGCCGGAAAGTGCGGTCGTTCCGGAAGGACGGAGAGCGTGTGTACCGTTTGAAGTCATGAAGGAGTAGGCGGGCCCACGGAACCGGACGGGCGCACAAGCACGGGCAGCTCGTCTGTTCCCTTCCCCCGAACCGTCCCACAAGGATCGGAACGCCTCCATCTGCTCGCCCCAATCGACTCTCTTGGCGATACTCCGTAATTGACTTTCGGTGATGCGCTCCGGACCGCTTAGCGTCCTGGGAAGGAACAGGAGTTCCTCCTGGATCGCGGGGGCCAAGTTCGTGAGCAACAGCATTTGCGAAACACGAGAGCGGGTGACACGGCCGAGCTTCGCCAACTGCTCATAGCTCGACGCCTTTCTTTCCCGCGCCAGTTCCTGGTAAGCAATGGCAAGCGCCATCGCGCGGCTCACGGCCGGAACTCGCCCTATTTTCAACTGTCGTTCCGGTCGCGCAGGTAACGAGTACATGAAGCGGCTCCCGTCGCGCAGAGAAACTGATACCTGCCGCGTGGACGGATCATAACTGACGCGCTCCAAACATTCTTGAATCGCAATCTCACTGGGTTGATGGCCGAGAATCGGTTCAAGCTCGCGAACCAGCGAGCTTTGAAATCCACCGTTGCCACGGGCCGGATCCTCTTGCCGGCTTCTGTGCGCCTTCTGCATTTCGCGCATACGTAGTAGACGCGCCGCGTGCCATAACGCGAGGCATAAGTGACCGAAAGCGACGAGCCGCAAGCGCCACAATATAGGACTCCTGCCAGCAGAGTCTGCACTCTCGTGTGTGGCTTGCCTTTTCGTGCGCCCGGCTTGTGCCGCTGGTTGACGCGATCCCACAACTGGGAGCTGATCACTGGCTCGTGTTCGCCGGGATACATGACGCCCTTATGAGAAATCTGTCCTTTATAGACGACGTTCCGTATCAAAAACTCCAATGTGGAGTATTGGAACCGGCGAGCGCGGTGATGCACTCCCGCTTTGCTGATCCAGTCCTTGGTCGTGAGACCGCGAATATTCAGTTCTCTCACAGCTTGCGCGATGGTGGTGCTGTGGGCACAGATCGAGAAGATTTCGCGAACTCGTTCAGCTTCTGCTTCGTTGACCACCAGACGTCCGCCGCGCGGATCGACATCGTATCCCAGAACCGGATTTCCGCCCGTCCATTTCCCCTTCCGCCTGGCAGCCGACAGCTTGTCGCGTGTTCGCTCGCTGACGATTTCGCGCCAAACTGGGCAAAGGACAACAGAATGTTGAGCGTCAACCTGCCCAATGAAGTGGTGGTGTTGAACTCCTGTGTGACCGATACGAAACTCACGCCATGTCTTCAAACAAGGACAGCAGCCGCGCGAAATCAAGCAATGACCGGCTGAGCCGGTCTACCTTATAGACCACTACGCAGTCGATCCCGCGAGCTTCAATGGCCTGAAGCAGCCGGGCTAACGCGGGCCTCTCAAGCGTAGCTCCGCTGAACCCGCCATCATCGTAGAGGTCGGGCAACGTGTGCCAGCCGGATTGTTTTCGGCTAAGGACGTAGGCTTCGGCAGCTTCCCTCTGAGCTTGCAGCGTGTTGAAGTCCTGCTCCAGGCCTTCTTCGGTCGGCTGTGTTGCAAATAGGAACGGATGGATCTGTTAGCGTGAAGCTCAATGGTTTGCAAGCGAGCAGCGCTTTTCCGAGGACGACATTTTACGGATGAGATTATCGTGCTCTGTGTGCGCTGGTACTTGCGCT
>JBJMGM010000040.1:0-8141 GCA_045807905.1 Bryobacteraceae bacterium | reverse complement strand
ATCGGTGCGCGTCACAAGATCGAATCCGAAGATATCGTCAGCGCCCTGCTTTCATATCGATCTGGTGCCACAGGTGTGGTCCAGGCCTCCACGGCGTTTTGGCCGGGATACACAGAACGAATTGAAATGCATGGAAGCAGCGGAACCGCGATTGTCAGCGGTGATCGCCTGACCACCTGGGACGTTCAAAACGATGAAGATGCGAATGCTGCCGATCCTGCTCCTATTGAGCACGATGTTTCTTCGGGGTCATCCGATCCAATGTCGATACGGCTGACCTCATTCGAGCGCCAGTTTCATGACTTTGCCGATTCGATACGTACGTGTCGAGAGCCTGTGGTCAACGGTGAGGAAGGATACCGGGCACTTGAAGTCGTGCTCGGTATTTACCGATCGTGTCGCGAAAACAAATCGGTTCATTTATCGTCCTAAGCCGTCCGACGCCTTCGCTGTGGGCAATCGACGACCAAAAGATATAATCGAGGCGTTACTTGTCTAGGTCTCAACCCCAGTGCGACGGCGAATCCAAGATCTGGTCGACACCTCGGTTGAGTCTGAGAAGGCCTCGCAGTACCTCACTGCTTTTCAAGCGAGACACCCCGACGTCATAAATCAATTGCACGATGATGAGGAGCGCTTTGAATGGCTCCTCACCATCTTTGCCTGCAGCCGCTTTCTCTCCGAAGAATTATTGCAGCATCCCGATTGGCTATTGAGCATTTCTGAGGTGCACCGCCCGCTCTCCGTTGTCGATTACAAACAACATCTAGCTGCATTTCTGAAAAAACGGGTGGTCGCTTCCCCCACAGCTCTAGATCTCGCTCAGTTCCGGCGGCAAGAGCTGCTTCGTCTCGTCATCCGCGACGCGTTGCACCTCGGTACGCTAGCTCAGATCACTGAAGAACTCTCAAACCTAGCCGACGCCATTCTCTCGCGCGCACTCGAGAAGGTGGCATCCGAAATAGCCAATAGATATGGTTTCCCGCCTATCGAGGACGCCTCTGGGCTTACCGTGCCAGCGACATTTACCGTGCTCGCCCTCGGCAAACTTGGCGGACGCGAGCTAAACTACAGCTCCGACATCGATCTGATGTTCCTTTACAGCGGCAACGGCGAGACATCCGGTCCTGAGAAAATTACAAACAAAGAGTTCTTCAAGAAGGTCGCCAATCAGTTCACGGCTCTTCTCTCCACATACACCGCTGCAGGCGTTTGTTACCGAGTCGATCTAAGGCTTCGCCCTGAAGGAAGCCTCGGCGACGTATGCATCTCGTTGGCTGGTGCGCAGGAGTACTATGCCAACCGCGCGCGTGATTGGGAATTGCAGATGCTCATCAAAGCGCGGGTTTCAGCGGGGGATGAAGCACTAGGCCAGGCGCTGCTCGACTTTGTTGAACCTTCCATCTATTCCACAACTCTCGATTTCTCGACCATCGAGACCATGTCAGCCACCCGTGAGCGCATCGGCGAGAAACTCACACGCAAACGGCTGCGCAAAGACGAGCTTGATGTGAAACTCGCCCCTGGCGGGATTCGCGACATAGAGTTTCTCGTGCAATGTCTTCAGCGTCTACATGGTGCTCGCGAGACATCCGTTCGGCACGGCGGCACGCTTGCGGCCCTGTCCAATTTGTTGGAGAAAGATCTTCTCTCTGCCACTGAACACTCACGCCTGGTTGACGCTTATACGTTCTTGCGCCATTTGGAGCATCGGCTGCAATTTGAAGAAGACCGGCAGACGCACTCGCTTCCGGCAAAGCCTGCGGATGTCGAACGCCTCGCCCGCCGGATGCCGCGGAGGTCCTTCGGTAGCGAACCTGCGATTCGTTCTTCGGCTCAGCTTCTCCAGGAACTGAACCGCCACTTAGAAGACGTCCAGGTCATTTACGACCGCATCGTGCATGCCCAACGGCCGCTTTCGTATTCATTTACTCCACCTGCCAATTCCGGGCCTGAGGCGCCCCCGAGACCGGAGGATGAACGCGGCTCACTCGGCTTTTCGGAGAGTCTGCTGACATCTCTAGAAGAAGCAGCGCCGAAACTGGCGCAGCGTTTTCGCGAGCGCGGCGCTTACCGCTCCGATCGAGCGCTGGCGTTTTTTCTGGAAAGCGTGCTTCAGCAACCGGGTTACCTTCAGCTGTTAAACGGGCATTCGGTTGTGGCCGACTACGCGATTCAAATCTTTGAGGTTAGTCCGTTCTTTTCGGAGCAGCTTACGCGCTACCCTGAACTGCTTGAGGAGATTGGTCGTGTAGCGGACCACCCGACCCGGCGCTGGGCCTTTGAGGGTCTTGCTGCGCCGCTCAACGATATCAATGGACTCCGGCGTTTCTTTCGGCGCGAGATGTTCCGAATCCAAGCCGGCAGCATCTGCCTACCTGAGTCGGTTTTTCAAACCCTCGACCGGACTTCGGCCGTCGCCGAGTTCGTAATCGCACGTGCATACCGCATTGGGCTCGAACAGGCAATTAGGCACGCGCGTGCCCACGCAACCGAGGCGAAGCCGTTCGAGGAACCAAAAAACGAAATGATGCTTGTGGCGCTCGGACGCTTGGGCATGCGTGAGTTTGACGTTGGCTCCGATGCTGACTTGCTTTTTATTATTCCCGATACCGAAGCGCAGCGGCAGCAATTCTGGACGCGTGTCGCCGAGCATGTTATCGAAATCCTTACGACCTATACAGGCGATGGGACGATTCTTTCCCTGGATACACGCCTTCGGCCAAATGGCCGGGAAGGGATGCTTGTTCAAACCGAATCAAAATACGTCGACTATTTCGGTAACCGCGCCGAAGCGTGGGAAGGAATTGCGTATATGAAGGCGCGCGGCGTTGCCGGGGATATAGAGCGGGCGACGGTTTTTTTGACGGAGCTGCAGCACATCGATTGGCGGCGCTATGGCCAGGGTGGCCGCTCTAAACAGGATCTCTATCAGATGAGGATGCGTCTCCAACGGGAGGAAGGCACGCTAAGCCCGCTGAAGGCAGGGCACGGCGGCTACTATGACGCCGACTTCATCTTGATGTATTTGCGCCTGAAGGGTGCCGGAATGTTCTTCAAGAGCCTGAATACGCCGGAACGAATCGATGTGGTCGAGAAGATGGGCCACCTCGAGCGAGCCGACGCCGAATTTTTGCTCGCGGCGACTACTTTTATTCGTGCTCTAGAACACGGTTTGCGCATCGTATTGGGGCGTGCCGAAGAAAAGCTGCCGGGCTCTCATGTCGAGCAGGAGATGTTAGCGGATCTAATGCATCGCTGGACAGGCGAATATCGAAGTGCGTCCGCCCTCCAATCGGAGTTGCAGAGCTTACAAGACAAGATGCGTCACTTGTTCGAAAGAATCTTCGCGCATTAGCTGCTTCTGACGCGGACTCGCCGCCCGTTCTGTTACATACTGTCCGGTTTGGTAAGACGGCTAATAACTGAAATACCAGAATCGGCGAGCAGACTACGTGAAGGCGTTTTGGGCGTCGTGACTTGGGATTTCGTCAACGGGCGTATAGCGACCTGAAAAGGCTGGCTAAAAAGTAACTACTCTTCCTCTTCAACCTGGAGGTGCGTCTTCGCCGCAGCAATGATCTTTTCTGCCTGCGCGCCAGGCACGTAATCGTAGTGATCGAACTCCATGTGAAATGATGCGCGACCTTGAGTTTTAGAGATCAGGTCGTTCTGGTAACTGAGCATTTCAGACATCGGCACTTGGGCACGAATGGTTTGCATATTGCCCTTTATGTCCATGCCGGAAATGCGGCCGCGGCGTCCGTTGAAATCGCTCATTAGATCACCCGCGAAATCGGTTGGAGTTTCTACCTCAACTTTCATGATAGGTTCGAGCAGCGCGGGTTTCGCCTGTTGCATAGCGGCACGAAATGCCTTCCGTCCTGCCAGCTTAAAGGCCATTTCCGAGGAGTCAACATCGTGATAAGAGCCGTCATATACCGTGACCCGGAAATCCGTTACCGGATACCCGGCTAAAAAGCCCTGTTCGGCGGCTTCCAGAATCCCTTTTTCAACCGCCGGTATGTACTGCCTGGGAATTGACCCGCCGAAAATATCGTTGACGAACTGAAACTTTTCACCACGGGGCAGCGGCTCGATTTTGATCCAGCAATCGCCGAATTGGCCGTGCCCGCCGGTCTGCTTCTTGTGGCGACCCTGGACATTTGCACTGCCCCGGACCGTTTCGCGATACGGAATCTTAGGCGCTTTCAATTCAACTTCCACCGCATAGCGCCGCTTCAAGCGGCTGACGACAATCTCAACGTGTTGCTGACCGTTCCCCGCAAGCAAAAACTCTTTCGTCTGCGGATCGCGATAGAAGCGCAATGAGCGATCTTCTTCCAACATTTTTGCGAGGGCCGTGCTCAAACGATCCTCATCGTTCCTCGTTTTGGCCGAAATCGCGTACGCGATGGAGGGCTCAGGCGTTTCGATGCCGCGAATAACAACACAGTTCGTCTTCTCACAAAGCGTGTCGGCCGTAAGCGTGTCCTTTAGCTTGGGCACCACGCCGATATCACCCGCGCGGAGCTCCGAGATGGGCTGCATCGTTTTACCGAAGGGAGTGGCAATGTGCGCGAGGCGCTCGCTTACGTTCGAGCGCATGTTCGTCAGATGCGCGTCATCCTTCAATGTGCCGGAGATAACTTTGAAATAAGTGACACGTCCGGCAAACGGGTCCGCGGAGGTTTTAAACACAAATATGGAGCCGGGTTCAGTTGGTGAGATCGCCCGGGTTGTCTCGTTCCCGTCTTTAACAGCCGGCAACTCTCGGCCCTGTAGGGGCGAGGGGAAGATTTCGCTGATCAAGTTCATCAGCAGATCCGAGCCGATGTTCTGCGAAGCCGCTCCACAGAGAATGGGGAAAATGCGCCGCTCGCGGACCGCTTGTTGAAGGCCGGTCACGATGTGCTCGGGAGGGAGCGTGCCTGTTTCGAAAAACTCTTCCATGAGTTCGTCGTTCCCTTCGGCAACCATCTCAACCAGTGCTTCATGCGCCTTTGTCGCGGGTTCCTGATCAGGTGTAGGAATCTCGGAGTCTTTACCCTTGCCGTCACCGCCCGGTTTATAGCAGAAGGAACGCATCCGGATCAGATCGATGATTCCACTGAAATTCTTTTCGGATCCAAGCGGCAGGTGTACAGGTACGGCAGTCCTACCAAAAACCTCGCGTACATTCTCGACGACACGCTCAAACGATGAACGCTCGCGGTCCAGTTTATTGACGAGCAGGGCGCAAGGAAGCTTAAACTCCTGTGCGAATTGCCAGACCTTCTCGGTTGAGACTTCAACTCCAGCGACTCCATCCAGCAGAAGGACGCAGGCATCAGCCGCCGTCAGTGTCGACCGGGTTTCATTCAGAAAGATGTTGTAGCCCGGCGTGTCGAGCAGATTGATTTTCGTCTTCTGCCAGGGGAATGCCGCGACAGCGGAGGTGATGGTGAGCTTACGATACACCTCCTCTTCGTCAAAGTCCGTGATCGTGTTGCCTTCATCCACTTTCAGGTTCCTGTCTGTGACTCCGGCCGTATAGAGAACCGCCGAGGCGAGCGATGTTTTCCCAGAATGCCCGTGTCCGATCAATGCTACGTTCCGAATGTCGAAACTTTCGAAAATCCTCATAAGGATGCACCTCCATCAGGAAACGCGCACAACGGGCATGCAAAGCCTGTGCGCTTGATCGGCACTGCAGCCAACCGTACCAAACGATTTTAGCCCGTCGGCCTGGATGTAACGGTATTTACGCCCGAATTTCAGGCGGTTTGCTGGCTGGCTGCTACGTCGCTTGCAACGTCGATAACCGGATTATAGGTGAGCATGCGTCCGCAAGTTTCGCAGAACATTATCTGATCGCCGCGGCGCAAATCCTGAAAGAATTGGGGACGAAGTGCGATTTGACAGGCAGAGCAACGCCCTTCCGTCGCATCGGCGATTACGGTCCCTTTGGTCTTTTTTCGAATTCTCAGATAGTGCGCGTATACCTTTTGGTCCATCTGGTCGGTAATCGATTTGCGTTCGGCCAGCCGGTCGGCAAGTTCCTTCTGATCCAGATCCGTGCGTTCGCGGGCGCGTGTCTTTTCGCTCTCGACGTGCTGGCTCTCCTGCTTTAAGTCCGTTTCAGCGGCCTTCACGTTCTTTTCCAGCCGCTCGGATTGTTCCATCAGCTCGAGTATCTTGTCTTCAGACTTTCGGATCTCGCCCTCTGCGTAGGCAATCTCGTTTTGAAAAGCGCGGTACTGCTCGTTGGTCTTGGCCTCAAGCGTCTGGCCCTTCAGCTTTGAGATCTTTTGTTCTTGAACCTGAACGTCACCTTCAAGCTTCTTGCGCTCACGGTGGTTGGCCGCGAGCGCGGCGCGATCGGCTTCAAGTCGCCGCGTATGGAATTCGAGCCGCTTTTCAATTTCTGCGATATGTTTGGGAAGGGTCGCGATCTCATTTTCGAGACTCGCGACGTTGCGATCCAGCGCTTGAAGACGCAGCGCAAGAACGAGGTCCTGCAGCATCAATTCCGAATTCTAGCACGCGTAACAAGGAAGGCTGGTCGGAACGGCGCGAAGAACATGCAAACGTGTTCGTCATGACCACCTCCCGGGCGAGGCCGGTGATGCAACTCACGACAATAGCGCTGGAGACCATGCCGGTGAACCTGCCACTTGCTCGGATTGAGTTTCATTGGGCCGCACAGGGCCCGTCACCGCGTTCCAGGATCCGTGCTTCCGAACTGTTTACTTCCGGCCGTATTCGTCAAGGAAGTGGGCAATCGTAAGGATGCCCTGATAGTAATTGCTGATTCGGTACTTCTCGTTCGGCGAATGCAGGCCATCATCGGGGAGACCGAAACCCATCAGTATGGTTGGAATGCTAAGGTGTGTAGCGAATTCGCCCACAATCGGTATGGACCCACCGCTGCGAATGAAAACAGTCGGTTTCCCGAGCATTTCGCTGAAAGCCTTGGCTGCCATCTGTATGGCAGGGTGATTTGGGTTGACCGAAATGGCCGGGCCGGCACTAAGCACGCGTACCTGGGTATGAATTCCTTTGGGTGTGTTCTCCTTCACCCAGTGTTTGAATACCGTCAAGATACGTTGCGGATCCTGCTTCGCTATTAGCCGCATGCTCACCTTCGCAATCGCTTTGGCGGGGATGACAGTTTTTGCGCCTGCAGCAGTGAACCCGCCAGCAATGCCATGAACCTCGAACGTGGGCCGAGCCCAAACACGTGCGAGAACGGATTGATCCGGTTCACCGGTGAGTTCAGTGGAACCGACCTCGTCTTTAAGGAACTGCTCTTCAGAGAACGGAAGATGGTTCCAGCTCTCAGTCTCAGCCGGGTCTGGCGGCACAACATCGTCATAGATGCCGGCGATCTGAATACGGCCCTCCGCGTCTTTGGCTTTTGACAAGAGTTCAATCAAGCCGTAGACTGCATTCGGCGCAGCGCCGCCGTACATGCCGGAATGCAAGTCCCGCGCAGGCCCGGTGGCTTCAACTTCCACATAGACCAGCCCCCGCAGACCGATACAGAGCGTTGGAACACCGTCGGCGAATAGCTCGGTATCCGAAATGAGGGCCACATCAGCCTTCAATCTCTCTCTGTGTTTCGGGACATACTTCGAGATTGATTCGCCGCCGACTTCCTCTTCGCCTTCGATCAGGAATTTCACATTGACAGGGAGCTTCCCGCCACGGACCGCGCGCAAGGCTTCAACGGCCTTGATGTGCATGTACATCTGACCCTTGTCATCACAAGCGCCGCGGGCATAGATATTGCCGTCGCGAATGCTTGGCTCGAAAGGCGGCGACATCCAAAGGTCGACCGGATCGGGCGGCTGGACGTCATAGTGGCCGTAGCAAAGCACGGTGGGCTTGCCGGGGGCATGAAGCCAGTCCGCATAGACAAGGGGGTGCTTGCCTGTTGGGATGACCTCAACGTTTTCGAGTCCCGCGCGCCGGAGGCTTTCACCTACGAACCGGGCAGCGCGCGCGACGTCGTCGTTGTGCTCTGGAAGAGTACTGATGCTCGGAATGCGGAGGAATTCGGTCAGCTCATCAAGAAAACGCGCTTTATTTTCGTGTACAAATGGTTCGACAACGGATGGCAAGGCGGGTCCTTTAGATCTCAATTATAGGTGGCATCT
>JBJMGM010000039.1:0-6423 GCA_045807905.1 Bryobacteraceae bacterium | reverse complement strand
TCGACTTCATCATCACCGATGAATGCCACCGCTCCATCTACAATCTCTGGCGCCAGGTGCTCGAATACTTCGATGCCTATCTCATCGGCCTCACCGCCACGCCTTCGAAACAGACGATCGGCTTCTTTAATAAGAACCTCGTCATGGAATACGGCCACGAGCACGCCGTCACCGACAACGTGAACGTCCCCTATGACGTTTACAAGATAGACACGAAAATCACTGCCGCGGGCAGTCGTGTCGAGAAAGGTTTTCATGTCGATAAACGCCACCGCCTCACCCGCAAGGTCCGCTGGGAGCAGCTCGATGAAGACCTCGCTTACCAGCCTAACGAACTCGACCGCGCCGTCGTTGCGCCCGATCAAATTCGCACTGTGATAAGAACTTTTCGCGACCGCCTTTTCATCGAAATCTTTCCCGGCCGCGCCGTAGTTCCTAAGACACTCATCTTTGCCAAGGACGACTCACACGCCGACGCTGAGATAGCCGCAGATTTGAAGCGGTAGCTCTATGCGGCAATACCAGCGACATTGGAGTTCAATTTGCTCCAGCACGTGTTCAGCACTTCCACAAGCAGTCGAAACAGACCCATGATTTCTCCTTGAGTGTGACAGAACAACTCTCGAACAAAGATGAGCTTGGCTCCTCTTTTCCGGTTACACGACGAGCTCTTATTAACGGCTATGTCGTCGCTGCTATCGTCCTTTTGCTCGTACCGTGTACATCCTTTATAGAGGCATTAGTCAACGCAAGTACGCCGACGATCCATCTCGACCCGATTCCGTTTGCGCTTCTTTTCGCTGCATTGATCTGCGCTGGCATATGCTGTGGCAATCGGGCACGTTCTAAGACGCTGCGAATAGCTGGTTTGTTTGTGGCCTGCACCACAACTGCTTATTGTTTGTCTGCACTTGCTGTTACCACTTTCGTCGGGTGGCTGGACTTCACGGATCGAGTAAATGACCTTGATGACCTTGATGTGTTCGTAGGCCGCTCGATTGCCGGCTTTTTCGAAAAACACCCACCTCAGCAGGCTTTCGGTCTTGGTCTTTGGGCGCTGCTTACACCAGTAGCTCTTCTTCTATTCGTTATTCTCCTTGCCACTTTAGCCCGTCGCTTTCTCGCTAAAGGCGATCTTGCCGAGCGGCTCGCCATCACGATCATTCTAGCAGCGGTAGGTTCTTCGGCCTTTCTGCTTGGAAGCATGCTCACTTCGGAGCGCTTTCCTAGATCCGAAGTCGAAGTAGGAAATCTTGTCTTCCCCATTGCACCTATAGTGATGCTCGGCGCGCTGAGTGCTTGGAGTTATGTAAACCTTCGAGCGACGGTCGCGCCAAAAAGAAACTCCCGGTCAGCGAGATCCGCAGTCGATGTTGAAAAGGTTCTTTCTCAAGTTTCGCAGATTTCGATCATCATACTCGTATTGCTTTACTTAGGCATTTCGCAGACGTCCGGTTATGCGCACCGCCTCTCGGAACTAATTCGGGCAAGGCAGGCGTTTGCAGTGGATGTCTTGAAGGAGCAAATCAAAGACGATTCAGTTTGGAGCATTACCCACTTCGAAGACGGCAAGACTGTAGGCAAGTCCTTTACTGTGCAGGCTCCTTGGGCAACGATAGAAGTCGGCGAATACGCGGCAGACAAAGGGCGCAGACGGGTGGAGGTCAAAGAGACTCTAACTGGAGAGGAGTGGACCGTCCGTGTACACCAAAACAGTCTCTACGGCAGTACAAAGGAAGTGGCAGACCGGGAAGGGGTGCGTTATGACGGCTCTGAAGGTCCCATCAAGATTTATCCTAGAATCGAAACGGAGCTGCGGTCCAAAGAAGTGGCATTTCCTGGAACAGGTCTTTCGCTCAATTTGAGCAGCTTCACCCTCTTAGTACCTTTCATTGTGTTCGCGGCTTTGGTTCTTCTCCAGTACCGCGCAAGAACGGCCCTGACTTATTATTCGAGAACGAAAGTTCCTTTAATCATCCTTCACGCGAGGAGAGGACTGGCCGGAACTCTCGCACGTCTTTGGCTGAGCGCGATTGCCATCGGACCTTACCTGCTATCAATTCTTGTTGTACAAGCAGTTGCTTTGACCCTTAGAGCGCGAGGCGGCACTGTGAACACGCTATCACTTGATGCAATCGCCACAGGTTATGTGCTGGCGGTGTTGGTGATGTTAATTACGTCTACAAGATCAGCCGTTAAGACTTTACTAGCGCTTCGATCAACGGCACTGCAGCTTTTTCTGTGACTTAGCCGGAGTATAAGCTGATATCCATCAAGAATAAGACTGAGCCCCCAAATGGTGATGAGTCCCTCGAAGACAGCGCGCACACAGAGCGTAGAAAACGTTGAATCGTTACATCGTGGTGATTTTCTAACGAATCCGATCCCGACAAGTCGCCCTCGCCCCAGCTGAGCCGGGCGGAATCTCCTAACGAACCGAGGTTGCTGTTTGGCAGAGTCGTCTACTTCTTTCTCGGCGCCGCCTTGGCGGCTGAGGCCTGTTTCTCTTTCTTCTGAGCCGCGCTGTTGGCTTTCGCCTGTTGCTGTGCCTTGTGCTTCTGATTCGCTTTCGGAGATTTGTCGCCCATGATGAGAAAGGCTCGTCTTGCAATCCGCAAAGTCAACGTGGAGGAGGACGGCCCAGGCTATTACTTGGTGCCGGTCGCAGCCTGACTTGCTCTCAGCGCCTTTCCGTTAGCGAACGAAGATCAAGTAAACGAGAACGCTTAACACCACCACGGCCATAATAATCATTTGCTGCAGGTGTTTCGCATCAAAGAGCCGCGACGGAATTGCCGGCGATGCGGTAGCACAATGACGGCAATGATGATCGACGATGGAAAGCGCGTAGCCGCAGGTGGGACAAGGCTCCAGTGGCATATGATACCAATCGCAGACATCGACCTAATAGCGAGGAATACCCAAGGGGAAGAAAACGGGGTCGCGTAAAAACCGAATCTGAAACTCTTTCGCGAGCAGGCGGGCCGGCTTTCGAATCGCGGCTGATCTGAAGAAATGAAACCGGCAAAGTTCGCGAACGCGAGGACGCGTTCGCCAGGTCGCCGCGGCGACCGCTCCCCAGACCCGAAGACCACCTCTACGGTTTTGGTGGCGCGGCGGGTTTTGCCGCTTCGCCGGGTTTGGGCGGTGCGCCGCCTGCGGTTGCTGGACCACCGGGAAGATCTTCGTCTGGAACAGCGAGGATTTCGTGCTCGACGAATGATTCGGGATGACTCGCGAGTTCCTTGCGAAGTGCGGAAATCTGCTCGGCCGTGACCGGACTGGCGCTGTTGCCCCACTCGCTGCGTTCGTATGTGAGAACGTCGGCAATTTTTGCGTCGGTCAACGTTTTGTCCCACGGTTGCATCACGGCAGTGCCAAATTCCTGGCCCTTAACCTTGACCGGGCCTTGCAAGCCCTTGAGGACAATCATGGCCGGCCGGCGCGAGCCACCAGTGGTAAATTCTGAACCTGCAAGCGGTGGATATTGGCCGGGCACGCCAAGGCCGTTAGCCTGATGGCAGGTCTGACAATTTGCCGCAAAAATCTTTTTGCCTCGGTCGTGCGGCGAAAGCTCAGCTTGCTCGCCGCCGCCAGGTCCGCCTGCCGCTGCTTTCTTCGGCGCGGGCGGCGAACCCATCGGATCGAGTCCGCCGCTGGTGAAATTTCCCGAGTACCGGCCGAGGTACGCGCCGCCAAAGAAAATTGCCAGTCCGTAGATTGCGATGAGCCATATTGACAGCGGCTCGGCGCCTACGCGGGGTTCGCGTTTTTCGCGCTGCACAGCTGCGTGCACCTGTTGCACGTCAGACTGTTCGCCGTAATCCATTCCCTGCACTGGGCGCGGCGGCATTTTCGGTTCGTCGTTCATTGCCTTATTTTTTGGGGGCAGCAGGCGATCCTCCGGCTGCCGGAGCGGGTGAAGCACCTTGGACCGCTGGCGCGGGAACTCCACCAGTTGCAGGTGCGCCTCCCACCGACCTGACTTCTTTCAACGGATGAGATTGATTAAGCCCCATCAAATAAGCCACAACACATTTTGCATCGTAGGTCGGAACAATTTCCCAGCCTTCCGGTGGCGCATCGGAACCCGAAAGTTGCAACGCTTCTGCAGAACGCTCTCCCGCGATGCGTCGTTTTTCGTAGAGGAAACGGTAGGCCGGCATGTTTGAATCAGGGTTGATGCTGCGCGGCGCGTAAAGATGCACATGGTGCCACGCGGCAGAATACATCGGCGGCAGGCCGGCTGTTTGGATCGGCCACGGCGCACCGGGAGCCTGCGCACTCGGTGCTACAGGACTGCTTCCTCCCGGAGTAGTGTTCGCCATTTGTCCGGGTGATGGCGAAGCAACGCCAGTCCGCTGCCCGGGCGGGGCGGGCGATGTGTGCACCGCAGCCGAACCAGCAGGCGAGGGCGCGGGCGATGTGGCCAGGACTGTTGCAGGCGAGCTCGCTGGCGACGCAGCCGGCGCCGTTGGAGGCGAACTCCCGGGCGATCCGGCGGGTGCTGTTGTCGGCGAGCTTCCGGACGAAGGTGAAGCTGCTTGTGCAGCACCCGGCGAAGTCGCAGCTCCTTGAGTCGCAGGACTAGCTGCTCCAGCAGGCGCCGGAGATTCTTCGGGCGCGGGCGCGCGCGCTCCAATGCTTGCGAGGTCCTGGCCCATTCGCATTTTTCCCAGAAACACCGGACGATCAAAAATGTAATCGCGCGGCGCGCTGCGGCGATTGCCCCAATTTCGCTCGATATCGTCAGCGATATAGTCGGCGCGGACTTGTTGAGTATGGCAATACACGCAGCCGTTTGCTGCGTAGACGTGCGCGCCCCGGTCGAACAGTCCCGATTGCGGACGCGGATAAATATCGGTCCCCTCTTCGTCGGATTCAGGATTGAGATGTCCGATTTGCCAGGTCGGAATGACCGTTAGGCCGATCCACGAAAACGCAAACGTGCCGAAGATTCCCAGGAACAGAGGAGCAAGGCCTTTCATGTGCGCTTAAGTTCAGCGGACCCGCCTTCGCCGCGGCTTCGGCGGGCGAGCTGGAGACCGCCGCTCCTTGCTTCAAGAAACAAAGAAGTGAGTCCTTTCATCAATGGCCTCCGGCTGTTTCGGCTTCAACCGGGTTGAGAAATGTCGGAACAGTCGACGTGCGGCCCAATCCCAAAAGCATCAGACCGAAGTGATATGCGAAAATAAAGTGCGATACGGTCAGCAAAATGCCGGCAAGACTGCGTCCGCGAAGATACGGCAACACCGTTTCAATGCTTTCGCTGAACGGCAGCGCCGGGTTTTCCAAGTTCGAGCCTTGCAGAAAGCCGCCCGCCAGCAGCATGAGCGTCATCAGTCCGATGCCGTAGGCCGATGCCCAGAAATGCAGTTTAATCAGTGATCCGTAACGCCATTCGCGGCCAACCAGTCGCGGCACGATGTAGTACATCGACCCGAAAATCGTCATCGTGAAAAACGCATACAGGCCAAGATGCGTATATGCGATGCTCACCTGACTGAAGTTCACGTAGCTCGCAACCGACCGTAGCGAAATCAATACGCCAATCACACTAAAGACCGTGTAAGACATGGCGCCGAAGACGGTGAAGCGCAGCGTCGGGCTGTAGCGCAGCAGCGGGAAATATCCCTGCATCGTCAAATGATGATTCAGTCCCACAGTGGCGACAGGAATCATTGTCAAAATCGTCGCGGCGATGCTCGCCGTAATCATCCACGCCGGAAACGGACCGTCCACCAATCGTGTCATTCCAGTCCAACTTGAAAAAAGCGCATACGTCCAAAAGCCGATGGTTGCCAGATGATAACTGTAAACCGGACGCCCGATCACCTTGGGAATCATGTAATACGCCGTGCCGAGAGCGATAGCGCCAAACCAGAGAAACAGCAGGTTATTGGCATACCACCAGGTCACTGCCGATTGTAAAACGCCCTGCACGGGGACAACAAACAGCATCAACTGGCCAGCCGCGTAGAGCCACGGGAACCAAAGGAACGCGCCGAGCAAATACCATTGCGTGATGTAAATTTGGTCGCCGCGTCGATGCCGAAACATGAGCACCGCCCAGGAAGCCATGAGCGTGTAAGCGACAAACAGAATGAGGGCTACATAACGCGGAAACTCGAGCCATTGAAAACCGGTGCTATCGCCGAGCAGAATTGCGCCCACACCTATCAGCACGCCCAAGTTCCAGAATGCAGCGCCCGCGGCGAGTAACAATGGAAATCGCAACGTCGTCCGGCACAATCGTGCCATCAACCAAACAGCCGTGCCCATCCCGGCCATTGATGCCCAACCGTAAACCATTGTGTTCATGTGGGCCGGGCGCAGCCGTCCCCATGTCAAAAAACTGATGTCCCCGAACAGATCGGGTGAGTGCAGCGTGAAGGAGACGACCATCGCCAAAACGGTGCCCAC
>JBJMGM010000038.1:0-31530 GCA_045807905.1 Bryobacteraceae bacterium | reverse complement strand
GCCGCAAACCGGCGACGACAAGCCCTGATTAAGAGATAAGCCCGGCAACACAATCCCAAATGAGCCTTTCAGAACGTGGCAAACAGTTTCGCGCGCTGAGCGCTGTCCTGGTGATCGGCTTCCTGGTCGGCTTTATCCCGATGTGGTTGAAGGGTCGTCAGCGCACGAGTGAGCGCGATGAGGCGCTCCGCACATTGCAGAGGACAGAATTAAAAAGCCAATTGGCGGAAGCGGCTCTGGAGGCGCGCCGCGCTCATTATGAAACGGCGCGGCAGGAATTGAGCCGCTTCTTTACTTCCCTGAATGGGGTTGTAGCAGGCAAGAACAACCGTGACATTACTCCCCAGCAGCTCCAATCGCTTCAGCCACTGTACTCGCAACGGGACGAGCTCATCACGCTTCTCGCGCGGAGTGATCCAGCGTCCGCAGATCGCTTATCGGATCTTGATCTTGCTTTTCGCAAAGCACTCCGATAGCATTTCCTCCGCGGAAGTCTTTGCCTTAATGGTGCCTCGGCTGGGTCGTTCTAAGCGCCATCTGATCCGTGCAGCTTCACCAGCTTGTTGTAGATGCCTAAGGTCAAGAACGTTGGTGCCCAGTGGCCGACGAAGTTTGCAGCTTTTCCTTGCCTGAGAGCTGGAATGCCAGCGACGTCCCGATAGACCCGAGGGCCGCCCATAGAAACAGGTCTGACGGCAATTTGGCCGTCTGTTGTTCGATGCTTCGCGCAACCGGTCCTTCCCGGTGCTCCGGTCTTGCATCCGGCCGCGAATCTCGCGCCATTACTTCTTCACTATTCAATTTCTCCTCCAATTTTCAGATACTCACGTATGTAAGTTTCTGTCCATAAGACCTTCACAACCGGGCAAAGTTTCTGCAATGCTGAATAGCTGTTAGAAGTACTTGAAAGGAAACCTAAACGCTTACTCTTGTTAAAACGCGTACCGAATGCGGCACTCGGGAAGGTGCTGATTCAAAAGCTCACAGAAACTTTGAACTAGCTCTCCTTTGAATCCGCGTTTGTATCGCAAGTTGCGGCCACCCGTCTGGCTATATTTTGTCTCCTGCAATTCTGGTTTCCAGAGATATTCTTCGCCTCTAGGATGCCACCCGAGGTTGATTTCGTGCAGTCTCTCGTTGTGCGTAAGAAAGATAATCTCAGCAGCTAACTGCTCCTTTACGCTGGGACTAAGCACGTCTGCCAGTTCGGTGAACAGATCGTCGTAATCTTCAACCCACTGGTCGTAATAGATCACGGGCGAAAAATTGAGGTGAACTTCGTATCCGGCCTCATGAAACTCATTAATGGCCGCGATCCGTTCCCGAACCGGTGACGTACGAACGTCTACAACCTGGGCAACTCGGTGCGGCATCAGGCTAAGCCGGATTCGCGTTTTACGCTCGGGATCGAGCTTTAGCAGCTCACGATTCACAAACTTCGTAGCGAAGGTGGCCTTCGCGTTCGGGAGCGTACGAAAGAGCCTAACCAGATCCGCCACGTTCTCGGAAATGAGGGCGTCGACAGAGCAATCGCTATTCTCGCCAATGTCGTAGACCCAGTATTTCGGGTCGATCTGGCTTGGTTCAGACCTCCATCCCTGCCGGCCGGCATGCCGCGCCAGATAACAGCAGATCTGTTCGATATTCACGAACGTGGTGATCGGATTTGCAAAACCCTTTCGCCGTGGAACGTAGCAATACGAGCAAGCCATCGTGCAGCCGTTTGCGTGAGATGGAGCGACGAAATCCGAGCTACGTGTGTTTGGCCGGGCAGTGAGCGAGCTTTAAATTCCCAGCACAAGCACCTTGCGCTTAATTGCTACCCAGCCTTCGACATTACCCTCAGACCCATGCAATCCCGGGATGTTCCAGTGCGATTCAACTATCACGCGCTCGGCTTCGCGAAAGCGATCCAGGATCTCTCGTCCACGCGCATAGTTGAGAACGGCCGGTTCGTGGTAGATCGCCTGAATTTCCAACAACCATGACGGAGCGAGGCTTGCGGGCGCCGAAGCTAGTGTTGACAAAATAGAGTGCCTTAGTCGTTCTGATGATTCACCCCACGACGAAGACGCGGGGTTCTGCGGCACGATAGCTCGGGCAACGCTGCACCCAGAGCTCAGGCGATCCTTTGACGATTGTTCACATTGCGCTACACTGAACAACACTCCCGGCTCTTCAGAGTGGGTATTCTTTGAAACTTATGTCGAGCCCACCGCCCGACGATGCCCAAACCACGGGCCCTTCAGCCAGCGATCCATTGAACGAGACGAGCATCGCAGCAACCCGCGCGCTAGAGGGAACCGAAGCTGCAGGCACGGTCATCGGCCGGTATCACCTGCTTCAGAAGATCGGTGAAGGCGGCATGGGCGAGGTCTGGCTCGCTGAGCAAAAGCAGCCCGTCCGCCGTCGCGTCGCTCTAAAGGTGATCAAGGCGGGAATGGACACTCGGGAGATCGTCGCCAGGTTTGAGTCCGAGCGCCAGGCCCTGGCCCTCATGGACCACCCCGCCATCGCCAAAGTGTATGACGCCGGTTCCACGCCCCAAGGCCGACCCTATTTCGTCATGGAGTATGTCGCCGGCTCGACGATCACGGACTATTGCGATACCCACAAACTCACGACCCGCGAGCGGCTCGAGCTGTTCATACATGTCTGCGAAGCCGTCCAGCACGCTCATCAGAAGGCGATTATCCATCGCGATTTGAAGCCATCGAATATCCTGGTCGGCGAAGTAGACGGCCGCCCAGCACCAAAGATTATCGACTTCGGTGTCGCAAAAGCTTTGTCGCAGGGATTGACTGAAGAGACCATGTTCACGCGCGTGGGCACCATCGTCGGAACCCCGGAGTACATGAGTCCGGAGCAGGCCAATTCAGCGGGCCAGGATATCGACACCAGGACCGACGTCTATTCGTTGGGAGTGATCCTATATGAGTTGCTGGTCGGCGCGCCTCCGCTCGATCTCAAAAAGGCAGCACAACACGAGCTTCTTCGTAAATTACAGGAAGATGATGCGCCAAAGCCCAGTACCAAGCTGCGAACCCTGGGCGACCGGTCTACACTCTCAGCTCGGAATCGCCGCACGGAGCTGGCCGTGCTCACCAAACAACTCCGTGGTGACCTCGATTCAATTGCGCTAAAAACTCTCGAAAAGGACCGCGCGCGCCGCTATGGGTCGCCTTCCGAGCTTTCCGCCGACATTCTCCGATATCTCAAAGACGAGCCGGTGTTGGCTACTCCACCATCAACGGCATATCGCCTTCGGAAATTTGCCCACCGAAATCGGACCCTGCTTGCAACTTTGTCTGCGTTTGCGCTTGTACTGGTGCTAGCAGCCACCGTCAGCCTCTGGCAAGCCGTGCGCGCCACGAAGGCTGAACACGCCGCAATGATCCACCGAGATCGCGCCGATAGAGAAGCAGCGGCCGCCAGAGCCGTTGACGAATTTCTGCAGGACGACCTGCTTTCACAGGCCAGCACCGATTCGCAGGGCGGCGCAGACGTAAAGCCCGACCCGGATGTGAAAGTGCGAACCCTTGTTGATCGCGCAGCAGCCAAAGCCGGCCGGAAATTCGCGGGCAAGCCTATTGTGGAGGCTTCCATCCGAGCGACTCTCGCAAATGCCTATCGGGGGCTAGGTCTCTTCGATGAAGCCGACCGTCAGATGCGGAACGCCTACGACCTAAGCCGGCGCAACCGTGGGGCCGAGGCTCCTGAAACGCTTCAAATGCTCGCTGACCTACAAGCCATCGAAACCGATGAAGGAGAATTCGCTGAGGGAGCTCGGCATGCCGAGACGGTCTTCGAAGCGCGTCGCCGCATATTCGGTGCAGACGACTCTCGAACGGTTGTCGCCCTGCAATCCTTGGCCGTCTGCTACCTTTACCTGGGACAGTATGCTCGGGCCGAGCCGCTGCTCATCAAAGCTCTCCAGATCCAGAGCCGCTCCCACGGTTACGACAGTCTCGATACGTTGAATACAAGTGACAGTCTCGCGACAGTGTACATACATCAAGGCAGGTACGGCGAAGCGGATAAGTTGCTGCGAAGGGGTCTGGAAAGTTACAGAAGAGTCTTTGGGCCGGAGCACCCGTACACGCAGCGCGAGATGTTCGGGTTAGCACGCTGCTCGTTCGGAAAGGGAGACTACGCCGAAGCGGAACAGTTGGCATCGGCTGTACTTGAGAGTGATCGGAAAGTGCGGGGTCAAGAGCACGCGGACACGCTGTCATCAGCTCGAATGCTCGCGCGGATCTACCTCGCTGAGGGCAAGCTCACGCAAGCGGAATCGCTCATGAAAAGCACTTTGCAAACCGTCGTGCGCACGCTCGGAAATAATCATCCAGACGCTGTTTACAGTACGGAAATCCTGGCCGAAACCTCAGAGCGGAACGGCGAGTACGCGAAAGCCGAACGCCTTTGGAGAACCGCGCTGGCAACTTCGCGCCGCAGCCTGGGCGAAAAGCATCCCGACACCGTGGACCTGATGCAATCTCTTGCAGGCAACTTGCTGGAGCAGCGTCGCTGTGCAGAGTCGGAAGCGATGCTAAGAGCAGCATCGGCCGATTGGAGTAATCCCGATCCGGACGATTGGCGGCCTTTCTATGGGCGGGCTTTGCTGGGTGCCGCGCTCACAGAGCAGAAGCGATATGCGGAGGCTGAGCCCTTGCTGCTGTCGGGATACAAAGGGATGAAGAACCTTGCCGCGAGGATTCCCGCCGATCAACAGAGCAAGTTGAGAAACGCTGGGACTCGCATCGTTCAGCTGTATAAGGGCTGGTCGAAACCCGTTCAAGCCAGGGAATGGCAGCAGATCACCTCAGTTGCTGATGCCGGAAACAATCCACCAGGTGATCGTTGACCATACCGGTCGCCTGCATGAACGCGTAGCAGATGGTCGATCCAACAAACGTGAAACCACGGTTCGTAAGATCCTTACTCATCGCGTCGGATTCCACCGTCCGAGCGGGAACGTTTTCCATCCGCTGCCAGCGGCTTTGCTTCGGCTGCCCTCCCACGAATGGCCAAACATAACCGTCAAAACTGCCGAATTCCTTCTGCACAGCCAAGAACGCTCGGGCATTCTGCACTGCCGCGCGAATTTTTAGCTGGTTGCGAACGATGCTGGCATTCCCCAGCAATGCCGCGATCTTCACTTCACCATATCGGGCGACCTTGTCGGGACTGAACTCATCGAAGGCAGCGCGGTAAGCCGGGCGCTTCTTCAGAATGGTAGACCAGCTGAGGCCGGCTTGAGCGCCCTCCAACACTAGAAACTCGAATAGGGCACGGTCATCATGGATCGGCACGCCCCATTCCTGGTCGTGATAAGCCAGCAAAAGAGCATTGCTTGTCGCCCACGCGCATCGCATCGTGTCTTCGGATTGCGTGTCCTCTTGCGTCTTCACGCCCGGCATACCTATGCCCTTTTAGCATGACCGAGGTATTTTTATTAGACGGAGCAAAACATGACACCAAATCAAGTTGCGGTTCCAGCGCCCAATCCGGCGCTGGTTTGGGATGCTTTCAATGGTTACCAGAAGACGGCAGCGCTGAAAGCTGGCATAGAACTCGATCTGTTCACTGCGGTAGCCGAGGGGGTGAATACTGCTGAAGCAATTGCATCTCGTTCTAATTCCTCGCAACGTGGTATTCGCATCCTTTGCGATTACCTTACTGTTGCAGGCTTTCTGTCTAAACAATCCGGGCGCTACAGCCTGCCACCTACTAGCGAAGCTTTCCTCAATCGGCATTCGCCGGCATGCATGTGCTCCGTCATCCGCTTCATCAACTCGCCCGGGCTCATGGCCGGGTTCAGTGATCTCACCGAAACAGTCCGGCGAGGAACGACCGTGCTTCCTCACGGTGGGACTACCGAGGCCGAATTTAGCGGGTGGGAGACATTCGCGGAAAGCATGATGCCCATCGTTGCCCCGGCAACTGAGTTCGTGGGACAAATTGCGGTCGCAAAAGGAAACACCCCGCGACGCGTGCTCGATATCGCTGCAGGGCACGGCTTGTTCGGAATTTCTGTGGCGCGCCACGCCCCTAAAGCGGAGATCGTCGCTCTGGATTGGCCCAATGTCCTCAAGGTGGCTCAAAAGAATGCACAGGCCGCAGGGATTGCTGACCGCTATCAATTACTGCCTGGAGATGCGTTTACCGTCGAGTTCGGTGGCGGGTACGATGTCGCGCTCCTGACGAACTTCCTGCACCACTTTGACGAACCTACGTGCGAGTCGCTTCTCAAGAAGCTCTCTGCCGCGTTGAATCCGGGGGCCCGCGTCCTCACCGTCGAGTTCGTTCCAAACGAGGATCGCGTCAGCCCAGAGATTCCGGCAACTTTCGCGCTTATGATGCTCGGCACCACACCGAACGGAGACGCTTACACGCTTCAACAATATCGGCGCATGTTTGGAGCGGCCGGATTTACCGGCCACGAGCTGCTGCCGATCCCTCAATCGCCTCAGCAACTGATTATCAGCACCAAACCGCAGTAGCGACCCTACCCTTTTATGGAATACACAAAGCTGGGGCGAACCGGTCTGGACGTCTCACGCATTTGTCTCGGGTGCATGACGTACGGCGTGCCGGAGCGGGGCGCCCACCCCTGGACATTGACGGAAGAAGCGAGCCGGCCGTTCCTTCAGCGCGCCCTGGAACTCGGCATCAACTTCTTCGATACAGCCAATAGCTACTCCGACGGCACGAGCGAGGAGATTCTAGGCCGCGCCATCCGCGATTTCGCTAAAAGAGATGAAGTCGTCATCGCCACAAAGGTCTTTTACCCATGGCGCAAGGGACCCAATGGTGGCGGCCTCTCTCGTAAGGCGATTTTCACCGCAATTGATGCCAGCTTGAAACGTCTCGGAATGGATTACGTCGACCTTTACCAAACCCACCGCTGGGATTACGGAACATCCATCGAAGAAACTCTTGAGGCGCTTCACGACGTCGTCAAATCCGGGAAGGCTCGCTATATCGGCGCATCCTCCATGCACGCGTGGCAATTCTGCAGGGCACTATATGTCGCTGACCGGCACGGCTGGACGCGGTTTGTCAGCATGCAGGACCACTATAATCTGCTGAACCGCGAAGAGGAGCGCGAGATGCTTCCCCTCTGCGCGGCCGAAGGAACCGGGGTCCTGCCATGGAGTCCCTTAGCACGCGGCCGGCTAGCCCGCGATTGGAATGAGAGCACTAACCGGATGAACACCGACGAGTTTGGTAAAACGCTCTACACCAGTCAGGTTGATTCGGATCGCAAAATCGTAGAGTGCGTTGCAGAAATCGCCCGTCAACGCGGAGTTCCGCGAGCTCAGGTCGCGCTCGCTTGGATGCTACAGAAACCAGTGATTACCGCTCCGATCGTCGGCGCCTCCAAGCCCCATCACCTGGATGTCGCGGTTGCCGCTTTGACCTTGACCTTAACGCCCCAGGAGATCGCTGCCTTAGAGCAGCCCTACATTCCGCACCCCATCGTCGGGTTCTCGTAACTTACGTCAGATGCACGTCAACAATGCCAGCCAGTATTAAACGACTGTAAAAGCAAAACCGCACAGTATAAGTCCCACCCGCCGCTCCCGGCAGACTGTCGGCGACTGTCGACCACGTCGTGGCAAGTGGCGGATGATCGCGACTGTGTGGTGTCCATCGAATCATTCTTGTAGAACCCCTGACGCCTGTTGAGAGAATAGAAACTTCTGCCGAGAAGAGTCGCCTATGACACCCTTCAGCGCCGAGCTCTTCCTATCGACCCTCGCTCTCATCGGCGTTGTCATCGTTATTTCGGCGCTCCTGTCCGGTTTAGTTGAGAAGAGTGGCCTTCCGCAAGTCGCAGTCTTCCTTGCTTTGGGCGCTGCAATTGGGCCTGCGGGGCTGAACGTCATCGATGTCGATCTGCATTCGCCCATTCTCCGCGTTGTCGGAACGCTCAGCCTGGTTTTGGTGCTATTCACGGATGCGGTTTCGCTCAATCTGTCCGAAGTCCGCGCGCATCGCTTGTTGTCGTTTCTGGTGGTCGGCCCGGGAACGCTCTTCTCCGCGCTGTTAATCGCCGTGTTCTCCTGTTGGCTGCTCGGCCTGTCACCAGCGGCAGCTTTGATTCTCGGCGCTGCGCTTGCATCCACCGATCCCGTTATGCTCCGAGCCCTCCTCGGCAAGCCCGGTGTTGATCCCGGTGTACGCCAGGCGCTCCGGCTGGAAGGAGGAATGAACGACGCGGTACTTCTCCCGCTAGTGCTAGTCGGAATGACACTTCTCGATCAGGGCCATTCGCCAACCGCCACTGGATGGGCCCGCTTGGGAATGAATATCTTGATCCTCAGCCCGGCCGCCGGAACCATTGTGGGTCTCGCTGCAGTGGGAATGCTCGAGTTAGTCAGAAAACGAATCGGAGTGCGGCGCGACTACGAGTCCATCTACTCTCTTGGGGTCGCCTTCGCTGCATTTGCCGCAGCCGAAGCGGTGCACGGGAGTGGTTTTCTGGCGGCGTTTGCAGCAGGCCTTACCATATCTGCCCTCGACGTGGAACTCTGCGATTGCTTCCTCGAGTATGGAGAGACCACGGCCGAAATGGCGCTGATGTTTACTTTCGTGCTGTTTGGAACCTCCGTGATATGGAAGGGATTGGGCATTATCGGGACCGGAACACTGTTGTTCGTTGTCGCCGTCTTTGCAGCGCGCCCCATCGCCTTCATACCGGCGCTTTTGCCCGCACGGCTTTCCTGGAAAAATCGATCTCTCATCGCGTGGTTTGGTCCAAGAGCCTTAAGTTCGCTCCTGCTTGTATTGCTTCCCGTATTCGCCGGATTGCCGCAAAGCGAACACCTGCTCACGATTTGTTGCCTGGTTGTACTATTCTCTGTCCTACTGCATGGCCTTTCCCCGAGTCTCTTGATCAAATCACCGCGCAGCAATGCGCCCGCGCCTGACCGTAAGCGTCAAGAGAAGAGCGATGAGCCGGAGCCCGCCTCAGTGGGTGCTGCCGAGTCCCCGCAATGCTCCCTGACTGGAAATGAGTGCAGCCTGGGCATCGCTCTTCAAGAACTGCGCGATCCGGAATACATCTCCGTCGATAAAGTGAAGGAGCTGCAAACGCATTCCGGGCAGGTCGTGATTATCGACGCGCGGAGCGAAAGGACCTACACCGAGAGTGACCAGGCTATTCCGGGCGCTATCCGATTGCCGCCGGATCAGGCCGTCAGAACTGCCGTGCAGTTCGGTATCTCAAAAACGGCAGTTCTCGCCGTACTCTGTGCTTGACCAAACGAAGCCACAAGCGCCCGTGTGGCGCGAGAACTTCGGAAGGCAGGTTGGGAAAAAGCCCGTGCACTGAGGGGAGGTTGGAACGCCTGGGTCAAGGAAGGCATGCCTCATGAGTTACGGCCCGCGTCCTCCGTATCGTGATCAGTACGATATGTAACTCGGCGCCTCGCGCGACCTAGTTCGTGATATCGCTGGTCCGGCTTTCCTCCCGAATCGGCATATACACTTCGTACCACTGCTTTTGCGCGCTGCTATCGGCGTACTTCTTCAGCGCATCCTCGCTCGCGAATTCCATCACAATGATATTTGAGTAACCCTCCGGAACTTGCTTCGTGATCGGCTTCGTCCACACCCGAGTGATTCCGGGGTACTGCGCCGGCAGTGCAGCCGCCGCCTGAATTGCCTTGTCAATTTGTGCTGGTGTGGCATTCGCCTTCCATTGGATAGTAATCACGTGAAGCACCGTCTTCGGTTGCGTGTCGGCACCGAATACGTTGCTCGCCATCATCATCACCGCGAGGCATGCTACAACGAACAATCTTCTAGTCATCCTTTTCTCCTAATACATTGTTTTACTAGATCTATTTCTTTGCGGGCGTAATATCCGTCACCGGAAGATCCCAGTGCGCCAGCAAAATCTCGAAACGCCGTTGTTCCTCGTGCTTATAGGTCTCCTGGTCCGGCCAGAGCTGCTTAATCAAAGCTTCTTCGTCGGGATTCTCCGTTGTCGCCATGGTTGAGTTCTTAAATCGAATTGTGACTCGATAATCCCAGCGCCCATCCTCCGTCATGTGGTTCGCGGGCGTCTCAATTTTCACCGATGTCATGCGACCGCTCTCGACGACCCTTTGGAGCAATGGGTAATGATTTTTCAGAAACAGCGCCTGAAACTCCTGCTGATGACCCCATTGCACCTTGTAGTAATACTCGACCGTGTAGAGCTGATCAGGTCCAGCATGTGGCGGCGACCCTTGTGCAAACAACGGCCGCGCGCACACCGAAAGCAATAGCGCAAGTAATAGGTTTTTCATCGATCCTCCAATATAGGTGATTCGGATTTAGCCGACGGAGAGGAGCCCAATCGCTCCTCTGTCAGCCCACAAACCGAGTTCAGCGGATAGTACTACAAACCGGCACACTTGCGGGTTCCACCCTGCGCCCATATAATTCAAAGCCGGGATCCGCGCCATTCTGCCGCGACTAATTTGGGCCGAATCTCACTTGAAGGGATTATGACGAATCGAACAACTTGGTGTGTGGGTTTCTTGTCTATTTTTGCCTCGGTAGTAGGCGTGACATTGCAGGCGCAGACCGGGGATCAGGGTAAGCCGCCCATCTACACCTACATTTCGGAATGGGCCGTTCCGCGCGCACAATGGGCCGAGATGGTGAAACTCGATGAGCAGGACAAGCCCTTGATGGACAAATTGGTCTCCGATGGCACCCTCACAGGCTATGGCGCCTATTCGAACCTCATCCATCAGGAAGGTGAACCGACCCACGGCACTTGGCTTACCGCTACATCCGAGGGCAACCTGCTGAAAGCTCTCGAGGCGGTGTTTGCGCAACCAGGAGCCACGACATCCCCCGTACAGGCCGCCTCCAAGCACTGGGATTACATGCTGGTCGGCCGGGTATACAATCGACGTGCCGGCAAGTCCGACGGCGGCTACCTCGCGGGCGACCAATGGGATGTGAAGCCGGGGGAAATGCGTGCATATAACGATCTGGTCAAGGGCGCCCTTGTACCGGTCTTCGAGAAACTGTTTGCCGACGGCACCGTGACCTCATACGGTATGGATACGGAAGATTTTCACACCCAGAAACTCGGCCGCGTCACGTTCTACTTCACAACGGCTGATGCCTCGGCATTCGACAAGGCAAGCAAAGCGTTTGATGAGGCCTTCGACAAGAGTCCAGCGCTTGGCAGTGCGCTCCAGTCCATGGTAGATCGGCAAGGCCACCGCGACTTCCTGGATCGATTGCGCTATATGAGCAACAAGTAGTCAATCTGGGCCGGTGAACCAGCCACGCTGATCAGACCGGTGGACGCTTATGAAGATTTGCGGCTTGTCCGTTTCAATAGGGGTTGCTGTTTCAGTCCTGAGTCTCACCACGGGCTGCACGCATCCGGATACTGTCAGTAAGGAAGGACAAAAAGCCATGATGGTTCAGAAAGATTATGAGGCACTCACCGGTCGCTGGCAGCTCGTCAAATCAATTGTCGACGGTAAACCTGTATCCGAAGTGGAGCTTCGTAATACGGTGCTAATCACCGATCACGACACCTTCCGTTTTCCCGCCGATGCAGGGGTGGGTACGGCGCCACAGGGCAGGTTCACGATTGACCCGACCAAAAACCCGAAGGAGGTAGACTCCACTGCCATGGCCGGGCCGAACAAGGGCGAGATCACGCTTGGCATTTACGACATCATCGATGCAAACAGCAAGCGCGCTTGCTGGGGCCGTCCCGGAGGGCCACGACCCACGGATTTCACGAGCACTTCAGGCAGCGGGCGAACCCTACAGTATTGGCGTTTGATCAGTAAAGATCTAGGCCAGTAAAACAGTTGCACTCACGTAGCGCAAACTTCAGCTGATAATTTCCTTACATACACCGTCGCCAAAATCCTGCAACCCGTACGCGCGACCGCGTATCCAAATCAGTGTAGTCACCGCTACTCGCCCCAATCTGGGATAGAGAGCGCGTGTGATTACTTACAAATTAATGTAATTGTGCTAAGTCTCGATGGCGCTATTACTAATTTAAATAGCTTCGGGAGGTCTATACATGAAGTACACACTTATCGCCGGTTTAGTGTCTCTAGGTTTGCTCACGGGTGCGGTTCAAGCACAGGAAGGCGACCGCAATGAGGCAACAATTTCTGCAACCGGTTCTTTTCAACACAGTACTGACGGCAATGGAATCCATCAGTCGGCCAACGATTCGGCCGGCGTGCTGTTCAGTTACCGTCACTTTTTCACCAATAACCAGGGCCTTGAGCTCAATTACGGTTTCAGCCGGTTCGATCAACAGTACACTTCGCTGAATCCAGCGGTGCCGCTGTCGCTTGGCGTTCCTGCGAATACGAATGAAGCAACCGCCTCATACGTATATCGCCGCGCTATCGGTCATCGGCTGAGCCCGTTCGTCAGCGCTGGCACGGGCGCATTGGTGTTCCTGCCCGACTCGTTCGTTACTGGCGCGACGGCAGGCAGCACCTTCGCGACTCCGGACTTCGTCTATAGCGCCGGCGCAGATCTCGCCCTTAGTCGGCGCGTGAGTTTGCGGCTCGGCTATCGTGGCCATGTCTTCGAAGCACCGGCCTTCGGCGTGCCCGGACTCAACACCAACTCTGTTACTCACATCGCGCAGCCCTTCGGCGGACTGTCGCTTCACTTTTAAAACTCCAGTTAATAGCTGATTATGTTTCAGGGACCCTCGCTTCGGAGGGTCTTTTTTTTATTTCGAAGTGCGCCAATTCCAGCGAACGAATAGAATAAGTTGGCTATGGATAAAAGAGAGTTCCTAAAAGCAGCCGGCGCTTTGGTTGCCAGTAACATGTTGTCGGACTTATCAGCTGAAGATCAGAACGGCGTGCCTCGAAAAAACTGGGCCGGCAATTATCAATACAGTAGCGCCAGGTTACATCTCCCGAAGTCGGTTGCGGAAGTTCAAAAAATTGTAAAGAACTGTAGCAAGCTGAAAGCGCTTGGCACCCGCCATTCTTTTAACGGAATCGCTGACAGCACCGCCAACCAAATCTCGCTCACAAATTTCGAGGACATGGTATTAGACCGAAAGTCGCGCACCGTCTCGGTGGGCGCGGGTGTACGATACGGGCAGCTCGCGCCCTATCTCTATAACAATGGATACGCGCTGCACAATCTCGCCTCTTTACCGCATACCTCCGTTGCGGGCGCCTGTGCAACCGCAACTCACGGTTCGGGTAATAAGAACGGCAATTTGGCAACGGCTGTTTCTGCAATGGACATGGTTACGGCCGACGGTGAGGTCGTGACTCTCTCACGAGAGCGAGACAGTGAGCGGTTTGAAGGAGCAGTGGTCGGTCTTGGCGGACTCGGCGTCGTAACGAAATTAAGGCTCGATCTCCATCCAAAATTCGACGTCCGGCAAGTTGTTTACGAGAATTTGTCACTGGCAAAACTGGAGGGCCACTTGGATGAGATCTTCGCAAGCGGCTACAGCGTTAGCCTGTTTACGGATTGGCAAAACCATCAGGCCACACAAGTATGGATCAAGAGCCGGGTCGACCAGCGTAGCTCTGCTGCGCTCAAGCCTGACTTTTTTGGGGCGAAACTTGCAAGGACAAAACTCCACCCCATCGCAGGGCATTCAGCCGAGAATTGTACGGAACAGATGGGCGTCCCCGGTCCCTGGTACGAGCGATTACCGCATTTCCGCATGAACTTCACACCTAGCAGTGGCAATGAGTTGCAATCGGAGTATTTTGTCCCGCCAGATAAGGCCTATGAAGCGATCCTTGCTGTCGAACGCCTTCGAGATCACGTCACACCGCACCTGCTCATCTCTGAATTGCGCACCGTTGACGCTGATAATCTTTGGATGAGCCCTTGCTACCAGCGCCCATCGCTTACGATTCACTTCACATGGAAACCTGAATGGCCCGCGGTGAAACAGGTCTTGCCAATGATCGAAGAACAACTCGCGCCTTTCAATGCCCGGCCGCACTGGGCAAAGTTATTCACCATGACGCCTTCTCGGCTGCAGCGGCTTTATGAAAAGCTGCCCGATTACCGTGAGTTGCTCGCGCACTACGATCGAAGCGGCAAATTCCGCAATGAGTTCCTGAACACGAACATTTACGGCTATTAATGCACAAGGCTTTCTCTTCGGTCACCTAACCGGCGACGCATGGAAAAATTGGGTGCTCGTCCCACAATTGCTAATCGCCTGTACAGGGTCGTAGAGCTCATTCATCGGCATGGTAGTGCTAAACGAGCGGTATCTGCGTATATTGCCAAGCTCAGGCGTGGTGAGCAAAACAACCCGAGGCCGCCCGAAATGGCCGGCGAACTGAAACAGCGGTTTGGTAAGGAATTTCCCGCCGATTTGCGTGTTAAAAGCTCCGATCTGCAGTTGAGCCTTCCCTATGAACCTGTTCGTGAACACATCTTTTGTAAGGCGCTGCAGCTTGTGACCGTCAGGCACTCGGACTATGTGTTCGTTGATATAGGTGCTGGGAAAGGATTTGCGCTACTGGTCGCCGCGGAACATCCGTTCAAGCGTGTTGTGGGTATTGAATTGTCAGAGACTTTAACACGCATCGCACGGGAGAACATTCAAACCTACGGCAACGAACGAAAGTGCCACGATATTCAATGCATCTGCGCTGATGCAACGAACTTTACACTACCGCCAGAGCCGATTGTTCTATACCTCTTCAACCCATTTCAAGGCCGAGTCATGGATCGTATGCTCGAGAACATCAAGGCATCACTGCGGCAGCATCCAAGGGATCTTTGGATCATATACGTGAACCCCTGGGAAGATCGGAAATTCCGGCGCAGTCGCGAACTTCAGTTGATCGCTTCGGATATGCACTTTGCCCTGTATCGCACAATTCGCAATCATTAGGGTTCAGGCTCGTGCAGGACCCGCTGCGCATAACGCGTTGAAAAAGCCTGCGGTTTGCCGACATCATGGGTCGCGTGCTCAGTAGTAGACTGTGTTCTGGCATCGGCGACTTATGGCGATCCAACTCCTACCCTCGGCTCGCATTCCATTCGGCCGATTTAAAGCGGATGCCGCGCTGACCGAACTACGTAAGAGCGACGTTCGTGTGCGGCTAAACCGGCCAAACCTTCGGATCTTGACCACAGAACGTAACGCCTGCAGGATTGAGAATTTCTGAAATTCGCGAAAAATCGGGACTTGTCCCGTTGATTGTTTGTATTAAGCCCATGCCTCAAACCGTAATCTTCGCAGTTCGCCTCATCCTGCCCGACACAATTCTCGACAACGCTTGGATCACGTTCGATAACGGCACTATCACCGATTTCGGCCAGGGTCCCCCACCTCAAACGGGCAACTCTGTCTACGGTCTCGGCGTCTTTCTCGCGCCCGGATTCATCGACACGCACGTGCACGGTGGCAACGGGTCTGATTTTCTGGACGCCACGCCAGAAGCCTTTTCCACAATCTCCGGGTATCACCTCTCGCAAGGCACCACCGCCCTTTGCCCTACGCTCGCAACCACCACCTACGAACGCATCGCCGCTGTACTCGATGTTTGGAGCAATGTCAAAGACACTTGCAGCGCACGCATTCTCCCGGTCCATCTGGAGGGGCCGCATCTCGCTTCCACGAAAGCAGGCGCGCAAGATCCGAAGCTGCTCCGCTCGCCCACCGACGTCAACGTCACATGGCTCATCAACAACGCTTCGCGCATTGCGCAGATGACAATCGCGCCGGAGTTGCCGAACGCCCTGCAGCTGATTGAGCGCTGCCGCAGCGCAGGCATCATCATGAGCGCTGGTCACACCGAGGCGAGAGAGGAACCGGTCCGCACCAGCATCAGCCATGGGCTCACGAAGGTCACCCATCTTTTTAATGCCATGACGTACGCCGCCAAGAATGGTCTCTTCCGGGAACCCGGCCTCGCCGAATACGCCTTAATAGAGGATCGCTTGGCGTGCGAATTGATTGCCGATGGTTTCCACGTCGCCCCGACCTTAATGAAACTAGCCGTTCGCAGCAAGGGACCCGCCAAACTGGCGCTGATCAGTGACGCGTTAGCCGGGACCGGATTGCCCGTTGGATCGACTTTCATGCTCGGATCTCTACCCTGTCGAGTAGCGCAGGGTTTTTGCGAGCTTGCCGACGGATCGGCTCTCGCGGGAAGCGCTACTACTTTGATTGATCAGGTTCGTATCATGCACCAAGTCGTAGACGTGCCCCTGGCGGACGCGGTGCGAATGGCAACTCGCACGCCTGCGTCGTTGCTGGGTCTCGATCACCGATACGGTTCCATTGCCCGCGGCTGTGCGGCCGATTTCGTTCAGTTCGATACGGATTTGCGTGTACAGAGCGTCTGGGTAGCCGGCCGTCGTCTCGGACCGCCAAACGGCGGAGATTAGAAGTGTGCCTTAACTGCAAACTCGAAATCGCGAGGATTGCCTGCGGTCGTGATTGTTCCAAACCCTGGTGAACCAAAGCTTCCATTGGGGTCATTAAACGGTGGCGTATTCGTAAGGTTGAACACTTCCGCTCGGAACTCCGCGTTGAATCTCTCTGTTATTCGAAAAGTCTTGCCCAACATTAAATCCGCAGTTTGAAGACCAGGTCCGCGCACTGGGTTGCGTGAACTGGTTCCAATCGTGAACTGGGGAGCATTCGTGAATGCCGCCACGTTGAACCAATGGTTAGCACTCCGGTTCGACAAACCGTTGGGATCACCGCTCCGGTTCGGTCGCTGTACGGCAAACCCCAGACTGGCGTTATTGTTTGTCGCTTGCGTCACCGCGACAGCATCGCCCGCCTGTACTCGCGCTAGTCCTGCAATCTGCCATCCGGAGATCTTCCACCATCTCGGAATGTCATACACCCAACCGCCCGAGAATACACGGGGGATATCGCCGCTTGAAACGTCCTTCTCTAAGTGGCGATTAAGCGCATCGGCGGCTCCTGTACTGTTTAGAACAGGCCCGGTGAAAATCGTCTGCGAAAAGTAGCTGGATGCATCGTCAATCAATTTCGAAAACGTGTACGCGAAGGTAAATGTTAGCCCGCTCGAGAAGCGTTTCTCCAACTTCGCCTCAACCGCGTGATAAGTGGAGTTACCCACATTGTTCCTGAATAACGCTACGTTCGTAAATCTCGGATATGCCCTCAATAGTTGCTGCTCTGCAATCAGCGGTTTGTCCAACGAGGATGAAGCGGGAAGTTGCCCGTAATAAGGATTGGGGACTTTCGTGAGCAGAGCGGTCCCGAGGACTAGGTCGGCTGAAGGTAGCTGGTTGAGATTGGCTTCCGGTAAACCAAGGCGTGTATTTTTTGAACCGAGATACCCAACCTCGAAATTGACATTCTGACCGAACGTTCTCTCTACGGTAAAGTTCCATTGCTGCGAATAGCCCGAGCCATTATCCCTTTGAGTCCCGAAGACTCCTTGCCCTAACCCGGAGTTTGGATTTGGAGCGGAGACTTGCACAGTTGGTCCGTTTGCTAGCAGAAACGCCGCATTAATATTGTCTTGGGACTGCTGCCCCACAGTCTGCACAAATGGAAATTGCGGAAGTGTAAAAGGCGTCGTAATTCCGGTCTGCTCAAACCAAATCATTCTGTACCCGGAACGTATGACCGTATTGTCATCCGCCCGATACGCCAAGCCTGCGCGCGGTCCGAAATCGCAGCACTCCAAGTCGCGTGCGGTCTGTGGGAAATCTAGCATTTGCAACCGCAGGTTGAAAACTGCTCCCTGACCGTCTACTTCATGAGACGGAAAATTCAGAGTGTAACGCGTTCCAAAGTTCACCATCAGTCTTTTGGAGAGCTTCCAATCGTCCCCAGCGAAGAACTCCGCAATATTTGCGCGTTCGCGTAGCTCTCTGCGTTGAATATCGATCGTAAACGCGCTCACTTCTCCCAGGAGAAGGGAAGCCACCGCATTCCCGCTGTTCTCAATCCCGGACTTGTTCGTGCCCGTTGTACTGAAAGTGTAGGCCCCAGCGGGATTTGGCGGTTGTAACACATCAAGCGCTTCTCGCCTTATATCGGCGCCGACTTTGATCGAGTGTTTCCCGCTTACCACGGACATCGTGTCCATATACTCGGTGACGCTCGTTGTAAATCGAGAGTTAGCTCCCGCGGATGGACCAATTTGCTGGTAGCCGCTTACGTTGAAAGTAGGAAGAGCCGATGAAAATGAATTTGCCGGAATGCCGGGCACGTTGAGATCTTCGTTCAGCGGCCCGACGCCGTTCGATTCCCGTGTCGTGTAGCCGAAACGGGCTTGGTTCAACAGCGTTGGGGAGAGCGTCCACTCGTGCTCTGCTACTCCTTGATAGCCGCGAGTCGCCGTTTGACTAATCACCCCTGACGTAATGGCTCCGCTTCCATCCGGTAATGGCGTGACAGGCGTGTCGTCATCACGAACGTATGAGAAACGGCCGAACACCCGCTGGGCGTTTCCGAAATAGCGGTCCAAGCGTGTATCGAATTGGTCCTGGCTATCCGGTTCAACACCAGTGCGAATGTAGTTGTTTGCTGTTCCGGGCCGATTCGGCAGTGGGTAACGAGCCATAGTCTGAACGGCAATTGGATCAAACCGGCTACGCGGGATTCTGTTGCCTGGAAACTCTGACCTCGCTGGCGCCGAGGGATCATAAATCGGGCTCGAAAAAATACCGGATCGTTGGGCGAGGCTTGGTACGGTGCTGATTCTTGGTATTCCGGTGCGTAATCTTGTTCCCTGCCCATCTATAAAGAAAAAAGCCCTGTTCTTCTGAATGGGCCCCCCGAACGTCAGGCCATATTGATTCCTTCGAAACTCGGGTTTTGATCCCGCCGCGGCGAAGTAGTTTTTCCCGTTCAAATGTTCATTCCTAAAGAACTCGAATAGCGTGCCGTGGAAATTGTTGCTGCCTGATTTTGTGTTTACAATTACCGTCCCGCCATTCGATCGCCCGCATTCCGGAGAATACGAATTAATGTTGATCCGGAATTCCTCAATCGCATCGATGATGGGGTAAAAGACAACCTGACCTGGCTCGGGCTGCAGGGCGCTGATTCCGTCGTAAATGTATTCATTTGTGCGCGGTCGACTGCCGTTGATGCGCGGCAGTAGAGAGCGTCCCCCGGGGAGCGCCACGCCTGGAGATAGGGCAACCAGTGGAACAAAATTCCTGCCGTCTAGCGGAAGCGTAACGATCTTCTTCTCATCAACGCTGAAGCTCACCGCGCCTGAGGCAGTCTGTAACAGCGAAGCTTGTTCATTTACCTCCACCGTCTGCGTGGTCTGTCCTATCGAGAGTTGAACGTCCAATGAAACTTGGTCTGCAATCCGCATTGTGATGTTTGACTGCCGATACATTCGGAAGCCCTCATGCTGAACTGTGAGTACGTATACGCCAACCGGGAGCCCCACCAAATGATATTCGCCCTGCTCGCCTGACCTTGTTAGGAACAAGGCGTTCGTTGTCTGTTCCTTGAACTGGATGTCGGCGTTCGCGATGGGCAATGTTGACGGATCCCGAATGGTTCCGAACAGCTCTGCTTTGCCGTCTTGAGCAAAGCACGGCAGAACGGTAAAGCATAAAGCGACGAACATGATTTCGCTGAGCGCTTTTAACCGTGTCATGCTTACATTACGTATGTTAAGCATAGTAGACATGCTAACTGAAAGAGAATAGGGTCAGCGCGCGATGCCGTCGCCAGAAATCGATACGCTTCTTAGAAAGGTCCGCGAAGAGCGGGGCCTTTCCGCTGCGCAATTGGCCAAGCGTGTCGCCGTGAGCCGCCAGACTATCTACGCCATCGAAGAAGGTGCTTTCGTTCCCAATACCGCAGTAGCTCTCCGCCTCGCCCGTGCTCTCGATGTAAGAGTTGAGAATCTTTTTGCGCTGGAGCAAACTCACGAACCCGAAGCCTTGCAAGCCGAGCTTTTGACGGGCACATCAGGAGATTTAAAAGAAGGGCAGTCGGTACGCTTATGCAGCGCGAACGGCCGGCTAATCGCCGCTCCTGTGTCCTTTCTCCCGTCTTATTTACCGGCGGCCGACGGCATCGTCCGCAAAAGATCGCGGGGTCGCGTTTCCATCACGTCTGCCATGGACCACCGCCGATACGGGCAGCGGCTGCTTTTGGCTGGTTGTGATCCTGCGCTTTCCGTAATCGCAGGGTCGCTCGATAAGGCCGGAATGGAAATCATTACTGTTCCATGCGCAAGCCACTGCGCCCTCAAATGGCTGAAGCAGGGACACGTACACGCGGCCGGGTCTCATCTCTTAGATGCTGCCACCGGCGATTACAATGTTCCCTTCGTCAAACGTCTCTTCCCAAAACAGGACGTTCGAATCGTAACCTTCGCCGTTTGGGAGCAGGGGCTCGTGCTCGCTCGAGGTAACCCAAAGAATATTCGGAATGTTGCAGATGTCGCCGGTAAGCGAGCCACTCTAATCAACCGCGATAAGGGGTCCGGTAGCAGAGATCTTCTCGACAAATTTCTCAGCATTGCCGGTGTTGCCCCCAAAAAAGTGCTCGGATATTACAACGTCGCCACGGGTCACCTCGCTGCCGCATACGCTGTCGCAGCGGGAAATGCCGATTGTTGTATTGCCACTCGATCTGCGGCCCGTTGCTTCGCCTTAGACTTTGTCCCATTAGCGGTCGAGCGTTTTGACCTTTCCTTCTCCAAAACGTCTCTCGAACTACCAGCAGCAAAAGCGCTTCTGGATATGCTCAACCGTTCGAGCCTCAGAAGAAAGCTGGAGGCGATCGCCGGTTATGACACCACACAGACGGGCAAAGTGATTGCGTGATGCCAGACCAGGAGCACACTTGCGTCGGAGAACGCCGCAGGGATACTCTCGGCGTATGGTCCGCGCCGGTGTCTGCGCAGATTTCGCAGCCATCCTGCGATTTGCGATTTGCCAGATGGATTCGACAAAAGCTCATGGGGGCGCCTTCTCCCTTTCATGGCTGCAAGGCCTGCCCGTTTGGGGGATGTGTGTACCGCGAATGGATCGCCCAAAAGCAAATTGTTGTATACGATAGTTGTAAACCGGCGGGCAATACCACGGGAAACCGGTGCGCCAACGGTATAGTCGAGAGCGTAGGAGGGATATCCGGCATGAGCAATACCTCGTCAACCGCAACCCTGGAGAGGGAAGACCAGTCCGGGCGTCGCGGCACGTTTCCCGCAAAAGCTTATTCGGCGCAGAGCCCAACATCTGGACTCGCCCCTACTTCGATCCAGCGCCACAACCCACGAGCTCAGGACATACAAATCGAAATTCTCTACTGCGGAGTGTGCCACTCCGATTTGCATCAGGTAAGAAATGAGTGGGAAAGCGCCGCGCCCACTGTTTACCCGTGCGTACCCGGCCACGAAATCGTAGGGCGTGTGGTGAAGACGGGAAACGCCGTCAAGAACTTCAAAGAGGGTGATCTGGGCGCCGTGGGCTGCATGGTATGGTCGTGCGGCGTCTGCATAAACTGCAGGGAAGGACTCGAGCAGTACTGTGAGAAATTCCCGGTGCTCACGTATAACAGCGAAGATAAGGTCCTCGGAGGCGTGACCTACGGCGGCTATTCGCAAGCCATAGTTGTCGATGAAGCCTTCGCGCTGCGAGTGTCTGACCAGCTTGATCCTGCCGCTACGGCCCCATTGCTCTGCGCGGGAATCACGACGTACTCTCCTTTGCGCCACTGGAATGTGCGAAAAGGACAGAAGGTCGGCGTAGTGGGGCTCGGCGGCCTGGGACACATGGCCCTGAAATTCGCGAACGCATTCGGCGCGCATGTTGTTCTCTTCACGACCTCCCCGCATAAGACCGCCGACGCGCTGCGCCTGGGGGCACATGAGGTCGTTGTGTCAAAAAATCTGGCTGAGATGCAGAAACATGCCGGCAGCTTCGATTTCATACTTGATGCTGTCTCGGCCGACCACGACCGAAATGCTTACCTTAGCCTTCTGAAACGGGATGGAACGCTCACATTGGTAGGAGTTCCCCAGAACCCGTTGGCTGTTCCGGCCTTTGCACTGATCATGGGCAGGCGGCAGCTGGCGGGATCATTAATCGGCGGGATCCGGGAGACCCAAGAGATGCTCGATTTTTGCGCCGACAAAGGCATCACTGCTGATATCGAATTGATCCGTATCCAGCAAATTAATGAAGCCTACGAACGCATGCTCAAAGCCGATGTGAAATACCGGTTCGTGATCGATATGGCTTCGTTAAAGTAAAGAGCGGCGCAGGGCGGGTGAGATGCCAAAAAGTGGCAACATGACACAGGGTGACATCTATCCTAAGCTCATTCGTTGTTCAAGCAGGTGTCTTTGCACGGCGGCTTTTTCGAACCCAGTTGGTGATTGAAATCACACTGCCAACAGTACAGAGCACGATGAATCCGACCATCGACCATTTGAAGGCTGGTGAATTGGCGATGCGCAGAATGGCCGGCCCAAACCTCACCGCTAAAAGACCGATAACTGTGAACCGAAAGGCGCGCGCCAGCCAAACGATCCAGAGAAGACGGAACCTAGGGTAGCCAAGAGCGCTGTTGGTGGCCACCACCATCGTGAATGGAAAGGGTGGTGGAGCGAGACAGCCAAGCGCGAGCGCTCTCCCACCTTTTTCACCGATCTTGCGCTTCAGGTATTCGAATCGCTTCGGACCGGCCACCTTCTGGATACCCTGTTCGCCGGCTTTGCGGGCAACCAAGTCAAGAAGCAATACACCGAGAATTGAGCCGGTCGCCGCAGCAAGAACGTAGACGATTAGGCCCTGATGATGGCGTGCTACGAGGCCTACGACGAGGAGGTCGTTACCAAAGGGCAAGAAAAGGAACGACGAATCGAGCACCCCCATTACGAGCGGCCCGAAATAGCCAAGCCGAAACAGGATGTTAAGGAGATGGCTGAAAAAGCTGGACAAGCGAGCCGGTTCTCACTTGCTTTCCGGCTGAAACAGCGCGAAGGCGGCTCCCTGCGGATCTTTAAGGACGGCGAATCGGCCGACATCCTCCAAATCGGTTGGCTGAAGCAAGATTTGAGCGCCTTCATCCTTCGCCTTAGTTGCTGAGGCATCGCATCCAGCAACCTGAAAATAAATTAGCCAGTGAGGCGGCGCATGCGGATCGCGCTGAGAGGCGGGCGGTACCCCACCTATAAACTGCTCATGATTCTTGATATGCAGATACCCGGAGGTGTCTTTTTCGCCTTCGACGAAATTCCAGCCAAAAAGATCGTAATAAAAGCGTCTGGCCGTGGCGGGGTCAGGCGTACTCAAATCGGCCCAACAAACGGTTCCATTCTCGCCGGTGATGCCGGTACCTTTGTGCTTCTTAGGTTGCCAGGCCGCAAATAAGGCTCCCGCGGGATCAGCGATGATCGCCATCCGGCCAACATCCATAACATCGAAAGCTGGGGCGACGACCTTGCCCCCCAATTCGCTTGCTCGACTGGCTACGGAGTCTGCATTCTCGACGGCGACATAGATCATCCAGTGTGGCGGAATGCCTTGCGACCGCTGTTCAGGCCTCATCGTGTATGCCGCACCCACGTCTGCTCCATTGAGTTGGAACATGGTGTACAGATCGGTGGGCCCCATAGGGAAGTCATTGAACGACCATCCGAACAGCGAGGTATAAAATTTCTTAGCTGCTGACTGGTCGGTGGTCGCCAGTTCAAACCAGCAGAATGCTCCTGGAGTATGTTTTTCAATGACGGGCATGCAGGGAGTATATCAGCGCTTTTTTATATGGGGCGGAGGATTAGCGGCTTTGTGCGCCGGACGCTTGGGCGGAACGCGCTTAAGCTCAGAGGCAGTCGCTTACGCTAGTGGAGCTTTTTGAACCTTACCGCTTCGAATGCAAGATGTGCAAACGCGAAGCCTCTTCCCGGCGCCGTTGACAAGCGCGTGAACCATTTGTAGGTTGATATTCCAGCGGCGCTTACTGATGTTATGGGCATGGCTGATGCGATGCCCGAACTGCGGTCCGCGACCGCAAATTTCACAAACTTTGGCCATAGAAAACACACTCCCGCTGAGCACATCTCGAACGGGCCTAAGCTCCACTTTAGCAAAGCGTGTCAACGCACCTCGTTGTTTCGGCAAACGGCACACTCGCATACGCCACGTTCCGACGGACGCGGCAGATTTCCGATTCCCGTCGGCCCTACGTGACCGGTCCCTTGGCCTCTTTCACGCTCGATCAAGTGCAACCAAGTATCGATCGTCATCCTCTGAATGCCGGTGCCGCCGCGCTCGCGCGCCTCCGGGTTTCGTGTCACCCAGTGATATTCAGGTGGAACGCCACCCGGGAAATTTAGTCTTCGATAGACCAAGTCCGGGGCAGGGAGCATCGCCTTGCATTCCTCAACCAAAGTTTCATTTGATGGATAAAGCTTGGTGATAGCTTGCCCGTTATCTACCTCAATTTCAATCCATTGACTGAGAATCACAATTCTGCGCTGGTTTTTATGATGGCGCTGTCCCTGAAAGTTAGCTTGCGCCGGGGTCGCCAGATCACGCCCAGTTTTGCGGTCCGTTTTGCGAGCCTGCTCTGATTCTTTCGACAATGGCGACCTCTACACCCGAGTATTGTCTCGGGAGACTTTGTTGGAAGCCGTTTCGTGGCCCTAAACGATTGATTGCACGTGGGTATTCGTTCTTTGTTAATCTGCTACCGGTTACAAAGCCAGCGCAGGCCTATGAGTAAGGAATCAACGATCAATACCGCAAACCGGAAGGACTAACCCAAACTTGCTAGGTGGACGCTGCACTGCTCGAGCAGCGCCTGCAGTTCTCTGAACTGGATCGGCTTCGTAACGTATCCGTCCATACCGGCAGCCAGGCACTGTTCGCGATCACTCTTGAACGCGTTAGCGGTAATGGCAACGATGCGGGGGCCTGAATCGCCCGGCCACTCTTGGCGGATTCGCCGGGTTGCTTCCACGCCATCCATTTCAGGCATCTGAACATCCATCAACACGAGATCGTAGGGCTGCCGTCTCAGCGCAGCGAGCACTTCGAGACCATTACCCGCGATGTCAGGACAGTAACCGATTCGTTCCAACATCTTCACAGCGAGCTTCTGATTGATCAGGTTGTCCTCCGCCAGCAAGATCCGCAATGGCGCTCGATCGGCAAAGGTTCGATCGGAGCATGGAATAACTGCCAGTGCAGCGGTCGTTTGGCCACTTAAAATGCAGGCCAGCGTATCGATCAGCTTGCGCGGTTTGATCGGTTTTGAGAGATAAGCGGCAAACAGATCCTCTTGCCCCTTGCAGGCTATCCCGTTGACACCTGAGCTAAGCATCACTAGTGGTAACTTTTCACACTGAGGTAGCCTACGAATCTCGGATGCCAATTGTACGCCATCCATTTCGGGCAGGTGAAAATCAAGGACTGCGAAGTCGAACGGTCCGTGTTTTTTGAGCAGCTCCAGAGCTTCAACACCAGATGCTGCCGTCCACGCGTGCATACCTGAAGCCTCCAGCTGTTTAGTCAAAATGAAACGGTTCGTAGCATTATCGTCAACGACTAACAACCGTCTTCCATTCAGCATGGCCACAGGCGCCGTGGACCGGTCTGGTAAGCTTTCGGGTGCCGTAATCGCCGGAACTACAAAATGGAACGTGGAGCCGACCCCGGGGTCGCTTTCCACCCACATGCTGCCGCCCATCAGCTCGCAAAGCCGTCTGCTAATGGCCAACCCCAGTCCCGTTCCCCCGTATTCCCGGGTTGTAGAGGTATCCGCCTGGCTAAATGAGCGAAACAGTAAGTTCTGGCGATCTTTTGGAATACCGACGCCGGTGTCGCGAACACGGAAATAGAGCTGGGCCGTGGCGCCCTCCTCCCTCCGAGAAACTAATACGACGACTTCGCCCGAGGCCGTGAATTTCACACCGTTGCTGACAAGATTGAGTAAGATTTGCCGGACCCGCGTAACGTCCCCTACGACTGTTGAGGGCGTGCCTTCTTCGATCAGATATGCCAGCTGCAGGCACTTCTCCGCGGCTTTAGGCGCCAATAGATCCAGGGCGTCCTCGATGCAATGATCCAGGCGGAACGGGGTGGACTCGAAATCAAGTTTGCCGGAATCAATCTTCGAAAAGTCGAGGATGTCATTGATTACCGTCAGTAGAGTTTCGCCGCTGCTTCGAATGATGCCTAGGAATTCACGCGCCTCTTTCGACAAATCCATTTCGAGAAGCAGGGTTGTCATTCCGAACACCGCGTTCATTGGCGTGCGGATTTCGTGACTCATATTGGCGAGAAACTCGCTCTTGCTCCGGTTCGCGACTTCAGCGGCCTCCTTCGCAGTCTGTAGCTCGGCCTGAGCCCGCCGCCTTTCCGTAATATCGCGAAAACTCCAGACTCTGCCAATACTCTTGCCGTGAACGCGCTGTGGCTCGGAGTGTCGCTCAATTAGCCGTCCGTCGGTGAGCTCGATTACATCGTCGCTTTTCGCATTCTCTTCGGCTTCAAGCTCCCGAATTCTGGAAATGAAGGATTCGGGGTGCTTGAGCTGATTTCGAACGAAATCAATCGCGGAGTTGCTGTCGCCGGAGTCGAGAACGGCGTCGGGAATCCTCCACGTGTCTTGAAATTTTTGATTGTACGTGACGATCGCGCCCTTTGAGCTCACGACAAGAACTCCATCCTGCGTCGATTCCAAAGTCGCGCGAATCGTCTCGGTCTTTTCATCTACACGACCGCGCAAAATCACAATCCAGGCGAGTGTTAGAAGCATTGATAGGCCGACCAGCCCAAGTAGGCTGACAGCACGGCCGATCGTCCAGAACGGCGCAGTTTCGAGCACAGCTAAATCATTCGCCGAGCGCAAGATAAGTCTAAAGTCGCTTACGCGGCGGAGCGAGTCAGTCTGGCTGACGCATATCCCAGTAATACGCACCAGACTGCCCTCGATCGGCAGTTTGCGGACACCGCTCAATGGCGCGAAGCTGGCGGAGAATATGGTGTGATCCTGCTCGAGAACAAGCACTTGTTCGTCGGGCAACATTGATTCCCGCATAATCCGGCCCACGAGGTTCACGAGCGCCGAGTCGTATTCGCCGGTCATGACCTGTTTGATCGTGATGCGTACCGGTTTGGGTTGCGGAGCGGTGCCCAGTCGACGGACCACAGCATCCTCCAATCTGGTATGAGAGTCGAAGAAGCCGGGAAATCCCAAGGCTTCGATCCGGTCACCCGGTTTCAGAGTGATTTCTGCGCTGAGTTGCGCGAAAGTGCTGCCCGACTTGTCCTCTATATAAATCCCTCTGCCAGGAACTACAGCAGTTACGACGGCAGCCAATTTGACACGGTGACCCGACGTGCCCCGAAACCCGAATCTTTGTAAGTCGCCAATGGACATGGCCGGCCCAGCGAACGGATCGGAATGCGGCGGCTCCAAAACAGAAATTTCGTTAAGACTATGCACATACAAGACCACTCCGACCATCTGGTTTTTTGCCGTAAACCGAGCCCCACAAACCCCGCGGATCCTCACACGTGCATCGATCAGTCCTGAAGGAACGGGGGAGGCGTCCCACGGGACTATAACGTCAATCGGGCCTCCTGGCAGCGCAACGTTCATTTGCAGTACGCGCTCGTTTCCAGTGCGATTCAGATATCTTGCCTGCCTGAGTATTCCCTCGACTTCTACCCACCGCGCGTCTTGAGAAGTGCTCGCCATTTGCGCGAACGTGACCGGGCGAGCCTTAGGCAGCGACGCCTGTCCGACAACTTTCCAGTGGGGGTTGGCAATATCCGGGGCGAAATCGAGCTGGGTGCTGACGCCATCTATCTCCAGCACATCGCCTACCGCAGGTTCAGATAGGTTGGGCGTCCAACCTATATAAATACCGCCGCTAGCGTCCTGCACGAACAGATCGGGCGTGGTCGGATCGAAATATGTCACCACGGCCCGAAGGTGAATCGGGTAACCTCGCCGCGCTTCTTGCGGTGTCAGGCTGCGGACCGCCGTGGTCGAGGTGAGGGTTGGCAGCGCTTTGGGAACTTCGGTGAGCCCCGGTTCCGGTAGGACCAGGAGCATTAGACAGGCGCACATTGTGAGCGCGGCAGGCCGGAACCGGTTCGCGAATTCACCTGCGGGATACCAACGGGAGCGGGTTGCCATTGCCCAAGCGCTGCGTGACAGCGGAGGATGCGCCATTTACTTGTACCTTTTCTTCTAATCGGCATATAACCTCGATCACCTTATAGACCGAGCGTAGGAAGGGAAGGAAGTGCTTAAACGCTTGTGGCTCTGAACCATAGAAGCGGCAGGGATCGACGAGGCGGCTCTAGCGGACCGCCTCAACACACATAGCTGGTAAACGAGAAACTGAGCTGCCCCTATCGCAGTCCAAGGGTAAAGACTATGGCGATCAAGCTTACTGTCAACGGGCGGTCTTCGACCGTCGATGTGCCTCCTGACACCCCGCTTTTATGGGTAATCCGCGATGTGTTGAATCTGCACGGTACAAAGTACGGCTGCGGAATCGGCGAGTGCGGCGCATGCACCGTGCACTTGGGCGGGCAGGCGGTCCGTTCCTGCCTGACTCCCATCTCAAGCGCCGCAAACGCCCCGATAACAACTATCGAAGGGCTATCGCCGGACAATTCACATCCACTGCAGCGAGCCTGGCTCGATGTTGACGTGCCGCAGTGCGGCTACTGCCAAGCCGGGCAGATCATGTCGGCAGCGGCCTTACTCGCCAAGCATCCGAAACCAACGGATGAAGAGGTCGATGCCGCCATGAATGGAAACCTGTGCCGGTGTGGCACTTATTTGCGCATCAGGGAGGCAATCCATAAAGCAGCTGCGATGCACGCCACAGCTTCTCTGCATGTGAATGGACCGGCGGGGGGCGCCGAAGTACCCGGGGGCAAGTCCCGCAACGGACAAGGAGGCCTGTGATGACGCGTTTAAGCCGCCGCTCGTTTCTTCAAGTCACGGCGTTAGCCGGCGGAGGCATGCTGATCGGCACGTACATCGAACCGAAAGCCTCGGCACAGCAGCCAGCGCCCAAAACGCCTCCCGACGCGAATGCGTTCATCCGGATCGCGCCTGACGGCACCGTAACTCTGGTTTCAAGGAATCCTGAAATCGGGCAGGGGATCAAGACAATGCTGCCCATGATGATCGCGGAAGAGCTGGATGTGGATTGGAAGACTGTCAAAGTCGAACAGGCCGATCTGGACGCGAAGTATGGATTGCAAAGTACCGGAGGCAGTCGCGCAGCTTCGAACAACTGGATTCCCATGCGACAGGTTGGCGCGGCGGGGCGTCAGTTGCTGATCGCGGCAGCTGCGAAGACCTGGGGAGTGCCTGAATCAGAATGCTTCGCCTCGAACGGCCGCGTGTATCACCGGCCAACCGACCGCTCACTGGGATACGGCCAGCTGACAGCTACTGCCGCCACTTTGCCGGCTCCTGATCTCAGTTCAGTGAAGCTGAAAGAAGCGAGCGCTTTCAACCTTATCGGCCGTTTTACCCCGGGAGTGGATGTTCCTGATATTACAAGTGGTAAGCCCATTTTCGGCATTGATTTCACGATGCCCGGCATGCTCTATGCCGCATATCAAAAATGTCCCGTCTTCGGCGGCAAGGTGGTGACCGCGAATGTAGAAGAAGTGAAAAAGCTGCCGGGCGTTCGGGACGCATTTGTCGTCGAAAGCCCCCTGCAGGTTGGCCCGGTGATGACGGGTGATCCCGGTCTAGAGCCAGGCGTGACCATTATTGCCGAAACATGGTGGGCCGCACAGTCAGCCCGGAAAAAGCTGGAAGTGAAATGGGACGAAGGTCCGGGTGCTGCGCAGAGCAGCGAAGGCTTTGCGAAACGCGCTGAAGAGTTGTCCAAACAGCCACCCGCCCGGACGCTCAAGAACGACGGCAACCTGGATGAGGCGCTCAAGAGCGCCGCGAAGGTGGTCGAGGCTGCCTATTCATATCCATTCATATCCCACGCAGCATTAGAACCGAGGAATTGCAGCGCGCATTTCAAAGACGGGAAGCTGGAAATCTGGTCGACTACCCAGCAGCCGGCGCGCGGCCGCGCTCTGGTCTCGAAGATTCTTAGTATTCCGGAAAGCAACATCACGATTCACCTGCTGCGGGCTGGCGGCTCGTTTGGCCGGGGGCTTACGAATGACTACATGGTTGAAGTGGCCGCGATCGCAAAGAGGGTGGGCGCGCCGGTGAAGCTTGTCTGGTCGCGCGAAGATGACATGACGCACGATTACTATCGTCCCGGTGGATTCCACTTTCTGAGGGGTGGAGTGGACGCTTCCGGGAAGATCATCGGCTGGGGCAATCACTTCGTCAGCTTTGGGGAGGGCGAGACGTTTTCACCATCGGCGAGTATCGCGCCGACTGAGTTCCCCTCAGGCTTTGTCCCGAATTTTGGGATGTACTCCTCAGTGATGCCGCTGCGATTGAAGACTGGGGCGCTTCGGGCGCCGGGAGCAAATTCTCAAGCCTTCGTTATGCAGTCGTTCATTGACGAACTCGCCCACGCGGCCGGTAAAGACCCGATACAGTTCCGGCTGGAACTGCTCGGAGAGCCCGGACACCGGATGGTCAAAGAAGCCGCTAAGCCGAAGGTCGAGAACGAGCCTAGCCCCACACGCTCAGGTGCAAAACCCCAAGCTTACGATGTGGCGCGCATGCGGGGCGTCCTGCAACTTGTGGCCGAGAAATCAGGTTGGGCCAAGCGGACCCGGCCAAAAGGAACGGCATTGGGTGTTGCATTCCACTACAGCTTCCAGGGCTACTTCGCCCACGTCGCGGAAGTCAGTGTTACAGCGAACAAAGGCCTCAAAGTGCATAAGCTCTGGGTGTGCGGCGACGTTGGAAACCAGATCATCAACGCCAGCGGCGCCCGAGCGCAAGTTGAAGGGGCAATCATCGACGGGCTGAGCGAGCTGATGAATCAGGAGATCACTCTTGAAGGCGGCCGGGTTGTTCAGACCAATTACAATCAGCACACGTTGCTTCGCTTGAGACAGGCGCCGCAAATTGAGGTCGATTTCTTAAAGAGTGATAATGATCCGACCGGCTTGGGAGAACCTGCGCTGCCGCCCGTGATACCGGCTGTCTGCAATGCAATCTTTGCCGCGACCGGTCAGCGCGTTCGGTCCTTACCCTTGGCGAAGAGCGGATTCAATTGGGCGTGAGACCATCTCAGCTCGGCCTTGGCATTCTATTGCTTGAGGTGTATTCGTTTGCGGCGTTTGGGCAAACGAACGTCCTCACGTATCACAACGATCTTGCGCGCACCGGTCAGAACTTGTCGGAGACAACTCTGACGCCGCAAAATGTAAGGTCGGCCACGTTCGGGAAGCTCTTTACGGTCCCGATGGACGGAAAGGTGGATGCGCAACCGCTAATTGTGTCGGGGGTGCCGATTCCAGGACATGGCTACCCTAACGTGGTTTTTGCCGCTACGGAGCATGACAGTGTTTATGCTTTCGATGCGGCGAACGGTACCGTTTACTGGCACGTCTCTCTGTTGCAGCCTGGCGAAACGCCCTCGGATAATC
>JBJMGM010000037.1:0-78489 GCA_045807905.1 Bryobacteraceae bacterium | reverse complement strand
GGTTCTTCGCTGGTAGCCAGGCTCTCCGACATCAGTTGTTCCGCATACTTCGGATCCAAATACTGCGTGTACTCTTCCGGAGTCTGCTCTGCCGCCCCCTCGTCGTCACTCACGAGCTTTTCTGCCGCAAAGTCCTGCTCGGTTGCAAGCGCGCGCGCCTCAACAACGGCATCCGCGATCTTGGTCGTGAATAGTCGTATCGCCCTCAACGCATCGTCATTGCCTGGGATCACGTAATCCACTTCGTCCGGATCGCAGTTCGTATCTACAACCGCAACCACCGGTATGGCAAGCTTCCGGGCTTCCTTTACGGCTATTGCTTCTTTATTTGAGTCAATCACGAACAGCAAATCTGGAAGCCCATTCATGTCCTTAATGCCGGCCAGGTTCTGCTGCAGGTGCTTACGCTCGCGCTCCAACCGCCCCACTTCTTTCTTCGCGCGACCCTCGTAGGCATTGTCAGTTGACATCGCATCCAGGTCTTTCAAACGCTTAATTGAGCGCTGCACGGTCGCGATATTAGTAAGCAATCCGCCCAGCCAACGCTGGTTCACGTAGTACTGTGAGCAGCGCGTTGCCTCTTCCGCTATTGCTTCCTGCGCTTGGCGCTTCGTGCCCACAAAAAGGACCGTCTTGCCCTGCGCAGCCATCTCACCTACATAGCGCATAGCGTCTTTGAAAAGCTTGAGCGTTTTCTGCAGATCGACTATGTAAATCCCGTTACGTTCGCCAAAGATGTATTCCTTCATCTTTGGATTCCAGCGCTTGGTCTGGTGCCCGAAGTGAACGCCTGCTTCGAGCAACTCCTTCATTGAAATTGATGGCAACCTGTCTCCTTGACTTTCATTTCAAGAACTCGATCGAAAAGTGCGCGGCCCAAAGCGGAATTTGCGCGGTTCCGATCGTGTCCGGTTGTTGCCAGCCGCGGAAACGTCTGGCGAGTGTTGAAGGTTTGAACGAAAGAGCAGAACGAACTACCGCTTCGAGAACTGAAAGCGCTTGCGGGCGCCCTTCTGACCGTACTTCTTCCGTTCATGCGCACGAGCATCGCGCGTAAGAAATCCGAGCTGCTTCAGCTTACCGCGCAGTTCGGAATTAAATTCAATGAGCGCGCGAGCAATCCCGAGCCGCGCAGCCCCAGCCTGTCCGCTCACCCCGCCGCCATGCGCGAGGATGAGGATATCAAATCGTTCCGCAGTCTCGGTTGCGAGCAGTGGCTGCCGCACATAGGCGCGAGCCGATTCATTCACAAAATAGTGTTCGAAGGCACGGCCGTTAACCGTAATCTGACCTTTTCCAGGGCGCAGAAAAACGCGCGTGGTTGCCGTCTTGCGCCGTCCCGTTCCTAACTGTTGGACTAGCTTCGCTGGCACTACAATCCTTTCCCGTTATTCATCGAAGGTTATTTCTTTAGGGCAAGCGGAACAGGTTTTTGTGCCTGGTGTGGATGATGCTCCCCGGCATATACCTTCAACTTTCGATACATTTGTTTGCCCAGCTTCGTCTTCGGCAGCATCCCCGATACCGCAAGTTCTACCATGCGCTCGGGACGCGTTTCGCGCATGCGGCGCGCGCCGGTCTCAACCAGACCACCCGGATACCCGCTGTGGCGCCGGTACAACTTTTGCCCTTCCTTGCCGCCCGTGAGCCTCACTTTGGCTGCATTGATGATCACTACGTGGTCGCCAGTATCCATTGATGGAGCGTATATCGGTTTGTGTTTACCCATCAAAAGCATAGCTGCACGGCTCGCAACCCTGCCCAGGACCGCCGCATCCGCGTCGATCACGTGCCAGGCACGGACAATTTCGGCCTGGGATGGAATTTCAGTACGCATGGACAGACTTCTTCTCTCCGCTTCGAGAACTCGAATACCCTAGTCTAGCGAATCGCAATTTTGGGTGTCAAACTGGCCGCCGCGCAGGTAGTGGCTCAATTTGAGCATCGGGGAATTCGCATTCCAGATGCCGGTTGGTAGCTGTTGCCGAGCCCGTGGCCTTTCCTCTTATCATGTGAGTGCTATGGATCTTACCAACAGACCGGACATCACCGACATTAAAGCCATTTTGGACGACGGAACCGAAATACCTCTTGAGCAGAAGAAAGATGGAAGGGGAGGCCTTAGTCAATGCGTATTCTTTGCGACACATCGTGACGGTGAATTTGAGATTACCCTGCGACTCGACTTTGGGAAACATTTCGACAAAAGAAAAGGTGCAGATCCCACGCTAGACGCCGATATCCGGCGTCGGGGAAAGGAGCACCGTGCGGGGAGAAAGCATTGGCATCAGACATCCAAGACTTTTGAGAACGGCGAGTGGGTCTATGTGTTTGAATTCAAGAAGCTGTCACTGAGGCTTCGTTTCAAGACCCAAATAACCAGCCAAAGGACTACCACGGCAACTGCTCTAATAGTGGAGGCTCCGGCGTCTTGTAATGACGAAGGGCCTTCGCGGGAAGCGCAGGAATTACTCCGCCTGTTGCGGGAAAACGACTAGCGCCTCTGGCTTTTAGCGGCTTCATACGCTTCAGCGCTAGCAGAAAGAAAAAAACGTCATCGCCCGCCAAGCACTGCGACGTTCAGCCTTTCAAATAATCTCTGGCGCAATTCCATTATAGGGAGAATTGTGCCTTGCCTGATATCAATCAGATCTTCCTTGCTGCCCTGGACCCGTACGCAGAGAGAATTGTAAATATTCTCGAAAGGCGACATCAGGAAAGACTTCGTCACACGGAAAGCCCTGGCGAGCCTTCTCATGAGCCCGATGATGCTCTTCCTCTGAGCAATGCGCACGAACCAGAGTGTCTAGCGCATCCAGACCGCCATGTAGTAAATGAGATGACCGAATCCCCGTATTTGGTCGAATCCCATTCCAAGTTGGGGGGGGATAATAGGTTCCATTTGCATGCGGCCAATCGTATCATTCCGGACCGCTCAAGCACGGTGCCCACCATGTCCCGTCGGATCGAAACCTAAAGCTGGCCCGTAATGCGCTTCAATCTGATACTTCGGTTTCTCGGGTTTCTCATCGAGGAGCTTCACTATCCGCAAAGTCCCACACGCGATCCGTCAACCCGCTGCCATCGCCGGAGTCACGAAAGCTGAACGGCTACCGGGCATACGGGCCGGCGATCGTCCGTCGAGGCGCGCGAGCGATTCGAAAAGCAGAACCGAAACGCCATAGAAATAATGAATTGCCTAGCGGCGGGTCTGCATCTTGGTCGTCACGGCAGCGCTGCTGCCATCGGCAACCAGCGCGTGCATTGGAGAACAACGTATGAATGACATAAGCTTACCTTTCCGTAACCGTGCTGCACGCTCGCTCTTCGTGTTGCTGACGCTCCCGCTTTGGCTGGCATCGAGGCACGCTCTGGGACAGGAATCTGCCTCACAACAGCCCAGTGCATCGTCGCCCTCTAAGTCCATTGGCTTGTTCGCTTATGCCAAGAAAGGCCAGTCGGCGGATCAACAAGCAAAAGATGAGACCGAATGTTTTGCCTCAGCTAAGGAGAAAACGGGCGTTGACCCTCAAGCAACCGCGCCCGCGGGGAAAACGGCTGAACAGAAAGCAGCCGAACAAAAAGCCGCTGCTGAGAACACGCCTAAGGCTAAGGGTGGTCGAGCGCGAGGTGCAGCCCGGGGCGCTGCCGGGGGAGCTGCGATAGGAGCGATCGCCGACGACGAAGCCGGTAAGGGTGCAGGTGCTGGGGCGGTTGCTGGTTCGATGAAAGGTGGGAGGGCACAGCGGAAGGCAAACGCGGCCAACAAGCAGCAAGCAGCACAACAGACAGCCCAAGCTCAACAGAACGAGGAATCGCAGCTGAAGGCCGAGCACCAGCAGAAGATAGACACCTTCAAGCGTGCTTACACGGCGTGCATGGAAGCGCGGGAGTATTCGGTGAAGTGACATTCGAATGGATTGTGCCGGTCACCGGCGCAAAGTAGAGCTACGGCAGATCAGTCGTTTCGATTTAAGAAGGCCGCCCCGGATTAAGCGCTGGGGTGAACCGTGGAAATACACGGCGACGCAGTTTGGGCATTTAGGACGCCATGGGTGATTTGAAAGCCGGTCACGGTCAAGGTGTGGACAAAGCTGCCGCGTGAAAAGGGCCTGATTCCCCCTTAGATGTCAGAACGTATATCCGACCATCAGCCTGAGAACCGGTGCCGGTGATGCCCAGACACTGGTCTTCAACTCCGTGAATATTCCGTTTCGCATTCGGATTCCCAACAAGACGTTCAACGCAGTGGAGTAGTGAAAATCGGAGAAACTAACGCCCGATTCAGAAGTAGTGCTTTGCTCGACGAAATTAAACTGCGGGCCGGCACCGAAGTAAAGAGAGCCCGGGGCCCCCCGGGCAGCCACATTGTAGATAACGTCTCCGTTGAGCGCGAAGAGCTTGGTGATCTCACCGAAAGCAAAATCGACATTCGGACGGAACTGCAGGTTCTTGCTGAAAAAGGGCCCGAATCTCGCGTTGAGGCCGATATCTATAAGTTCCGGGTTCAGCGCCAGTCCGCCTTGAACACCGATGTGAAACTTCCTGGTTTCCCGCTCTATTGCGCGCTCCGTGTTCCGAATGGAAGGGGGCACAACGTCGGGCTGCGTCGGCGCTGGGGCGCCAGGCGGATGCGCCTCTGCTGCCGCCACGTAGACAGCCAGGCGTACCTCGGGATCTTCGGTCTGCGTGGAGATCACGCGGACTCCGGAACCGATTGCAAGGGTCTCCGGTTTGACCGTGTTTCGGTCGAAGACGAAGAGCCTGTATCGATCGCCCTCACCTTTTACGACCATGGTGTTCTTGCTGTACGACACCAGGGTCCCGGTCATCGTTGTTTGAGATGAATCCTGAGCCAAGGCCGGAAAGCTCATGCATAGAAAGCCGGCAAGCAAAACGCAGATTGATGAAATCCGCCAACCCCGGGATGACCAATCGTTGACTGTTTGCATAACGCGCATCTCCTTTTGTCGGGGAAAACAAGCTGTGATACCGTTCCCGGACTGTATTCTATATGGACGAAACGGTTTTGACATCTCAAATGATATCGAACACGAAAGCGTGTAATGCCATGCGGCAGACGAAACTAGGACCCGAAAACTTACCAATATTCCTTGCGGCAATTAAGGGGGAGGGCAGTTTTGAATCCCTCTATCTCCTATCCCCCAGCTCCGCCGCGCGGGGTGAACAAGAGAGGCCCCTGTTTCTGCCTCACCCGCTTTTTCGGAGGGGGATATGATGAAAGAAACAGAAGGATTTCTGCATCTGGCGGACAGCGTTCCGGCCTGCGCCCAGGACCTGATCGCGCTTGAGGAAGCCCTGCTCGCGCTGGAAAAACTCGACGAGCGGAAGAGTCGGCTTGTCGAACTCCGCTACTTGGGCGGACTCACCTCCGATGAAGCCGCCGAGGTACTCGGTATCTCGCCCAGCACCGCCGATCGCGAATGGGAGTTGGCGCGTGCCTGGCTGTTTCGCGTGCTGTCGAGCTGAAAAGGCCGGCCTTTCGCCCGCACGTTCGTAGCTCCACATTTATTTTTTCAAAAAAGTGCACCCGGCATGATGCTCTTCGGTGAGATTCGTTGCTTGCCTAAGTGAAGGGCTTCCCAGCAAAGCAGCCCTCCGGACGATTAAGGAGCAACCAAAATGAATAGAAATATGTTTACCGGGCGCCGGTTAGGCGGCGTCGCAGGGCTTTCCGCCGCACTTCTGATAAGCACGCTTGCGATCGGCAGAGCCGACGCGGAGACGGTTACAATCCTTCATAGCTTCAGCGTGAGCGACGGAAGCCAACCGTCGGTCGGCCTGATCCGCGACTCCGCAGGCAACCTCTACGGCACGACCAGCAGCGGCGGGCCTTCGGACTACGGGACCATCTTCAAGCTAGACAGTTCCGGCAACAACTATACCGTGCTGCACAATTTCGGTTCAGTCCCCAACGACGGGTCACAGCCATACGGCGCCTTGATCCTTGACTCCGCAGGCAACCTCTACGGCACGACCAACAGCAGCCGCGGGTTTTCGGGCTTCGGGACCGTGTTCAAGCTCGACACCTCCGGCAACAACTACACCATACTGCACGAGTTCGGTTCAGTCCCCAACGACGGGTTACGGCCATACGCGGGGTTGATCCTTGACTCCGCGGGCAACCTCTACGGCACGACCAGCTTCGGCGGGTTTTCGGGCTTCGGGACCGTGTTCAAGCTCGGCACCTCCGGCAACAACTACACCATACTGCACAATTTCAGCGACGGTTCGGTTACCTACGACGGGGCACGGTCATACGCGGGGTTGATCCTTGACTCCGCGGGCAACCTTTACGGCACGACCCTTTATGGCGGATCTTCGAACTCCGGTACCGTGTTCAAGCTCGACGCCTCCGGCAACCACTACACCAAACTGCACGATTTCAACGACGGTTTGACTAGCTACGACGGGATACAGCCAGACGCGGGGTTGATCCTTGACTCCGCGGGCAACCTCTACGGCACGACCTTACAGGGCGGGTCTTCGGGCTCCGGGACCGCGTTCAAGCTCGGCACCTCCGGCAACAACTACACCATACTGCACAATTTCGGCTCGGTTGCGAACGACGGGGTATACCCGAACGCCGGCTTGATCCTCAACTCCGCAGGCAACCTCTACGGCATGACCAATTCGGGCGGGTCTTCGGGCATCGGGACCGTATTCAAGCTCGACACCTCCGGCACCAACTACACTGTGGTGCACATTTTCGGCGACGGTTCGGTCCCCAGCGACGGGGCACACCCGCGGGCTGGGTTGACCCTGGACCCGTCGGGCAACCTCTACGGCACGACCTTCCAGGGCGGGTCTTCGGGCTTGGGAACAGTCTTCAAGGTATCGTCGAAAACATACCTGTTCAGTGGTTTTCTGCCGCCCGTGAATAACTCGCCCGTCGTCAACACCGGCAAAGCCGGGAAAACATATTCGGTCAAATGGAGCATGACCGATTCCTTCGGCACTTACATCAGCGCATTGTCGGCCGTGACATCCATCACGTATCAGAGCGTGTCCTGCGCCTCCTTTGCGGGTGACGGACTCCAGACCACCGCAAGCGGCGCTTCAAGCCTGCGCTACGACAACACGGCTAACCAGTACGTTTACAAATGGGGGGCACCCAGTACAGCCGGCTGCTATGTGCTGAAGCTGACCTTGGACAGCGGACAATCGTTTACGGCTGACTTCCAGCTCAGTAAATAAGCCGTCTACTTTGGTCGACAGAAGCGGCGGCGATGAGCCGCCGCCGTCGCCAGCCTGTATTTACGGCGAGCGCCACGGGCCATACGCTCCAACCCACCGCCCTGCTCGACGAGGCGGGTAGTCAGGAAGGGTAGATCTATCCCACCCAGCTTCAAAGTTGACGCATAACGCGCATGTCGTACATTCAGTGTTCAAACCCGGTGTTTCAGCCTTGTGAGTTTCTTTCTATATTTCACATATCCCCCTCCGAAAAAGCGGGTGACGCAGAAACAGAGGCCTCTCTTGTTCACCTCGCCAGCTCCGCCGCGCCGCCGAGCGCAAGATCGCAAAACAGGAACGAAAAGCCCCACCATCGCTCCCCTCCGAAACACCTGTTCCGAGCCCGGAATCAAGCGACGGGTCAGATCCTACCCCCGCCATCTCCGCCTCCCAACTCGCCGCCAACCGCGCCAACGCCCAACTCTCCAGCGGCCCCCAAACCCCCGAAGGCAAAGCCAAGTCCTGCCTCAACGCTGTCAAAACCGGTCTCACCGGCCGCACCGTCCTGCTGCCCGCCGAAGACGCCGCCCGCTACCAACAGCACGTCTGCGACTTCTTCGCCGAACTCCAGCCCGTCGGTCCGCGCGAAACCGAGCTCGTGCGCTCTCTCGCCGACACCTCCTGGCGCGTCGCTCGCATTCCCGCTCTCGAAATGGCTATCTTTGCTCACGGTCGCATCCAATTCGCTGACCAATTTTCAGATCACGATCACGCGCCCAACCCAGCCTGATCGAGATGCACACCTTCCTGCATTACGAAAAGCAATTGCGCAATCTCCAGATCCAGGAAGGCCGGCTGCGGCGTCAGCGCGAGAAAGATGCCGCCGAACTCCGCCAGCTTCAGCAGGATCGGAACAGCAGGGAACGACAGGATCTCCAGATGGCAGCCGGGCTCTACGCAGCGGCCCAAAAAGATGGCACGCCCTTTTGATCCGGCCCAATATGGGTTCGAATTTTCAACCGACGACATCGAGCAATATCTGGACGGCATCCGAGCCGCCCAGGCCACCCGCGACCTCATGAAAGGCGACATGAAACCGTATCGATCGATAGGAAACGCCGCGTAACATAGTTGGCACGCAACCGAATCCAAACTGGCGCTATCTACTACGGGTCGTAACCAGGGCCGCTTCGCTGCTCTGAAGAGATTGTGATGGAGGTGGAAAGTCTTGTTCATAAGTAGAACTATGCAATCACCCTTCCCAGGGAAACAATCTCGTCTGCGCTACCCTCTAAACCAAAATGCCCAGAATTCCGATAGCCACCTATCGGCTCCAACTGCATGCAGGATTTGGGTTTGATGCCGCCGCTGGGATTGCCGATTATCTCCATCAGCTCGGAATCTCTCACGTCTACAGCTCGCCCTATTTGCAGGCCGCCCCCGGCAGCCAACACGGCTACGATGTCGTAGATCATCACAGAGTGAACGAGGAGTTGGGTGGAAGCGAGGCCCACGATCGATTCTCAAAACGCGTCGGTGCATGCCATCTGGGCCAAGTCTTGGACATCGTGCCCAATCACATGGCCATCAGCGGCAGGCGCAATCGCTACTGGTGGGATGTGCTCGAGAATGGCCCTGCCAGCCGCTATGCCGACTACTTCGACATCGATTGGCGCTCGCACGAAGAAAAACTTCGAAACAAGCTGCTGGTGCCTATCCTCGCCGATCATTACGGCCACGTTTTGTCGCGCGGGGACATTAAACTCAAGCGGCACGGCGGGGAATTCCTCGTCCAATATTTCGAGCATGAGCTGCCCGTTGCACCTAAATCGCTGCGCGCCATCATCGAGCCTGCGGCTGCCCAGTCCGGCTCAGATTACCTCGCCTTTCTCGGAGACTCACTAGCGCGCCTGCCCGAGGCGACATCGAAAAGTAGTGCCAGCCTAGCCGAGCGGCATCGCGATAAAGAGGTGATTCGCGTCTTAATGGAGCGGCTCTTTGAAGAAACACCGTTCATCGCCCAAACAGTCGATTCCATACTCGAGAAGTTGGCAAAGGACGTAAACGCTCTTGACGAATTTCTTGAAAATCAGAACTACCGGCTGTCCTATTGGCGCACATCACAGCAGGAATTAGGGTATCGCCGGTTTTTCGATGTCAACACGCTCGTCGGCTTGCGGATGGAAAACCCACAGGTCTTTGCCGATACTCATGCCCTCATTCTTGCGTGGCTGCGCGAGGGCGTGCTCGACGGCATACGCGTCGATCACCCCGATGGCCTACGGGATCCCTATGAGTATTTCGAGCGGCTTCGCCAAGCGGCTGAAGATGTGTGGATTATCGCCGAAAAGATTTTGGAGCCGGGTGAGTCCCTGCCGCGCGCCTGGCCTGTTGACGGTACGACTGGCTACGACTACTTGAATCAATCCGGCGGGCTATTCGTGAATATTGCGAATGTCGAGGAGTTAACGGAAATTTATTCCAGCTTCACCGGCGAGCCAACTGACTACTGCGCTATTTGCAGAGACAAGAAACATCGCGTAATGCGGGATCTCCTCGGAAGCGACGTGAACCGGTTGACATCGCTCTTCTCAGAAATTTGTGAGCTTCACCGCGACCGCAGGGATTACACACGGCATGACATAATCCGCGTCATTCGTGAAGCCATTGCCTGTTTTCCGGTATATCGGACCTACCTAGTGCCCGCGCGGAATGAGCTCACTCCCGAAGAGGAACGCTACGTTACGCAGGCAATAGAGGCCGCAAAAATAAATCGCCCTGAAATAGATTCCGAGCTGTTCGAGTTCCTTTCCGACGTGCTTCTGTTGCGTGTGCGCGGAGCCATGGAATCTGAATTCGTGTTGCGTTTTCAGCAGTTCACCGGTCCGGTGATGGCAAAAGGTGTAGAAGATACCGCGCTTTATTGCTTCAACCGGTTGATCTCACTGAACGAAGTCGGCGGCGATCCCGGTTGCTTCGGTACTCCGCCCGACGCGTTTCACAGGTTTTGTATCGACGCACAAAGAGCGCACCCGCATACCATGCTGGCATCCTCTACTCATGACACCAAGCGCAGCGAAGATGTGCGTGCCCGGATCAATCTGCTTTCCGAAATTCCGGGAAAGTGGAAAGCGGCTATCGACAGATGGGCCAACATGAACGAGAAGCATAAGAGCGACTATCTGCCCGATCGCAATACAGAATATTTCTTGTATCAAACGATGCTTGGTACGTGGCCTATACCGGCCGAACGATTGCTGCCCTATATGGAAAAGGCCTGTCGTGAAGCTAAGCAACAAACATCCTGGCATGCCCCAAACGAGCGCTTTGAAGCTGCGACTCGCGAATTCATCGAGGCCCTTTATAACGACACCGCGTTTATGAACGATTTCGAAGCGTTTGTTCAGCCACTGCTCGAGCCGGGCCGCATCAACTCACTGTCACAAACGCTGCTGAAGCTCACCTCGCCGGGTGTTCCCGACACGTATCAGGGCTCTGAGATTTGGGATCTGAGCCTCGTCGACCCCGACAACCGCAGACCGGTGGATTACGACCTGCGCCGGAAACTACTCGCCGAGTTGCCCAACCTGAATGTGCGAGAAGTGTGGCGAAGAAGCGACGAGGGCTTACCGAAGCTTTGGACCATTTTTCACGCGCTGCGGACGCGCCGCAAGTACGTCTCCGCTTTTTCCGAGGGTGTGTACATGCCGCTTCCCGCACGAGGCGCAAAAGCTGATCATCTGGTCTCTTATATGCGGAGCCATGAAGTTGTAGTAATCGTGCCGCGCCTCATTCTCACACTCCAGAACGACTGGCGTGATACTTCGCTGCAGCTACCCTGTGGCAAGTGGCGTAATCAGTTCTCGGGTGAACTTTACAACGGAGATGCGCTTCCCATCAGTAGCATTCTGGCGCCGTTCCCGGTTGCTCTGTTGGCCAAAGAGTGAGCCGCAATGCATAATTTCAAAATTTGGGCGCCGCGTGCCCGCAATATGGCTGTTCTCATTTCCGGCATTTCATATCCGATGCAGTGTCAGGAGGGTGGCTGGTGGACCGGAGAGGTGGAAGAGGCCGGACCTGGCACCGATTATTTCTTTTCTGTCAATGGAAGCGAACCCATTCCTGATCCGCGCTCGCCGTATCAGCCGTACGGGGTCAATGGCGCATCGCGCCTCATAGATCATGAGGCCTTCAAATGGACTGATCGCGAATGGCGTCCCGGCCCGTTATCGAACGCGGTTCTTTACGAACTGCATGTTGGAACTTTTACGCCTGCGGGAACCTTCAGAAGCACAATCGAGTGCCTCGATCATCTTGTCGAGCTCGGTGTCACGCATGTAGAACTGATGCCCGTCAACGAGTTTTCTGGGGACTGGGGGTGGGGATACGACGGCGTCGACCTATACGCGCCTTACCATCACTACGGTACGCCCGACGATTTGAAAGAGCTCGTCAATGCCTGCCACTCAAGAGGGCTCGCCGTGCTGCTGGATGTGGTCTATAACCATTTCGGCCCGGTTGGAAATTACCTAGACCGCTTCGCGCCTTACTTCACAAACGCCTATAAGACTCCTTGGGGTCCCGCGGTGAACCTTGATCATGCCGGCAGTCATGAGGTCCGGCGCTTCTTTGCCGAGAACGCATTGATGTGGCTTCGCGATTATCATTTCGACGGGCTGCGGTTGGATGCGATCCACGCGCTTTATGATCGTTCCGCCATTCACTTCCTCGAATTCCTTTCGTCGCACGTGCAGGCGCTTGCCTCACACCTCAAACGGGATTGGGTTCTGATTGCGGAAAGCGATCTGAATAATCCCCGTGTTGTCACCAACCGCTGCGCCGGCGGGTTGGGCATGGACACGCAGTGGAGTGATGATTTTCATCATGCGCTCCACACCGCCCTGACGGGCGAAGCCAACGGTTATTACGAGGACTTCGGCTCGCTCGAGGATCTTGCGAAGTCGTTGAAGCAAGCTTTTGTCTATGACGGTATTTACTCCAGGCATCGCGATCGCCTCCACGGCCGGTCGGCTGTCGGTCTGTCAGGTCATCGTTTTCTGGGTTATGCCCAGAACCATGATCAGATTGGTAATCGCGCGCAGGGTGAACGATTGGGTCAGTTGATTAGCCTTGGGAGGCAAAAGATTGCAGCCGCCCTTGTCCTCACTTCTCCATTCGTGCCCATGCTCTTCCAGGGTGAGGAGTTCGGCGCCTCGACCCCCTTTCAATACTTCACGCACCATAATGATCCGGAGGTGAGTAGGGCGGTGTCGCAGGGACGTTGTAATGAATTCGCTGCGTTTGGCTGGGAGCCCGATTCTGTTCCTGACCCTCAGGACCCCGCCACCTTCTATCGCTCAAAACTACGCTGGGATGAGGTGAACCGTGAACCTCACTCTTCGCTTCTCGCGTGGCATAAGAGATTGATAGCGCTTCGCCGCTCCACTCCAGCGCTGACGGATGGCCATATGGAGGCTGTAGAAGTGCGTTTCGATCAGCGCGCTCAGTGGTTCACCGTGAAGCGCAGTCGCGTTGAAGTGATTTGTAACCTGGCTTCTGAACGCCAGTCAATCCCGATCAGCAATACGCCTTCGAGTGTCCTATCTTCGGACGACGATTGGCGCCTCAGCCCTGGCACTATTGAGTTGCCTTCTGATTCCGCTGCCATATCGACTGCGGCCTGAGCACAACTGATCACCAATCTGACCGCAGGATATCGAAATAGATGTGCAGCCCTTGCCGGAATTGATCGACTGGAATGTGTTCACTGTCACTGTGCATCGTCGCAAGCGTTGCAGTATCGATTAACATCGGCATAATTCCATAGGTGACACTGCCGCGCGTTCGAAACTTCGAGCCATCTGTTCCGAACGCAACGATGATCGGCATGATCGTTGCACCAGGGTGCTGTTTGAGAATCGCCTTTCGGATTGCGTCATAGAGGGGTGTGTCTGTTCGGCTTGGGGCTGGGTCCTCGGCGTTCTGTGAAACCTGCTCGAAGCTGACGCGTGAATCGTTCACGCGCGCTTTCATTCCGGATAGAAACTCGTCCGCATTCTCACCAGGCAGTAAGCGGCAGTCGAGTGTTGCTTCCGCTACAGAAGGAATCACGTTCACTTTGGGCGGATCGCCCACGCCGCTGCGCAATGTAGTCAGCGAGACTGTATTCGCTTGAATCGCATTCATGAATTTATTTGAAGCAAACGTGCCTACCGCCTGACGCATCTCCTGCACAACCGGATTGGGCTTGGTTGAGGGCTGAAGCTGCTTCGCCTTTTCGATCGCGCCTATGAGGAGGTCGTTAGCGTTGTCAGGAATCGGCTGTGACGCGTGTCCTGATGTGCCCGTTGCACGTACCTTCAGCCAAACCACCCTTTTGTCCGCGACGGAAATTCCGAAGACGGTCTTTCCGGTCGTATACACGTCTCGAGATCCCACTCCGCCCTCATCGAGGACATACTCTGGATTCAATTTGTCCCAGTGGTGCTTAATCATCCAAGCGGCCCCGTTTACGCCGCCCGTCTCTTCGTCGCACGTAGCGAGGAAGATGATGTCGCGCGCTGGCGTGATGCCGAGCTGTTTCAGAAGAATGAGCGCCGTGAGTTCCATGATTCCCGTGCTCTTCATATCAAAAGTGCCGCGGCCCCACAGAAGACCGTCCTTAATCTCTGCGCCAAATGGATTTGCGCTCCAACGTGCTGGAGCGACTGGCACTACGTCCATGTGGTTGAGCAGCAGAAGCGGGCGCTTACTGCTATCCTTCCCGGGCAATCGCACCATCAGGTTTGTTTTGCCCCCCGGCCCGCTCTCATACAGCTTTGCCGCGATGCCCGCTGACGCGAATTCGTTCTCTAGCAGCTTTGCGGTCGCGCTGGTGTCCGCGGGCGGATTCACGCTCGCAATACGAACGTAACGCTGCAACAAATCGATGGCATGCTGCTCTACGCTCGGCCAATCCGGTTCAGAGGCGCCGGCTAGTCCACAACACAGGAAAAACGCGCCTGCCGATTGAATACAATTCATTTCTCGGATTCTGGCACAGCGGACAATTGGGCTTGGTTGCCATCCATCCGCAGCGCCTCCAGAAGAGCACCTGCGGCCGGGCTCAGACGCGGCGGCCCAATTTTTGAGGCGATTGAATCACGAATACGCTTCCTCAAACTCGCGAGCAGTGGTGCGCTTTGAAACGTCCCGCCGATGTAGCCCAAAGGCACAGGGTCTCCCGCTCGGAAGAGATGGCGATGAACGCCCTCGACGAAGCGCGCGAGTTCCGCGGCCGCGGTACTGAAAATCTCAAGTGCGACGCTGTCCGCTTCTTCTGCGGCCCGCGTCACCAGCGGACAAAGCGACGCCACTCTCCCATGCGTATATGCGGGCGTATAGAAGACATGCAGCAGCTCATTCGCATTCGCCACGCCAGTTTCTTTGAGCAGCAGATCACGCAAGATCGTTGGCGGCCCCCAACCCTCCTCGTATTGCAAAGCGGCCCGTAAAGCGCGCCGCACAGTATCGAACGCGCCGCCTTCATCACCAAAGATGTAGCCCCAGCCTCCAGCGCGCGCGGTCTGGCCTTCGGCATTTCGTCCGAACGCCATAGAGCCAGTACCGGCGATGATAATGATTCCCGGTTCCCCAACGGTTGCGCCCGCCAGGGCTATTTCGGCATCATGCGTGATTTTGTATTGCATACTGCGAATCAACTCTCGCGAGTAGGCTTCTTTGTCTTCCGGGCCCCCGCTAAATCCCAAACAAGCGCATGCGAACGTTACGGCCTTCGAATCGAGATGCGCCTCTGCGCATGCTCGCGTAAGGCACTCAGTGAGTGCATCAAAGAACTTCGTACGGCTTTCCGCACCGGAAACGTGATTGCAGGGGCCGCCCCGGCCACGTCCCAGTACGCGCCCGGTCTCATCGCCAATCAGCGCGATTGTGCTGGACTGGCCGCCGTCAACTCCCAGATACAAGCGCGCCGTAAACCCCTCCCAACTTTCAGGCGAGTGTCTTGTCCTTCGCGTAACAAACCGGATCGAGCGGGCAGTTCGCGCAGCGCGGTTTCCGGGCTATGCAGATCTGGCGCCCAAAATGGATCACCTGATGAGAAAAGAGAATCCACCTCGATTGCGGAATAATCTTCATCAGATCGGTCTCGATCTTAACCGGGTCCGTATTCTTCGTAAGGTCGAGGCGCTGTGAAATTCGCTGCACATGAGTGTCGACAACGACACCTGATGCCACCCCGTAAGCGGTTCCGAGGACCACGTTGGCTGTCTTGCGCGCCGCGCCGGGAACCAATAAAAGCTCCTCGATCGTTTTCGGTACCCGCCCCTTGTAGTCACTCATGATCTTGCGCGCCGCGCCTATAAGCGAACGCGCCTTATTGTTGAAAAAACCGGTTGAGCGAATATCTTGCGCTAATTCGTGTTGCGACGCGTTCGCGAAATCCTGAATAGTGGGGTATTTCTCAAACAGGCCAGGCGTCACTTTGTTCACGCGTTCATCGGTACACTGCGCCGACAAAATAGTCGATACGAGCAATTGCCAAGGATTCTTATGGTGAAGTGCGCAAGTTGCCTGAGGGAACAGCCTGTCGAGTTGTTCCAATATGCGACCAAGACGCGCTTTTCGCTCCGCGGTATTTTTCGGCTTGGGAACCTTTCGCGGAGGCGTCACTGGGTGCACCGGCGCAACGCTGGCCAGTCCAGCTCGGGCTCTTCGCCGCGAGATAAGGTTCATCGTGAGCGCTAACCGCGGCGCCCTCCATTTAGCACGCGAAGCAGAATATTCAACGCCGCGACAAAGATGTTAAACACCCCGGCGAAAAGCATCAGCGCTCCGGGGATGGGGCTATCGGCATCAGGAGAGCGCAAAACGGCGCTTGTGGAATACACAAGCGTGAAAACGCCGAGAGCACCGATGCCGAGACTGATCAGGATCCCGACAAAGCCGATATGCAGGAAGCTATTGAGAATGACGGAGCCGATGAGCGCAAAGAAAATACCCGTCATCAGCCCGCGAGGCGCAGAAAATGCCCGGCGCGTGGTCATCACGTACAAAGTTATTCCGATGAAAACGAACCCCGTGATGCCCAACGCCACGAAAATAAGTTCTGGCGCAATCATGCGTGCCACCCATAGCAGCGGCGAAAGCGCAATTCCGGAGATAAATCCGTCACCGACAAGAGCCGCCACACCAAGTTGGTGATTATGCCGCACCGCGATGGCCATCCGAGGAACCAAATTGAGCAGCAGGAGCGCGGCGATCCAGCCCATCCATCCCGAGAAAAACCGGGCAAGGGTTTCCGAAGTCGCTCCGATGTATCCTCCGGCGATGGCGCTGAAGACCGCCAACCCGAACAGCAGATAAGTCTGCTTAACGAGAGCGACGCTCTTGCCGCTTAAAACAGTCGTCCCACTCAACTTGTCCCAAACGGAAGTCTGTGAATTGTAATCGTACATGGGATGGCCTCGTCTCCATTCTAGATGCTCAACGAAATCGGCATGCGAACGACATGCATGTCAGGTCGAGGGAATAATTCGAACAACCACCGCACCATGGCCCGGCACTCTGGCCGAGTACTTACCTTCGGTGTTGTCGCTCGCCTTACCGGTCCAAAGATCGCGAACGGAAGCTTTGAGCGACGCGGGATAGCCGATTTCCTGCCAACCTACTGATACTTCCATATCGCCATTACCACGGTTAAGCAGGGCAACGGCTCGCGTTCCATCGCTCAGTTGCTTTGACCAAAGTTCGAGATCTCCTTCCTTCTTGAGCCTGCGGCCCTGAACTCCCAGGGGATCCTGGTCGATAGCAATCAATTCTTTGTTCGTTAGAATTGCCCGGATCTCCGGAGTCATAGATCGAATATCGTTCCCTGCGATGAGCGGGGCGGCGAGGATACACCACAGACTGAAATGGGCTCGCGCCTCCGTGTCGGTTAATCCCTTGTTCCCAACCTCGAGCATGTCGGGGTCGTTCCAATGACCCGGGCCGGCATAACTTTCGAGTCCGTTCAATTGATCTAGTATCTGAACCACCCCAAGGCCGTCCTTTTCCTCGCCTGTGCTCCATTTGTCAGTTATGTCGCCCGTAGCTCGCCACAAGTTGCCAACATCTTTGGCCCATAGCCATGGTCTTGTAGATCCCCATTCGCACAAGCTAAAGACAATCGGTCGTCCAGACTTCGCCAACGCGTCGCGCATGATCGAATACGATGCTTGAGAGTCCTGCGTGCTGTGGTTACACCAGTCGTACTTTAGGTAATCGACCCCCCACGCGGCGTATTGGCGAGCATCTTGAAACTCGTAGCCGCGACTACCCGGACGGTTCTGACACGTTCCTGTTCCAGCATCGGAATAAATCCCGAACTTCAGTCCCTTCGAATGGACGTAATCACCGAGCGCCTTCATCCCATGTGGGAATCTCTTCGCATCGGGGATGATGTTGCCCTGACTATCGCGGCCCACCTGCCAGCAATCATCAATGACTACATACTCGTAACCGGCATCTTTCAACCCGCTCGTAACCATTGCATCAGCGACACCCCGAATTAGCTCCTCGCTAACATCACATGCGAATTTATTCCAGCTGTTCCATCCCATAGGCGGGGTCTTTGCCAGCCCATTGTCGAGCGCCGATGCCGGTATGGCTGCAAATGAACCGACGAGCACGAAATAAGAAATCGCTTTACAAAAAATCTTCCTCATAAAATCGTTTGACCTCCCGCGATCCTCATCTAATACAAAGGACCGTAGTATTTACTCTCGACATCTCAATGGAAAGAATATATCGCGTTCGGTGAAGACGAATTGCGTCCAACCGTTCAGCAACTTCACTTCCCGAGGCTACACAGTGATTCCGGCGCCGCAGAGAGTGAATCTGGGGACTAGGAATTTTGAATTCGCGCGCGATTGGCGGGTGGAACTAGGACCTGGGATTAAATCCGGCGACATCGCTGTCCAAAGTCTAAAGAAGAATTGCTGGAGCGCTTTGAATTCACGCTGAGCGGAATTGGCTGAAGGCCCAGAAAGTGCAGAAGCCCCTGGCTTGGGGCGGCTGGTGGGATTTGAACCCACGACATCCAGAACCACAATCTGGCGCTACTACCAACTGAGCTACAGCCGCCGTATCCGAACCGAGTTTAACATTCTGGCGGCAACCATTGGGTGGCGCTGCCGGCGCGTTTACATCAAACTAATTGGATCGACGTCGATGACCAGTGCGGTTGCGCTCCATTTTTCTTTCTCAGCGAAGCGCCGCAATTCCTGCAAGATCTCGCGGAGCATGGGGCGCTTCGCAGCCTTTAACAGAATTTGAAACCGAAACTCATCCTTCAACCGAGGCACGGGCGCTTCCGCAGGACCCATTACTCGAATGCCCTCGGGCGACGCATTCAATATGAAACTGAGCTCTGTCGCCATTCGAAACGCATCCTCCCGCTTCTGTGCGCGCACTAAGACGTTGGCCAATGCGGCGAACGGCGGATATCGCAGCCATTTTCGGAATTCCATTTCTTTTTTGTAGAAGCCCTCGTAATCGTGCTGTGCCGCGAACCTCACCGCATAATGCTCCGGGTTTAACGTCTGAATCACAACTCGACCGGGTGTGGTGCCCCGCCCCGCCCGACCTGCCGCTTGCGTCAGTAACTGAAAGCTGTGTTCCGCCGACCGAAAATCAGGCATGCTGAGCCCAATGTCGGCAAGCACAACGCCCACCAATGTCACGTTGGGAATGTCGTGTCCCTTCGCAATCATCTGCGTGCCCACCAATATGTCGAGATCTCCGTTGCGGAAGCTATCCAGGATTTGCTCGACCGCACCTTTTCCGCTTGCCGCATCGCGATCCAGCCGGGCAATTCGCGCAATAGGAAGATGCTGATGCAATTCGTCTTCGACGCGCTCTGATCCCGTCCCGAGGAATTGGATGTAGTCGCTGCCACATTTCGGACATGCGGTTGGAACCTTCTCTGCGTATCCACAGTAGTGGCAAAGCATGCGCCGGTCGCGCTTATGATAGGTCAGCACAACGGCACAGTTTGCACACTGCAACCGCTCACCGCAGGCACGGCAGACCATGAAACTTGAGAAGCCACGCCGATTAAGTAACAAGATCGTCTGCTCGCCCTGCGCAAGCCGCTGTCGCATTTCCTCCAGCAGCTTTCTTGAGAATGTAGCCTGTCGCCGGGTCTCCAGAAACTCGCTACGCATATCCACCACCTCAACTTCAGGCAGCGGCCGTTGTGCGATGCGTTCAGGTAGGCGAAGCATGGTGTACTTGCCGTGTTCGGAGTTATAACGGCTCTCTACGCTGGGCGTCGCCGATCCAAGCACGGCCACCGCACCTACATCCTTCGCCCGTACCAATGCCACATCGCGGCCGTGATAGCGCGGCGCTTCCTGTTGTTTATAGCTGGCGTCGTGCTCTTCATCGACAATCACCAATCCCAGGTTTTGCACAGGCGCGAACACTCCCGACCGTGTTCCGACCACCACACGTGCTTCCGACCTGCGAATCCGGCGCCACTGATCAGCTCTTTCCGAATCGCCAAAAGCGGAATGCAGAATCGCTACCTGATTGCCGAATCGCTGAAAAAATTGTCCCGCCATGGCCGGGGTCAGGGCGATCTCGGGCACTAGCAGCAAAGCGTTCTTACCAAGCGCGAGGGCCGCTTCAATGCTACTCAAGTAAACTTCGGTCTTGCCGGATCCGGTTATCCCTTCCAGTAGAAAGGTCCTGAATTCATTTCCCTGAAGTGCACCATGAACAGCTGCTAACGCCTCCTGTTGATGCGCGTTTAAAGCCGGTATCGGGCGTTCGAAACCGCTGGGCGGGCGTATTCCTTCAGGTTCCAGCCGAATCAGTTCCCGCTTCGCAAGGCCGCGCGCTGCCTCACTCGCATTCTTTACCGTACCTCTAAGTTTTGCTAAATTGTGCTGACCCGGATGCAGCTCGAGAAAAGCCAGCAACTCACGCTCGCTCTTCTTAAGCTTGGTCTCCGGCGCAGGTCTACGCAGAAATTCAGCCTGCAAGCGGTTCACCGATGCCCGCAAGGGATTACGTTCCTCGCGTTCTTCTTCGAGAGCTACCCATCCGCGCTTCACGAGAGCTCGGAGCGAACTCCGAGCGTTCTCCATTCTACTCACAAAATACTCGGCAGACCGCGGTTGCTTGTCGAGAACTGACAGGACACGCACCGCCGGATCGCTCTGTGCCTTTACGATGAGTTGACGGGCTACCTCCCGGCCTTCCTTCGTCAGAGAATACCGGGCATTACGCCGCATCTCCCCGCTCAGCGGCAGCATGCTCTTGAGCACCTCACCTAAGGGGGCGCAATAGTATTCCGCAATCCATCGACCCAAGTGCAACAGCTCGTCGTCCAGAACGGGCTCCGCATCTAGCAGGCGCAGCACTTCGCGCGCGTCCTGAGTTGGACGCTCGTTATGTGTCCGTAAAACGACACCGGTAAGCTTTCTACTGCCGAATGGAACCCAAACACGGCAACCGGCACGAACGCGGCGGGGTAATGTGGGCGGAAGCGCATAGGTGAATAAGCGGTCGAGCGGTATGGGCAGGCTAACATCGCAATACCTAGGTTCCAGGTCAGGCATTCGCTTCGCTGATTTTCCGAAACGCGTCTTTCAGAGCTGGATACAACGATTGATAGACTTCATAATGCCGACGATAAAAGTCGACCGTCGACTGCTTCTGCGGCTCTTTGATACTGACCTCCTTCACTGCCACTCTGCTGATTTCGATCGCATTACTGTACTCGCCAGTACCGATCATGGCAAGCAGTGCGGCGCCGTAGGCCGAACCTTCCTGCGTCTCAAGCGTGGCAACCCGCTGGTCGAAGATATCCGCGAAGAGCTGGTGCCAAAACGGACTTCTTGCTCCGCCTCCGGAAAGCCTTACCGAAGAAGGATGCGCTCCTAACCGGGCGATAATCTCGAGCGCGTCCTTCTGGCTATAGCAGACCCCTTCGAGGATCGCCCGCACCAAATCGGCTCTTTGATGTTTCGCAGTAAGACCTATCCATGCGCCGCGCGCATTTGCGTCCAAATGGGGCGTGCGCTCGCCCATTAAATAAGGCAGCCAAAACAATCCATCCGCACCCGGGGGCGAAAGGGCCGCTTCGCGAGTCAAATCATCGTAGCCGCAATCTTGGGCGAAACGATTTCGGAACCACTGCAGGCTTAACCCCGCGGCCTGGGTGACGCCCATAACGTGCCAGGCACCTGGAACCGCATGGCAGAACGTGTGGATGCGGCCGGCAGGATCGTAGGCGGGCTTTTCTAAAAAGGCAAAGACAACGCCCGAAGTGCCAATCGTGCACGAGACTGTGCCAGGTTCAACAATACCGTTGCCGATGGCACTTGCCGCCTGATCTCCCGCGCCGGCAATCACGCGTGTGCCGGCCAGAAGACCGGTCGCCTCAGCGGCAGCTTCACTGATTTTGCCCGTCAGCTGACTGGATTCATAAGCATGAGGAAGGATTTCCGGGTCCAGGCCGACGGCTCTCACCATCTCCGCGGACCATTTCCTGTTCACCACATCGAAGAGAGCAGTGCCACTCGCGTCAGAAACGTCGGTGGCGAATTCGCCCGTCAGCCTGAACCGCACGTAATCTTTGGGCAGCAGCATCTTGCGTATAGCGCCGAATTTCTGGGGTTCGTTGTCGCGTACCCAAAGTAGTTTCGGCAATGTGAAGCCGGTCAGTACAGGATTCGCCGTATACCTCAGTACAGTTTCCGGACCAAGACTTGCGTTCAGGAAATCTACTTGCGGCTGGCTTCGCTGGTCACACCAGATCAATGCTGGCCGGATCACGTTATCGTTCTGATCCAACACCACTAAGCCGTGCATCTGGCCGGATAGGCCGACTCCGCTAATGTCTTCGCCCTTGGGTCCGGCTTGGGTGAGGACTCCTCGGATCGCCGCTTGTGACGCGCGCCACCAATCGTCGGGATCCTGCTCTGCCCAAAGCGGTCTCGACATCTGCATATCCTGGTGAGGAGTTGTGAACGAGTAGTGTACGCGCGTGCTTGCGTCAACCAGCAGCGCTCGAGAGCCGCCCGTGCCGACATCAACCCCGAGCCAATACATGCTTTTTCTAATGGGCGACACTAACCTGCAACTTCGATGCGAGCACTGTCATATTGGTATGGCAAATACGCTGCCCCAAACAATCCTGCGTCGGCTCCCAAGGCCGCTTTCTCGATTTTGGTCCCAGTGCGGGCGAAAGTGAAAGAGCGACGTCTGACCTCAACAAACATAGAGGGCGCAAACAGATCCCAGGCTGGCAAAGGCCCGCCGCTTACCAAATAGAGAGGAAAGTTAAAAAGATTAATTAAGTTTGCAAGAGCGATTCCCAAAGCGCGCCCGACCGACTCAAACACCAATTTCGCCCGTTCATTTCCCGCAAGCGCCAGGGCATAAACATCTGCAGCAGTAACTTCTTCCTTTCCAAAATGCATCATCCGCCCCATCGCAGCGATTGCCGTTGCCGAAGCATGTTTCTCAAGGCATCCGCAGTTACCGCAGCCGCACGGATTGCCGTCCGGGTATACCGTCATATGTCCCAGTTCGCCCGCCATACCAAGAAAGCCATGCAGCACTTTGCCATCAGCGATGATGCCACCCCCGATACCCGTCCCTAGCGTGAGCAGCACCAGGTCCTTCACGTTCTTCCCGGCGCCCATCCACATCTCGCCCAATGCAGCCGCATTGGCATCGTTCTCAAGCATGATAGGCGTTCCCAAACATCTCTGGATCTCATCCCGGACCGGGAATCCCTGGAAGCCTGGCAAGTTTGCCGATCCAAGTATGAATCCGGCTTCAATGTCGATAAACCCTGGGACTCCAATCCCCACTCCGCGCAACCCTGCTACACCAATGCGTGTACGCAGGTTCTTGATTACGTCCGCAATGTCTTTGACAACGCTCTCCGGGCCGGAATTGAAGTTCACCGGCGCCGAAATTTTGTGGAGCGTTACTCCCTCGCCATCAATTGCTGCCGCACGGAGATTGGTGCCGCCAAGATCTACACCGATCGAGTACGCGCTCATGCGCCTGAATCATAACAGATGAGAATTGTCGCGAATTCCCAGCTCGGTTTCGCCCGGAACGTTTGCAACATTCAGCCAAAAGTTTGCTGCGGTGCGAATTGTATTCAGGAAGCCGTCCAGGTCCCCGGGTTTGCACAGGTAGCAGTTTGCGTAGAGCTCGTAGGCTTCGCGAATGTCTTTTTCGGAGTTGGAGCTTGTCAATACTGCAACCGGAATAAGGCGCAGAGAGTGGTCTGCTTTGATCTGGCGCAAGATCTCGCGTGAGTCTGCTTTCGGCAGATTGAAATCGAGAAAAATCAGCGCTGGTTTCGGAGCGCCCGCGTGCCGTCCTTCACGTTTCAGAAAGTGCAGCGCTTCTTCGCCATCGCCTGCAACGTGAATTGTGACGGGTGGTTCGACATGTCGCAGCGCCTCGCGCATGAGCCGCACATCGGCGGGATTATCCTCAACGATGAGTATTCCTCGGTGTCCCGGCAAAAACTCTCCGTGTCCGTTCGTACGATATCAGAGGGATGTATACTCGGAGCTGAAATTTCGGTCTGAAACGGTGCTTATGAGATCGCGCGTGCGCCGTGTAAATCCTTTACTCAACTTACTGGGTGTTGGGTTTGCTTCGGTTTTCATTGCGTGGCCGCAAGCAACCGACAGTATTCCACTCCAGCCGTTTGCTTTACAGGTGCGGCAGATTGAAAGCGCCCTGGAGTATTTGGGACAACCTCTCAGCTCTTCCGAACAGCAAGAAATCAATGACGCAGTGGCAGCCTCGGACGAAGTGGCTGCGGTCGCTCAAATCGAACAGGTCCTCGATAAGCATCTGATAGCCATTGTCGATATCAATCCCGAGAGCCGTGTGCAAGTGCGTCCTGGTCATGCCAAGCCGGAGCTGGTGGAACTGGGCACGCGGATGTTTCTGGTGAAAGTATTGAACCGGGCCGGCGTCACTGCGCGGCTGGCAGTTGACAGCCCGAACAGCGGTCCGGTTTACATCCAGTCAGATACCAGCGCCGAACCTCCGATCAAGCTTACACTCGCCGACGTGAAGGAACGTTGGGCGGACATCAGTTTCTATGACAAGAATCCCATTCCCGAGCGGCTTTCGGGATTGCGGGTGGAGTATCGAATCCTACAGATTCGTAGCCAGGACCGTGGTCAGCGTTCGGCGAAGCTCAGGTTTGATGTGGGTCAGGGGACACAAGACATCGGGTTCCGAAACGAACTTGTGGTTTTGTTCAATTCGCTTCCATCCCACCGGGTGACGATGCGTGTCAAGGATGAGAAAGGCGCGCCGGCGATGGCAGCGTTTACGGTGCGTGATAGCTTGAACCGACTTTATCCAAACCCGTCAAAACGCCTCGCGCCGGACTTGTTTTTCCAACCGCAAGTGTATCGCGCAGATGGCGAAACTATTGTGCTGCCCGAAGGCAATTACGTCGTTACGTGCTGGATGGGACCGGAGTATCACCCCCAAACTAAGAAGATCACCATTGCAAAGCAAGGTTCAGACGAAATTTCGTTCAGTATGCAGCGGTGGATCGACCCTTCGAGCTATGGCTGGTACTCGGGCGATCACCACGTGCATGCTGCCGGGTGTTCACACTATCAGAATCCTTCAGAAGGTGTTCGCCCTGAACACATGATCCGGCAGGTGAGAGGGGAAAAGCTTAACGTAGGATCCGTGCTGACGTGGGGTCCTTGCTACTACTACCAAAAACAATTCTTTAGCGGAAAGGATGATCCGCATTCCAGGAAGGATGAGCTGATGCATTACGACCTGGAAGTTTCCGGCTTTCCTTCGAGCCATGCCGGACATTTGGTCCTGCTCGGGCTTACGGAACAGGATTACACGGGAACCAAGCGCATTGAGGACTGGCCTACGTGGGATCTGCCGATTTTGCGGTGGGCTAAGGCTCAGAATGCCGTGGCGGGTTTCGCGCACTCCGGTTGGGGGCTTGAAGTCAAGACAGGCGAACTGCCTAATTATGAAATGCCGGGCTTCGATGGTATCGGCGCTAATGAATACATTGTGGACGTTACTTATCCAGACACGGTGGACTTCATCTCAACAGCTGACACACCCTACGGATGGGAACTCAACATCTGGTATCACACATTGAACGTGGGCTTCCGAACGCGAGTCTCCGGTGAGACCGATTTCCCGTGCATCACTGACAACCGCGTGGGTCAGGGTCGCGTGTACGCCAGCCCGGACGGCCCACTTACGTATAAAGCTTGGGTCAACGCACTGCGCGATGGCCGAAGTTATGTGTCTGACGGCAGAAGCCATCTCATGGACTTCAGCGTAAACGGAGTTGCGGTGGGTACGCATGAAAGCGAGGTGCAGCTCACCGGACCCGCAACAGCGCACGTGAAGGTTAAGGCCGCAGCATATCTGGATCCGCTGCTGACTAGTAACGTCCGGGAGCGCCACGATGATGATCCGCCGAACTGGGCCACGGAAGTGCCGATCACAGAGCGGACCAGCGGTGATCCTTTCTTCATCAAACCCGATAACCGATTGAACAAACGTGCCTACGATGAAAGACCATATTGGCATGTCGAGCGTGCGCGGATCGGCAACACACGGGACGTGCCGCTCGAGCTCGTGGTGAATGGCAGAGCCGTGGCGCGCCAGAACATGGTTGCAGATGGCAATGTGCGTGAGTTCGACTTTGACACTCCGATAAAACAGAGCAGTTGGGTAGCGGTACGCATCCTGCCTTCTTCACACTCAAATCCGGTTTTTGTGATTGTAGGCGGGAAGCCAATCCGTGCCTCTCGCGCCAGCGCGCAATGGTGCTTGGCCGCGGTGAACCAATGCTGGACCCAGAAGGCCCCCAAAATATCGAAAGCAGAATTACCTGACGCGCAAAAGGCGTACGAACACGCTCGCGACGTGTACGGCAAGCTGATCAGTGAATGTCAGCGATAGAGGAGAGGTTCAGCCGAAGACGACGGACGGCGTTCGTAGCGGCAAGGCTGCATATCGCGGTGCATTTCAATTCGGCAAAAGTTGAACGTTTTGCGCCTCTCGGCGGATCGTGACCGCTAAGCTGTTACGAATGAGAGAAATCTTCCGAAAATTTGCGCACGAGTCGGCCCAGGCAGTTGGCTCGCCGTGGGCTTTCATTCTCGCCGTCGTAACCATTGTTATTTGGGCCGTGACGGGACCGCATTTCCGCTACTCAGATACCTGGCAACTTGTCATTAACACAGGCACGTCTCTGAGTACGTTCCTAGTGGTGTTTCTCATTCAGAACACGCAGAATCGAGACGCGAGAGTGGTGCAACTGAAACTGGATGAGCTGCTCAGAGCGGTGCATCCGGCGCGCACCGCGCTCGTGCACATGGAAGAGCTCACGGACGAGGAGCTCGACAAGCTTCAAGACGAGTTTCAGAGGGTGCGGGACCGGGCGAATTCCCAAATAGGAGAGATTGAGCAGAGGAAGAAGCGTTCGCAGACCAAAGCGAAGAAGATCTGATTATCATTTTCGACGCGTGGACTAAACCCGATCGAGGTTTTTGTAGACATCGGCGATGTTGCCCTCTAGCGCATTCCGCAGGAGAGCGGCAGGTTCAAAGTCGGGCAAAAAGCGCGTGTGGTTCATCGCTAGGTATCCGGCATAGCCATCTGACTGCATTGATTTCAGCGAATCGATGCTGATGGTCTTTTGTACGTCTGTGACGGACCTGCCAGCATGTTTCGCTGCCGCCACTTTATCCGTAAGTTCTTCAATATAATTCCGCTGATCAGTCATCCGCTGTCGGTTACTTTGCAGCGGGCCGTGTCCAGGCAGGATTTGACTGAATTCGAGGTGAGCCACCGAGTCAATTGCCTTCGGCCAAGGCCGGGGGAAACCGTCCCCAAAATTCGGTATGAGTCCCATGATCATGTCGCCTGTCGCGATAGCGCCCTTCTGCGGACAAAACACGATCACGTCGCCGGCTGTATGCGCGTGACCATGAAATTCCATGTGGAGGTCAGCGCGTTATTTCTGAGGGTGTACGATTTATCAAACGTGATGGTTGGCAATTCAGGAACGTAGTTTTGCATTTCGGCTTCGTAGGAGCGCAATTGCCGAATCTGCTCCTGGCATAGCGCTTTCTCAGGCTCCGACCGGGAGTTACTCGCGCGGGTGCGAAGAGCGTCGATCTCTTGCGGCACGCTTGCAAGCGAGTCTTTCAGCCGTTTCTCGGCTGAGTCGGACATGAGTTGCTTCGTGGGTTCACTCGCGATGAAGTCGACTTTGTTTTCCGCATCGCGATACGCGTGGTTTCCTTGGGTATGGTCCCAATGGAAGGGGGAGTTCACGACGTAACGTACTGGACGGGGAGTGACCTCTTTCTTGATCTGAGCGATCAACGAGGCGGCAGCTGACGGCTTGGAATGCGTATCGACGACCAGCACATCGGCAGAGCGTACGAAAATCGCGGCGTTGCAGTTGATCTCAGCCTGAACGCGGGCCCTGGCAAGATACACGCCCTTAGCAACTCTTTCGATATCGAAGAGATCGTTATCGCTGATCGCCGCCAATCCGCGCGCCCATGCGGCACGGTGGTAGGCCATTTCGAGAACTGATGCTCCCCCTAGAGCCGTGCGCGTCAAAGTCCGGAAGAAATCGCGACGCGAGGGGTGAGGAGTCTGAGAGTAGGCCGCATTATGCATGATCAATATTAGAAATATTCTGAGCCGCGCACGATCAGGTATTTACTGCTCATCATTCGAGCACTTCAACCGCGAGGCCGACTCGTAGCTGACCTGGAGTAATGACGAGCGAGTTCTGCGCAAATAGCACCTTCTGCTGCTGGCTTCGATAACGAGCGAGAGTCTGCAAGGGTTCGAGACCGCGCTCTGCTGTGCATGGATCAACAAGAACGGTTGAGCAGCGCGCACATGGTTTCACAACCGCAAGTTCCACTTCACCTAGGCGGAGGCGGCGCCAGCCGTCCTCTTCGTGCGGCTTGGCTCCTGCAATCACCAGGTTCGGGCGGAAACGTTCCATACCAACCGGTGTTGGCAGGCGCTCATTCAGCGTGTCAAGTGAAGCTTGAGCGACGAGAAGCAGTGGATAGCCATCGGCCAGGCCTACGCGCCAGCCCGGAACGTCATAGGGAGGTTCCACTCCGCGAATGACGCTATCGGGTAAGTGTACGAGCCGGCAACATTCGCCGAGGAACGCGCTGAACCAGGCGCTACATTCCGGATCGGGATGTGGGAGCTGCAGTTGATCGCGCCACAGTCGAACCGATACCCAGTCACCTTGCCCAGACCATCTTGGAATGACGAGAGACGGCATGTTTGGTGCCTCGACCACAATGCGGTCGCCCTCCAAACGTGGAGAAAGCAGCGCCATTGTTGGTACTCGCCGCTGTGAAAGAAATACCCCCTCAGAATCCACAAGCATCCAGCGCCTGTCCGCTATTGGTCCGCTAATGTCGACTGACGTCTCTTTCACCGCAACACCGCCGGCCGACTTGATCGGATAGATGCAAATTTCACTTAAGACCATAAGAAGCGCAATGTAGGGCTCTTTTTTCCGGTGTAGAAGCGTCAGAATCCTAGTTTTCGCAGATACGTGTAGCTTTGCCGCAAGCTCCGGATTGGGTCACTGCTGAAATCCTGTTCCACAAAGTAATGCTTGGCGCCTGCTTGCGATGCGGCGGACAAAATTTCTCGGATCGGCAGATCGCCATTACCTAGCTCGCGAAACGTATTGTTCGGGACGGTGGCAATGTCGTAATGCACTGGCGTGCCCGGCGCTCGATCTTTCAAATGCACGAGTTCGACTCTACCTGCGTTTTGCTTCAGAAACGCTGCTGCATTTACTCCCGCCATGCTCACCCAGAACGTATCAACTTCCAAGCCGATCAGGTCTTTGTCGAGGCGCTCGAGAAGCACGTCCATCGGCCCGCGGCTCGGCTTGGGCTCAAACTCAAAATCGTGATTGTGATAGCAGAATCGCAGACCAGCCGAGCGGCACGTGTGCGCAGCGGTATTCAGCTTTTCCGAAAGAGCGCGATAAAAATCCAGACCCAAACGCTCCTCCGGAGCAAGATAGTTAAACACGATGTATTCGAATCCATGATCTCGTGCGATGGCAACAGCATCGTTGAACGTAACGTGCGGCTCAATAGGTGGCATGTCGGCGTCTTTCCAAGCTTTCCAATTTCCGGTCAAAAGAGGAGTCTCGAAATGCATACTGACCGGCCGTAAGCTCACTTTCTTCAGATAAGGCGCGAGCGGGACAACTTGGTCACGTAACATCTCTATTTCTCGATAGCCAATATCAGCAATCGCCTGCAGTGTCTCGAGAGGGCGTTTCAGAATGACGTCGCGGACTGTGTAAAGCTGTACTCCCGCGGCGTGGGCCTTTTCGCCGAATGCCGGCACGCACGCGGCGGCCATTCGCATCAGAAGCCGCCTGGTTAGTGGAAGGGCACCGGGCATCATCTGCGCAAGTCTACAATACGCGACCATCGACAAAACGCGCGTGTACCGCGAGCCGAGAAATATTGAAGCAAGCTAAAACGCTTCGATTTCGGACGTTCAAATACCAATAGCGGACAACCTGATTGGCGTGACTGGTAGCCAATGCCACCGTTCCAGGTTCTGGTCTGGATGTCGAAATGCAGTACTCCGCTTGCGCAAACAAAGTATGAAGACCTTCAGACTGGATTTACGTTATTCGCTACGATCACTCCGAAAAGACCCGAGCTATGCCGGGATTACAATTCTGCTGTTGACCCTAGGCATTGGGGCCAACACAGCCATCTTCAGCGTCGCTAATTCAGTTCTATTGCGTCCCCTGCCGTACGCACATCCCGAGCAGCTGGTCGTAACCCTGCATGAAGGTGAGTTTCCTGTCTGTCCGGCAGACTATCTCGACTACAAGAAGAACGTTCGAGCATTCGAAGAGATGGGGGCGGCGCAAATGTGGGGCGGGAACCTAACGGGAGGCGATCGGCCACAACCGATACCGGGAATCCAGGTTACCTCAAACATGATGGAACTTTTGGGCGTAGCCCCTATGCTGGGGCGGTCCTTTAGAAGCGACGAGGAGCACTCGGGCGGACCGAAAGTTCTCTTACTTTCGTATGGGCTGTGGAAGCAACGCTTCGGCGCCGATCGGAGCGTTGTGGGCCGGCAGGTTTCGTTGGATCGAGTTCCCTACACCGTAATCGGAGTGATGCCGGCAGGTTTTCGCTTTGCGCCGTTCTGGGCTACGCGAGCCGAAATGTGGTCGCCGCTAATTCTCGATGGGCGGTTGACCGATCGGGATGGACGTTCGCTGCGCGTATTCGCGCGATTGAAGACCGGTGTGACTGTCGCGCAGGCACAGTCTGAGATGGACGCAGCTGCGCGGCATCTTGCTGAGCTGTACCCGCAAACGAACGCGAAGCTTGGCATCAGCGTGGTTCCCTTGCATGAAAAGGTAGTTCATTCTGTGCGGCCCACGCTCCTGGTGCTGATGGGAACGGTGAGCTTCGTCCTGCTGATTGCATGTGCCACGGTTGGCAATCTGATGTTGGGGCGGTCGGTGGGACGCCGCAAAGAGATGGCGGTTCGGCTTGCGGTGGGCGCAGGCCGCGGCGACCTGATCCGCATGACTCTTATCGAAGTGCTCCTGCTCGCAGTCATTGGCGGCGTTGGGGGTGTACTGCTCGGAGACTGGGCTGTAGCGGTCCTGAATGCGACACTGCCGCAGGGAAGCATCCCTCGTCAGACCGAACTGGGCTTTGATGGAATCGCTCTGTTGTTCGCGGGTGCGGTCACGGCTGTGACTGCGCTGCTCGCGGGACTGATTCCTTCAATGCAGGCGGCGCGAGCGGACCTGAACACGCACCTAAAACAAGGTAATCGCGGAAGCAGTCGAGGAAGGGAGAGGAGTCGTACCCGGCCGATCTTGATTGCCTCTGAAGTTGCCCTTTCGCTTGTTCTATTGGCGGGCGCAGGGCTCATGATGCGGACCATGCTGGCTCTCCAGGCCGTAGATGCCGGTTTCAATCCCCACCACCTACTCACGATGCAGATTGCAGTGAGGGGCACCGACTACGATCGCGACGGCCATCGATTGAACGTATTTCGCGAACTGCGAAACCGGCTCGCTGCACTACCTGGAGTTCAATCTGTTAGCGCCATCAATCATCTGCCGATTGGTGGAGACATTTGGAGTTTAAATTACACCATTGAGGGCCGCCCAGAACCTGGGCCGGGAGATGAGATGGCTGCCGTGTACCGGGTGGTTATGCCGGCGTACTTCCATACGATGCAGATCGGCTTGGTTCAGGGCCGTGACTTCAATGGACACGATAGTGAACACGCTGCGGCGGTGGCGATCATCAATGAGGCAATGGCAAAACGCCGCTGGCCGGGCGAAAGCGCACTGGGTAAGGCCATCCGTTACGGCATTACCGAAGATGAGAAGAAACACGCTAGAACGATCATCGGAGTCGTCCGGAATGCCCGGCAAAACGACTGGACAAGTCCCCCCAACGACGAGATTTATCTGCCGTACGATCAGCGGCCCGATTCGATGGGCCTTTCCTACTTGACCTTCGTGATGCGAAGTCGCAATGAGCCGAATCGTATGGCCCCATCCATTCTTCAGGCTATAAGCATATTCAACAGAAATCTGCCGGTTTCTGAGGTAGCCAGCATGGACCGAGTGATTTCGGACGAACTCTGGCGCCAGCGTCTGGCGGCAATTCTAATGGGCACGTTCGCCGGAGTTGCCGTTCTGTTGGCGGCGGTGGGAATTTACGGCGTGATCTCGCATTCAATGCGGCACAGAACACAAGAGATTGGCATTCGCATGGCGCTCGGGGCCGAGTCAAGTAATCTAATTGGCTTGGCCCTGCGGGAAGGGATGAAGCCAGTGCTGCTTGGTGCGGTGGCAGGGTTGATCTTCGCGCTCTCGCTCACCCGATTTATGCAGACCCTGTTATACGGGGTGACGGCGGCGGACCCGCTTACGTTTGGAGGCATCGTGACCCTACTCATGACCGTGTGTATTGTAGCGAATCTCATTCCCGCGCTGAGGGTGACGCGAGTAGACCCCGTCATGGCGCTGCGGCAGGAATAGGACCGCTATTGAAAACTAGGTTGAGCCGGAACCTGGCTTCGTTCTGGAGCGGCCCGACGGCGGCGCAATCTGGCTATAAGGTAGACGACGATCCCGATGTTGATGACGAGCACCGTGATTTTCGGAAACGACAAACGTCTGACGATTTCATATATCTCAAGCGGGATCAGCGCGGCTGTTGTTATCACTGTGAAGTATTCAGCCCAATGCCTTCGCATTAGCAACCCTGTGCCTTCAGTCAGAAGCAGCGCAGCGTAGAAGAATGTTCCTGCGCTGACGGCTTCCAGTTGCTTTGGCGTTACTGATAAGAGCTTACTGATCGTCCCGTGAAAAAAGCGGCTATCGGGATCGACACGAAGAACCTCGATCCAGTGGAGAACAATTTCGGCCACGTTCTTGTGAAGAAGCTTGAGGGCGCCTATTCCTACCGATATCAAGAGTAGGCCCTTGATGAACTTAAACACCCCGATCAGCAGGATGCCTATTGAGCTTTCGTTCTTAGCTCGTGTTCCGAGATCGGCAGTTGCGTGCGACATGTACTTAAAGGATAAGCGCTGGACACTGTCATGCACCTCGCCAGCGATCAGGAAGAGCATAGACCCACCTGCCCTTTGTTAGAGTGGGGAACCATATGCGATTCTCCGCTGGTTTACGCTTCGTCACTGCGATGGCCTTTGCGTTCCTTCTAGCAGCCGCGCTTTGCACAACGATTGCTGATGCGCAGCAGAAGGAGCAGCTGACTGGAACATGGAAAATGGATTCCACCGCGCCGGATGGCGACCACGTGTATTGGACTTTAGCGATCACTTACAAAGATGGAAGCTATAGCGCAATGCTGGGTATCGATCAAGGTAAGACTGCCGCCCGAGATTTCAAAGTTGACGATTCGAAAATTCATTTGCGCGCGCCATACCAAGGCGAAGATTACGACATCGACCTGCAACTCGTGGATGGCAAACTCGTCGGCACCTGGTCCGGTAACGGCGACAGTGGCGAAACCAAGGGAGAGAAGGCCGCTGGATAAGTATGAGGCGCCGTGATTTTTTCATTGCTTGCGGCGTCGCGGCGCATCCGGGCGGGAAAATGCGGGCACAAACTGCCGGCAAGCTGGATCGGGTGTGCGTTTTGTCTTGGAGCTTTCGCAACCTCTTTGCGCGAACTCGCGAGAGAGGGGTACCGGCACCGGCAAAAGACTTCGACATCCTCGATTTTCCCGAGATGATCGCGGATCGCTATCACATCCATAACGTAGAAGTGCAGTCAATGTATTTCGCTTCAACCGAGCGATCGTATCTTCTCGAGTTTGAAAATCGGCTGAAACGTGCGAAGTCACGGCTAATTGACATAGCGCTGGAATTCGATGACGAGCCGGGCGCTACTCCGACCATTTCATCGCCGGACCCAAAGCTGCGGCAGCGTGCGCTTGAGCTGTCAATGCAGTGGATTGATAGAGCTGCCGAGCTTGGCTCGCGCAGTGTCATGCCAAATCAGGGCGACATCAACGGCTCTAACGTTCGAGTCGTGATTGATGGTTTGAAGAAGCTGAAACCGCATGCGGATTCGCGGAACGTTTCCATAATCTTGGAAAACCGCGGAACTTCGGCGGGAACGCCGGAGGTACTTGCGCGGATCATCAAGGCCTCGGGGATCTACGCAAATCCGGACTTCGGCAACTTTTCCGATAACCAAACACGCAACCGCGGATTGCACATTTTGTTTCCGCTAGCGGACGGTCTATGCCACGTCAGGCTAAACCCAGGGAAGTTCGATCTAGGCACGTGCATGCAGATCTCCCGAGAAGCAGGATTCAAGGGCTTGTATTCGATAGAGACTGAGTCCAACAACGCTGATCCGTATCACGCAGTACAAGCAGTTCTGGACGCGTTGATTCAATACCTGTAAGAAGCGCGAAACAACGCATTGCGAGCCATGGGTTGTGCTGATAAGATAATCTCCACTCGATTGTAGAAGGACGTGCACGGGCAAAGGTTCTGTTCACCCGTGCAGGAGCTCCAGAGGGAGCGCGGCCAGCCGCAACAAATCCACTGAGCGATGTACTTAGCGCCCGTGCAAGTGACTGTTGCGGCTGACCGCTCCTTTTCACGCTGAAGAACGATGATCCCCTGGAGTATCGAATTTTCGTTGGAACGTCAAGGCGAGCGGAAAATTAGACTTGCGACCGTCCGCGTCTGAAGACGTCGAGATCAACGAGAGTAACTGTGGCGGCGGGAGTGGACCGCCCTCCGCCCGAGACCGCCAGTTCTCCCCACCGAAAGCTGCGGAGCGAGCTCCGGGGAATAGGCCCACCAAAGCTCGGACGTCCCACTCGAGTGCGGAGGCCATCCGCTGAATTGAACGTTGATATGCTCTAGCGACGGACCCTGATTGTTAAAAAACATTATCGCGGTTGTTTTCGGGTAGCGCAAAGTCCTATAGCTCGTCTAATGACCGTGTAGAGAAGTGGTCACGCATCGCTACTAAACGTTCACGGTTCATGTTGAGAGATTTTGCCGCTCTGCTGGTTTCCGTCGGGACATTGATCCTAGTTCCTTCCTGCATGCGAGGAGAGGTATTGGCAGCGGGAACGCGTTTTGAGGCGCGGCTATCCACCCCGACCGGGTCGCGCATTTCACATCCGGGCGACCCTATTGAAGCCACGATCATCGCGCCAGTATTGGCGGGCGGCCGCTTGGCAATTCCGCAAGGGGCAATCGTCTCGGGTCTGGTTCAGCAGGTCGAACGTTTGGGATTAGGAGTGAAGCACCTCACGTCAGGTATTGAGTATCGTTTTGACACAGTGCACTTGCCCGATGGCACACGGATCGCAGTTCAGGCCCACGTCGTCCAGGTAGAAACAGCTAAAGAGCGGGTAAACGACCAGGGAGTTGTAGGCGGCATCTATCCCACAGCGAATCTTTCTTCCACTGCGGCATTTTACGTGCTCCCGTTGTTGTATCTCGATCCGGAGTTTGGCGTCCCTTTGTTGGGAATCAAATCTCTCATTGCGCGATCTCCAGATCCTGAGATCTACTTCCCGCCAGGCACCGAGATGATTCTGCAACTCACTGCCGCAGCCCACGTTAACAGTCCAGGCGCTCTGCATAACGATATTGCGCCGCTTTCGGCAGCGGAAATGGCCGGCAGCAACGAAGTGCTTGCGAAATTTCCCCAGCAGCGAACCGACAGGGGACGCAATCACCCATCCGACCTCATCAACATTCTCTTTCTTGGAACCCGCGACTCGCTAAATCGGGCGTTCCAAGCAGCAGGGTGGTCCGGCGCACAACGGAGCTCGCTCAGATCCATCTACCGCATGTATCATTGCATGGTGCAACGGATGGGCTACAGCATGGCGCCAATGGGAAAGTTGACGCTGAACGGTGTCACCGCGGATTTTGAGTATCAGAAAGGCCTAAACACCTTTTCGAAGCGGCATCACGTTCGGTTGTGGAAGCAAGGCCAGGAAGACGCCTGGTTGGGCGCAGCAACCGAGGATGTGGGCTACAAGCTCAGGAGAATGCACCTGACGCACGCCACAGATCCGCTGATCGACAACGAACGGGCGAAGGTCTTGAATGATCTGGCGTTCACGGGCTGCCTGGATGCGGGCACGCTTATGACGCGCGACTCCTTCGACCCGAGGAGCGATCAGGAGGAGTTTGCTATTAAGACTGATAGAAAGGTCGCCGTCCTTCGAATGAATGATTGCCTAAACCCACGAACAACCGCAATCGAGCCCTCGAAGAATGGCGTTCAGAGTCGACGGCGATGCGTTCAAGTGCTAATGGCCCTACGGAACGATTTAATCCGGATTAATCCGCTCTCTCTGGCTTGCAGCACCGTGAGAGCGCTCGAGCACCGTCAACGCTCAACCGTAAACGGGTCCATGTCTGCCTTCAGCTCCAAGGAGGGGAAGGCAGGCTCGTCCGAACGTAACATTCAGCCCGCATGGATTCGGCCCAGCGTTCTCGATGCGAGAGTCACGACGACTGATTCTCAACGCTGAAGTCACCGAAATAAGCCGTACCTGGTTTCTCCAAACGGAAAGGCCCTGGGAATACAGACATGCCCAAGCACAGAAAGGCTAAGAAATATTGAACGTTCATCTTATTAACCCGAGTGACAAATCCTTCGGGACAGCAGTAATTACTCCTCGCTGGCTGTATGTTCTGGCAGCCGCTACCCCGGACTCTTTCGGTGATGCCCAGATCTGCGATGAGAGTCTGGAACAGCTCGATCCGTTACGCGTTGAACCTGGGGATGTGGTCGGAATCGGTATCCACACGGGAAATGCTCTTCGCGGATACGAGATCGGCAAAATGGCTCGGGAGCGCGGCGCCTGGGTGGTTTTCGGCGGAATACACGCCACTCTCTATCCGGAGGAAGCTCTCAAGTTAGGAAATGCTCATTCGGTAATCAAAGGTGATGGCGACGTCGTTTGGGGGGAAGCGTTGGTCGCCTGCAAGAACGGGGGACCAGCTTCGATCTATGAGGGCGGGAGGATTGGACCCGATCAGTTTTTGCCTGCCCGTTGGGATCTGCTTCCGGAGAACAGTTATATGTGGGCTTCCGTTCAGACCCTGCGTGGATGCCCCAAGCACTGCTCGTTCTGCTCTGTCTGGCGTACGGATGGTCAGCGCCCGAGGCAACGCGGGTCCGACGGGGTCGTCGGGGAAATCGTAGAGCTGCGACGCAAGGGCTACCGCTTCATCGCCTTAGCCGACGACAATTTCTATCCCGTTACATTAACTGACCTGCGACTGGCCGAACGGCAGAACAACCAGCAAAAACTGAACGAACTCCGTTCAATTCGTGAGGAACGATTCGCTCTCATGGCGCGCTTGGCTGAACTCCCCTCCGACATGGTGTTCTATACCCAGATCACGATGGAAGCAGCGGAGGATCCGGAGTTTCTGGATGCGATGCGGAAGGCCCGAATCAAAGGTGCATTGGTGGGCGTGGAAGCTGTTACTCCCGAGGGGCTTAAAGCTGTGTTCAAGGACTTCAATTGCTCGGGCGAGAGTCTGGTCCAGAGACTTCAAACATTCCGGAAACACGGCGTGCATGTTCTCGGTTCGTTTATTTTCGGCTTGCCTACGGATCGACCGGAGACGTTTGATGCGACTGCGGAGCTCGCCCAACGGGCCGGCATCGCGTTCGCGCAGTTCGTCATGTTGACACCTTTCCCCGGAACCGTGGATTTTGAGCGTTGGGAGAAGTCCCAGGAACACGACAGAGCGAATGTCAACGGGATCCCTCTTACACGCTTTTGGCTCATTCCTGCTGCGCTGAGACCGAAGATGTTCACACCGCATCCGTCCATGACCTCCGACGAGATTCGTGAGCGCACGCAGCATGTCTGGGACAGGTTTTATAGCATCTCTTCCATCTGGAAACGATCTCGCTGCGTATCATCCATTCGGGGACGCCTGGCGTTCTTGTTCATTTCAAAGCTGTACCGCCAGATGTATGCCGGAACTGGAATCGCGACCGACAGCGCACGACAGAATCGCGCGCGTTTCTGGGCGCGCTTGCTTGCGAAACCTTGCCAACGGCTGTTTCAGGCTAAACCGCTACCGAATCTGCAGGTTCCCGCAAGAAACAAAGCGGTAGCTCCGGTTACGGCACGCGCAGCGTCGAGAGAACATGAGCGCAAAGTCTCCCTACGTGTCCTTCCATAGCGTCCCGAAAATTCGTTGACGAGCGAGGCTGAAAAAGCGAACCCATTGCCGCGTTACTTTGTAAGGTAAACGTGACTCGCGTTCCATACTTCCGGTGGTATATCTGCGGTCTTCTGTTTTATGCGACCACGGTGAACTACATGGACCGGACGGTGCTGGGCATACTGAAGCCCACTATTGCCGGTGAGTTGCATTGGACGGATACGGAATACGGGCTGATTAATTCTGCGTTCCAACTGGGTTACGCAGTGATGATGCCGTTGGCGGGGCGGCTCATCGACACGATCGGAATACGCGTGGGCTACAGTGCGGCGGTACTCTTTTGGAGTCTTGCCTCGATCAGCCATGCTTTCGCGGGATCGGCTTTGCAGTTTGGCGCGGCACGTCTGGCACTGGGTCTCGGTGAAGCTGCGAATTTCCCGGCCGCGATCAAGACGGTTGCGGACTGGTTTCCGCGGCGGGAACGCGCACTGGCAACGGGGATATTAAACGGGGGATCGAATACAGGCGCAATCATCGCGCCGCTTGTCGTACCGTTGTTGAGCAGTCATTTCGGCTGGCATTCTGCGTTCTTATTTACGGGCTCGCTTAGCATGTGCTGGGCGGTTGTATGGTTTCTGTTTTACCGCCAGCCGGAGCAGCAGGCCCGCCTTTCAAAACAGGAGCTCGCTATTATCCGCGGCGATCAAGAGCCAGAATCTGGAACCAAAATTTCCTACCGGACAATGCTGAGCAGGCGAGCGACTTGGGCGGTAGTCCTTGGAAAAGGCTTCACGGATCCCGTTTGGTGGTTCTATCTGTTTTGGCTGCCCGGGTTTTTGCATAGCAAGTATCACGTCAATCTTGTCAGCATGGGACCGCCTCTGGTTGCGGTCTATCTAGCCGCCGATATCGGGTCCGTTGGGGGTGGCTGGCTATCGTCCTTTTGGATTCGGCGCGGTTGGAGTGTGGGTACGGCGCGAAAGAGCGCGATGCTGGTTTGTGCTGTGTGTGTACTCTCGGTCGCATTCGTACCTCAAGCGGCAGGTAATCTATCGCTGACGGTTGCGCTTGTCAGCATCGCGGCCGCATCGCATCAAGGGTGGTCGGCCAATATGTACACTCTGGCGTCCGACTTTTTTCCGAAATCGGCCGTGGCTTCTGTTATCGGTTTGGCCGGGATGGCGGGTGCGGTTGGTGGAATGCTGAGTCAGCCCGCGATCGGCTGGTGGCTCGATTTTTCGAAGCAGTCGTACGGCGTGTTATTTCTCATTGCCGGGTCAATGTATCTGTTTACGCTGTTGCTCATTCAACTGCTGCTGCCCCGGATTGAGCCGCTTTAGGGTACTATTAGCGGCCGTTTGGCGGGGAGCAGATCGAACGGATTTTGCACGTGCCGGATGAACGCTTCTGCTTGCGAATAACCGCTTTGTATGCCGCGGAAACGAGCTATTTCCGTTTCGAGCGCGTAGAATCTGTCAGGTGTCTGCGATGCGTGCGCGTAACATGCGGCGCGCTTGCGTGGTTCGACAGCCGTGATGTCGACGTACTGCGTCGGTGAAAACATTTGCGTGTCTTCTCCGTCCGACACCTCGTAGTAATAAAACGCGAAACTCTTGCCCATGTGCAGCCAGGCGTTGTAAGCAAGCATTGAGGTGGCACGGTGATCGGGATGGTTGTCGATCGGCCATTGAGTGAATAACACGTCGGGTCGCTCGGCCTCAATGATCTTTTCGAATTCTTCATAATGGGCGGTGTCGACTATGGACTTACCGTCGAGTTGGCCTGCATACGCTGACCGTGCTTTGAGGATCTGGCAAGCTTTGGTGGCCTCTCCTGTACGGAGTGCGGCGAGTTCGCCGGCCGGCAGCTTAGGAGAACCTGCCCCGCCCCGATTGAGATATAGGAGGACGACCTCGTGACCCAGGTCTGTGTATCGAGCGATGGTGCCTCCACAACCATATTCCGGATCGCCCGGGTGTCCGCCGGCGGCAATCACTTTAAGCTTACGGGGTTGGGGTTGCTGATGGGGAATGAGCGCGTCCGACGGCTCAGCGCCATAACCGGATGTGGCGGCGAGCGTAGCAGCTCCGCGGACCATATTGTCAAGTAGCTTGCGACGCGAGGAGAAGTTCATTTGGTTCAGCCATTGTCCTAAAATGTAAACCACTCTCGTCCGGAGCAGTCTGATTATGAGGAGGAGAACGATACGAATGAGGCGACGTGAATTTTTGATGCAAACGAGCGGTGTTGTTATGGCTTCGGCCCTTAGTTCATCGAGCAGCGACGCCGAAACGCGTACAACCGGGATGAACTCACCGTTTCGGTTGTCTGTAATTACTGACGAACTCACGCAAGATTTCGATCGCGCATGCAGCATCGCGTCCAAAGACTTCGGCTTGAAGTGGATTGAGGTGCGTGAGCTCTGGAAGAAGAATTCGATGGCGCTCGATAGAAACGAGATCGCAGAAGCGCGCCGTATCCTCGATCGTTATGGGTTGCGCATCACGGATATCGCCAGTCCTCTTTTCAAAGTGGATTGGAAAGGAGCGCCCCGTTCAAAGTTCAGCCCCACAGGGGACCAATTCAACGCTAGCTACACATTCGAGCAGCAGCGAGAAGTATTGGAACGTTCAATGGCAATCGCCAAGGCGTGGGGGACGGAGCGTATTCGCTGTTTCGACTACTGGCGGCTGGATGATCAGGCGCCCTATCGGCACGCTATGAACGCGAAGCTGCGAGATGCAGCTGAGACGGTGGGTAAACAAGGACTGCTGCTTGTTTTGGAAAATGAGCCGAGTTGTAACACGGCAACTGGGGCGGAATCGGCCAAGGTATTGGCTGCGGTTCCGTCTCCGCATTTCATGCTGAACTGGGATCCGGGCAATGCAGCGGCATCGGGAGAAATACCGTATCCGAACGGGTATGCCCTGCTGCCGAAGCACCGTATCGGTCATTGCCACTGCAAGGACACCATTCGTAAAGCAGATGGCACTTATGCGTGGGCTCCCGTGGGCAAAGGAATGATCGACTGGGTGGGGCAGTTTGAGGCACTCAAGAACGATGGTTATCACGAAGCAGTAAGTTTAGAGACACACTGGCGTGGTGCGGGTACACCACAAGCGTCTTCGCGCATCAGCATGGCGGGCATGAAGGATTCCCTGCGAAAAGCCGGCGCGCTGACATAGAGCCGGAAGGAGTTGTTATGCAGAATGAAATCAGCCGGCGGCGTTTTGTCGGGCAACTACCGGTAAGCATAGCCGCTGGTGCGACGGCGACGCATGCCTTCGCACCGGCGCGAGTCCTGGGCGCCAATGACCGGATTCGAATCGCGATCGTCGGGGCAGGCGCGCGTGGGCAGGAAGATCTGAAAGCAGCAATTGCTCTTCCGAATATCGAGTGCGTCGCAATGGCCGACGTGTACACACGAAGGCATGATGAGGTGCGCAGGTTCGTCCCGCATATCGAAACGTATGTTGATTACCGGCCATTGCTTGAGCGCAAAGACATCGACGCCGTGCTGATCGCAACTCCCCTGCATCTGCATGCGCCGCATTTTCTGGATACGATCGCGGCCGGAAAGGATTTATACAGCGAGAAGACGATGACGTGGTCGATTCCGGAGGCGATTGAATGCCGCAAGGCCGCACAGAGCTCGGATCGTGTCGTACAGATCGGGTTGCAGTATGAGAGCTCAGGTTCACTCGCCGACACGCGGGAATGGATCAAGGGCGGGAAACTCGGCAAGATAACGCAGGTGGAATCCTGGATGAGCCGCAATAGCGCACATGGTAAAGGACAGTGGGTGCGGCCTGTACCGGAGGATTGCAATCCTAAGCATGTGAATTGGGATTTGTTTCTGGCGAATCGATCGAAGGCCGCGTTTGATGCAAACAAGTTCATCAATTGGCGTTTATTTTGGGAGTTTTCCGGCGGAAATCTAACAGAAAACATGGTCCACCAAATTGCGTGGATCATCACGGCGTTAGATTTACAGTTGCCATCCAGTGCTTGTATGTCAGGCGGAGTCTTTTCAGAGAAAGACGGGCGAGAAGTACCGGACGTTATCGCGGTAACCCTTGAATATCCGGAGTTGGTGGTGGTCTGGCAGTCAACGTTCAACAACAAGCATTTTGGGATGGGCGAAAGGCTGCTCGGGAGCGACGGCTCAGTTGAACATTTAATGGGTGCAACGGACATGGTAACGGGACGCCCGCACGACGAGGAACTCCGTTACTATCCCGAAAAGGTAAATCAGCCGACCGGTGTTCCGGCCCAAGGGCGACGTGCCGATCAGAATCACATGGCGAATTTCTTCGACTGCGTTCGCTCGCGGAAGCAGCCCAATGCACCCGTCGAGATCGGATACAAGTCGGCGATTGCTGTGCATATGGCGAACATGGCGTATCGCGAAAAACGCCGGATCACGCTGGATGAGGCCATGGCGGCCAAGGCGATGGATTAAGTGTCGGGGAGCTGATTACGCGAAAATGGCGTGGCTAGATAGGGCCAGCGCGGTGCCCAGCGCGGCTCCCGCGAGAACGTCGCTGAGGAAATGCATGCCCAGGAGAATCCGCGAAGCAGCTACACCGAGCGCGCAGAACAGCAGAACCAAAAAGACAGCAGGATAGAACTCGCTGAGCGCAATGGTAACGGCGAAAGCTGTGATAGTGTGGCCCGACGGGAATGAGAATCGATCGGGAGGCAGGAGTTTGGCCCAACAGTGTGGCTCGATTTCACACGGGCGCTTGCGGTCTGAAAATTTCTTCAGCAAGATAAAAACTCCGACTCCTGCGAGCGCCGCAGAACCGGCCGAAGTAAGCGCGCGAATACGATTCACTTGACCGAAAAGCAGGATGAGCAGCCCAACCACACCCCACAACCAGCCATCGCCGGCACGTGTGGCCATGATTGCCGATAAACGGACCCATTTCGGCGCAGGCCATTGGTTCACTTTGTGCATCAGCTTGTGGTCGCCGGTGGCAATAAACTGAAGCATGGTTGGTTCAGACGTGCACAAGGAGCGTCGCACGCCCTATGCACTCATACAGGATGGTCACTGGGCTCACTCCTTCAATCCAGTCTACGGGATTGTGAGCCTCTGTGGGTCTCATATCTCCCTTGTAATTGGACAGCGGTTACAGTGAGGTGACAGTTTTACAAAACCTTCGTGACGAATACACCAACGCTGGATTTTGTGTACTTTGATGCGGGAGGTGGGCACCGGAATGCGGCAACAGCGCTTCAGAGCCTCGTCGTATCAGGCAATTACGGCTGGAATGTACGGCTACTCAACCTGCAGGAGGTGCTGGACAGCCTGGACATTTTTCGGAAGATCACGCGTATCCGGCTGCAAGATATCTATAATTTGCTGCTCGCTAGAGGATGGACTCTGGGATCGCCACAACTGCTGCCCTTAATGCACGGCGTGATCCGGATCTACCATCCAGCGCAAGTGAAACTGCTCGCCAAGCATTGGGAGCGGCAACGTCCCGACATGGTCGTGTCGTTTGTGCCAAATTTCAACCGAGCGTTGTTCGAGAGTTTACGCCGAGCTCTTCCAAGTGTTCCGCTGGTTACGATACTCACCGATTTGGCTGATTATCCCCCGCGCTTTTGGATGGAGAAGCAGCCGCAGTATTTCATCTGCGGCACACAGCGGGCAAAACAACAGGCGCTGGCTATGGGGCATCCGAGTAGCCGAGTGTTCGAAGTGAGTGGAATGATCTTACGGCCGCATTTCTATGAGGCTCACTCGTTTGACCGCAGAGAAGAACGCGAACGGCTGGGACTCGATCCATACTTGCCGACAGGCGTCGTGCTCTTCGGAGGCGAGGGATCGAACGTGATGTTTGCAATTGCGGAACGGCTTGGCAATTCTTCCGACAATCTGCAGTTGGTCATGATCTGCGGACGCAATACGAGGCTGAGAGAGCGCCTAGGTGCTTTGAAAACCCGCAACAAGATTCTCACCGAAGGCTTCACAAAAGAAATTCCGTACTACATGCACCTCTCCGATTTCTTCATTGGCAAGCCTGGCCCGGGAAGTATTTCAGAATCGCTGAAGATGAATCTTCCGGTGATTGTAGAGTGCAATGCCCGGACACTTCCTCAGGAACGGTACAACGCGGAGTGGATACGCGAACATGGCGTGGGTATTGTTCTGAACAATTTCGGACAAATTGAGGGGGCAGTGAAAGATCTGCTTCAGAGTGGGCGGCTCGAAGCCATCAAGAGAAAAATTGCGCGGCTAGAGAATCGCGCCGTCTTCGAAATACCTGAAATCTTGAAGACCATACTTGAGCGCTCGGCGTCATAATAAATTACGAGTTTTTATGAATGAAATACCTGAGTTGTTGGAACGCTTCCGACGAGGCGCGGAGCTTGTAGCGGTCGCGATCACAGGCGCCGCGGGCCCGGAACTCGAGTATCGACCGGCGCCGGACCGATGGAGCGTACGCCAGATTGTTGCGCATCTTGCCGACTCCGAAGCGGCCAACGTAGTGCGACTGCGGCAGGTAATCGCAGAAGACAATCCGACTCTGGTTCCATGGGACCAGAACGCTTGGGCTGAGCGAACCGACTATGACAAAAGAAAGCCGTCTCAAGCCCTCGAAACAATGCGCCAGCTTCGGGGAGACAACTACCAGCTGCTAAAGGATCTTCCACCGGAGACGTATTCTCGAACGGGGCACCATTTGAAGCGCGGAACAATGAGCCTCTTGGATATGCTGCGCTTATTTGCGGAGCATGCGGAGAATCATGCAACGCAGATTCGCGCTGTTCGGGCCAGTTACAAAGCCTGGCGTGCCAAGCCGGCAGTATGAGGATATGTACGGCCGCAGCGTAGCCGCGCTTCTATTCCTTGGGATCGGGTCGGCGGCCGCAACCAAATGGGAAGCGGCGGGTAGGCAATGGTGGAAGCACGTCGAATATCTTGCCAGCGATCAACTCGAAGGGCGGGAACCAGGTTCGGCCGGATACGACAAGGCGGCCGATTATGTGGCCGCTCAATTCGAACGGGCCGGGCTGAAGCCGGCTGGGAATGAAAATTACTTCCAGCCTGTTGAGTTTACGCAAACATCGCTGGATGCGGCGAAGTCGAGCCTTTCACTCGTTCGGAAGGGCCAAACGTTCAAGGTGTCGGTTCCAGCGGAAGCGGCTCTGGGATATTCGGCAGATTCCGCAGCGTCAATAGAAGCGCCTGTCGTATTTGCCGGCTACGGCCTGAGCATTCCAGAAGCTCACTGGGATGACCTTAAGGAACTGCATGTCAAAGGAGCGGTGATTGCATTCCTAACCGGCGGACCAGATAAGATCGACGGTAATCTCCGTTCGCACCATTCATCGAGCGAACAGCGGTGGAAAGCATTTCGCGCGGCCGGCGCCCTGGGCATGATCGCAATTCCGGATCCCAGGACAATGGAGATTCCGTGGTCGCGGACCGCGGCCGCATGGGGAAAACCGCACATGAGTTTGGCCGATTCCGCGCTGGTTGAAACTCGCGGCCTGAAGTTCAGCGCGTACTGGAACCCGGCCAAAGCGGACGATTTACTGAGAGATTCGCAGCACAAGTTTGGCGACATTGTGGATGCGGCTCACCGCCAAATGCAGCTGCCGCATTTCCAATTGGCGTCGTCGATCAAGGTCCACCTGTCGCTTTCAGCCAAAAAAATCGCTTCGAACAACGTGGTCGGCGTGCGTCCTGGAGATGACCCGAAGTTGAAGGATGAGTATGTCGTCATCTCCGCTCACCTGGATCACCTCGGGGTCGGAAAGCCAGTCAATGGCGACGCGATTTATAACGGCGGGATGGATGATGCTTCGGGTATCGCGTCGCTGATCGAGATCGCGAAAGCTTTGCAGGCCGAGAAGGCCGCAACTCATCGCTCAATCCTGTTTCTGGCGGTTACGGGTGAAGAGAAGGGCGAACTCGGCTCGATTCTCTTCGCGGCTTATCCCCCGATTACGGGGCGCATTGTGGCGGACTTGAACATGGATATGTTTCTTCCACTCTTCCCCCTCAAGTACTTAGAAGTGCAGGGACTTAACGAATCGACTCTGAGTGACGACATACGGACCGTTGCCGCGCGAGCGGGAGTCAAGGTACAGGCCGACAAGGAGCCCAACCGGAACCGCTTTATTCGCAGCGATCAATACAGTTTCATCAAGAAGGGCGTTCCGGCACTGGCGTTCAAATTCGGCTACATTCCGGGCGGACATGAGGAACAGATTTTCAAAAGTTGGTACACGAATCGGTATCACGGCGTAACTGACGACGCGACACAGCCGGTTGATTCAGCGGCAGCTGCTCAGTTCAACGCTATTTTGAAGCAACTGGCTGTACGCGTCGCGAATAGTACGCGAGCTCCGGCATGGAAGCCAAACAGTTTTTTCCGACGGTTTGCGCACGCCAGCCAGTAGCACCGAAACATGTATTCGCTTCGCATCACTTGCTGTTCAGGGCAGGTGGACTACCTTTCGGGAGAGCTATGGGAAACGGGGACTTCCGGGATTCACGAACTGAGCAGCGGTGACAGCGTGGTGCTCATCGCGGCGTTCGAGACCAATGAGCATCGAGGCGATTTACTGCGGCGCTTCGCTCGGTACGCGCCCGAGTGGGAGCACGAAAATGGTGCCGATTGGGTTCAATACACGCGCGATGCTTGGCCGGCGCGAACGGTAGGAGCAAAGCTGTTCTTAGCACCGCATTGGTGCAGCGATCCCACTCCAGAAGGACGAGATCGCATCATTCACAATCCTGGTCAGGCGTGCGGAACTGGAGAACATCCGTGCACGGAGCTCGCACTGAGAGCGTTAGAGGAGTGCGTGACCATTGGTTCGCGAGTCATTGACGTTGGTACGGGCTCTGGCATTGTTGCAATAGCCGCCAAACGCCTAGGGGCGGGTTTGGCCATTGGGATGGATATTGACGAAGCTTCGTTGCAGGCCGCACGCGAGAACTTTCTCTTGAATGATCTGACTCCGCAACTTGTCGTAGGCTCTGCGGAAGCTGGCGGAGACGCGTGCGTCGATATCACGGTCGCAAATATTAGCGGAACCGTGCTGCTGTCAATTCTGGCCGAGCTTCTTCGCATTACCCGGGCCAATGGCTGCTTGATCTTAACCGGATTTGCTGAAGAAGAGCTTCCGGTACTCCGAGCTTATCTTCCAGGCGCCATAGTATCGGCAATCAGCGAGTGGCGCTGTATTGTTGCTACCGTTTCCTGACGCGCTTGACAGGAACTTTGTCGTGATCCGTTCCGCGAACACGCTCGAGTGCGTCCTCAAGTTTTTGCCCGCCTCCGAGTACAGGAGCAAACAAATCTCCTACACGCTCGAATCTCTGAATCGTATTGTCAATGCGGAAGTCAGTAGGCTTAAGACCCGGCTTCACCTCTTTCCAATCGAGCGGCGTGGCCACTGGGGCTCCATCGTATGCGCGGATGACGTAAGGGGCGGCGATGGTTTTACCCATGCTGATCTGAAGGTAATCGAAATACACGCGGCCCTTTTTTCGTTTCTCCACACTTCTTGGTGTCGTAAACAGATTCGATTCCCGCTCCAACGCAAGATGCGAAAGGAGTTCGGCGAAGCTGCGGACTTGTTCATAGGTGTATACAGGATCGAGCGGTACGTAGACGTGCATGCCATCACCACCGGTAGTTTTCGGATAGCCGTTTAAGCCGAGACCAGCTAAGATTTCACGAACCAGCAGCGTCGCTTCGATGATCTGATCAAAGGACGCGTCGACGGGATCGAGATCAAGAAGCATCCAATCAGGACGATCCAGGCTTCCGATACGGCTCATCCAAGGATTCTGATCGATGCAGCCTAGATTGGCCAAATATAGAAGAGTTGCACGGTTCTCAGCCACTACGTAGTGATTGACTTTGGAACTTTCGCGAATCGGTTCGCAGCGCATCCAATCCGGAAAGTGATTGGCTGCGTTTTTCTGGAAAAAGAACTCCTCTTGGATGCCGTTTGGGTACCGTTTAAGCGACAACGGACGGTCTTTCAGGTGCGGCAAGAGCCAACGTGAGACTTTATCGTAGAACTGAATGATGTCGCGCTTTTTCCAACCGTCCTGCGGAAACAGGACCTTGTTGAGATTGGTAAATTTCAGCCGGTGACCATCGACCGTCAGGGTCGTCTCACGTCCGCTTAAATCAAGAGCGCCACTGTCCGGTTCTCGAGTGACTGCGGTGGCTTCCTGGACTACTTCGGCGGGCGCCTTATCCTCGCGTGACCCAACAAACACCGGGGCACGAAGAATACGGTCTTGCGTCCATTCGAGAAAGCGGACCTGGCAAATGAGTTCTGGACAAACCCACGTAACATCTTTTATGTTCGGCTTCTTCTCGAACGGGCAAGTTTTGGTGATGAGAGGCTCCAAACGTTTATAGATGGCCTTCATGAGCTTGTGATCGAAGCCAGTACCGACCTGACCAACATGCCGCAGCTTCCCATGCTCATGAACGCCGAGAACTAGCGCGCCGAAATACTCACGCTCGCCCTTCGTAAAGCCGCCGATTACGCACTCCTGCTCATTGAGGGCCTTCAACTTCAACCAGCAGGTAGAACGACGCGATTCATATGTGCTTCGCCGATCTTTGGCAAGAATTCCTTCCAGATTCATCCGCCGCGCAGCTTCGAACATATGTTCGCCGTCGGTTTCGAATACTTCGGAGACCTTAATGTGCTCATTCGGAATTACGAGGGTTTGTAACAGCCGCTTGCGGTCTTCGAGCGGCACCGACCGCAGGTCGTATCCATCGAGGTAGAGCACATCAAACAGGAAGAGAGTTACTGGCGTGTTTTCCGCAAGCTGCGGGACATAATTGAGGTTCGCGGAAATCCTAGGCTGGATCATCTCAAAGCGCGCGCGTCCATGCTCATCGAGCACGCAGATCTCGCCGTCGAGCCAAGCCGTCGTTGCGTTTACTTGCGCAACTAAACTGTGCAGCTCCGGATACTGCCGTTCGCATCGGTTACCCCGACGCGAGTGAATCTCGAGAACGCCGTTCTTAATCAGACATAACGCGCGTATACCGTCCCACTTTATTTCGTAAAACCATTGCGAGCCGCTCGGCGGCTTAGTCGCGAGCGTGGCGAGCATTGGCTCGAGGTGCGCCGGAATGACGGCCTTTCGAGCACCCTTTAGATCCGCAGGTTTGAACGGTTCGAGACTGTCGGCAATTTCATGTTGTGTGCGCTTGGTGGCGATGCTCCAAGAGAACTGATCAATATCGTATCCGGGAACCGCAAATTCATCAGGCTTCTTGATCAGCAGCCATTCATTACCCTTTCCGGCACGCTTCATGTGCACGATCACAAAGGCACCCTTCACCTTTGTGCCGTTCAGGCGAAACTTGAAATCTCCACGATCGAGTTGGCCTTGCGCATCGGGCTCACCGATGACCTCGTATGTGCCTTTATCCCACAGCATCACACTCCCGGCACCATAATTCCCTTTGGGTATGATGCCTTCAAACGTCCCGTAGTCGAACGGATGGTCTTCAACCTTCATAGCGAGTGCTTTCCGGGCAGGATCTAAACTCGGGCCTTTTGGAACGGCCCAACTTACAAGCACTCCATTCACTTCAAGCCGAAAGTCATAGTGAAGGCGCGTCGCATCGTGTCGCTGGACGCAAAAGAATCCACCGCGTCCGGCATTGTGTGCTGGAGGCAGCTCCGGCTTCGGCTCAGGCGTTTTGTCGAAGTGCCGTTTGCGGGCGTATTCTTTGAGACCCATTTTCTTCAGGCACACAACGGCATCTAGTGCCTTTGCGCTCGGCTGGTGCTCCGGCCATTATCCCAGCCTTTCAGTTATGCCGAGTATCCTGCTAACCTGAGAGCACCCCCCGTTTTTCGCAATTCGCGATGAACTTTGCTGAACAGCTTAAGAGCCAGCTCAACATTGTTGATGTGGTTGGTCAGTATGTCCGACTGAAGCGCTCTGGCGCCGGGCCACGCTACGTTGGCCTATGTCCGTTTCACTCGGAAAAGACGCCATCGTTTGGAGTGCACAGCACGCTTCAGTTCTACAAGTGCTTTGGGTGCGACGCGAGCGGCGACGTTTTCAAGTTCGTCATGGAACTCGAAAGCCTTACGTTTCCCGAGACCTTGAAGCTGCTCGCCGAGCGCTACGGCATCCCTATGCCAGAGCGGCAACGGTCGGATGACCCGGATACACAGCGGCGAGCTGCCCTGCTCGAAATCCATGAAATCGCCGCTGCCACGTTCCAAAGCAACCTGCGAAGTCCCTCAGGAACAGAGGCGCGAAGGTATCTGGAATCGCGAGGTGTCGCCCGCTCGGCGATGGATGAGTTCCGTTTGGGCCTCTCCGATCCCTCGGGTCAACAATTGGTTCAGAGACTGCACAAGTTTGGACCGGCGTTGCTTGAGGAATCAGGATTGGTTCTCAAACGTCAGGAGGGCAACGGTTTCTATGACCGGTTTCGTGGACGCCTGATGTTCCCGATTCATAGCGAATCAGGACAGGTAATTGCATTCGGCGGGAGGGCGCTCCGGTCAAACGATGAACCCAAATATCTAAATTCGCCCGAAACGAGGATTTACAAAAAATCGAGTGTCCTCTACAACCTGCATCGGGCTAAGATCGACGCGCGAAAAAACGATCGTATGATCCTGGTCGAAGGCTACATGGACGTAATCGGTATTTATGCCGCCGGCGTTCACGAAGTGGTGGCTAGCTGTGGGACATCCCTCACGATTGAACAAGTGAGGGCAATCAAGCGCCAGATTTCACAGCAGCAGGCAAGCAAAGGTGAGATTCTTCTAAACTTCGATGCCGACAATGCGGGCGCAAAGTCTACTGAAAAGTATATTGGGACGTTGCTTGCGGAAGGGCTGCGGGTAAGAGTGCTGGAGCTACCCGATGGGCTTGATGCAGACGAATACATCCAGAAGAACGGCGCAGACGCTTACCGCAAGCAAATGGAGGGGGCGAATTTCTATTTTCATTGGCTAGCTGCGCGGGCCAAGGAAAGATTCGATATGGGGACAGCGGAAGCCCGCATAGACGCGTTTAAGTTTATGGTCCCGGCTATACAGCAAGTGAATGATCCGGTTGAGCGAGGCGCGATTGCGAGCGAAGTAGCCGAATTTCTGAATGTAGATCGCGATGTCATCCGCGAAAACTTTCGGCGTATGCAGTCGCCCAAAGAAATCCAGAAACCGAGAGATATTTCTTCTGCCGTTCCGCCAAACGAAAAGCTGTTACTTAGTTGTTTACTGTTGAGCGCGAATGCGCGCGAGGCGATAACAAAACATCTTCGTCGCCCGGAGCTTATGGGATTGCTGGAACTGAGGAGTATCTTTGAAGCTGTGCTCGAGCTCGATGCGAAAGGCGTACAGTTTTCAATAGAGGCCTTGGCGAGCCGATTAGAACCCCGCTTGCATCGAATTTTGACATCGCTAAGTTTTTCAGAACTAGGAGTAACGGAAGAAGACGCGGGCTATCAGGCAGTCCACTGTTTACGGGCGCTCGAAGGAAAGGCAATGAACGCGGTTTGCAATACGCTTCGGCAGAGAATCCGAGAGCTGGAGGAACGAGGCGAGTTTACAGAAGCGCTGCGGTTGGCAGACCAGCTGAACAGGACAAAAGGCGCAAGTTCCGGAGTGTAAATCGTGTTGTACTATGAGGAGGTCGAGAAGCTTCATGGGGGTGTCTCGGCAAGCCAGCGCGTCGCTTCAGCCGTTGTGATTTGCGTTCCGATAAGCGATGGCACGACAGGTTGTTGAAAAGTAGTTAATGCAGGACGTTAACGATAAAGGTTTCGCTGTTTACGATGAGGTCGCAGAGGTCGTCCGCGACGATCTAAGTAACGGCGATGATTTGCACGATCTTTTTGCTGGTATAGACAGCACGGCCGTCGAGCTGCTGGACGAACCAAAAGAATTCGATAAGAAAGAAGACGAACCAGAAGAACTCACTGACGTCGACCTGTCCACGGGCTCCCTAGATAAGAGCAACGATTCAGTGCGCGTTTACCTGCGCGAGATGGGCATGGTGCCATTACTCACGCGGGAGGGCGAGATTGAGCTTGCCAAGCAGATTGAACGTGGCGAAAATGCCGTTCGCAAAGCTCTCTCTCGATCTCGTCTGGTCATGCACCTCCTATTTGAGACACGGCACAACGTTGAGCGGGGTAACGTCTCAATCCTGGACGTATTGCAGGCGCCTGATCCTCAAATATCCCGTGAAGACGAAGATTCGATTAGACTGCTGAGAGAACAGTTCCTGGAGGCGATGCAGGATATTGAGAAGCTGTACCGAAAAGCACAGCATACTCATCAGAAGCTCATCAGCACATCGCGCAATCTGAAGACAAAACAACATCGCAAGCTCCGATTTGAGTATGCGCGGTTTATGGTTTGCGTATCGAGGCAAATTCGCGCTGTTCCATTCTCGGTGAGTTTTCAGCGCTCCTTGAGTAGAGGGCTAAGGAAACTTGTCGATCAACTCCGCCCAGCAGAGCAACACATCGCGCGCCTTCAACGCAAGTTAGAAGAGCCGTCGACCGCGGAGTCAAGCGGGGCGGCAGCAATTCGCAAAGAGTTAAAAGCGCTCTCGAATGAGATTCAACGACTTGAGGATGAGTCCGGAGCTACAGCAACCGAGCTACGCCGCACGTTGCAAATCGTGGAACGGGGTGAGGTCGAGACCGAGTCCGCAAAGAAGAGGCTGATTGAAGCTAATTTACGTTTGGTCGTCTCTGTCGCGAAACGGTATACGAACCGAGGGATGCAGTTCCTGGATTTGATCCAGGAGGGTAATATCGGGCTCATGCGAGCGGTCGACAAGTTCGACTACAAGCGCGGATACAAATTCTCGACCTATGCAACATGGTGGGTCCGGCAAGCCGTTACGCGCGCGATTGCGGATCAAGCGCGCACGATTCGCATTCCCGTGCACATGATCGAGACGATCAACAAATTAGTAAGGCTGCAGCGCATTATGCAGCAGGAGCTGGGCCGGGAACCGAATACAGATGAGCTAGCCCAGCGGATGGAACTCACAGCCAACAAGATCCGCCGTGTACTACGCATTGCACAGGAGCCGATCTCGTTGCAAACGCCTGTGGGTGAGGAAGAAGAATCGAACCTCGGCGACTTCCTCGTTGATAGCCGGATGATCTCGCCGTCTGACGCAGTGATCAACCTGAATCTGCGCGAGCAAACAGCGGAGGTGCTCAAGACTCTGAGTCCGCGCGAAGAGAAGATAGTGAAAATGCGTTTTGGTTTGCAGGATGGAAGCGAACACACGCTCGAAGAGGTAGGGCAGAACTTCGCGGTTACGCGGGAGCGTATCCGCCAGATCGAGGCGAAAGCGCTTCGCAAGCTGCGTCACCCGAGCCGGAGTCACCGGCTGCGCAATTTCTTAGAAAATGGCGCGCCGCCTCAGGCGTAAGCGCCCGAAAGAACAAGTGCCGGAGTTTTGGTGCAGGTCGGCTGCAAAGGTTACAAGCCCCTCATATCATCTCCGCTGGTGAGCACTGGTTGCACCTTGCACGGACTGGAGTTGCGCACCCAAAAACTTGCCGCTCTTGTCGAAATCGAACGCAAACTGAACTGACCCGATCCGTTCACAAGCGTGGCAGCCGTTCTGCAGCCAGTAACTGACTATAAACCGTTTGCCGCCCATCGGCAGATCTCTCGCGATCGGATACATAGTGGTGCTCCGGTCGCCAGGCCAGATCGAGACTTGCGGATAGCGTGCTTTTATACCTGCGTATCGGATATTTCGCTCGAGGCCGTTGGTTTCCAGGATTTTGGCGTCATCCACATCGATCAGGGAAGGAATGCCGTTGACGAAATAACACGCAAGATTCTCGTTAGCTCGGAACACGTATTCGACGTACCCTACATCGATCCGTCCCGCTTCCCGAAAATCGTGCAAAAAGCCGATCAGCCCATTCGTGTTTTCATTCAGCTGCTGAGAAAAACTCACGGCTTCGGGCGATGCTCCTGAAACGCGCATCTCCGTCAGAAAGCACACGTTCGAGTTGGGCGGCTGGGCGTTTGCACACTTCTGCATCAGCGCTCGAAGTTTTGCCGCGCTGGGCCGCCACACGGATTCGGGCCCGACCCTCCCTGCGCCCCGCAGGCAAAACGTACTAAAGAATATTAGATTTACGCTGAGGCGAATGGTCCTCGTCACATCTGTTCTCCCTCATCGATTGTGGAGCTTGACTAACGCTCCGTGCTCTGCCGAGCTGCGCTGCGCCGCGTCCATGAATTCGAACATTTCCAGCGTTTCCTCATTCGGTACAGGCGCAGCTTTAGTCGCCATGAACTTGACTGTTTCTTTCAACAGCGGCACGTAGCTGGACGTTATGTCCGGCTGGGCATTCAGGTTTTTGTCCTTGAGGTAAACCACTGCCCCATACTTACCGTACGGGCGCTGCAAGTGTACAGTCCCAAGGCGGCCGTCTTTCCATCGCCCGGTGATCAGGTCAGAATCCGGCGCGGATATTCGTGAAACCTCGGTGCAGCCGGTCCCGAAAAGCGTATAAAGCATCTCGACGCCATGAATCCCGTACCACGAAAGGTCGAGTTGATGATGAGCTTCTAAAGGGCTAGGTGCCCAAACAATCGCGCCGATCATATCGGGCGTTCGCATATCGGCTATAGAGCTATAGCGCAGAGAGGAAGAGCTAAACCATGGAATGTTTCGCTCGTGAGCGATACGAGCGATTTCTTTGGCGTCGTCCAGAGTGGACGCCAGCGGCTTATCAATAAAGATTGGTTTGCCGCATTGGCTTGCTTCGCGAAATTGTGACAGGTGAGTTCGTCCGTCGACGCTCTCGAGCAGCAATCCGTCTACAGCCGGACATAGGTCTGCAATTGACGGTACGATCTTCACGCCCCATTTGTCCTTGAGCTCATTCGCGAACTGATTAACACGACCGACACTCTCTTTGATATCGGCGCTTCCGCCTTTCCAGGCTGCGACGATACGCGCCCCAGATACGTGCTCGGATGCTGTCGGATCGTTCAGGACGCGAGCGAAAGCAGTCGCGTGAGACGTATCCGTCCCAATGATGCCAAGACGCGCGTCAGCGGCAGCGATCGGAAGTGCAGTGATCAGGAAAACGAGAAAGCGAACAGACATGGACTGAGGATAGCCTGCGATTGACACGATTCCGGATCAATAAATCTCCGGCTCGGACCGATCAGCCTTGCGGTTCAAGAAATCAAAATCGCAACCCAGGTGCGCCTGTGTGACTCGCTCCAGATACAAGGCGCCATAGCCGCGCTCATATTTAGGGGAAGGCTGAATCCATTTAGCGCGACGGTTCGCTAACTCCGCCTCCGGAACCAGCAAATCCAATCTCCTCTTATCAGCATCGAGCGAGATAACATCGCCGTCTTGCACGAATGCCAATGGCCCGCCGATGTAGCTTTCGGGCGAGACATGAAGAACGCAGGTGCCGTAAGCTGTACCACTCATTCGCGCGTCAGAAATGCGAACCATGTCGCGCACGCCTTTCTGAAGCACCTTCTTGGGAAGCGGCAACATGCCCCATTCCGGCATTCCCGGACCGCCCAATGGCCCGGCATTCTGCAATACCAGGACCGAATCCCCCGTCACTTCCAGGTCCTCGCGGTCGATGCGTGCTTCGAGATCTTGATAATTCTTGAACACGACAGCAGGGCCTGCGTGCCTTAACAGACGTGGATCTGCAGCGGATGTCTTAATCACCGCACCATCCGGAGCTAAACTTCCATACAGAATGGCCGTGCCTCCGGTTGGAGCGAGTGGGTCCCCACGCGGCCGAATCACCTCAGAATTGATGGGGCCGGCCTCGGCAATGTTTTCTCCGAGAGTGCGGCCATTAACGGTGGGGCAGTCGAGATGCAGCAGGTCGCGCATCTCAGCCATCAAAGCTCGAAGCCCTCCAGCATAGTAGAAGTCTTCCATCAAAAAGGCGCCCGAAGGGCGAATATTCGCAAGCACGGGAACGTGCTCCGAGATCTGTTCAAACCTGGAGAGCTCCAGCCTAGCCCCGCACCGTCCAGCCAAAGCGACCACATGGATGATCGCGTTGGTGGAGCCGCCGATCGCCATGTCTACAGCAATCGCATTTTCAAAAGCATCCATCGTAAATATGTCGGAAGGTTTTAAATTCTCCCAGACCATCTCAACGATGCGCCTGCCGCATGCGACAGCCATGCGCGGATGATTGGAATCGGCTGCAGGGATGGATGAGGCGCCTGGGAGCGTCATTCCGAACGCCTCACTGAGCGCGGTCATTGTCGAGGCAGTCCCCATGGTCATGCAAAAGCCCGGCGAGCGTGCAATGCCATCTTCTAAGGAGTTCCATTCTTCCTCGCTGATCGTGCCCGCGCATCGCTCGGCCCAGAACTTACGGACATCAGTTCCACTGCCGACTGATTGTCCCTTCCAATTACCTCGCAGCATCGGGCCCGCCGGCAGGTAAATGGCGGGAACATTCACGCTGATGGCGCCCATCAGTAATCCTGGTGTCGTCTTATCGCAACCACCCATCAACACAGCACCATCTACCGGCAGACTGCGAAGAGCCTCTTCCGTTTCCATCGCCAGAAGGTTGCGGTACAGCATCGGGCTCGGCTTCATGTAGGTTTCGGTAATGGAGAAAGCAGGTATCTCGACGGGAAACCCGCCGGCCTGCCACACGCCGCGCTTCACAGCCTCCGCCCTCTCCCGCAAATGGTAGTGGCACGGGTTGATTTCGCTCCATGTGTTTACAATGGCGATCACCGGCTTTCCGAGAAAATCGGTCTCCCGATAGCCCAATTGCTTCATGCGCGATCGATGGTTGAAGCCTGGAATCTTGTCACCGCCAAACCAGCGGTAACTGCGGAGTTCCTCGGGTCTAATTTTCGTAATGGCCAAGGCAAAAACCAGCGCGCTTCATTCAGAATCTACAATCAATGTACAGTAACAGAACAGCGGGAAGCATGCATCAGCGGTTCGCATTCGGCGTTCTAGAAATCCACGATTGATAGACATTATGAAGACAGTGGTAACGCGAATACACGCAATTGATTCCCACACTGGCGGGGAGCCCACGCGAGTGGTCGTGTCTGGCGGTCCGCCTCTCGGAAATTCATCGCTCACGGAACGCTTGCAACGCTTTCGGTCGCACCACGACCGGTTCCGGTCGGCTATCGTCAACGAACCGCGTGGGTCCGACGCTATAGTTGGCGCGCTGCTCTGTGAGCCAGTCGATCGTTCTTGTTCCGCGGGGGTTATCTTTTTTAACAATGTCGGGTACCTCGGGATGTGCGGTCATGGCACCATCGGGCTTGGCGTCACTCTCGCGCATTTAGGAAGGATCACTCCCGGCACCCACCTTATCGAAACTCCGGTAGGTGTAGTTAGTATGGAGCTTCATCAGACCGGTGAAGTGTCATTCGAGAACGTTGCCAGCTACCGCCTCGCAAAGGGAGTCGTCGTCGACGTTCAGGGTGTTGGTCCAGTGACAGGGGATGTGGCTTGGGGTGGAAATTGGTTTTTCCTCACGCGCGATAGCCCTTGCGAGCTTCACCCGCGTAATCTCGACAGGCTCACGTCATATGCCTGGAGTATCCGACGCGCTCTGAAGGCCGACAAGATCGCCGGAGCGCACGGTCAAGAAATCGATCACATTGAGGTCTTCAGTGACCCGGGCGAACTCGAGGCCGATAGCCGTAATTTCGTTTTGTGTCCCGGGGGCAGTTACGACCGGTCTCCGTGCGGAACAGGCACGAGTGCCAAACTGGCCTGCCTCTATACCGATGACAAGATTCGCGAAGGCCAAATTTGGCGGCAAGCCGGGATTCTCGGCAGCATCTTTGAGGGATCAATCACTATCAGGGATCGCGCGCTGTTTCCACGTATCAAGGGATCTGCCTTCGTCACCTCCGAAGCGCACCTGATCATTCATGACAAAGACCCGTTTGGCTGGGGCATTGCCACGGCCCCTTCTCACCTCACGAATTGGTCGACGTAATTCGCCCCAAGGCCGACCTCTGTATAGTGGCTCCGACACATATCGATCTTGGTGAAAACATCCTCGAACCCAGTGTTTTTGCCCTGCTCGTCAACGTAATACATGCATCCGGAGATATTGAAGAACGTGATCATCTCGTCCACGTCGGCATCCACCGTAAGTGTATGGGTTTCCCCTGGGGGCTCGAAAACATAGTCGCCGGCGTGCGCGATCCAGTTGTGTTCGAGATACCGCCACGATCCCTTAATGACATATCCATGAACCGGAGCAGGATGACGATGGCGGCTCAGAACGCCGGCGCGGCGCACGCGAAGCAGATTGCACCATTGCCCGTTCAGGGTGTTCAGCATTAGGGGACGAAACCATACGCCGGGGGCTTGAGGCACCCAGACGCGTTCGTCTTCTGGAAGAGCTCGAGTTACGATCTGCTCGGGCGAGAGAGGGTGAGTAGTCTGCATAAACCTGACTCAAGCTTAGGAGATTCAAGCTTAGGAAACGGAATAACCGCCATCAACGGTGAGCACGGTTCCGGTCACAAAGGAAGCCAATTCGGAGGCCAAGAACAACACTGGTCCGGCGACTTCCTCCGGGTGACCCCAGCGCCCCATAGGCGTCCTGGAGACCAGCTGTTCTGAGCGCTTTGCATCGTCCTGAAGAGTTTGAGTAAGCGGAGTAGAGATCCACCCCGGCGCGACAGCATTCACGCGAATGTGATCGGCCGCCCAGGCAATTGCAAGCGAGCGCGTCAGCTGAACGATTCCACCCTTGCTGGCGCTGTACGCGGGAACCCGGCTTCCACCGAAAAAGCTGAGCATGGACGCGATGTTCACTATGCAGCCGGATGATTTCATCAGCTTCGAATGTGCTGCCGTACAGACGCGCAGGGCGCCAATGAGGTTGACATCGAGCACGTGGGTGAAGACCTCTATTTCGAACTCCTGGTCGCGTCGAATCATCCCTGCGGCGTTCACGAGGATATCCAGCTCGCCCATGCTGCCGACCAATCGATTCACTGCCCCGGTATCGGTAACATCGAGAATCTCTGTTCGGACTGGACCTGGCAAACTTTCGTTCGAAGCCAAGCCGACGGCCATCACATTGGCTCCGGCGAGCGAGAACGCTCGGGCGATGGCCCGGCCGATTCCACTGGTGCCGCCCGTGACCAGCGCCCATTTCCCTGCGAAATCGAGCATGAGCTACATTATCGGAGACGCTCAATCCGTCTGTCCGTTGTACTTTAGCCTGATCGTTTCGAGCGGCGTTCGGGCTGATATTGCATCTTGTATGCCGAAAGCAAGCCGTACGACGCCGCCGTGGTCGAGTTTCGTCGAGCCATCTACGTCGATCCAGGAAGCTTTGCCGCGCACTACGCCTCGCGCGCCTCTATCGCGAGCTACGCAGAAACGCCGAGGCCGGAGAGCAATTGTATTCCAACGGCTGTGCGAGAAGAAAACAGAAGAGCCGCTAATGAAGACCAGCGGCCCTGTTCGTACTGAATCACCCTTTCGAAACGTTAAAAATAGAGTTTCGCTCCGAGTTGGATGACGCGTGGATCCCAAGTGGACGTCACTTGACCGAAGTTGCTGTTTGAGAAAGTGCTGCTTACGTCCTTGAACTGAGTGTGATTGAAGGCGTTGAAGCACTCAAAGCGAAGCTCAAACCGGCTGCCGCGCGTTTCACTGAACACGAAGCTCTTGAAAAGTGATAGGTTCCAGTTGTTCCGGCCAGGACCTCGGATTAAGCCCTTCCCGAGGTCACCCCACGCGCCGAGCGCTGGCTGGCAGAGAGGTCCCTTACAGGAACCCGCGGCATCAGGCCCATTATCGAACCAACTTGTGACAGTTTTCGGATAGCTGACGCTGGTGAGGATATCGGGACGGTTGGTTGAGTTAGGTAAGCCGTTGCTGCCTTGTGAACCACCCAGGTTGAGATTCAGTGGAAGCCCGGTTTCTGCAGTTACGATTCCCGATAGTTCCCATCCACCGAGCGTCGATTTGAGCACGCGGTTCTGGCTGTTCCTTAAGAACTGAATCTCGTAAATGAAGTTGATTAACGCGATGTGCGTACGGTCAAAGTTACTCGGTCCGTAGTCGTAGTGGCGATCGTAGGGGTTCGACACGTTCGCAAGGTCGCTGTTGTTACTTCCGAATACCGGATCCATAGCCTTCGAATACGTATAAGCGAACTGCAGCGTAAGGGAGTTCTTTACTTGGGCACGCAGGTTCACTTGCAGTGAGTTGTAGTTTGAGTTCTGAGCGTTCTCAGATAGTCTGATCGAGCCGAAACCAAGATAGGGAACTACCGTGTTGTAGTTAGTGCTTCCATTGATCAAGGCGGGCAGAACGCTTTGCGAGGGCAGGTTAGTTTCGCGGTAATCGTTTTGGTGCGAGTTTTCGTTACCCACGTAGGCCACTGAAAGTACCGAGTTTTGCCACAGCTCTTGTTGAACTCCGAAGCTCCATTGATAACTCGCCGGGTTTCTGTAATCGGTATAAGCGAGACCGGTAATCCCGGCCGGCGTAATCGGAGCGCTCAGGACCTGACCAGTTGTAAGGCTGAGGTTTGGATTGCTCAATGAGACATTGTTGAACGTCGTGCTAGAGCTAAACGGAATATTCGGGCCGGCGTTGTACACATCGTTGCCCTGGATTCGTTCGTACATGATTCCGAAACCGCCGCGCAGAACGGTCTTACCTCTACCACTCATGTCATAGGCGAACCCGAGGCGCGGTCCGAGGTTGGCCCAGTAGTTCTTAACCAGACCGGAGGGGATGCCGTTCTGGCCGGCGACCCCAATCCCGTTCAAATAGAACAGGTAACCGTTGAGGATAGGATTCGGACTCGTGCCGAGGCCAGGGCTACTCGGGCTGATGCTATTACCGCCCGGCAAGAGAATGGCGGCTTTAGCGGGATCATACAGCCCGGGATAGAAATTCGACTGCCGGTTATTCTCTTCATACGTATGCGGGATGCCGTCCCAACGTAACCCCAGATTTAGAGTCAGACGCGGCGTGACCTTCCAGTTGTCTTGAATGTATGCGGCATACGACTTGTTGTCCCATTTTCCGGCGTCTTGGACCGCGAGTTCGGTGTAAGAATTGGAATAACCGAGCAGGAAATCGGCGAAATCGTTGCCTGTGTAGTTGCCATTAAAGACAAAGTCGCCCTGCGTGGGGCCGAACAGGTCCTGTACTTTTTTGTAGAGCGCCCAACTGGCGCCGAACCTGAGCTGATGCGCTCCCTTAATCCAGGAAACATCGTCACGGACCTGGTAGTCGTCGGCCTTGTTATTCCAGGGCCAACTCCCGCCGTTATATTTCGTGCCAGTAGAGCCATTCAATTCAATAGCAGGAATGCGGTCTAGGTTATTACCCGGAAACAGTTGAGGAATATCCACGTTGCTGGGACGCGTGAACACACCCGTGGGCGTGATGTTGATGCGATTACCGTTGTAGTTGAACGCGGTTTCATTGAGCAGTGTTGGGCTGATAGACACGGTTGCGTGAATGACTCCGCTGTAGGAAGGATTACCGAAAATGTCACCGATGGTCGGCACATTGGTGTTGGTCCACTGCGCATTTCCGTAGGCTTGACTGATCTGCTCGTCAACCCAGTGGCCGAAGATGTTGAATTTATCGCCGAAGCGATGGTCTATACGGACGATTTCTTCGCGAACTTTGGTCGGAAGTTTGGTGCCGCCTACGAACTGAACCCCGCTCGTCGGTGCAGGAAAAATACCAGCTTGCAAAAGCGCTTGCGCATTCGGGTCGAGCAAAGACGTCGGGATTCTGTTGCCTGGAAAAGGAGCGCCGGGCGCGAGCCCCAGGGCGGCGTATTGCGCCTGTAGGGCCGGAGAGATCTGGCTAGCGTCCGGAACATGAATAGCGGAGCCGAACTGACCGCCGTACTCGCTGGTCGACGGAACGGTCTGGTTGTTAACCCCGCCTTGTATCAGCTTGCGCCATTCCATGTTGTAGAAGAAAAATGTCTTATCCCGGCCCTTGTTGTATACCTTAGGGATGAAAACTGGACCGCCGATGTTGAATCCGAAAGTGTTGAAACGCAACTCGGGCGGCTTGGTACCCGCCGCATTGAAAAAGTAGTTGTTTGCGTCTAGAGCATCATTACGGAAGAACTCCCAGGCCCCGGCATGGAAATCTTTGGTTCCGGATTTGAAAACCATCGTCATCGTCGCGCCGGAAGAAAGACCGAATTCAGCACTGTAGTTCGAAGTGAGCTGTCGGAACTCCGCTATGGAGTCTACGGACGGCATGATGCTGATATTGCCCGATCCCCCGCGGTCATAATCTTCGCCGCCATCCACCATGTAAAGGTTGTGCGAGACACGTAGACCGTTGAAACTCACGTTGGAGTCGCCACCGACGGGTACCGGATTCTGGAAATCCGCCATGTTACTTGACGCTCCCGCTGTGAGGGTGGCCAGCGAATAGATGCTTCGACCGTTTGTAGCAAGCTGGGATACTTGCTGCCCGGTGATCACGTCGCTCACTTCGCCGGACTCGGACTGGACCGCGACGGCGGTTGCTTCCACGGTGACACTCTGTTGGGTGTTACCTACTTCCAGCTTGAGATCCGCGCGAGTGCGTGAACCTACGTTCAACGTGATGTTCCTCTGCTCAGATGCCTTAAAGCCTGACGCTTCGGCACGGACAATGTAATGCCCAATGGGAAGGTCCGGCGCTACGTATTCCCCGCCCTGATTCGTAGCGACGTGCGTCGCCTGGTTCGTATCCGTGTTCGTGACGGTGATTCCTACGTTGGGCATCACCGCGCCCGACGGGTCGGTGACTGTCCCTAACAGGGTTCCTCCTGTTCCCGTTTGGCCCGATGCTGTAAAGCCCAAGCCCAAGAGCAGGACGAGAGAGGATACGAGCAAACTGGTTCTGAAAGGCCGGTTTGCGGCGAACTGAATCCGGAACAACTGCTTCGAATGATGCATACGTGGCTACCTCAACTTTGAGAAATGTAAATCAGGCTGGAAAACCCCAAAAGCTCGCGGTTAAGTATGCCGAATTTCTATGTCCAACGGTAGGTTACGCTCGTTAACCAGAACCTTTCAGTCGTACACTCACAGGTTAAAAGTAATGTTTGCTTACACGTACCGGAAAAGCTTGTAACGGACGTAACATCCCTAGACGGTATTCGCCGCACCTTCGAAATCGGTGTTATACTGCTGCCCAATGGCTTCCATCAACGCTGCGCGCCCTGATCTTCAGGTTAAAGCGCAGCACAGTGCGCTGAAGGCCGTCCTAACCTCAAGAACGTTTTCTAAAACTCCACGGCTCGCTGCGTTACTTGAATATCTCTGTGCCAGATACTTTCAAGGCGACACCGGGTCCATCAAGGAATACAACATAGCTACGGACGTGTTTGGCCGGGCCGCTGACTTCGATCAGGCGAGTGATGCCATAGTCCGGGTCGAGATGCACCGGCTGCGCAAGAAGCTGAAGGAATTCTACCTCGGCGAAGGCGCGGAGCAGACGCTCGAAATCGCGATCCAAAGCGGGCACTATCTCCCGCAGTTTGTGGTGCGCGACAAAGAGCTGGAGATCGTCCAACCGCACGATGCTGACCTTTTTTCGCCGCATTCGGAGCCAGCATCTTCTGGAGCGCCGCAAACAGTCCAGAAATCGCGCGTTCCCGTTTGGCTCGCTTTGCTTGCCGTTGGACTGATATTGGCGGCGCTTGTTGCTGTCGCTGTCAACTCCTTGCAGCGCAAGCCGCACGACGACTCAGCGTCCGCCGCGCCAGTACCGGACCCCCCTGCGCCGATTGCCATTCGCCCCGGGGAAGGGGCTCGTCTCCTTTGCGGCTCCTCGAAATCCGGAGATCGAGATCGCCAGGGCAGGCAATGGGGCCCCGATGCTTTCTATTCCGGAGGTGTGGCGAGCGCCGTTCCGGTGCAGCCCATTTGGCGTACGCGAGATCCCTTCCTGTTTCGCAACATGCGGTCCGGAGAATTCGCGTATAAAATTCCGCTGAAATCGGGCGTTTATGAAATGCGGCTCTATTTCGGCGACACCTCTTACCTTCCAGGTAGCGCAATGGAAGGCGGCGAGAACGTCCGCGTTTTCAATCTCCTGATCAACGGAACCGTGGCACTGCGCAATTTCGACATCATTGCCGATTCCGGACCAAGCACGGCGGACGTCAAAGTATTCAAGGACGTCGGTCCCGCAAAGGACGGCTATCTCCATCTCGCATTTTCGAAACAGACGGACACGCCGCTGATCAACGCGATCGAGATCGTGCCAGGAACGCCGCATCGTCTGCGCCCCGTCCGGATCGTGACACAGGATAGTTCAGTGACGGACCAAAACGGTACGACCTGGTATCCCGATGACTACTTTTTAGGTGGGCGTACTATTGCGCGGTTCGGAACAATCAACGGGCCTGAAGATCCTGAAATCTTTGCACGGGAGAGGTACGGGAATTTCTCCTATGCGATTCCGGTGGGCTACGGCCGTTACGGGGTCACCTTGCGTTTTGCAGAGACATTTTTTGGGCCCAGCGGTCCCGGCGGTGGCGGCTTGGGCAGCCGAGTTTTTGACGTCTACTGCAACGGCACCGCGCTATTGAGAAACTTCGACATGTTCCAGGAAGTCGGTTCGCACCGCCAGTTGATCAAGACCTATCATGGCCTTCAGCCGAATGCCCAAGGTAAGTTGCTCTTCTCATTTATTCCACACAGCAACTATGCCAATGTTTCGGCCATCGAAGTTGTCGATGAGACCGAACAGGGATCTCGAAAATAGTCTACGCCCATGCAGCGCTCGAAATACCGGTTTCATCCGTTGGCCGGGTAGTCTCAAGCAGGTCCCAAAGCTGGCTCAGAGTGGGCCGCGAGGAAGGATGGATGTTCAGGCAGGCTAGCATCACCCCTCTGAAGTGGTCGGGCAAGTTTGTTTGGTGATCTCCCAGCACCTTCCGCAATGTCTTGCCAAATGCCCAAATATCCCAGGCGGGCGAGATCAAACCTTCTGCCGCCTCAGGCGGACATGTTTCGCACGTTCGCCGAAGTTCGAACGTCTCCTCACTCGTGTCCGTGCCAGCTAGGCGAAGCTCGCTGAAATCACTCAGTTTCCAATCCGTGCCTGCCGGAACTACCGTGTCCAGCGAAAGCACACAGTAAACCAGGTTTCTGGTGTGCAAGTATTCAAGAGCGGACAACACATGCTGTGAAAATCGCAGCGCTTGTTCGGGTGCCATCGGTCGGCTGGGCCACGCATCGCCCGGTTCAGTTACTGCATACGTTATTGCGCCTTGCTCAGTAGCCAGCGTGCCCGTTTCCATGTAACGAAGCAGATGCGGATGCTCAAAATACTTCGCTTCGAGAAACCTGCTGAGTCTTTCACCCTGGTCAGTCGCATTTTCGAGAAAGAGTCGCACTAGCACCTCGCGGATATCCGCGCTGTCGTCTAGATAATCCGCCCGGAACACAGCGCGCTCTGCATCCGAATAGAGCCGTTCTCGAAGCTGAACATTTGGAAGCTCGTCACCCGTCAATCGATCCCAATTCAGTTCACTCATGCCGTTCACTCATGCGGTTGAGTGCCTCGCCAGTCAGTCGAGCCTATCGTTCGGGCTCAGTGTGCGCGCTCACCTCACCGCGATCCTTCGCTGCAGCAACAACTCGCGGATCCCGAACGGTGGTTCGCTTTTTTACGATGCGAATTTCTTCCCGCAGAACGAGCTGCTTTTCGATCTTCAGCCGTTCCTCCATCACTGGAATAATGGTGACCCCGTTCTCAATTCGAATCTCAGCCGGTGCATCGAGAACACGATTCACGGGCACTCGCTGCACATCGATGTCTTCTTTGAACAACCGAGTATCGATAGTGCTGGCATCGTCCGATGAGACGTCCTTCACAGAAGTTCTCGAACCGTTCTCCGGCTGCGCCCCGCTATTGGCTTGCATATCTTGAAGATAAAAGGAACCATCTTGCTGCGGCTTCAGAGCAGCCGATGGCACTGTGAGCTCCGTGCCGTTGCTGAGCTTTACCGTGTTGAACTCTCGCTTATCAAGGAAGCGCGACGTCCTCTGAACTGTTCCTTTCAGTCCATTGCTTAGTCTTACTTCAAAGTCCTGTAGCTCTGCCATTACTGCTTCTCCTTTCAACGATCGCGCCCGCTCAGCGCATGTGCTGTGGATAGGAACTGACCGATTCGTCCAACTTCGCACCCTGTTGTCCGAAGATCACGAGTCGAAGAAATACATCGCCATGCACCGGCCGGTAGATGACCGAGCCTGTTCTTAAGAGATTTCCGTCAAGCATAACCTGTTTTTCCCGCCCTTTCCCATCTCGGATACTCAGCAAACCGCCTGTTGCAGCGGCCAGCACCGGCGAAGTACGATCCCAATCCAGCCGCACATCATCCCCGTGCCTCTCGGCTCGCAACGCCAATCCTGCCGTATGAGAGCCTCCCGATTTGGTGCCTTGAATCGCCGGTCTGCCGATGCCTACTTCTTGTTTCACCCTCGCTGAGCCCCTGAGCATTAGATACCCCGTGAGGATAGCCACCACAAGCGCTGTTGCAACCAGAAATACTGGGCTGCGGTTCGAGGCCTTCTCGAGCGGATCAAAATTTTCTTGCGCCTTTCCGGTCGCCAGAATCGGCGTAGACTCCAAAACCGGATCTGGGGGCCGCAGTGTCCGTGTGGATACAGTCGTATCCTCCGGTGTCGCCGTTTCCTGCCCCACCATATCCGGTGGATCCTCTGCCGATAGGCTTTGCCATAGCTCCAGCCATCTCGGCAACGCTAATTTGTTTTCTAAGGCTGATGCGTCTTCCAAAAAATGGAACTGATGCAAAACCTCGCCTTGATCGCCTGAGAAGAGGTTGGCGCTGCTCGATCCGTTCGCGGTACGCTGGATCAGCAGGACCACTGGGCTGCTATTTCGGAAGCATGCGCGAGCGAGTCCCAGGTCGTCTTCCGTTAAATCCAGCGCATCACCCGTTTGGCTGCGATAGAAGCCGATGACTGAACGTTGACCCTCTGGAACTGATGGGAAAGCCGCTATTGCGCGTTCGAATTCGCTTCGTCCTGGCCCGGCGAGCGCATACGCATGATCCTTCGGCTGCATGAGGAGCACGGGCTGGCAATCGGTGATCTCTGATATGGGACCGATGCTCCCCAAAAGGACTCCGGCAACCTCCGCTGTACCCGTCGGATTTGAGGTAAGCGCCCATTCGATGTCCTCATCGAGGCGGCGTACTGCGTCCGGGCTCCAGCGGAACCGGCGCACGCCTGCGGATGAAGACTGCACGCCCAGGCTAGTGTTACCGTTGCCTGACGGCTGGTGTTCCGACGTCGCTCCTCGCCCTGTTTCCCCTGTAGCATCGGGTTTCAATGCTGAACTGCTATGCGCCCACATACTCCGTCTACGGTTAGTCCGGCATGGATGCTGCAACGCCGGTCTCTACCATGGTCTCACGCCATTCTTTTCGGTAGGCGTGATTTACAAGGCTGCACTGGTATCGATATTGCTAGTCCTGTTTTGGAGTTGCAATAGAACACGGCTCACTGGCGACAAGAGGTCACTACCGATGATGGACGTAAGGCTTACCGATGCATCGAACGGAAAAGACGTCCGCTTGAAAGTTGGTCAGACCTTCACTATCACTCTCGACGAGAATCCCACCACCGGCTATCGGTGGATTTTCGCGCAAAAAGGTGGGCCGATCTGTTCACTACTTAGCGACTCGTTCGAACGCCGCACACGCCTACTCGGCAGTCCCGGCGTTCATCAGTGGCACTTTCGTGCTGATGCACCGGGAACAGCGACCGTCGAGATGCGCCTGGCTAGAGAATGGGATCCCAATAGCGCTACGCGTTCGCTGTTGCTGCACCTGCAGGTGACTTAGCGCCGGTCTCGGTGATCGCGCGAATCGTCCAGAAGTCACTCGCTAAATTCTGGTCGGTAAGGTATGCGTAAGGAATATATCCGTAACCGCCGTCGCCCCATGTCGGTCCCCAAGAGTTTCGGAACTTGAATCGCTGGGTTTTGTCGTCGAAGCCCACGCCCAGAATGGCGTGGCCTCCCAGAACCTTCTCCTGAGTTGTCGGAATCGGTACGATGCCCGTTTTCGCCACGTCGTCGCTCATCAGGCTTTGGTATACAGTTATGCCGAATACAAACGGATATCCCTCGGCCACGCAGCCCTTCATCGTGTTTTGGTCCTGAATGAGCCGTTGGTACGTCACTGCTTTGTATTTTTTTGCGTGTGTGAAGCATTTCTGTGGCGGCTTTTGGCTGAATTTTCCGACGTCGTACGGCCACTCGGTTTCCGGGCAAACGCCGTTTTTCGCGACCACCTTTATGCCGTCCCGGATCTGTGCACCGCTATCCTCGTGGATCGTTCCTTCTAATGCCCGCTCTTCGTAATAGATGAACAACCGGGAAGGAATGAAAATCTTCGGCTCTTTCTGCCTGATTTCATCGAATTGGAAGGCAGCGGCAATCGCGTTCGCAGTGCAGCTGCCAAGTCGTCCTTGATCATAAACGTCCGGACACTGACTCGTAAGATCCGCAGAAACTGGAATGTTCTGCATGACTGGTGTGGGGGCCGCGTACATGAAGTCCCGGTGGTCGGGAAGATCCGGAATCCATCCGAAACCAAATTGATCTTGTGCCATGAAACCTCCTGTGAACTAAAATGCCGGATTATTGGCATGTGCGATTTTACTGCACAATGACGAACAAATCCGCAAATTTAGTTCAAACTTTTAGGTTTCGAAGAAAAATACAGCTAAGCCTGAGCTGGTCCATAATATCGGATGGCCAGGCTGCCGCCGGTGTCCCTGCAGCGTTCGCGCGCCGTAGCTGGAGCATTCCGCAAAATAATTTTCAATCCGCGCTGCTTTCGCCCCCTCGAATACTTTTTTCCAGTTGATTATGCCTTGCCCAACAGGCACGCTCATTTTTCCGGGCGCAAAATCTTTCGTGCATTGAAAAATACCGATTCGGGTACCGGGTGAGCCACGCCACAGCAGCTTGTCCGGCAAACGTCAAATTTCCCACATCGATTTGGAATTTGACGAGTTTTGGATCCGTTTCCCGCATCAATATGTCATACGGCACCGCGCCATCTACTGCGATGAACTCGATTTCGTGATTGTGGTAACCGAGCTGAAAGCCATCGCGCTTCATCTTCTCGCCGAGTGCGTTCAGTTGCCCTCCCTGCCACTTCCAATCGTCCGCCGTGTTTGTCCTGTCCATAGCGGGTGCGCAGACGATGTTCTTCAGCCCAAGCTCGTGTGAAAAGCTAACCTTCTTGTCGTAGCTGCCGTGCAGCTCGTCATATTCGAACTGACAGTTTTGACAGGAAATACCGGCGGCATTCATCGATCGCAAAATCTGCTTCGCGGTCATATTTGAAAGCCGAGACTTCTCGTAACCATAGCCTGCAAATGAAACGAGATCAACCGTTTGGAATCCGTATCCTGCAAGGGTCCGCCAACCGCCGTCGAAATCTTCTATCAGCGCTTTTCTCGTGTCATACGCTTGAAATCCGACAGCATATTCAGCGCATTTGCATTCAGGCGTCTGGCCTCGATGGAAAGGTAGGAAGCTCCACTCACGGCAACTCCAGTTCGGCCCAGAAACTGCCGTCTCGATACCGCGTACATGTGCTGCTATTGCCTCCGTCGGTTCTAGCGTACCGATGAACAACTTATCACGCGCTCGATACGCACACAGGCTTCTTGCTTTGAGTTCTTTGCGATTGCTGTTGAATTTATGGCATTCGAAGTCTGTCGAAGAGACGTCGACAGCGCTTCTCTCGAAACGCGGCGAACAATGGGATCGGCGATCCACCGAAGTGAAACCGGGATGTCGCGGCTTAACGCGATCGCTTCCAGCTCGACGTAAACCCCGCCGTCGCGTTCCTCAAATCGCGAGATACCGTGCAACCGCCAAATATAACCAGCCCCCTGATTGGGTGGCAGCTTGCGTTCGCGTAATTGGCCATAATCATTGATCTCCTGCACGCGGGTGGCATAGGCGACGCTGTACCAGCGCTTACGGTCAACGTTGAAGTAGGAAGATTCGTAATCGCTCTCGATTGCGGTTGTCTTCAGCACGGCTTTGTTCAGCAGCAGCATCGAGAACCTGTCATGAGTGCCGGCCTGACTCACAGGTTTCGAATCAATCACCGCCGGATTATAGACATCCTTGTATCTGTTGTAGTCCCGCACCACAGCGAAGACTGCGTCAACATTCGTATTTGGGATGAACGTCGCTCCAATCCAGTGGTGAATGAGACCGCCCGGTACTCTCTTAGGGTTATGTGTTTCCATGCCAGCAACAAGAATCGCGCCATCACGGGTTTGCTGCCGTCGATCAGGAGCTTCATCGATCCAAAGGAAATGGTTGCCAGGCTGGAGGCGCTCCTGCATGCGCGAATTTGCAGCGCGAACATACTCGTTCCACGCCTCAACTGTTTCTTCCTTCAACTGCGCGGGTTTCGATATAGGCGGAACGCAAACCAGCAGCGAGCTCGCCATGAAAATCTTAGCGAAGCGGCTGCTGACGTGTTGTCGGTCACGTGCCCGCGTACTCATGTTCTCTCTTCTTGAATCCTTGCGTCTAGGTAAGTGATGCACAGATATGACAATGCGTCGCGAATACTTCCTGATCGAGGCAGGCAGACCAGCAAAGCGGTATAACTCAAACGAAGGAGAAAGACATATGCCACTCGTACTTGCGAATAACTGGTGGTCGCTGGTAATTCGCGGGCTCATCGCAATATTGCTGGGCATTCTGACGTTAGCTCGGCCTGGCATCACGGTCGGCGCGCTGGTCATTTTGTTTGGCGCTTACGCGTTCATTGATGGAGTCGTGAATATCGCCGGAGCGTGGAGAGCGTCCAAGGCGCATGAACGCTGGGGCGTGTTAGTGATTGAGGGTGTAGTGGGGATCCTGGCCGGAATAGTCACCTTCGCATGGCCGGCGATTACCGCCATCGTACTGATCTATGTGATCGCCGCGTGGGCTATCGTGACCGGGATCTTCGAGATCATGGCTGCAGTAAGGTTGCGCAAACACATCTCTGGCGAGTGGCTCCTTGCGCTCGCTGGCGTTGCATCCGTCGTGTTCGGCATTCTGCTCATGGCAGCTCCGCTGATCGGCGCTTTGGTCATAGGCATCTGGATTGGTGTCTATGCACTCATCTTCGGAGCAATGCTCATCGGTCTCGGGCTACGGCTTCGTTCATGGTCCAAAGGGCGCGGCGAAGCGGCCATAGCCATGGGAGCTTCTTGAATCGTGCTTAGGCGCGCTTGGGGGAAGACGACGTCAGCGTACGCGGAACACGCGGCGTGCCCCAAGCCGTTTATTGATCCCATGAACTGCATTTAATGGCAACTACGCTTCTTTTGTGGGAGACCCCGTTTCCGCGCTACGTCTTAATCGTTAGAAAAAGTAAGACGGATTCTGAAGAGCGGGAACGGGATTTCATGTTGAAGAGAATTGGAATTCTTGCTTTAGTCTTGTCCGCAAGTGCCGGATTCTTCGAGCCGGCAAGTGCTTTCGCTCAAGAGTATTACTATGGCGATCGCGACTACCGTGCCGAGGACCACCGGGATGGTTCACGTTGGCGCGAGCATCGCGGCGAGGAGCGGTATAAACACGGATGGAGCGGTGAACATAGACGCAACGATGAGCGCCGATGGCGTGAACACCGGTGGCGTGAAGAAAAATGGCGGCACGAGTCGCGTGAACATGAGCGCGCAGAGCGGCGCTACTATAACCGCCACCACTACTCACCATATGGCGAAGGCTACTACTATCCTCGTTAGATTCTCGCCATAATGGCAAACGGTTTGCTGAAGCTCGCGAAGCTTGTCTGAATGCGGCACGAACGATTACTTGGCGAATCTGTGCGACTGCCCGAGCTACGTGCCAAGCTTGAATTCTGGTCATCCAACGCCCCTGCTAAAATTTAGCGGCGTGGATCACTTGAAGCAGCTCATTCGCGAAGTTCCCGACTTCCCAAAACCCGGGATTACGTTTTACGACATCACCACTCTTCTAAAAGATAAAAACGGTTTCCGCCAGACGATCGACGGGCTTCACAAACACTATCGCGACAGTCCGATCGATGTCGTGGTCGGAATCGAGGCGCGTGGCTATTTTTTCGCGCCCGCCATGGCCCACGCGCTCGGGATTGGATTTGTCCCGGTCCGGAAACCCAAAAAACTTCCCTCCCTGGTAAGAAGTGTCGAGTACGACCTGGAGTATGGAACAGACCAGCTGGAGATCCATTCGGATGCCATCGAGCCTGGTCAAAAGGTCCTGATCATCGATGACGTTCTGGCAACTGGCGGAACGGCATCAGCGGTCGCACGCTTAGTCGAACTCCTCGAAGGCAAAGTGGCTGGGCTGGGATTCGTTATAGAGCTTACATTCCTGCAGGGACGTAACAAGCTCACGAACTACGATGTCTTCTCGCTCATACAGTACTGATCGTGCAGGTCGCCGTCCCTTGTTTCGCCAAATTGAACCTCGATTTGCGTGTGCTACACAAGCGCTCAGACAATTACCATGAGCTGCGGACGGTTTTTCAGACAATAAGCCTCAGGGACAGCTTAGTTGTTGAATATAAAGCTTCTAAACGAACTCAAATAGACTTAAAAAGCTCTATCGAAATAGCGGACAATCTGGTAGTTCGTTCCGCAAAAATGGTTCTAGATTACCTCAAAACGAACGCTTGGGTTCGTTTCGTAATAACTAAACAAATTCCGTTGGGTGCTGGCCTGGGCGGTGGGTCGAGTGACGCTGCGGCGGTCTTATTGGCCCTCCCGGCTTTGGCCGGAAAACCTATCCCATTTCCGGACCTGGTTCGTTTGGCAGAATCGCTGGGTAGCGATGTTCCCTTTTTTTTGCACGGTGGGACCGCCCTCGCGCTGGGCCGCGGCACGGAAGTGTATCCACTGCCAGATATCCCGCAAATGGTTGGCTTAGTAGTATCAAGTGGCATTCATGTTTCCACGACGGCCGCCTATGCGGCGCTAAACCGGCCTGCGTTGACTTCACCCGCCGAGTCTCCTATTCTGAGAGAGTTTCAGACGATTGCCTGGAATTTAGCTCGTTCTAGTCTGGACCAACTTCCGCTTAAAAACGATTTCGAGGAAGCTGTATTTGGAACCCATAAAGAACTTGCGGCGCAGGCCCGCAAACTGCGAAAACTCGGAGCCGCACCAGCACTCATGACGGGTAGCGGCTCGGCATTGTTTGGAATCTTTAGAACCGGTGAGGAGGCACGTGCTGCAGCCTTAAAGTTCCCGCCGGCTTCAGCCCACCTTGTCCGCTCTATTTCGCGGCGACAGTATCAAAGTGTGTGGCGGCGTTCTTTAGGACCTGCTGTTGAGGCAAGTTGTTTTACCCGCCACTGAGGAGGCTAACTGCAGGATGGCCGCTGTTAAACCGGTTCGAGCCTTGTTTACCGAGTTCAAAGTTTTTAGCGGTACCGCGAATCCCGCTCTCACCGCCGAGATCTGCGAGGCCCTACGGTGTCCATTCGGAGCAGCCATGATCAAAACGTTCGCGGATGGCGAAACGTACCTGCAGATTCAGGAGAATGTGCGCGGCGCCGACGTGTTTGTCGTCCAGCCGACCTGCACTCCGGTAGACCACAATTTGATGGAACTGCTGCTCATGATTGACGCATTCAAGCGCGCCAGCGCGGAGCGGATCACGGCAGTGTTACCCTATTATGGGTATGCGCGGCAGGACCGCAAGGACCAGCCCCGTATGCCGATATCCGCGAAACTTGTAGCTAGCCTGCTGGAAAGAGCGGGAGCGAGCCGGGTTTTGGCCCTCGATCTGCACGCTGCTCAGATTCAGGGCTTTTTCGATATTCCTGTCGATCACCTGTTCGCGTTACCGGTCATGATCGAGTATTTTCAAGGCCGTCACGATCGACGTGAACTGACTATCGTTTCGCCGGATGCGGGCGGTGTGGAGCGCGCCCGTGCATTCGCGAAGCGACTGAATGTGCCGTTGGCGATTATCGACAAACGGCGCACGGAAGCGAACGTAGCGGAAGTGATGAACATCATCGGTGAGGTTCGCGGAAAGCATTGTTTGATGGTGGATGATTTAGTGGATACGGCTGGAACGCTCATCAACGGAGTGGAAGCGCTTTTGGGGCAGGGAGCGAAAAGTGTAACGGCTTGCGCTACACACGCGGTCTTGTCAGGGTCGGCAATAGATCGCATCGGCGCATCGCCGCTTGAGGAACTGGTTGTGACAAATTCGATCCCGCACGAATGCCACGCCGGCAAGTGCCACAAAATTAGGACACTATCAGTGGCGCCGTTGCTGGCGCGAGCCATTCAGTCGATTCACGAAGGCGGTTCGGTGAGCACGTTGTTTGTGTAGGGAGATTTGGAAAGCATGAGGAAGGAACTTACAATTACCGCGGATTCGCGGGATTCGCGCGGCAAAAACGAGGCACGCCGTTTGCGGGCCAAGGGTTCTATGCCTGCGGTGGTCTATGGCGGTTCCACGGGGCCGGTGCCAGTAGCGGTGAGCCCTAAGGAATTCAGCAGAATCCTGAACAGCAAGACGGGTCACAACACGATCTTCAACCTGAATGTCGCTGACGGCGAAAACACGCCGGTTATGATTGTCGACTGGCAATATGATCCCATCAAAAACTCGCTGTTGCATGTCGATCTGAAGCGCATTGACTTGAATCAACGCATCGTTGTCAACGTCCCGGTCATCACGCAGGGCGAGCCCAAGGGCGTCAAAGTGCAGGGAGGCTTACACGAGATCGTCACTCGCGAAGTTCAGATCGAGTGCTTGCCGCAAGAGATCCCGGAGCACTTCATCGTAGATGTATCGGAACTGATGATTGGCCAGAGCATACGAGCCGGTGAAATCCCGATGAGCGGCTCGTTGAAGCTGTTGAGTAATCCAGATACGCTCGTTTCGCACGTCGTTGCCCTGAAGGCGGAGGAGGAGCCCGCTGCTGTGGCCGCGGTGGAAACCGCGGCTCCCACCGCTGAGCCCGAAGTCATAAAGAAGGGCAAGAAGGAAGAAGAGGCTGCTGATTCGGCTGCTCCCAAGAAGAAGTAGCATATTCGAGTTCCTTAAACCGGATGTTTAGAGGTTCAGTTCTGCTAGATCCCCCGGAAGCCGAAGTCCACCACATTTCCGTGGAACCGCAAGTGCGAACGTACTGTGTGGTGGGGCTCGGCAATCCCGGTATCCGGTATCAGGACACGCCTCACAACCTCGGCTTCCAGGTTGTCGACGAATTGGCGCGCCGCCACTCGGTTCGCGTCTCGAAGAACGAACGCTTGGCGGCCGCGGGCGTGGGCAATATTCGGAGCAAAGACGTCGTCCTTGCTAAGCCGCAGACATTTATGAACGATTCCGGCACGGGAGTGAGTGCCGTTTTGCGATCCCACGACCTGACGAATAGCAATCTGATTCTGGTCTACGATGAACTTGACCTGCCTTGGACGGCATTGCGGATCAAGAGAAATGGTTCAGCGGCTGGGCACAACGGTGTCAAGTCGGTAATTGCCGCTCTTAAGACAGACGTCTTCACTCGGGTCCGGGTGGGTATACGCCCCGATCATCCGATTGACGATGCGGCAGAATATGTGCTCGCTCCTTTTGAGCGGGAGATGAGGGATGAGGTGAGCGAAGTGGTGTCCTACACCGCTGATGCCGTCGAGTCCATCGTTGCCGAAGGCGCCGTTAAGGCCATGGCGAAATTCAATCGCCGCGCCCTAGGCATTGAAGAAGAGGAATAATGAGAATATACGAAGAGTTGTTCATCGTTCGCCCGGACGCCACTCCCGAAGAGGTGGATCCGTTCATCGAGCAATTGAAGAACGTGATTGCCCATACGGGAGGGACGCTCGAGAAAGTGGATAAATGGGGCGTACGCAAACTCGCGTACCGCCTTCTGAAATACAACGAGGGGCAGTACATTCTGCTCCAGTTCAATGCGCAGCCAGATACCGTCAAGGAGATTGAGCGCCGGTTGCGCGTCGCAGATTTCGTTTTGAAATTCATCACCGTTCGAATAGACGAGAAGCTGAAGCGGATTGAAAAGCGCAAAAAGGCTCGCGAAAAACGAGCGGCTCGCAGGCCCGCGCCCGCCCCTTCCGCACCGCCACCCGCTTCTCCATCGTTTCCGGCCGAACCGGGATCTCACGTCCCCGGTGCCCCCGGGGTTGCAACGGGAGCTGCAGTTCCCGCCCCACCGGCAGAGCGCGCGCAATAGAGGCCGGCAGGAATTCTTAAACGGACATTATCATGCCAGAACAACAAAGAGGCGGTCGACCGATCGCGGCTTCGCAGCGGCCCACCGGTGGCGATAAGGCGATTGCGACGGGCAAAAAACAATATTTCCGGCGCAAAAAAGTGTGCCGATTCTGCGTCGAAAAAATCGACGACATCAACTATAAGGATGTGAGACTCCTGTTAAGCTTCATCTCGGAACGCGGCAAAATTACTCCGCGCCGGATATCAGGCGTCTGCACCCCGCACCAAAAGCGATTGAGCGAGGCCATCAAACAAGCACGCAACATCGCGCTGCTATCCTTCGCGGCGAAACAGTAGCAATAGGAGCAACTCATGGAAGTGATTCTCAGGGAAGACGTCGACAAGTTGGGCTCCCGTGGTTCAGTTGTGAAAGTAGCGGACGGATATGCCCGCAATTTTCTCCTGCCCAAGCGCTTGGCGGTTGCAGCTAGCGATGCAAATAAAAAAATCGTCGAGCAGGAACGCGAAGCTCACCTGCGGCGTGAAGCCAAGGCGAAAACGGACGCCGAGGACCTGGCCAAGCTTATGGCCAATGTAAAGCTGACGTTCCGGCAGAAGGTGGGCGAAAACAATCAGCTCTTTGGTTCAGTGACCGCCAAGGATATTGCGGATGCGCTTGAGGCGCAGCGCTTCCATATCGAGCGCCGAAAAATCCAGTTGGACGAACCGATCCGCACGCTCGGCGACCACAAAGTGACCCTGCGATTACATCGCGACGTCTCGACTGAAATCGACGTAGTTATTGAACCCGAGCAATAGCGCTCGACCTTTCACTATTTGTTTCTCGATCCCAATAGGCTCATCGAGGCCAATCCGGCTGACGTGCTGCAAGCGGCCGCTACCGGCCATCTCGGGTTAGATCACCGTTTCTTGCATTCGCTCCTGGATCGGCCGGCAGAATCGATTCCTGCGGCTTTGGACTTCGCCGAGCGCGACCGCAGCCACGATGCGGTTGACCTAGCGCCCGAGCTCATTGCGCTTTTTCGTTACTGGAAAACTCCTCTACCAGTTCCTTTTTTTATTCGATACATCCGGGAAGCGCCGCAGGACCTCCCTGACGAGCTCATCGAAGTTCTCGTCGAAATCGGGCAGCCGGCATTGGAGCCGTTACTCGTTCTCTATGAAGAATTAGACAAGTCTGAAAGCGACGAAGTAGCATTCATTCTCGCCAACCTTCGCCTTCGTGATCAGCGTGCTCTCAAGATCTTGCTCGACCGCTTGGAATACGATCCCTCGGATGCGGTTTTCCTCCTGGGTGTTTATGGTGATCCGGCAGCGAGGTCGGCCCTCGACAAACTAGCCAGTAATGCCTCGGAAGAATTGCGGGACCAAATCGCAGAAGCTTTAGAGCAGCTGACGGAAGCACCGAAGCGAGACGAACATCACCAACCGTTCGATATTTGGACACTCTATCCCGAACGGGCTGACCTGCCTATGGAGTTGCTTGATGAGGATGAGCGCGTTGAACTGTTGCAACATCCTATCGCGTCAATGCGTGCGGCTGCTGTTTCTTCGTTTTTCAATCGTGAACTGAGTGCCGATCTACGAAGCAAGGTGCTGAGGTTGGCAAAGAATGATTCCGACGCAAGCGTTCGCGCGCGGGCGTGGGAGGCACTAACGGAGGCGACCAGCGAAACGGAAGTTGTAGAGGCCATGCTTCAGGCGCTGCGAAATCCGGAACTTTCTATGGAAGAGCGCGGCGGCCTCTTGGTCGGGCTTGCGCCTGAGGCGGACCGCAATGAAGTTCGCGCGGCGATTGTCGAACTTTACAACACCTCTCAAGGGCGCGCGAAGGCATTAGAAGCAATGTGGCGTTCGCTTCACCCGAGCTTTCGCGAGTACTTTGCGAGGCATCTAGCCGATCCTGACCTGGAGATTCGGCGGGGTGCTGTATGGGGCATAGGGTATTACGGATTGAAGGCTGAGCTTGAGGGTGTGCGAAAACTGCTCGATGACGAAGACCTGCGTTCGGACGCATTGTTTGCCTACGCGCTTGCTATGCCGGCGGAGCTGTCGCGCGGCCGCATAAAAGGATTACTGACGCGTGTCGAGAAAGATGCCCGTGGTTTATCCGAAATGGAAGAGGAACTCGTAAAGGCTGCACTGGATGAGCGTCTCATGCTCGCCGGCAAAGAACCGTTTTTCAGCGAGCAGCGGGATTAACTCAAGAACTG
>JBJMGM010000036.1:0-2529 GCA_045807905.1 Bryobacteraceae bacterium | reverse complement strand
GCGGCAGATATTGCGCATCGCCGAGGCTAATACCATCACCGAGGCCTCGCCCGACGCCGGCTCCACGCCCGTAAGTCCACCCAAGCGAATTAGGACACGTTCATCTAACCAGTCGATGAAGCCAATGTCCCCATCACGAAATAAGTCCAATCTGTTTGCCACGACACCCTGCCGTGGCTTATCTCATTGTCGTTAGGCTCAGTAATCCCCCACTCTTGCGAAGGATCCAGAAATTTCGGTAAAAAACTATATGTCATATAGAATCTACAGGTGTTGGCGTCAGATTGCGGCGTTGACTTGTATTTGCGAGGTTGCAGCCCGCTTGTCGCCCTTTTTTGCCGAAAGTGCGGGATGCGTTGCTCATGGCGAAAATGTCCGAGTCGCCCTAACTGATCGAGGTAGTCCGATTGCTGGTCGACAAGCTATATGTCAGCTAAGGCTCCCACTTATTGCTGTGAAGCGCGGAGTTCGGAGCCAGGATGAATTCTATTTCTTTCTGCCGGACCTCCGCATCCGAAGCAACTTCCGACTTCCGACTCCCAAAGTATCTCTCGTCGGACGGTGAAGTCCCGTCGCTGCTCGCGGGTAAAATCCTGCGCTACGATTCTGTGATCTGCGCTGCCGAAGTATCCAATGCTGTTAGTGAGATCCATCCCGATGTAAATCTTGCCATTATGGTATGTGACCTTGTAGATGACCTTCATCGAAACGGCGGCGTAAATGTAATGCCGTCAGAGGAAACCAAAGCAAGGAGGACGCCTTGCGATGCAACGGAAACCTTCTCGCTCGAAAGCTCTTTGCCTGCCGTGGTAGCGCGCACGTCCAACACCGTTGACCTGTGCGATGACAGTCGCTCGGTCCATGTGTGGTGCGGCTGCAATTCGTCGAGGGTGTATGACGTGCCCTCGGGAATGCCATCTAGCCCCCTGTGGAAGTCTTCCGTGATGCAGACCCGCCGAAGTGTTTCATCCGTAGCGTTATGGATAACGACAATTGGCTCGTCATGCCGCGTGACATCGCCCCGAGGCAGAAACCGACAATGATGCCCGTTGCCAGTCCGATCGCAACGGAACCAAAACGACACGCTTCATAGGGCCAACGAGAATTAGACTGCAACATGCAATCTATTTCGCCTCCATAAAGGCAGTTTGCCGGAACACACTGCAGGCCGTCAATTACGGGGATTTGGCCGGCTCGATCTCCAGTGGGTCAAGGTAGACTCGTTTGATCTTGTTGAGCGAGCCGTCGGCCCACATCTTTTTAAGAACGCCGTCAAGGGCCTCGCGCAGCTCCTTCGAGTTCTTCCGTACGGCGAACGCTGCGCGCATCGGTTGGAGAAGCGCGTTCTTGTATCCACCCCCGTCTTTGTGTTTCAGCAAGACACCCCTCTGCCGCGTGTAGAACCCCACGATGACGTCGGCCCGCCCGCTCGGTAGCATGTCGTCCAGCTCGGCCAATGTGCCGTCCACCGGGAGAATGACTGCCGTTGGAACGTGCTCCCGCGCCCAAGCCTCTGGGTAACTTCCCTTCACGACGGCGACACGCTTCGCGGCCATGCTAGCCGCAGTGTCGAACTTTCCGGTCCCCTCGATCCACAATGAACCCACTCCGCCGCGCACGAAGTACGGCACGGTGAAGGCGTAAAGACGCTCGCGATCGGGCGTCGGCCAATAGTTGTTGGCGATCAGGTCGATTTTCCCGTCCAGCAAGGACTCGCCAAGCTTGCTGAACGTCATCGTCTTGAAGTCCACCTGCTTGATGCCTAGGCGTTTCGCTGCCGCACGGATGATCTCGCGATCCATACCGGTAAGCTGACCGTCAGGACCGACGACATTAAACGGAGTGTATTCGGATACGCCACCGACGACGAGAGGGCGTGCTCCGCTACGGAGCAGAGCTAACGTGGGTTCGGGCTGTCCTTGGGCGATCGCGATCGTCCCTTCGAAGCAGACGACCAGCAGCATGGCGGTGACGAGGAGAAGTTTTCGCATGGGTCTAACGAGAAGTAGACTGCATCTTGCAACTATTTCGTCCTCCATAGGGGCAGCTTGCGGAAAACACTGCAGGAGGTCAACCACGATTCCACGGAAAAACCCGCCCCAAAAATTTCCGTAAAAAACTATATGTCAGCTAAAAACTGCGCCGCTTTTGTTATGGACTGATGTGGGATTGGTGCGCTGGCGCTGGTTGGTGGTATGGCGTCGTTGTGTCAGCGCGAACTCGGAAAGGATCAACGTCGGAATCGCTCGCGCAAGAAACCAGCGCCATCACCACCACAGAGAGCCCTGAAACAAGAATAATCGACTTTTTCATTGGCAGGAACTGTCGTTGACGCCGCCGAGCAATTCAATCGCAGAACGCCGGGAGCCGTAAAAGCCTGCAACCATTTTCTGATGCGTGAAATGCGCACACAAGATTCGGTAAAAAACTATATCTCATATAAAATCGCTGGGTGTTGGGTCAGATTCCAATCGCGGCTAGCACGACGCGTTACTTCCGGGCCAGCTCCCTTTCGAGGTTTGCCAGGTC
>JBJMGM010000035.1:0-121321 GCA_045807905.1 Bryobacteraceae bacterium | reverse complement strand
AGGCGATGAGCGCTCCCGACGCCAGCAGATCCATCCGAAACGGCATAAGGTGATAGATCGGCGCCGAGGTGCTAATAAAAGGGGTTGCTATGCCGCGCAGCACTGGGGCGAGAACAATGAGCGCCGTCGCAGTCCAGACAAGTGCAGTTTCCGATAGGAAGAGAATGGCCACGGGCCACAGCAAATAGAACTGCTCTTCCACTGCGAGAGACCACAACACGTCTAAGCTTCGGTGCGGCACCATATGGAGCGCGTTCGGAACATTTGAGGCAAAGAAGAGATACCAAGGCCATTGCTTGATCCAGGCCGTCCCGAAGAGGACGGACGATAACACGAGCATGAGATAGTACGGAGCCAGAATGCGTCGGGCGCGACGACCATAAAATGCAGTGAAATAGCCGGGCTTTGATTTTCGTCCCAGCAGGATGCCGGTTATCAGAAAACCACTGAGTACGAAAAAGATGTCTACACCCATCCAGGAGAGCGGCGGACTCCACACGTGATATAGGAAAACACTGAGTATCGCGAACGCACGCAGGCCGTCCAGTTCCAAGATTCGGTGGGTATCGCTTCTTTTTTTGACTGAACCGTTCATGCGTAGTAATTGATTGGCGTTCGGATATACGGAACTTATCGGCAGTGTAGCGGCCTCAGCGAGCAACAACAATACGCCTATCCGTGTGGGACGACCTATAACAGTACTGGAGGTCCTCGCTTTAGATCTATTTGTGCCCTGCGTGATCTTAAAGGAGTTTGACGCCCACCTGATGTCGCGCAGTGATGGCCGCTCTCGGACTGCTTTGAAAAAGAAATCATGACGATTTCTCTTCCGGTATTTGGTCCGCCGGCAACCCAGGTATCGACTACACGATCGTCTACTCGTTTGTGGTTTCGACCCATCGATCTGCCTGGCATTCCGCACGTCTAGATATAAATGGCCCCTAGAAGATCGCTTGGTTTGTTGCTGGTTAGGCGGTACGGTCTCTGAAGGGGCGGCATGTACAGTTCGCGATACTCTCCCACCAGACCGTCTGATCTTGACCATCGCCCTGCGGTTCAGATGATGGATAACGCGCTACGCTTCGCTTAGCGAAGCTAAGCACAATGCATGTGGAGGTGGATTGCACGGAGCAGACTGGGGCGAAAGGCGACGATGCCGGTCAACGCAATCAGCGGCGGTAATTCGAGGCGCAATCCGTGGTGCGCCCTGGCAGCTGTGTCGATACCTCTCTGCCTGTTACTGGGCCCATCGCCCCATGGTCACGCGGTCGCGGCGCAAGACAAATCGGGCGCCGCCCACGATGCTGATGGGCAGGCTGGCAGCCCAAGTGAGATCCGGCTTGGCATGTCCGCGGATTTCACGGCGGAGGCGCGAGCGCTGGGCATCGAGCTCTTTCGCGGGGCCATGGCATATGTGTTGCCGGTTAACGCGGCGGGGGGCGTGCACGGTCGGCACATCGTTATCAAACCCTATGACGACCAATACGACCCGGACCTGGCGATCCGCAACACGGTCAAGCTGATGGACCAGGACAATGTATTCGCGCTGTTCGGCTACGTTGGGACCCCGACCATGAACAGAACGCTGCCCCTGCTACGCCTCCGCCAGGACAAGCATTTTTTGCTGTTGTTCCCGTTTACCGGGGCGGCGACCAATCGCATTCCTCCGTACGAACGCTTCTCCTTCAACCTGCGGGCCTCCTATGACCAGGAGACAAGCGGCTTGGTGGAGCATTTCATCGGCATCGATCGGACCCGGATTGCGGTTTATTACCAGGAGGATGCCTATGGACGGGCGGGTTGGGCCGGCGTGCGCAGCGCCTTGGCCAAGTACGGTCTAGCTATCGCCGGCGAAGCCACCTATCATCGAGGAACACCCTTCGACCACAGCTATGACCCTCAGGTGGCCATCATGCAGCGGGTCGCTCCCGATGCCGTTATCTGCGTGGCCAGCTATGCCGCCGCGGCGGGATTCGTGCGCGACATGCGAAACCGGGGCGTTAAGTGCCCTATTGCAACCATCTCGTTTGTGGGCAGCGATGCCATGCTGGGCCTGCTCTCCGCCGCCGGAAAGTCGTCGAACAAGGACTACACCTCACGGCTGGTTAGTTCGGAGGTCGTGCCGAGCTACGACGACGATTCCTTTCCGGTGGTGCGTGAGTTCCGTGAGGCGATGGACCGAAACTCCCAGGCCCTCATGCCCCCGGACTCCATACTCTATTCGGGCGGGAAAACGCCGCAACGCGAATACGCTCCTTTGCGGTACAGCTTTATAAGCCTGGAAGGATACCTTGATGCGAAGTTGTTGGTCATGATCTTGCAGCGGATGGGCCACATGCCCCAACGCGCCGGGCTGCCGCCAGCCGTGATCGGCCTGGGCGATTTCGATCTCGGCATGGGGCGAACCCTCTCATTTGGGGGAAACACGGGCCGCCGCCAGGCTTCCGACCAGATTTACTACACCGTATTTAAAGACGGGCGCTCCGTGTCATTCGGCGAAAGCGAGTGGAAGGCGTGGGCAAAGCCATGAAGATTGCCCGCTTTTACCAGAAGACCCTGTTCGGAATGTTCGCCCTCATGGGGCTGATCGTAGCGTCCACTTCCGCCCTATATGTCTACACAATCGACCGCCAACTGAACGACAGTTTGCAAAGGAACAGCCGCACCATCGCGCGCAGCATCGCGGATTCCAATATCGACCTGATCGTCAGCCTGAACTACTCCGCACTGCAGTCGATTGTCGACCAGTATGTGGAGATTCCCGGCATTTCCTATGTCTTCGTGGTGGACGCGCATGGCGTCATCATCGCGCATACTTTCGTTCCGGGGGTGCCCGACGTGATCGCCGCCGAGTATCGGGACCAACGGCCCGTTTACAATCGCGTGATTCCGGGCATGGGGCGCTTCACGGAAGTGACGGCGGGCATCCTGGCCGGCGAAGCTGGGAGCGTCCACGTGGGCGTGGACAAAGGCTACATCGCTCTCCAGGTGCAGACGGCGATCGGCAAGCAGGTTTATCTCCTCACGGTTATTTTTATCGCAAGCATTCTGGTCTCCTATGGATTGATGTACCAAGTCTCGCAGCCGCTGCTGAACCTGAGGAACCAGGCCTGGCATGCCTTTTCCGATGGGAACCGTGGAGAGCCGCGCGCTACGGGTGAAGTGGCGCGCCTGCTCACCCGCACCGACGAAGTCGGCGAATTAGGCAGGATTATCTCTTCGGCTACTTGGCGGGAGTTGTGAGTTTGAGAACCTCGGACGCAGCCTCCAACCGGTGGGTCATTGCCACTTTGTGCAGCATGCTTTCGCTTTGCATTGGAGCCGTCTACGCTTGGAGCTATTTCCAACCGCTGCTGGTCGAGGAGTATCGCTGGAGTAATACGCAGACCTCATGGGCGTTTAGTCTGAACATTTTTCCTGGGCCTGTCGGCAGCCTTGGGCGGTATCAGCCTGCCCAGTATCGGGCCCACGAAGCTGGCCGTTGCCGGGGCGCTGCTTTTCACAGGCGGGTACGTAGTGGCGGCTGCGGCTCTCGCCCTGAAAAGCCTCATGCTGTTCTACCTGGGATACGGTGCTCTGACCGGCTCCGGAGCCGGTTTGGCCTAAGTGACGCCCATAAGCACGGTTAACAAATGGTTTCCGGACAAGAAAGGGCTGGTGACCGGGATGGTTTCCATGGCATTCGGCCTCGGCGCTTTTGTGATCACCGTGATGCTGGCGCCGATTCTCATGCGGATTCTCCATGCCAACCTGCATTGGGTGTTCGCGGCCCTGGGCGGCAGCCTGGGGGCCGTCGCCATCGCCTCCGCCCTTATGGTGAAAAATCCTCCTCCCGGATTTTTGCCCAAGGGGTATACGCCGCCGGAAGCGCGGCAAGACCGGCTTCGCAACCCCTACGCCAAGGCACTCGAAGCAACGGACCTGCCGCTCGCGGACTACGTCCTGACCGGGGAGTTTGGATTCATGTGGGTGATGTTCTTTCTCAACGTCACCGCCGGCATTTCGATTGTCAGCCTGCAATCGCCTCTCTATCAGGATATCTGGAGATTTGAGCACCCGACGATGGAGCGTTCCGCCCTTGCTGCCTATGGCGCCGCGCTGATCGCCGTCAGTTCACTGTGCAACGGCTTCGGCCGGATCTTCTGGGGCGCGGCATCGGAGCACCTTGGCCGCGTCAACACGTTCCGCGTTCTTTTGGCTTCGCAGATGGTAGTGTTCGGCATCCTAATGACCGAGCACGACCCCTGGATTGCCGCCATTTTGATCTGCTATGTGTTGAGTTGCTTCGGCGGCGGCTTCGCCGTCATGCCCCCGCTCATCATCGACGTTTATGGACAGAAGCGGATGTCCCGGGTTTTCGGCGTGATCCTCACGGCCTGGGCGGCGGCCGGCATTCTGGGACCGCTGATGGTGGCGAGCCTCAAGGATAACTATCCTGACCGAGCTATCGTTTACATGTTCCTGCTGGGTATTTACGTGCTTGGGGCCGGCTTCGTTTTCAGTTTCCTCGTCAACGATGATCAGTTCATACCGCGCCGCATTCTCTTTCAGGTTCTCGGTGTGGCGCCGCAGCAGACGGGCTCAATCTTGGATCAGAGCTCGAGCTAAGCCGCAGGACGGAATCGATTGTTAGGAGAGAAAAATTATCCTGAGCGCTTTCCGGAACTGCAGTGCTCGCCGGGTTTTCGTGCCGACCCGACGCGCATTACTGGACCCATTAAACGTATGGCGCTATGAGTGACTGTATGACTGGCAGAAACGAAAGGGAGCAATAACAGCGAGGTTGATGTTGCCCTCAACGTGAACCGCTGATCTATTTTGGCCGGCTTTGAAATCCATGTAGATCTACCGGGTCACCAAGGGAGCGTCGATCACTCGTCGGCTCTCAAGGTGCCGCATCACGCGCATCTCGTATTTGAGGATTCAAACGCAGCGCTGAGCACCCCTGCGTGGATCTTTGCACCCACAAGTGATTATTTTCTTTTTGTAATTGACATATCCCCCCTCCCGCTCCCGAGGCGGCGAAAGGGCACAAGGAATCGGAGGAATGCATTGTAAGTGAATAAACGGGCACGTAGAAATAAAGATGCCGCGAGCTGTGAAGGGACGAGAGCAGGGCAAGAGATTCAAGCGGCGGGTGGTCTGGTGATTAGAGAGGCTCCGGATGGAATGGAACTCATCCTCGTTCACCGGAAGCAGTATGACGATTGGAGTCTTCCTAAGGGCAAGGTAGAACCGGGTGAAGAGGCACTACATGCCGCGATAAGAGAGGTCCGCGAGGAGACTGGCTGCGAGGTCGACTGTGAGGGCTTTGCGGGAGAGACTCGGTATGAGGTTCGGGGAGTACCGAAGGTCGTACAGTTCTGGCGCATGAGGCTAGTCAGTCAGGAGCGTTTAGACGCAAACGACGAGATCGCTGAAACTGTCTGGTTGCGAGTACCAGCGGCGATGGCACGAATGAGTTATGAATCGGAGCGGGGGCTGGTTGCGCGATCATTGGCGATTCAAAATACGCCCTTGACATAACTTCCACATAGGAAAGATAGTTTCGTATGCCGTTGAAATGCTTCTCGAAGCAATGTGGCCGCGTGGTGCTGGCCATGGCATGCAGCGGAAGCCTGTGGGCGGTTGGGCCGTGCGGCAGCCTCCCGCCCGCGACCGCTCCGGGGTTCCAAATGTCGCTGCAAACGTTTCTCGATAACAAGTGCTACGAAACCTCGGCTGGCGCCATGATCCGAACATTCGGGGGACCAACGGAGTGCATCCCAAGGTGAACGCATTGCCACGGGGTGATGGGGCAGAGGCAATATGAGCACGACACGACCCGGCTTTTTACACGAGCCCAGATGCAGGACCCGGATTCGCTTACGGCGGGCTGGCGCGGGACGGAATCTCCTGCACGGTTTGCCACCAGATCTCGGCCGAAGGGCTGGGGACCAAGGCGAGCTACACAGTGAACTTCAAGGTTGGTGCGCCGAACCACATGTATGGGCCGTTGGAGGACCCGACGAAGCTGGCGATGAAGAATGCGCTTGGGATGAAGCCGCTTGAGGGGCACCAGATTACGGAATCGACGCTTTGCGGCTCGTTGCCACACGATTCTTCTGCCCCGTGTTCCGGGCTAACGGCGAGCCCGTTATGGCGAGCGGAGGCGGTGGCGGGAGAAACCGTAAGCAGAAGATGTTCTTCGAACAGCCGACGTTTCTCTAATAGTTGAACAGCCAATTCGCAGATAACGGTTCGGCCCCTCAGAGCTGTCAGCAATGCCACATGCCGAAGACGTTTCTACGTGACGGGCATGAATCGCAGCCGCTTGCGTACAAGATCGCGAACATAGAGGACAACACATTTCCGGCCGTCGACCATCGCGCGCCCGACAGCGAGATTACGCTCAAAAACGTGACGGGTATCGACGGCACCTACTGCTCGGGATCAATGTGTTCGCGCTTCGCAGGCGACCCGAACGTTGCCTGCGACCCGCATTACGTCCAGGGGAGCGGATCAAGCGTAGTTCGTTACCTAGTGCCCATTACGGATCAGACGACGCGGGCGGAAAAGATGAGAGCGACTCTGTATTACCAGACGGTGCCACCGTACTACCAGTTGCAACGGGCGAGCGATGCTAGGGTGTGGATACGGACCGGCTGGTGCGGTTTGTAAGCAAACTGAATCTGGCTGGAACGGCAGTCTAGAACTGGGTTTGCAGATAGGTGGGGACGAGGCGGAGGTAGCGCCCTAACGCTTGTAGAGCTGCGCGGCAGTATCGTGCAGATAGGCGCGCGCAATTTTCATGGCCTGGTCCTTTGCGAATGCATGCTCGGCGACGAGCTCGCTTAAAGCTGCCGCAAGCGCCTCACGCGACGACTGCACAGATAGCCAATAGGCTTCTTCGGCGCCCAAGGCTTCATTGAACGGGAAAGCATCGCTGCCGAAGACGACTTTTTCGGGATAGATCGAGAGCCAGTATTTCAGCACCTGTTTGAACTCGGATGGATAGAGGTACAGGTCGGTCAGCGAGGAATCGACGTAAACATTTTTGCGCGCGGCCAGCCAGATGATCTGACGCTCATAGGGGAAGCCGCCGTGCAGGAGCACGAAGGTCACGGCATCATAGCGCGGGTCGCGCAGAACGTTTTCGAGATTGAGTACGTTGCCATTGTGCAGGCTGAAAAAATCTCCTATGCCTACGGATGTGTGGAAGTGGACAGCAAGGTGCAAGCGGCCGGCTTCACGTAGAAGGTAGCGGAAGATGAAATCCTGAAAAACCGTGTACTCCTGAATGGAAGGCGCGCCTCCGGTTCTGTATCGCGTGTAGATGGGGGCGACCTGTGATTGTGCGGGGTCGGCGAAAAAAAGCGAGCGGAAATAGGCGGCCTCAAACTTAATAGCGATGCCGCCGTTTTGGTGATCGAGCTCAAGAATGCGCGAGATGAAGTGCAAGTACTCATCGAATGAGCCGGGTAGCGTCTGAAGGCCGGCTTGCTGCAGCTGGCGGTGGAATAGCTTTTCCTGAAGAGGGATGTAAACCTGCTGGTCGCCGTTCTGTGCCTTGATTGCCGCGTTGTCGAAGGGGAATAGGAACGAGTCGACAAAAAACGCCCATAAAAAACGTTGCTTTCCCAGATAGGCGGGCATAGAAACCCGGTTGGCGATTGCGGTTTCGATTCCGAGCCGGTCAAGAATGCGGCTGAAGTACTGATTGCCTTGCTCGCGCTTCAACTGAGCTTTGCGATCGATCAGCCAACGGGTGTGCTCGGGAGAGAAATCGAGATACGGATATTCGAATAGAGCTTTTGAGGCAGCGATGAGTTCAGGATTATCGGCGCGGATACGAAGCGCGGCACTGCCTGGGGGAGCGGCCATAGCGTCGACATCGGGATCATCGGGAAAGCCGGGATGCGAGTGGTTGTCGAAAATCGGGATCTGCTGGACCGCAGCAAGGAGGTCACGGTAGAGCTGCGGGGCGTCGCCGCTTGCGTAAGGACTCGATTGAGCATGGAGACCGTGAGAGAACGCGGCGAACAAGAACGCGCAAAGTAAGGCGCAGAACGAGAGACGTCGGACCATCAGAACGAATACTTCGCGGAGAATTGGACCAGGCGGGGCGTGCCGACAGTGCTCGTGATCTGGCCGAGATTTGATGGACTTTGGACGTCGAGGAAAGCCGGGTTTGCGAAGTTCGGATGATTGAAAAGGTTGAAGAAATCAGCAGTGATGCGGAGCGCTTGCCTTTCCGTAACCGCGAACGATTTGCCCGCAGAGAAATCCCAGTTCTGTTGGAAAGGGCCGCGAAACGTGTTGCGGCCGAGGTTGCCAAAGCCTGTTGATCCGTCTGGACCGATTGCTGGCGCGGGTGCAAATGCATTGATATTGACGTAATTGTTCAGACGGCTCTCTACACCACCATGCGTCAAAGGATCAACACCGAGGCTCAGGACGGGTGTGGTGGGCGTGCCCGTACCGACCAATCCATAGGCAGAGGCTGCGGCACCGTCAAGCACGGTGAACGGCGCGCCCGATTGGAGAGTTGTGATGCCGCTGATGAACCATCCACCGAGAAGTGTATGGACCATTCCCTTCGCTTGGGCAAAAAAGGGAAGCTCATAACTGTAATTGAAAATGAGCCGGTGCGCGCGATCGAAATCGGCAAGGCCGCGTGAATCTTTAAGAGTTGTTTGATCGTTGACGGCGGAGTTTAGCGACGTATTTCCGGTTGACGTTTCGTCGATGGCTTTTGAGAAGGTATAGGCGGCCTGGAAATGGAGTCCGCGCGAAAAACGGTGCGAAGCGGTGATTTGCAGAGAGTTGTAGACGGAATTTGCGTCATTCGCAAAAAGCTGAAAGCTGGACACGCCTAAACCGGGGAAGCGGGCCCTTGCGTTGATGTTGGCCGAAGTGTTTTGAGTAACTGTATAGGCCGTGCCGTCCACAGCGGTGAGCGTAACCGGATTGGTTCGGACGTCGTAAGCCTGGTTCAGATCCCGCGTCTCGCGAAGGTGGGTGCCCTTCGTGCCGATATAACCGGCTTCGAGCATCCAACCTTTTCCCAGGTTCTGCTGGACGCTGAAGTTCCACTGCTGCGTACTCGGATTGACGTAATGCAATGGAACGTCCAGGCCTAAAATATTCACGCTGTTTCCGCTGAACACAGGAGCTTGGGTGCTGTCGGTGGTCGGGTTACCGCTCGCGTCTACGAATCCGAGCAGGCGCGAATAGACCGGAACAAAAGACGGGTCGATAACGCCGCCCACGGGGAGCCGCCCCGAACCGACTGCGAAAATTGTGGCCATTTGGCCGGGAGTGCCGACTGTGTTTGGAATCGGAAGGAACGGCGCGAGGAAGGAGAGCTGATCGATTGCGCCAGCATCCTCACGTACGTAGTAGATGCCGTAGCCGCCACGAATCGATGTGCTGCTTTTCCCGAATAAGTTGTATGCGAAGCCGATGCGCGGCCCCCAGTTCGATGCATAGTCATTGTTTAGCGTTGTGGGGCTGCGTGTTCCGGTCAGTCCTGGGACGTTCAGGTTATTGACGCACGTAGGATAGATGTAAGGATTTTGACCCGTGAAGGTTAGCGCAGCGTTGGTATTGCCGATGTGACAGAGATCATCACGGACGGCGCCGTTCAGGTCCCAGCGGAGGCCGAGATTCAGCGTAAGGTTACGCGTGACTTTGTAGTCGTCTTGCAGGAAGAGCGAGTAATCATTGATACGGTACTCGTGGTTCGACACACCGCTGCCGCCGTATGTAAATGCTGGGGCGCCCAGCAAAAATTCCTGAAAATCGGAGCAGCCGAGCGCGCACGGAGCGCCACTTGTTCCTGGGCTAAAGAAGAGCTGCCCATTGAAGACCTGGGGAAAGTTTTTGTCGAGGTTGACGCGATCAAACTCGCCTCCGAAACGGATAAGATGCTTGCCATTTGACCAGCTGGTCGTATTGAGAAAGGTTAGGTTATTCTGCTGCGCTGTGATGTCGGCGGCGGGAGTGGGTCCGATCTGGAAACCGGAGCTGTTCAACGTGAATTTGTAGATGAGGTTGTCAACGTTGTTGTTGGGGCGGTTGATGCCGAGTTGGTCGGCGGTCACGATGGGGCTGTTGATGTCGCCGCTGTCGATCCGAACGAAGCCGAAGCGAAACTCGTTTACCCAAGCGGGTGAAAAGATGTGCGTTTCGGTGATGTTCAGGAAGCGATCGTGAACCGGAAGATCGTAGGGAAAATTCAGATCGCTCGGCGAGATGCTGCCGCCGAACGAAGCCTGCAAGCCACCGGCACCGAAGGGAAGCAGCGACTCGAAATCGGAGAAAAAGAAGCGGCCGGAAATTTTATCCTTCGCGCCCAGCTCTTTGTCGTAGTTGGTTGTGAACTGGTCGTCATTGTATTTACCCGCGCGGCTGAAGTTGAAACGAGCGGTATCACCGGGAGCGCCGGGAATGCTGGGGATGAGATAGCCGCCCAGACCTCCACCGAACTGGTTGCCTTTCAAATTGAGCAGCTTCAAGGCGACTGGATCGATCTGGTCCGGGCTCATACCGGGGTTTCCAGGAAAGAAAGTCGATGCGAGGGACGCAGCCGAGCGGTCCTGCGGAAGAACGGGAAGAGAGGTGCCGATAATGGTTCCCGACGACAACCCACTTAACTGGCGGGTGCCTTGATAATTGACAAAGAAGTAGCCTAGTTTTCCTTGCGGCAGAATGGGGCCGCCCAGACTGCCACCAAAAATGTTCTGCTTTACCGTGGGCCGTGGACTGCCTTGGCTGTTTAGGAAGAACTCGTTCGCGTTCAACTTGTCGTTGCGGAAGAACTCAAACACATCGCCGTGCAGGTGATTTGTGCCGCTTTTCAGAACGGCATTGATATTGCCGCCTCCGTTGCGCCCCTGGGTGGCGTCGTAGAGGCTGGTCTGAACTTTGAATTCTTGCACCACATCAGGGCTGGGCAAGGGCGTGTTCGTCAGTTCAGCAACGTTGTAATCGCTGGCCGTGATGCCTTCAATCTGATAGTTGTTGTTATCTTCGCGCTGGCCGTTGACGTCGATGCGGGTATCGCCGCGGCCGAGCGAAGCCGATGCGTTTAAGTTGGAGCCAGTGCCCGCAGACAGTGTAAGGAGCTGCTGAAAATTCTGGGTTGCTAACGGCAGGGTTTCGATGGTGCGGGCGGTGAGGGATTGGCCGGTGACAGCGGTGGTGGTTTCGACATTTGCAATTTGCGCCTGTACGTCGACTTGGGTAGCGAGGGCTTTCGGGCGCAAAGTAGCGGTCAAGCGAGTTGTTTCGGTAACTGTGACCTCTACCGAAGAGAGACGGGTTTCGGCAAAACCGGGGGCAGTGATAGTGATGCTATACGTGCCGACAGGTAATAAGGGCGCGGTGAAAGCGCCGCTTGCGTCGGTCACAACTTCGCGTACGGTACCGGCGGCGCCTGAAATCTGGACCTGCGCTTTTGGAATTACGGCGGAGCTCTGGTCCTGAACAGTGCCGGTAATTGCGCCGGTTGCGCCGCCTTGGGCGAGAGCAAGCGACGGGACCAAAAGCGCGGCGGCAAGAAGTACGATGGAAGCGGTCAGACGACTTTGCATGCGTGCTCCAGAGCCGGACTCACGACCGAGTGGACGGCTCACCGAAAGAGTTTTAGGCCCAGTATAGCGAGGGATTCCGATAGGAATCGCGAGGAAGCGGTGTAGCGAGGCTCACTCGAAGCCGAGGTGCCACCCGAGCTTGCCGCTATCGAACCATGAAATGTCGACTCCAAACCAGCGCGTCTTCGAACTGACCTGAAAATGACTGGCTTTTCGCGCCTGCAGGATGAATGCGCACGGGCCCTCGCCGAATTGGTCAAGCCTGGTCACTAGCCAGGATTGCGCGGTTAGTGGGGCTGCAAGCACAACCGGTGTGCCACCGAATGAAGCGAGATGGGCGCCAAAGGTGGAGTCCACCTGTTTAATGGGAGGCGCCAGGCCGTATGCGCGACGATAACGATCGATGCAGGTTTCCAAATCTCGAACGGCGATGACTACTTTGGTCACGCCGCTGAAGTCCTTTGCGGTCGGGTGGCCGCTCGGGAATGCTCGTTCGCGGCGGGGTGTGAGGTCTCTGATGACGAAAGGGAAAAAAGTTCCATTCGGCTCATTGCCGATTTGAGCCGTTTCCCACTCGAGTCGCTCGCCGTCCGGGCGCTTCCGCCCATTCCGCAGGGGAGCGCTCACCGGGATGCCGAGGCCCTTCAGCCGATCCACCTCCGCACCGATGTCTTTCACCCGAACCGCCCAGGCACAGGGACCAGCGTTGTTCTCCATCTGCTTGGTCCAAATGTGAGCTGCAACGGCATGGGGCACGGCATTCGGCTGCAGCGCAATCAGCTCAAGGTACGATCCGTCCGGAAAGCTGGTCAGCGCCATCTCAGTAGCGTGGTTACTGTGTGGGCCTCCGTATTCGCACTTCAGACCCACAGCGCCGAGATTGGCCATCATGGTTTTCAACTCTTTCCCGGCTACAGTGACATGATCTATGCTGAGCTCGGCGGCTGATGCCAAGATAGCGAGCAGCAGCAATGCCACGGCGCGATGCACAACTGATTTTACTTCTGTGAATTCGGGTGCATCTGTCGGGTGGTCGAGTTATTCATCCCGCGAATACGACCACGAGCGAACACTTTCTACAGCCATGAGAACGCAAACAGCCAGGCAACATAAATGCCAACGACGACACCTGCGCCGAGAATATGGATTCTCGTCGAAGCCTCACCGGCGGGTTGCAACCACCAGCCGAGGCGGTTACTAGCCCAAGGGACTAACCAGTTCAGCAACACCACGCTGACAAGATTTCCCACAAACAGGGCGAGCCAAAAGGGCATTCTGATACGGTCTATCAATACCGGTTTTTGTACGAACATGCCGAACAGGAACACGAGCGGATAAAGCTGCGCCAGAACGATCATGTTCTGCTTCCATACGGGCGGTGCCAGCGCGGCGCTTTTTCCACCGGAGAACCACTGATCGAACCCGCTGCGCACGACGCGCATCGAGGTGCTCGGTGAAGAACTCCGAGTCTTTCAGCAGCTTAAGCCGCTCGGGTGATTGAAGCCAATTCTCAAGATTAGAATCCGAATCGAACCGTACGATTGCCAGCCAATCATCTTGCACGCCGGGGACCGGTGGTTCGAGCCGGTAGCCCTGGAAACCGGGCGCGCGTGCTTGTGCGGCAGCGATGCGCTGCTCCCAGCGGCGAAAGGAGACTTCCTGCCCCTGCTTCACACGCGTGGAGATGACGGCTGAGGCCGCGGCGGGCAACACGCCGGATGCGCCGTCCCTGACAACGTGAATGTCGTCGGTACCCGCCAACATAGGCTGAATGGTCTCGACGAGTTTGAGCCGTTCGGCCGAATGCAGCCAACTGGCGGCCGCGTCAACCGAGGAAAACCGCTGCAGGATCACCCAGTCGATCTGCGCCGGGGGGCTCGGCGGCATCACTTTTTGGTCGATAAAGCATGGCCATTTGGCGACTTCCGCGCCTATGGTGTCCTGCCATCGCTTGAAAACCTCTTCCTGGCCGGCGGCGGGGCGGGTCTGTGTGACGATGGTTGCGCCACCAACGGTTGTGGTCTCATCACTAGTGGGTCGCGGCACAGGTTTAGCCTCGCTGCTGAACGGGGATCAGCCGATCGAAGATATGGTCGGGCGTCAAAGGCAGGTGGCAGAAGCGCACGCCCGTGGCGTTCTTAACCGCATTCGCGAGCGCCGGGGCGACGGAATTGATAGCGCACTCGCCTTGGGATTTGGCCCCCAAGGGTCCAATGCTGTCGTAGGTATCGGCAAAGAACAGCTCGGTGCGAGGGATGTCAGCAAAAGCCGGAATACGATAGTTCCGCAGTGCCGGGTTCAGAATATGGCCGGCTCCATCGTCCGCCATATTCTCGGTCAGCACCCAGCCGATCCCCATCGCGATAGCGCCGTCGATCTGGCCGCGGCACTGCATCGGGTTGATTAACCGACCGATATCGGCAGCATGGACGCTGCGCAAGATCTGAATTTCACCGGTGACCAGGTGAACGGCAACACGGAATCCCTGCACGTTGAAAGCAGCAGTGCGCGGCGAAAGGTACGCCTTCCGCTTGGCTTCGAAGCGATGGCCCTCACGCTGGCCGGCGGCGCGAAGATCTTTGAGCGAGATGCGCCGATCGCTCGAGACGACATGATCGCCTTCGAGTTTCCAATTGGAGGGAGGCGTCCCGGTATGATCGCCCGCATAGGCGAGGATATTATCGCGGAGCGCTGCGGCGGCGAGTCTTACAGCCTGACCCGCCACAACGGTCCCGGTGCTGGCAAAAGTGCCCGTGTCATAGGGCGTCAGATCTGTATCGGCGTTGATGATCGCGACGCCATCGGCTCGCGTGCCGAGCACGGATGCCGCGATCTGGCGGTGAGAGGTCACCGACCCATTACCCATTTCCGTCGAGCCGACAGCCAGGTGATAACTGCCGTCTTGCAAGAGCGTCATCTGGGCGCCGGACCGGTGCTCGGTCGGCGGACCGCAGTCAAGCATCGCGAGCGCCATGCCAACGCCCTCTACCCATTCATCTCCGTGCGGCTTCATCGAGCCGCCTTCACCTGCAAGCGCGGTTTCGATGAGATTGAGGCATTGATCGAGACCATAGCTGCCGAATTCGATATCGCTGACCTCCTGCCAGATCGATTGAATCCAGTCCTTAGGTCCGACCATGTTCCGGCGCCGGATCTCAACCGAGCTCAATCCGAGCAACTGCGCTAATTCATCCATCGCGGATTCGATAGCGAAGGTCGTCTGGGATGCGCCGTAGCCACGGAAGCCGCCTCCAGGAACCATGTTGGTATATACCGCGTACGCGTCCGCCTTTTTGTTCGGACAGCGATACACCGACAATGGATTGCCCACGGAAGCCGCGAGTGTCTCGCCGCCATGGTTCCCGTACGCACCGGTATTTGAGACAACCTTGACCTGGATGGCCGTGAGGTTTCCGTCCTTGGTGGCACCAAGCTTGACGTGGGTTGTCATCTGATGGCGCGTAGAGGCAGCCATGAACTGTTCCTCGCGCGTGAACTCCCACTTCACGGGTCGGCCGATCTTTAATGTCGCGAGGACACACAGGTCCTCCGAAAGCATTTCCTGCTTGCCGCCGAAGCCGCCGCCTACTCGCTCCGTAAAGACGTGAACCTCGCTAGGCCTTAGGCCAAAGACGTGACAGAGCTTTTGGTGCGTGATGAACGGCGCTTGGGAGCTGGTGCGAACATGAAGCCTGCCATCCGGACCGCTCCAAGCGATAGATCCGTGTGTTTCGAGATGCGCATGTTGGACCCGTGAGGTCGAATACGTGTTCTCGTGAATGGCTGCGGCAGCAGCGAATCCGTCCTTAACGCTGCCAACCTCCCCGTGAATGTCTGCGTAAATGTTGCCCTTCGAGTCACCCTTGTCGTGGAGGATTGGAGCATGCGGTTCCATGGCAGCTACGGGATCGAATACCGGCGCTAGCAATTCGTAGTCAATTTCGACCAGCCGGCACGCGTTGTCCGCGGCAGCTTCGGTCTCGGCAACTACGGCCGCCACCCGTTGCCCGACGAAACGGACGACCTTGTCGAGCACATAGGTGTCGTCGGGGTCGACAAGGTGATCCTCGTGCGTCGCGGTACTGAAAAGCCGTCGCGGGACATCTTCCCATGTAAAGACGGCGACAACGCCCGGCACTGCCAACGCTCTCGTGCGGTCGATTGTGCGGACGCGCGCGTGGGGATGCGGCGACCGGACGACCTTCAAATGCAGCAGATCGTTAACTGCGAAATCCATCGTGTAGTGTGCACGGCCCGTGACGATCGAGTTACCGAACGGGTTTGCCAAACTGGCCCCGCAAGCCTTACCGGCAATATCGTCTTCTGCAGATTTCCTGCCGTGAAGAGCATCATCGATGCTGCGATATCCCGTACACCGGCACAGGTTGCCTTTCAGTGCGTGTGGCAAATCCTGGCGAGCGTGATCATCGAGCGACGCGGCTGTCATGATCATGCCCGCCGTGCAGAACCCACACTGAAATGCCTGCGAGTCGAGGAAGGCCTGCTGGATCGGGTGGAGTTGACCTTCGGGTGCGAGCCCCTCAATGGTCGTGATATTGCGATCTGCGCCACGGAACGCGGGTACCAGGCAGCTATGCACTGGTTCCCCGTCTAGCCAAACCGTGCATGCGCCGCAATCGCCAGCATCACAACCCTTCTTGACCCCGAAGACCCCAAAATCGCGCAGGAGAGTGCGCAGGCATTGGCCGGCTTGAGGTTCGGCGCTGAACAGGGCGCCGTTGACGGTGTACTTCATGCCGCGCCTCCCGGCTGCGCCAGTTCAGCACGAATTTGTTCGGCGAAGTAATACGTGAGATGCCGCCTGTATTCCGGACGGCCATTCACGTCGTCGAAGTATCCATGCTCGGGAATTGCGACATCAATGGCACGGCGAAGCTCGTCGGCTGACGGTATCCCAGCAAACGCGAGCTGCACCGGGCGAGGCGTAGCCGCCGTAATGGTAATGAGAAGCCTGTTGTCGGTGCCGCGCGTTCCGATGAGCAGCGCGGCCGATCGCCCCAGCTTGACGAGGGAGGCGCGGCGGACGGCATATCGCTTGGAAAGCGCCGCCCCCGGCAGGAAGATACTGCGGAGCAATTCCCCGGGTGCGAGGACATTCTGGTGATTGCCGGTGATGAAATCGACTGCGGGAACGATTCGAGGAGTGCCGCTGCGAGGCCAAAGCGTAAGACGACCCTCGAGTGCCACGACGAGCGACGACATAGCCCCGGCGGGCAGCGACATACAGATATTGCCGCCCACTGTCGCTGTGTTCCAGACCTTAAACGAGGCGAGGAGGGCGTTGCAGCACTCGCGCAGCAAAGGTGAAGCGGTCCATTCGGATGGGCATTGCAGGCGGTAGAGATCGACAATGCGGCAGGTCGCGGCAATGTCGAGCCCATCAGCTGACACCATTGTGGGAGGCCAACCGAGTCGCTCCAAATCGATCAGCGTGTCGGTCGTGGGCTGCGGCTCCGAAAAGAGCCACGTGCCTCCGGCAAGCCAAGCGTAGCTTGCCCGCCAATTCCTGATTTCGCCCGCATCCGCAGGGCGTTTTACGTCGGTAATTGTATTGAGATTCATGATGCGAGCCTTGCCCGATTGCGATCCGTGAAGTGTGGCAAGCGGAATGGCTGCTCGGTTAGGGTTTGTTGATTTGGAGGCGCGCAAGCGCACGAGGATAGGTTTGTTCAAAGCGTTACGATACCAGGGTTTGATTGTAGCTTAGTACGCGGAGTACCGTAGTATTACCGGAGAGATCTAGGTTGGGTAGGCAGAGCTTCAGTGCTGCGGCTGAGACCGTATAACGTTGAGTAACAGTTTAGCCACTCAGCTCCACTCGTTCAATGGGAGGAAAGCAGTGAAAACCTCAAGGCTTCTTTTGGTGACCATTCTTCTTACGGCCCTCGTCGCGGGCCTGAAGCTTTCATCCATTCTGCTCGGAGCGGAAGCATCTTCGCGGACGGTAAGCGAAGGGAGCGCGCTGCTCAAGGGCTTTGCCGAGATCCAGCCCATTGATACACACACTCACATTTACAAGAACGATCCGGAACTGAATGGCCTGATCGAGCACCTGAACTTGCGCGCGGTGAACATCTGCGTAATCGACGATCGGGACCCCGACTTCAAAGATCTGGAGCCGCAAAGGACGGAAGTTCTGAAAGTCCGGCAGAGTACTCACGGCCGGGTCGCCTTCTGCACCACGTTCAGCCCATATGCGTTCGAACAACCAGGGTTCAGCGCCGGTGCCATTCGGCAGCTGAACGACGACTTCGCCCAAGGCGCCGTGGCGGTGAAGATCTATAAGGTGATGGGCATGGAGATGAAGAATCGTGCCGGGAAGTGGGTCATGGCCGACGACCCTGCATTCGCGCCCATCTATCGCGATATCGCGTCGCACGACCGCACGGTGATAGCGCACTTAGCCGAACCGGACTCCTGCTGGCAGCCGCCCAATCCCGCCAGCCCTGACTACTCCTATTACAAGGAGCACCCGGGCGAGTACGCCTATGCGCATCCCGAGTGGCCGCGGAAGGTCGCTATTCTTGCGGCGCGCGATCACCTGATGGCCGAAAATCCCAAGCTGCGCGTCGTCGGCGCACACCTCGGAAGCATGGAGAGTAATGTCGACGAGATTGCCCGACGCTTCGAGTTGTACCCCAATTTCGCGGTCGATATGGCGGCGCGCATACCGTACCTCATGCTCCAGCCGCGTGATAAAGTGCGCGCGTTCCTTCTCAAGTACCAAGATCGCGTGCTCTACGCGACGGATCTAGTCGTGTTTCCTCGTTCCAAAATTGAAGACGCGCTCGCCGAGTTCCGCAACACCTATGCGCGCGACTGGAAGTTTTTCTCGACTGACCAGAACATCGAGTACATGGGCCACAGCTACAAAGGTCTAGCGCTGCCTCGTGCTGTCCTGCGCAAGCTGTTTCACGATAACGCGGTGCGCTGGTTTCCCGGCCTTGTCAGCGGCGCGAAGCAAAGGTAAATGCGTCGGAGGGAATCCGGTACTGAGCTATGACGTCGCTCCATAAGGTGGGTCTTTACGGTTCAATACGCCGCGGGCCTAACCGCGAATCGCGTTTACTGAATACGTCGAACTCTAGGCACCGTCGCGCGATAACCGCTCAGGTCGGAATGCTCACAATCGGCTTCACGAAAATGACAACGAGAAGCGCGGCGATTATAGCCACCCCACCCGCAAGCAAAAATGCACCTGTAAAGGTGCCGGTCGAGTGCACAATCCACCCCGTGACCGCTGGCCCGATAATACCTGCGCAGTTCGCGATCAAATGAATGAATCCGCTCGCGCCGCCGACGTTATCCGCCTGGACCGTATCCTGAATGATCGCCCAGTATGCCGTGCCACTTAAGTAATTAAAGAAAATAGCAACAGCCATGAGTGAAACTGCGCTCACGGCTCCCGCGACCAGGCCGGTGGCCGCTACGCTGATGCCTGCAACAATTAGGCAGGCGACTAGCACCAGCTTGCGCGCGAATAGGGCGTTTCCGGTCTTCCGGAAGAGGAAATCGCACATTATGCCGCTAACACAAAGTCCGATTGAGCCGAAAAGCCATGGAATCACGTTGACGAAACTCATGGTTGTGATGCTCAGGTGCTGCACCGCGGTCAGATAGATCGGAAACCAGCTCAGGAAGAAGTAAAGGACAGATGCATAGCCGAAAAAAGCGAAGCCTGTGACTAAGAGCGTAGGTTGCCGCAAGTAGAACGCCAGCGGCCTGTTGCTGTGCGGCATTGTATGCTGCCCGCCATTCGATTCAATGTCCGCGCGCTCTGCCTCGTTCCGGCATGAATGTGCATCGGGCCGCTCGGCAACAATTGCAACCCACAACCAGGTCCACACTAATCCGATCACCGCAAGGACGATAAATGACGTCCGCCATCCGTAGGCGAAGGCGATCCAGCCTCCCACAGGACCCGCCAGGGCGCCGCCTAGAGGCGTGCCGGCGTTAGCAACACCGATCGCCGAAGCAATCTCGCGGCGCGGGAACCAATTATTCACCATCTTGTTTGCAGCAGCATTAAAAGGACCTTCTCCGACGCCGAAGAGCACACGCACGACAAAAAGTGATGTGAAACCCACGGCTGCCGCGGTTAACCCGCAAAATACTGACCACACAGTCATCGATACGGTGAACACGCGCTTCGGCCCGAACACGTCCGAGGCGTAGCCACCCACAAAGTTGAAAACCGCATACCCGGCGAAGAAGCTACTGAAGATGAATCCGAGTTGGACCGTATCGAGATGAAGGTCCCTCATCATCAGCGGTGCGGCAATCGACACCGCGGAGCGGTCCATGTAATTGATCATGCCGCCGGCGAAAAGCATCCACACAGGAATCCAGCGTAATCGTTTAACCATTCAAGTCCCATCCTCTTATCCCTCGCCTAACGACCGCGCCAGTAGCGACCCAGGTTACCGGGATGGCCATTCCCACGCGGGTGAGTTCAAACGCGTGGCTCCGGACAACGCTGTTTCTCCGAATGACTTCTCAAGATGCAGCCGCCCACAAGCGGCTGATTGCTCCAGAGGTTGGATGAGCGGCTGGGCATGAGAGACGACAATGACTTGGCTGCGTTCGGAGGCAGCGAGAATCAAACGGGCGAGAGCCGGTAGTAGATCGGGATGAAGACTGGTTTCGGGTTCGTTAAGCACCATCAATTCCGGAGGGCGGGGCGTCAGCAGCGCTGCTGTCCACAGCAGGAACCGAAGTGTGCCATCAGAAACTTCGGCTGCGGAAAGAGGGCGCAAAAGGCCGTGCTGGTGAAGCTGCACTTCGAATCGCCCGGCTTGTACATCGATGGCGATGCGGCTTCCAGGGAACGCGTCCTGCACTGTACGTTCCAGCGCCTCAGCGTCTCCAATCTCGAAGATCGTCTGAAGGGCGGCCGGCAGATCGGTTCCGTCGTTGTTCAGCACCGGCGTGAATGTGCCGATTTGAGGGATACGTACGGGCGAAGTAATGTCAGTCCGAAACCCATCGTAAAACCGCCAGCCGCGTATGGACTCTCGAACGGCCAGCATCTCTGGCGCACGTTGTGGATCGGCAATACTGGCCAGCATGCTGTCTGCAGCGCTGAGATTGGTTGTTAGCACTACGGGCTCGTCGTCGCCCGTCGCCGGGAGGGTCACGGCTCCGTTTCGGCGGTCGACTAGAGCAGCCGACCTCCGATGTTTTCGGCCGTGCCAGATGCACTCTCGCTTAATGGCTGGATCAAAATTGAAGGCAGTTGCTGGCTGACGTGGCGGTGGGTATCCGAGATCGATACTGTAGCCGTAAGTTTCGCCGCTAAACCCGAGCTTGAGACTGACGGGTTTGCGTCGAGCTAAGCCCTCGACTTCGTAATCTCCTTGGCGCACGCCGCGAGCGATTTTTTCTGGACCTGCCCATAGAGTTGAGGGCAAGCCGCCTTCGCGAGCGAGCGAGGCCACGACGAAGTTAAATGCGGCGTCGCTAAGCAATCGTAACGCTCGGTACAGGCTGGACTTCCCACTGCCATTAGCACCTGTCAACAGGGTGAGGCGCTTCATCGGCAATACAAGATCGCGAAGGGACCGATACCCCGAGATTGCGAGCGTTTCGATCATCGATGAAAGAATAACGTGCGACATCCGCCGGCGATCCGCGAACACATATTACAGATCTCACCCAAATGCACTGTTTACGGCAGACACGTGAATTACAATTCAATGTGCGCATCAAAGAAGGTTCCGTTTGTCTGGATGAGCGTCACGGGCACTACTGGTTGACTCTGAACCGTCCAAACGTCCTAAACGCTTTCGATGAAGAGATGCTGCATGAATTTGTCGGGGCACTCGAAGCGATTACGGACTCAGGACGGCCGCTGATCATCACGGGCGCGGGACGAGCGTTCTGCACTGGCGGGGATCTCAAGGGATATCTTCGCCGACTGGACGATCAGGAAGGGCTGCAGCGATATTTTCTCTTGCTTGCCGATGTATTCGAAAGAATCGTTGACTATCCTGGGGTGACCGTCGCTGCAGTGAACGGCGTAGCGGTGGCCGGCGGACTGGAACTGATGTGCGTTTTCGACCTGGCGGTAGCTGCCGAAAGCGCCACGCTCGCAGACGGTCATATTAATTACGGATTACACCCGGGCGCGGGCTCGTCGGTGTTACTGGGAAGAATCATCGGTGAACGGCGCGCGCGTTGGCTGATGCTTTCCGGCGAGTCTATCGATGCCGTCGAGGCCGAGCGGATTGGATTGGTCAATCGTGTTGTGCCACACCCTCAGCTGCAGGAAGCAGCGAGCGCCACGGCAGCAGCAGTCGCGCGCCATTCACGGTCGGCGCTATGCCGCACAAAGCGACTAATTAAGACCGATATCAAAGCTACCTTGCGAGTGGAACGTGAGTCTCTGCTCGAGCACTTTCGGGATCCGGAGACCAGATCGCACTTGCAAGCTTTTTCGGCGAGGTCTCAATCGAAGGGCACATGATCTCGCGGTAACCGCTTTCGCAACGCGAGCGCCTGCGCACATCTAGACAGCGCTGATGGCTGGTCGCCCTTGGCGCAACATATATTTCTGGATCTTGCCTGTCGCGGTCTTTGGAAGCTCTTCCAGGAATGTGAAACGATGCGGCACCTTGAAGTGCGCCAGGACCTCGCGTCCAAAATCTCTCAACTCGCTCTCCGATACCGATGCGTCGGACCGCAAGACTACGAACGCTTCGGGCACCTCGCCCCAGTGCTCATGCGGGACGCCGACCACTGCTAGCTCTTGGATTGCCGGGTGTCGCAGCAGCGCTCCTTCCACTTCAATTGAAGAGATATTCTCGCCGCCGCTAATGATCACGTCCTTCATCCGATCGCGGATCTCAACATAACCGTCCGAGTGCACCACAGCCGCGTCACCGGAGTGAAACCATCCATCCCTCATGGCCTGAGCCGTTGCCTCAGGATCGTTATAGTAACCCTGCATGACCACATTCCCGCGAGCTACGATTTCTCCGAGCGTTTCGCCGTCGTTAGGAACCTGCTTCCCACTCTCATCCACAACGCGCAGTTCGCCGGAAGTAATCAGCTCAACTCCCTGCCGCGCCTTTATGGCAGCCCGTTTCCGCGGATCAAGGGCGCCGTGCTCCGGCCGAGGTTCACAGATCGTAATGAAAGGTGAAGTTTCCGTCAGACCGTAAAGTTGCGTTATAGACCACCCGAACTCGCCCTCAATACGCTCAATCGTCGCCGCCGCGGGGGGCGCGCCCGCTGTCAACACACGCACACCGCGCGGCAACTGCGATCGCAGGTCCGCCGGACAATTTACAAGAAGAAGAAGCACGGTGGGAGCGGCGCAGAGCACAGTAACTCGGTCGCGGACGATCTTCTCAACGATCGTTTGCGGGTGAGCCTTCCGCAGGCAGACGTGCGCGGCGCCCACGGCGGTTACGGTCCAGACGAATGTCCATCCATTCGCATGGAACATGGGCAGCGTCCAGAGATACCGATCGGCGGTGCTCATGGGAACATGCAGCAATGTCCCGACTACATTCATATAGGCGTTCCGGTGCGTAATCATTACGCCTTTCGGTTTGCCGGATGTGCCGCTTGTGTAATTGATGGTCAGCAAATCACTTTCGCGTACATCCGCCGGAGTGAAACGGGGCGAGAACGCCTGGAGCAGGCTCTCGTAATTGAGCCACCCTTCGCGCTCGCCATTGAGCGCAACGAACTGCCCAACGTCCTTGAGCCGCGAACGAACACGATCGACGGCATCCAGGTAATCGCAATCCGCACATACCACTCGCGCCCCGCTGTGCTTGATCAGGTATTCGAAATCGTCAGCTGTGAGGCGGTAATTCATTGGTACCAGGACGGCGCCGACTTGCGGGACCGCGTAGAACGATTCGAGTTGGGCACAAGTATTTGGCGCAATATAGGCGACCCGGTCACCTGGACGTACCCCGAAGTCCTGTAGGGCAGCTGACCAGCGGTCGCACCGGTCAAAAAATTGCTCGTAGGTAGAAATCGAGCTTTCGTCGATTACAGCGTCTATTCCGCCGTATAACTTGCGCGCGCGGCGGGCGAATTCGAGTGGCGTTAAGGCAGTTTCCATGCGGGTACCCGGTGCTTTGGCTTGCTGGAGTTTACTGCGGTTGTGCAACTCTTCGCAAGCGGGCTCGTAGAAAGAGTAATCTTTATGGGTTTCGGCACGGTACCCACAAGCTCGGTGTCATCAGGTATACGACATCTCGATGCTGGTTGTATGCCGTGACTTTTAAGCGCACGACCCCATAGTCCGGTTTGGATCGAGAGCGGGTGATCGAAAGGACTTCGGTTTCCGCTTTGATGATGTCGCCGGGTCGAACGGGCTTCGGCCAGCACAGATCTTCGACGCCCAACCCAAGCAGTGGTGTGCCACCGAGAGGGTGCGAGTCCACCAGAAGTCTCATAACCAGAGCCGCAGTATGCCATCCGCTTGCGATCAATCCGTCGAACGCACCGCGCGAGGATGCCTGAGTATGCATGTCCTGAGGGTCATAGCGTCGGGCGAAGTCGAGAATATCCGCTTCGCTGACCGCAATCTCCCGGGTCGTGTTGCCTTCTCCGACAGTTAAATCCTCAAGGTAGCGGGGGTGGTTCATATCAGCATGGACTACCAAACCGGGCAGGACCGAGCGCTGTTCACTTGCATCTTTTAGTCGTCGGCGGCAACTGCGAACTCTGACTCAGATCCATCACCTCTCATGAAGAGCGCGGCAACGGAAAGACGAAGATGAGGGCGAGAACGGAAGCGGCCGCAGCGATGAAAACTGCCCAGTTATAATCCAGCGTGTAGTCGACGAGCGCGCCTGCGAGCGGCGGCCCTATCAGACAGGCGACGCTAAAGCCCGTGAAAAGAATCCCTAGTAGCTCACCTAGCCCTTCAATGCCGAAGAGAGCCGCAGTGATGGCGGGCGCCATGGCTGCGATACCTCCGTAACCTACCCCCATTGCCAAAGCGAATACCACTAGAGATGAGTAAGAGTGGCCAAGGAGCCAAAAACCGAAGCTCACCAATAGCGCGGCATACGCAATCCGGTACATAGGCGTCAATCCGAATCGCAGTGCTAACACATTGAGCCCGAGACGCCCGACGACACTGCTTGCGCCGATGTACCCGAGAAGGGCCGCTGCTCTCGCCCGACTCGCGCCAATTTCGACCGCGTACGCGGGCAGAAAAACTAACGAGACGTAAATGGCGATTCCGGCAAGCGAAAGGCTGATATAGAGAAAGGCGAAGGTCCGCGTTCGTATTTTGCCCGTAAGGCTGACTTTTTTCTTCTCAACTATGGCGGGGGGTCGCGCCAGCAGGCCGGCGCACAGCAGCAAGAGGGCGGCGCCGGTCCAGCCGAAAATTTCAAATGTTGTTCGCCACCCGTAGCGCCCTATGAGATTGGCGGCAAGTGGTGCAGCGACCAGGGTTCCGCAACCGATGCCGCTGATCGCGATGCCGAGCGCGAGGTCGCGACGCAATTTGAACCACTCGCCCACGGCGGCAATCGCGGGAATGTAGGTACACGCAACGGCAGTGCCGAGCCCGACTCCGTACGTAAGAAAGATCAACGGCAGAGAGTGGACGTGCGCAGTCAGGATCAGCCCAGCACCCATTAGCACCGCGCCAGCGCCAACCACCGGACGCGGCCCATAGTGGTCGGCGATGTCCCCCGTGAAGGGCGCGAGGAAAAACGATAGCCCGGTGATAGTAGAGAAAAGGGCCGACATCACGGCGTGGCTTGCGTGAAACTCGAGCGACATCGGCTTGAGAAACACTCCGAAGCAGTAAGTCAGGCCGAAGCTGACGAATGATCCTAGAAAGGCGGCAAAGGCCACCACCCACGCGCGTCGCGAATCAAGTTGGGAATTGATATCCACGGGCATACAGAAGGTATCTGGCGGCAAAACTCCGATGCCTTAGCATACGAAACAAACTTATCTAGCGACGGGGTAATGCGTTAGATCTAGCGTGCCAGGCGTGATTGCGACGGCTGCGTAGTGAGCGGCTTTCCAATCTGTCCTAAGCACTTTTGATAGCTTGCTTCCATTGCATTTCCGGTTGCACAGAAAACTTGGGGGAAGATCTGGGGCGCCAGGATATTTGCTTGCGAATGCGAGACTGAATACAACCTCGACCAGCGATCGCGCGCAGCCGATTTGGCCGTGACCTCGCGGTAAAGCTTGCTGAAGTTCTTGAAGTCGAGTGGAGACAGCCCCCAGGTGGTCGTGAAACTGTACTCCAGCTTCCAGTCTGCAGCTACTCCATTCAAAACCTGCTCGAGGTTCGAAAGGTAGTAGGTCCGCGACTCGGATAACGCGCCATCTGGGCGGAACGAAACGACTCGGAAGGCTGGATTCTGGTTAAAGATGGGGCTCACCGCCGGCGTCATGATAACCAACGAATTGCTGATCAAGCGAAAATCGTCCATGTGCACATGGCCGGCTAAGCTGAGCGTTACCGTATTGTGATACCTGGTGATGAGGTTGCGGAATTGCTCCGTATAGACGGGCTTCCACATAAATATAGTTTTGTCTCCTCCCCCTTGCTTCGCACGTGCAGTGGCATAGCCATCAACACCGGGAGGAATATGAAACATCAGCCAGACTTTTTCCTTATGATCTCGGGCTTTCGCGAGCTCGCTTTCAAGCCAGCGCATCTCTTCCGCTGCCGGATCATTGTCGAGCTGCGAGCACACATTCTGGTATCTCGGAGAAAAGTAAACTGAGTTCAGTGCAATCATCCGGTAGTGCTTCAACGAAGGATGCGGAACACTGTAACTGCCCGAGGCCGTCCAGTCACTGGCGCTCGTCTGATCAGCAAGCGGGCCCAACAACCGCGCAATGGCAGCGCTCCCGTCTCTGAGAAAAACACCGTTTGGCTGCAATGCGTAATCGCCGCACTCGCTATCGTTATTCCCTAACGTAAGTAGAAGTGGCTTTCCGGGAGCGATGCTGCCGAGTTGAGCCGCTACGAACTGCATCGTCTTCATGGCGAAGCGCCGAAAGGATGCATCGTCGCGGTTTTTGGCCATGCTCTGAAATTTCTGCTTAAAACGATGAACCAGAACATCGCCTGTCACTACCGTGAAGTCTAGGTTCGGGGCGGTCCGCCTGATCGCGTCAAGAGATGACGAGAGCAGGGCCCAGTTGGTGTCCTCCCCAAATCCTGAAAATCTGTGGGAAGGCGAGGATGCTAGGACCCGCGGCCATTCATCCAGCTTTGATCCGGCCAACGTGTCGATGAGTTTAGGGTCAGCCGTGGGGTCGAAGTGCAGATCCGAAAGCCAGACGAATTTAGAGCCAGTTTCGGCGCTTGTTCCCAAAGGCAAAAGCAGCAGAGCAATGATGTTCCCAACCCAAGCACGTCTGCGCCTATTCGTCATGTTTAGTAGTGTCGGACATACCGCGTGACGTAATCAATTCACAAGGGACTTCTTACGTGTCGGACACTGATACAAATTTTCACCTGTGGTCCGCTGGATATCGGGAGATTTGATGAGCACGACACATACCAGGCCGAATGCGCCCCTCAACACACCACAACAGATGCTGTTCGCCAGCCTGATCGGCACGACCATTGAGTTCTTCGATTTCTACATATACGCAACCGCAGCGGTACTCGTGTTCCCGACCTTGTTCTTCCCGGCATCCGATCCGGTCTCGGCCACACTGGCATCGCTCGCAACGTTTGGGATTGCATTTGTGGCGCGACCAGTGGGTTCAGCGCTTTTTGGTCACTTTGGGGACCGCGTGGGGCGAAAGACCACATTGGTCATAGCCCTCTTGACGATGGGGGTTTCGACAGTAACTATCGGAGCCTTGCCGACATATCACACGATAGGGTTCGCCGCGCCGTTGCTCTTGGCGCTATGCCGCTTTGGCCAGGGGCTCGGCCTAGGGGGTGAGTGGGGCGGTGCCGTGCTCCTGGCAATCGAGAATGCGCCTCCAAACAAGCGCGCCTGGTTCGGCATGTTCCCGCAGCTCGGCGCGCCACTGGGCTTCTTCCTTTCTGGTGGCGTCTTCCTGCTGCTCTCTCGCTGGCTTACGGACAAACAGTTTTTCGCGTTTGGTTGGCGGCTTCCATTCCTGGCAAGTGCAGTGCTCGTTTTCGTCGGGCTTTATGTGCGCCTGACGATTACTGAAACTCCTGTGTTCCAGAAAGCTCTCAAGCGGGGCGAGCAAGTGAAGGTGCCGATCCTGGCGGTGTTTCGCGACCACACGAGGGTGCTGCTCGCGGGAATCTTGTTGTGTCTTGCGACGTTTGTCCTTTTTTATCTAATGACGGTGTTCGCGCTATCGTGGGGCACGACCGCGCTTGGCTATAGTCGCGAGAGGTTTCTGCTGATGCAGTTGTTTGACATCTTTTTCTTCGCACTGACCATTCCGATTTCCGCGCTTCTCGCGGAGCGAGGACGCCGCCGCGTGATGCTCTGGACAACTCTATCGATAGCGGCTTTCGGCCTGATCCTGGCCCCGTTGTTCATTGCTGGCACGACGGGAGCCGTCCTGATGATGGCAATCGGCCTGTCGTTGATGGGCCTCACCTACGGACCGCTCGGCACGATTGTTTCCGAGCTATTTCCGACGCCCGTGCGTTACACAGGGAGTTCGCTTGCGTTCAACTTCGCGGGGATTCTCGGTGCTTCGCTGGCACCATACATCGCCACTTGGCTTGCCAAAAACTACGGGCTCCCGTTTGTCGGCTACTATCTCTCGATATCAGCCTTGCTGACGCTGGTGGGGTTGCTTTTGATCCGAGAGACAAAGGACGACGACCTCACTGGTTCGACCATGTGAGTCGGGCAGCCCCATTTCACTTTCCCGAATTCTGCACCACAATAGGAGGTCATGAAAATGAACCGCGCAGGAGTTCTCGTTGCAGTGTTCGCTCTATCGACGATCGTGCTCGGACAGAGCACAGCGACTAGAGTCAACCAAGTGGGTATCTACGGACCATGGCTTGCAGACACCGTGCTTGGGGATGGTCCCGCGCGGATGTCGTTTCGAACCGGCAAATGGAACGACGTAAGTAAGTGGCGGCAGGCAGCGCGAAAGCGTGCGCTAGAGTGCATCGCACCGGTGGACCTGGGCGGTCGACCGGTTGTCACGGTCACAGGGCGCACCACCTATGACGGAGTAGATATCGAGTTCCTGACCTGGCAGTTGCCAGCTGGGCCGAAGACAGAGGCGGTGTTTCTGCGACCCACCGGCGTGCGCGGACCGCTACCCGGAATTCTGGCGCTGCACGATCACGGCGGGAATAAATTCCTCGGCTGGCGCAAAATCGTTCAAACGGATTCAACGCCATGGACGATCCAGAAAGAACACCAAGCCACGTATTATGGCGGGGTCGGGTGGGCCAACGAGATCGCCAAACGAGGATACGCGGTGCTGGTTCACGACACATTCCCGTTCGCCAGCCGAAGAGTCATGGTGAAGGATGTACCGGCGCAGATCCAGGCGGGAGGAGTTGACCCGGCCCCTGACGATCTCGAAGGCATCGCGAAGTACAACGCGTTCGCTGCGGCGCACGAACACATCATGGAAAAGTGTCTTTTGTCAGCCGGAACGACCTGGCCCGGAGTTTATTTGGTCGAAGACCAGCGAGCGCTTGATGTTCTGAGCAGCCGTCCGGACGTAGATGCGAGGCGAATCGGATGCGCCGGGTTGTCTGGCGGTGGAATGCGAACGGTATTCCTGGCAGGGATGGACGACAGGATCAAGGTCGCGGTCGTGGTGGGCTTCATGACGACTTGGCGGCAGTTCCTCCTCGACAAAGCGTATACGCACACCTGGATGACCTATGTGCCCCTGTTACCGAAGGACTTGGATTTTCCGGAGATCCTTGCGTTGCGGGCTCCCGCGCCAACAATGGTGCTGGACTGCCGGGAAGATCCGCTTTACACGCTGCCGGAAATGCAGCGCGCTGAGGCGATGATTGCCGAGACGTTCAAGCGCGCGCAAGGCGTCTGACCGCTACAGAGCCATCTATTATGACGGCGGCCATAAGTTCGATCGAGCAATGCAAGCCGACGCATTCGATTGGTTCGATCGCTTCTTGAAAGCCGCTCCGGCACACCGTTGAGGGTCGCCGGTTGAGGCGTGGCGCTAACCGGTTCTGTTGGCATGACTCGCCATCGTGCATGGCCCTAACGGTGCGACTTACTTTCCGGATTTGCAACAATGGCGGACGCGGCTGTACCGTCATCAATCGATTTAGGGGATACAAAAGCCATCCAACCTGCATGAAACGATCAATCTGCCCTCTTATCTTCCTTGTCTGCCTGAATAGCGCCGGGGCAGCTGAGCCTTGGACTGCGATCACTGACCACACGAACTACAACGTCGGGAGTCCTGTGCTGGTACGTCTGGCGCTTGAGACGAATGCGATTGCCTCCATCCGGTATGCGGGACAGCCCAAAGTCATCCAGGGCAACATTCATCTGAGCGGTACCGAGTACCAGGCGCTCTGGACCATTCCGTGGAATGCAGAGACCGGTCGATATGAAGTCGATTTGACGCTGCCGCACGGGAAGTCGATCCAAGCTGCCGCGAGCTTCGCAGTTCATCGCCAACTAGCTAAGGTGATCGCCTTCGATCTCGACAAGACCTTCTACACGGCCGGCGATGCTGTAAACCCACGGATTGTGGTTCGGAACATATCCAACCAGCGTCTCCAGCATCTACAGGTCGAGTTTGAAGCGTATACGTATCCCTGGATAGCGGCTGCCGCGGATGAGACTCCGGGATGGAAAACGATTGCCGCGAAGTCTCTTTCACTCGAGCCGGGAGCAGAAAAGGAATTCCGATTGGTGAAGGCGGCGACGGTGCAGGCCAAAGACGAGCAAACGAACGTCTATTTCTCGGCAGTTATCCGCGACAGCGAACAACCAGATCGCATTTATGACCTGGCCTTTGCGCTTCCGGCGATCACAGCTCCGCTGAAGCACTCGGCCTTGAAACAGTATCCTCCCCTTTATCTCTATTCGAATCTGAACGAGGTTCCGGCATCTGAATCCTACAGGCACTTCTACCCCGCCGCATTCGTTTCTGACGTGGTCAGTTTCGATCAAAGCCACACGATGTTTCCGGTCGGCAGCTCACCGGTATTTTCTTTCCGAATCAAGGCGTCTCGGGAAACGCCGCTTGTGAACGCGTCCGCGAAGGTCTCCGTTCTCGACAGGGACGGCAAAACAATAGAGACCCGAAAAGTAGACGGGACCCTCGAAGGTAGTCATCAGATGACTATTGGACCGCAGACGCCGGGTCTCTATACACTCGAGGTTTCTGTAGAGACACCAGCCGGGGCCATCATCGCAGGTAATCGTCTCGATTTCGCGGTGAATCCATTGCCTAAGTCCATCCTGATCTTTTGCGCCCACGAAGACGACGACACCGCGCATCCGGAGATCATTCGGGCGGCAGTGGAAAATCACATTCCGCTGCACCTCGTTTATTTCACAAGCGGTGACGCAGGCGGGTGTGACCGATACTACATGCATTCCTGCGATGCTGAGCGCGCGATGGACTTCGGAGAAGTTCGGATGAACGAAGCGCGCGCTTCATTGAAGCATCTTGGCGTTCCGGAGGGAAATATATTCTTTTTGGGGCTGCCGGACGGTGGAATGGAACAGATCTGGGCGCGGAACCGGACGAGTGAGAAACCGTATCTGTCGGTCTTGCTTGCCAGTGAGCATTCTCCCTACCGCAATTCGGCTGTTCCGAATCTGCCATACGCCCGCGATGCAGTTCTTGCCGCAACCAAAAACTTCATCGTGAAGTACAAGCCCGCATTGATCATAACGGGACATCCCGATGAGCGGCACGTGGATCACAGGACCAACAATTGGATCGTGGTTAAGGCGATGCAGCAGCTGCTTCATGAAGGCGCGCTTCCGGCCACCACCGAATTGCTGGTTGACGCCTCTTACGGACCGGGCCCACAGAAGCATGCGCCATACAGGTATGAAAAGTTCCAGTTCTATGTATCAGGGGAAGTCGCCACGTTGAGTCAGGAAGCAGCATGGTATTACCAATCGCAAGACGGAAACCATCAGCAGGCGCACATCGTGCCTTACGACAAGCTGCAGCGGGATGCGCCGGCCCCGCATTATGGCGACTACCACTGGCCCTATCCGCACTTCAAGATTCTTGACTGGCAGGATCACGAAGGTTGGAACGAATGAAGCGGGCGGTGGTATGCGCTTCAAATCCTCGACATCACTTCCGCCGTCGCCCGCAGCGGAACCGCCGTACTCACTTCTTCGATGCTTCAAACAGGTTGCGGTAGCTGCCGTATCCTTCGCTTTCCAGCTGGTCAATAGGAATGAAACGTAAAGAAGCAGAATTGATGCAATAACGCAGACCGCCGGCTTCCCGAGGGCCATCAGGAAACACATGGCCTAAATGGCTATCACCAGAGCTCGAGCGGACCTCGGTCCGAATCATGCCGTGGGTCGTGTCGCGATTCTCGATCACGTTTTCGGCCTCGATGGGTTTGGTAAAGCTCGGCCAACCACACTCGCTGTCGAATTTATCCATCGAAGTAAACAAGGGCTCGCCGGAGACGACGTCCACGTAAAGACCCGGTTCTTTGTTGTTCCAGTAGGCATTCTTGAAGGGGCGTTCCGTCCCATTACGTTGCGTCACTTCGTACTGTTCTGGAGAGAGCCGCGAGATGGCTTCTGGATTCTTATGGTAGTTCGGCATATGCTTGCCCGGTTTCATTGGATTCCGCCGGCCTGAGTTGGTTGCAAGCAGTTTTCCGGCACCGCTTTCGGGCGTTACGGAGTTCGTGGTCTACATTACCACGAAGTACTTTACAATACAGAGTTACTCAGGCATACTTTCTATATGAGGAAAGTTGCTCTCGAGAGTGCCTGCACTACTTCTTACGACTGGGTAGAGTATTTCTATCAAAATGCGCGGGAGCCCGTCCTTCCCTGGAGCAATGACGTTCGTTTATCTGCAGCCGAAAGGACGGCTGTGATTAGGTCGATTCAGCAGTTCCAACTTGGAGAGGGCGCGAGTGGTGCTCGCATGTTGGAGCGTGCCCAGCGTTTCTCCCGGGCGACGGGAGATCTCGGGCTGATCGCCGCGTTGAAACTTTTTTTACGGGAAGAGCAGCGCCATAGCCGCATCCTGGCCCAATTTCTCCACATAGAAAACGCGCCTTGCATGCGGAAGCACTGGATGCATAGCGCTTTCCGCCGGATCCGCGGGCTAGCAGGTCTGGAACTGTGTCTGAAGGTTCTGGTAACGGCGGAAGTGTTAGCTCGACCGTACTATGCCGCGCTGCGAGATGCTACCGGTTCGGCTTTGCTCAAAAGCATCTGTCAGCTTATTTTCGATGAAGAGGGCGCCCATCTGCGGTTTCAAGCCTTCGCTCTTAGCCGTTTTCAGTGCCGACATTCTCGGCTGGTGCAAGCTCTCATCAAGAGCGGTCACGTCGCACTGTTAGTCTCTACCGCAGCGCTCGTCTGGATAGAGCACCAACGGGTGTTCAGATCTGCCGGGCGAAACTTTCGCACGTTCTGGAACGAAACGTGGCAGGAGTTTACGCTGCTCTATCACACGTCTTCAGTCAAAGGCCTCCCAATTTCCCAATGATGTCCGAACGGATCGACAAGTCGTCCTAAACGCCAACCATAGGGTTGGTCGCTGACGGACGAAACGACTGTGGCTCCGGCTGTGACGGCCCGTTCGAAAGCGGTATCCGGATCTTTCACGATCATGACCATCCGCACAGAACCGCCGCCGCCCAGCGACTCGGGGCTGAAATTCAAGTGCTCTGGAGACTCGTCAGCGAGCCAGAATTCAGCTTCGTCTACGGACAGGCGAGCGACCACTGCTCCGCTGTCGTCTTCGACCCGGAACAATTCGGAAGCTCCAAATGCCGCCTTGTAGAACTCGATCGCCTTCACTCCGTTTCGAACGGAGAGCATTGGAGCAATGGAGGTTTGCGGGTGGTTAGCGCTTTCCATCGTGAGAGCGGAGGGGTGGTCTCAGGGAACCGGGCTTGCGTTCCCTGATCGGGAACAGGACGGATTAAGTGACGCTTGCGTGTTTATACCGCGCCAGAATTTGATTCATCTCGTCTTTGGCGTGAAGCTTGAGCTTTTTGAGGCGTTGCTCTTCTATTTCGTCCTCGGGAGTGACGTGCGGTTTAGACTCGATTTCCTCAATCTGGTGTTTGAGCTGCGCATGCTGCCCGGCAAGCGTCCGGAATTGCTCATGGGTTTCGAGCAGATGCGCTTTCAATTCTTCATCTTGCGTGCGATTCTCCATCAAGGTGTTCTCCTTATTGAATAGCCGCGCCGAGTCCGGTTCTGAATATTGGGGGGAAGAAGCTGGCCCGGTGGGGTGAGAGTGCATTGATTCACTCGGGTCGACCCGGTGAGCGCTGGCCGACCGCAATCAGAAATTAGCATTTTTTCACACTCATGACAATAGCGGCTTCCCGGGGGTACTCATAGTAACTTGAGCGACGTCCTGTCACGGCAAACCCGCACTTGCGATAGAGTGCCTGAGCTGCCAGGTTCGACTCCCGTACCTCAAGGAAGTGGGTACCTTCAAGGCTAAGTTCCTGTTTTAGAAGCGCTGTCGCTAGACCCATTCCGCGGTACTTCGGAGCGACAGCCAGGTTCAGGATTTCACGTTCGGGCGCCGCACCGTCGGCACCGGGAGAGACTTCGCGGGAAACGAGGAACGCCGCTACAGTACCGTCCACCTCCGCCACAAAACAGGTGTAGTTGAAAAAGCTAGGGAGATCCCAGCTTGGATCAGCAAAAGATTGCTCCTCGATCTCGACGAGCGCAGGACCGTCGGCCGGCGTGGCGCTGCGGATTACGGGAGTCACTGAAACGTGATGCTCACCACGTCACCGGAAGTATTGAGGCGATCATCGTCGCGGGGCGAGTAAGCAACCAAAACCCGTCGAGGCTGCGCTTGTACACCGCATGCTGGACCGAGCTGACTCGGCTCTTTCAGAAATAGCTGCATGACCTTACCGGTCTTGTCCTTTATCGAGATGCGAGCGGCGGTGCTGAGGCAATCCACGCGAATTAATGTCCCCTGGATTTTCCTCTGACGAACCGTTTCTTCCCAAGGGACAACTTTCTCAGGTTTGATACCGCCGGCTGCGGCCTCCTGTTGTCGATTAGCTGTCTCCTCTGCCGCACGGATGCGGGCTGCCTCAGCTTGCTGCGCACGCTGGTCGTCCAGTTGCGCGGAGTCCCGTTCGCGCCGACGCGCTGCTTCAGCAGCATTGAGTCGCTCCTGCTCCGAGCTAAGCCGCAGCTGATGGATGCGGTCCCGCTCTGGCCCGGGCGCAGCGGAATCTTCGGCACGCAGCCACGTACCCTGCGCGGCTGTAGCGTGACCGTTCGCAGTCTGAGTGTCGGCAAGCGCAAGCCAAATTCTCGTCGATCGGGGATCAAGTTGGACGGCTTTTTTTAGGAGCACCTCGCGTTCCGCCAAATCGGGCATGAGCTGCGCCTCAAGGAAAATTGGCTCGGCCCAAAGCGGGTTCAATTGAGCGGCTCGTTTGAGCAGCGGTGTGGCCTGATCTGCTGGTAAACCCTCCGCAGCGGCCACGTATACTGGGGCGCTCTTGCTGCCAGCTTTCATGGCGCTGTCGAGAAACGGCCGGGGGTCTTCGTTTTCGAGCTTGGCTGTTTTCGCCAGACCCTCATAGCCAAGGGCTGCTGCTACACCACCGGCCTCGATGGCGGATTTATAGGCCGATTCGGCAGGTTTCGGATCGCTGGAAACTTGAATGTCGGCCAAGTAAACGGCGGCAACGGCGGCATCGAGCGAGTGTTCCCCGAAATCGCGCTTGGGATCGAGCGGCCGGCCGGACACAGCAACGGGTTGCCAATTATGAGCGGCTAAATTGGCGTTCGTTTCCTGCTCGAGCGTTTGGGAATCCTTGCCGAAAGCGTTGCGTTCTGCCATGCGCAAAGTGCTGCCGCCCCGTAAAGCGTTCATGAACACGTGAAAACTGGACCCGTACTCGAATTTGGTGGCGAAGAGCTGCATGCGGGCCCAGTTCAGGTCCGGATGAGCAGGCGGACCGCCCCAGGTCACGCGGCTACCGCGCGCCTCGAGAGTCGAGAACAGCTGGCGTAGACCGGATTCCACTTCGGGCGGCAAACGCGGGGTGTTCGCATCCAGCAAAATCCCCGCAACTTCCTCTAAAAGAAGGTGAGTAGCAGAGGGGCTGAGAAAAACATATTGGCCGTTTTGCGAAACGAACTGGTCCTGAGACTGGTTTGGGTTCGTTTTTTCATTTCGGGTCAGCATCACGCGGATCGGCCACACGCTGGGCAGATCTTTGGACTCGAGTAAGCCGCCTAACACCCAGCGGAGTTGTTCGAGTTGCGTGAGGGTATCGCGGCCCGCACCGGCATCTCCGGGGGTGTCGACGTAGAAGGGGCCGATGTTAAATTCGGTCCAACGCTCCTTCGACCAGGCGGGAGGGGCGAGGCAAAAATAGGAAACGAAGCCAGTCAGGACAAGTGCTGCGACGAAGCCTTTCAAAGGTTCCTGATTGATAGTTTATCGTGGCCGCGAGGCCGCTTTCCGAACCATGCTTCTGGAGGAACCTGGGAAAGCTACGGGTATTTTTGTGGGACACCGGGTCGAGAACTGGCGATCTTTCGAGGATTAAAGTTTCGCCTATCTTGCATCGAATCACATAGATCGCATGAATGAATACCAGGTAAACCTACTTGCAGCAAAAAACGGGGGTCTCGCGTTTGATCTTCAGCCAGTTAACGCATCCGGCACGTCTCCGTATATGACCTTTGAGTCTCGGGATGAGTTGCGGGCCTTTCTCTCATCGGTAAATTTGAGCACCGATATGATCGCCCAATTAGAACAGTTTTGCGCGAATCTCGAACCTGGCAAGGCCTTTCACCAGAGGATGTATTTGCCTCGTTGCGTGGAGGAGGGTCTGGACGAATTGCATCGCCGGGGCGCGAAAGAGCTTTTGCCCGCGCAATCCGCGGCATAAGAATTTTCGGCGGGTAAGTTACGTTTCGGCCGGCTGGGACAACGGGTTTTAGACGTCGACCCAGGCTCGTTTCGCCGCACTCTCGGCAACCTTGTCGAGAAGAATCATTCCACGCAGACCGTCTTCGAACGTCGGATAGTCGATCGGAACAGACGGATCGGCGACCCTGGCGTAAAACCGCTTGAAGACTTGCTTGTGAGAATCGTCGTAGCCTTCGCTGTGTCCGCCCGGTAAATCAGCAAAGGTGGCTGCAGCCGGATAAAACAACGACCCATCCTTGATGATCACCTGGTTCGGCTCGTTGCGGTGCCCGATCCACAACGTATCCGGCTGCTCCTGATCCCAGGCAACGCCGGCCTTGCTGCCAAAAATTTCGAAGGCAAAACGATTCTTGCGTCCGGCAGAGACCTGGCTAACGGTGAATGCCCCACGCGCGCGTTCGCCAAGGCGAAGCATGACGACGCCGAAATCATCGGTATCGATCGGGACCTCCTCGTAGTCACCGGGCTCAAACTTTTTGCCCGAAAATGTCTCAACCGATCGCTTGGGGCGTTTGCGCTTCTTGTGAAAAGTGGCGAGGTCGGCGCAGACGGCACTAATCTGTAATCGAGTCAGATACTGGATCATATCCATCCAGTGAGATCCGATGTCACCCATGACTCGCAGCTTGCCATTCGCCTTCGCGTCAAGCCGCCAGTTCCAATCCGTCTCATAGAGCAGCCAGTCTTGCGAATACGTCCCTTGCACGATCATGATGTCGCCTAGATCGCCGGCCAAGATCATTTGGCGAATTTGCTGCACGACGGGGTAGTACCTCAGATTGTGCTGAACGCAGTTGACTGCATTTCTGGTTTTCGCCGCGTCGACGAGCCGTCGAGCTTCATCCGCTGTCATTGTGAGGGGTTTCTCACATAAAACTGCCTTGCCGGCTTCGATGGCCGCAAGCGACATCGGGAAGTGATCCACGTTGGGAGTACAGATGTGGACTGCCGCGATCTCTTTCTTATCCAGAACATCTTTTAGGTTGCTTGTCGCGAAGGCGATGCCGGCGCTCTCGGCAAATTTCTGAGCAGTCTCGGGCCGGCTACCGACGAGGGCCGCCACTTCGACGTTGCCCAGCCGGCGCACATTCTCGGCATGCACTTTGCCCATGAAGCCTGTACCGACGATTGCGGTTTTGATCTTTTCCATCGAAAGTTTGTCTCCTGTTGCGCGTTTCGGATTTCTCGGAATCTAAACGGATCGCACTATATCGCGAATCGTGCTGAGTATACCGGATGCTTATAGGGTGATATGAAGAAGATACGCGCGTCCTTTCGAAATGACATGCGTCGATCGGGCGAACGGGTGTTTACAAAAGCGTTACGGCGGCGGACGTTATCACATTGGTCCTGATTTCCATACGCCAAAGCATCTAAATACAAAAAGCTGTAGGTCGTGATCTGCTGGGACTGTGAACTTTGAGGGCCGGGCACCCGATAAGCATGCGTGAGCGACAACGTTTCGCACCTCCGGAACTTTAGGCACTTCACGTGCATCAAGAATGACAGCCAAGGCTAAATGACATGCCTGAATCCCGAACCACCGCAATTGCCGAATTGACAGAGCCGGCACGCGTGTGGGCTGTAACCGCTCTGCAGACAGCTGGAAATACAGCTTCGCACGGCCTGGAATGGGCGGGCGATACGGCTCAGAAGTTTGGGGCGCTGGTATCCGCCCTTATGGGCCCTGCCTTGGTCTCGGTATATGCGCTAGCGCTGTGGAGCCTGGCAGCGAATCTGGGCTGGACGGACACGTTCGTGTTTTCGACCGGACCGTTATCCAATTGGTTAGTGTGGCTGGCGATTGCGATCCTCGTCAATTTAGCTTCGGGCATCCTCAGACGGCATACGCAATCTGAAAAGTAGTTATTGCGTATGTAGTTTCGTTCAGTCGGGATGGGCGGCGGGGTCGGCTGAATATCGCTTTCCTCTGTTATTCTCAAGTAAGGAATCCCTTCCCTCGACATGCCCTTCAGTTCGCGCTCCTACGTGAATCGGTATATCCCGTCGAACCGTTTCCCGGTTGGTTTGAAATGGCTCCTGATCGTAAACACGGCTATTTTCGTGATTTCGATCCTGGCGGAGCATCAAATCGGCCCGCTGTTCGATAATTTCGCGCTTGTTCCGTCGCAAGTGGTTCGAACGTTCGCGATTTGGCAATTGGTGACCTACATGTTCATTCACGTAGGTTTCAGCCACATCCTGTGGAACATGCTCGCATTATGGATGTTCGGCGCCCAGATCGAGCGCGTATGGGGCACTCAGAGGTTTCTGCGGTTTTACTTCATGTGCGGTATTTTCGCGGCCATTACCGTCATCATCTGCGCTTACATCTTTAGCGGGACTAATGTCAGAACAGTAGGATCTTCGGGCGCGATCTACGGCATATTGGTCGCCTACGGTCTTATGTTCCCCGACCAGACGATTCTGTTCGGTTTCCTCATCCCGATAAAGTCAAAGTATTTTGTCATGATCATTGGCGGAATCGTTCTTCTGCAGTCATACATGGCAACGGTGGGCGGTAGGGGAAGCACGGTTGCGGTGGTGGCTCACTTAGGGGGCCTAGTCGGCGGCTACCTTCTATTGCGCGGGAGAAGACTGCGCTCGCAAGTGGTGGAACCTGTTGCAGCGGGCTATAAGGGATGGAAGCTCCGTCGCGCCAAGAAGAAATTTGAGGTGTACCTTCGCAAGCAAAATTCGAATCGTGATCGCTGGGTTCACTAGCCCTTTAGATCATCCAGCACAAGGTAGATAGTCATGAAGTATCGTTTTATTTCCGCCGGTTTCGCCGGCCTAAGTTTGCTTTTGGCGGGTCTGCTCCCCTCAGACCTGCTTTCTCAAGAAAGCCCACAGTCGCAAAATAGCGACTCCGTCGCAAAGCCCAAGAAGAAGCCCGGCGACATCCCCGAACCAGATCAGGAGCAGATCCCTTCCGAGTACAAGAAGCAGAAGGAGGTGCCGCCGAACACGCCGACATTCGAGGCGAACGCGACCACTGTGTCGGTGGACGTTTCTGTGCTCGATAACAAAGGCCGTTTCATTCCCAACATTCCTCAGGACAAGTTTCGTGTGCTGGAAGACGGAGTACCGCAGCAGATTACGCAATTTGGGCATAGCGAAGCGCCGATGACGATTTGCATGCTGATCGAGTTCAGCGGCCGTTTCCAAGCGTTTTGGAGTTATGGCTGGTATGAGACGCTTCAAGCTTCGTACGGCTTTCTAGAGACGCTGAAACCCGACGACAACGTAGCGGTGGTGGCTTTTGATATGCGACCGACCATTCTCGCCGATTTCTCGCCTGATAAGCGTAGAGCGGAGGAGGCAATGTCGCGGCTGCGCATTCCCGGCTTTAGCGAATCAAACATCTTCGACGCTATGACCGACATGGCGGATCGCATGTCGAACATTGAGGGCCGCAAAGCGATTGTGGTGATCGCAAGCGGTCTCGATACATTCAGCAAGATTACGTTCGATCAGGCTCGAAAATCACTGCAAGAATCGGGTGTGCCGATTTATTCGATCAGTATTCTGCAGATTGCGCGAATGATGGCGGAATCGAGAGGAATGGGACCGATTCAGGAGATGGACTTTCTCCAGGCCGATAACGAGATGCGGACGTTCGCTAAGGAAACCGGCGGGCAGGCATTCTTTCCGCGCTTCATCGCAGAGTATCCGACCGTTTTTCGCGCCATTGAGGATTCTCTTAGAAATCAGTATTCGCTGGCTTATCATCCAACCAATACCGCGAAGGACGGCAAATTTCGCCACATTAAGGTGGAACTGGTAAATCCATCCACAAATGAGCCACTGCGCGTGGTCGAGAACGGGAAAAATATCAAATACCAAATTCTTGCGAAGGCTGGGTACAAGGCTCCGCGCCAAATCGAGTAGGGGCTAAGATCGCACGCTCTCGGGCGCGCAGTCGATCAGGTCACGTCCCACCGCTGTCGCCGAGAACTGCCGCATTCCAAAGCTCACCTGCGACCCTGCTGTCAAGCACTCAATCTATCGCAGTTTGAAGTTGATAGAGAGTGATTGACAGTTTTGGGGCGCTCTGTTACTTTCACTTGGTCGGTATGCGGACTGCTCCCTCACATCGCGCTCAAGCTCCCGCGTCGATTCTTCTCGTTGACGATAACGTGGACGGCGTCGTTGCGCGCCGCTCCGTGCTCGAAGAGCTTGGATACAAAGTCGTCCCGGCCAGCTCCGGCTATGACGGGTTGAAAACTCTGGAACAGCAGAAATTCGATCTGGTAATCACCGATTACAAGATGTCTCCGATCAACGGCCTGGAGTTTATCGCTACTTTGCGGCAACGGGGCTTCCACATTCCCGTTATCCTCTTGAGTGGGTTTACTGAGAGTCTAGGGTTTCATGAGGAAACTAGCGGCGCCGACGCCGTCATTCAAAAAAGCGCGAACGAGATCGCGCAGCTGCTACGTTGTACGAAACGCTTATTGATGCCCGCCAAAAAGCCGGCAGCCTCGCACAGTTCGATAAGACACCAGCGTAAAACTCGCGCCTAGCCTCCCACTATAGTGAGGAGAATGGCTCTTCGTCAGGCCTCTTCCGCTCTGTTATCGTGCACGCTCGTTATTGCGCTGGCCGCTGCGCCAGCCGCGTTATGGGGCGTTTCAACCCAAAATCCGCGCAAGATAGATGCGCCAACAACTGCAGGAGCCCGCTCGGCACTGGTGCGTTCGCTCTCGCTGCATGACCGGATTGCACAGCTTGTCATAGTCCGCGCCTATGGCGATTATCTGCGTACCGACGATCCGGAATACAAGACGCTCGTACGTCTGATTCGCCAGGATCACATCGGCGGCTTCATTGTTGCGAACCGGATTCACAATGGCGCCGTGACTAATGCTCAGCCGTTTGAGATGGCAACCTTCATTAACCACATGCAGCGGATGGCAAAGACACCGCTGCTTATCGCCTCAGATTTCGAACGCGGTGCATCAATGCGCGTGGCGAAGACGGCCAGGTTTCCCTACTTCATGGCCTACGGCGCGGCACACGATCTCGCAGCTACCAGACAGCTTGGAGCAATTACAGCGCGTGAGGCCCGTTCACTCGGAATCAGATGGGTGTTCGCTCCCGACGCGGACGTCAATAACAATCCAGATAATCCGATCATCAACGTGCGGTCTTACGGCGAAGATCCACAGGCGGTTGCGGCTGGCGTTTCAGCGTTTATAGAAGGAGCACACTCGGACCCCGCCAACTACGTTTTAGTGACCGCGAAGCATTTTCCAGGCCATGGTGATACGGCAGAAGACAGCCACATGCAATTGGCCAGGCTCGATCAGCCAAGAGAGCGGATCGAGTCGGTTGAATTGGTTCCATTCCGCGCTGCGGTCGGACACGGGGTTGATTCGATTATGACAGCGCACATGTCTGTTCCGGCGTTCGAGCAGCAGCAGGTGCCTGCGACGGTTTCACAAAGCGTGCTTACCGGCGTGCTGCGGAATGAGATTGGGTTCAGAGGCCTCATCGTCACGGATGCAATGGACATGCAGGGCCTGACGGCGCTGTATTCGCAAGGTGAAGCTGCCGTACGGGTGATTGAAGCGGGAGGGGATGTGCTCTTGATGCCTTCCGATCCGGAAGCGTGCATTCGGGCTCTCATGGCTGCCGTAAAGAGCGGGCGGATTTCACGCCAGCGGATCGATATGAGTGCCGCCAAAGTGATGGCTGCAAAACGGGAGGTTGGTCTGCTCCGGAGCCGGCTTGTGAGTCTTGATTCAATTAGCGACGATTTGGAAGATCCCAGTTTTGAGCAGCTGGCGCAGAATGTGGCGGATCGTGCTTTCACGCTCGTGAAGGACGATTTCCATCTATTTCCCATGCCCGCCGCGCCTGGGCCTTGCTTGATCGTCATGGAGGAGGGGGAATTTTCGTTACGCGGACAAACGCTCGCGACCGAGTTACGCCACCGGATTCCGGAATTGAGGAGTTACATCACAAATCCCGGCATGCCCGATCCGGTGCTTACAGCGATCGCAAGCGACGCGTCCACTTGCAAGCAGATTTATGTGGCGGCGTTTGTGACCGTGGCTGCGTATCGCGGCAGTGTTTCGCTGCAAGGTGGACTGAACTCATTTATGAAGACGCTTGCGCACGGCCCGGCTCCCGTCGCTCTGATCTCACTTGGCAATCCGTATTTGCTGCGTGATTTTCCGGAAGTGCGCTCCTACGCCTCAACGTTCAGCACCTCGACCACATCAGAATTGGCTGCCGCGAAGGCGATCTTGGGCGAGATCCCCATCACAGGCAAAATGCCGGTTTCGATTCCAGGGCTCGCGAAGGTTGGTGATGGTCTCGATGTACCAGCTAAGGCGAAGATGGCGTCTAACGGGGCGCAATGACACAGATTACCTGGCTTGGACATGCTACGTTTCAGTTTCGCTTCGATTCCGGCGAAGTCTTGCTGACGGATCCTTGGACGGAAGGCAATCCTGCCTACCCGAAGGGCTACCAAATTCAGCAAGTGGATGCGATTGCGGTTTCGCACGCGCATTTCGATCACACCAACGATGTCGTCCCGCTCGCGAAGAAATTCAATCCAAAGGTAGTTGCGATTTTCGAGACAGCGGCGTGGTTCGAAAAAAAGGGCGTCAAAAACACGATCGGCATGAATAAGGGTGGGACCGTAGACCTAGGTTTTGTGAAGCTCACTATGACGCATGCCCTGCATAGCTGTGCCATCAAAGATGGATCGGATTTGATCTACGGTGGTGAAGCTGCGGGATACGTCCTGAGCCAGAAAGACGGGCGGCGCGCATACTTCGCTGGGGACACGGCTGTCTTCTCGGATATGGCCTTGATTCAGCAGCTATATCAACCGGAGCTGGCATTGCTTCCCATCGGTGATCACTTCACCATGGGTCCGCATCAGGCCGCCTATGCCGCGCGCCTACTGAAGGTCAAGAGGGTGATTCCAATGCATTACGGCACGTTTCCAGCGCTCACGGGGACGCCGGAAGCGTTTGCGGAAAAACTGAAGGGCGATGGAGTCGAGGTGTGGAGGTTAAAGCAGGGGGAGCCGGTTGAGTGGTAACAGCCGGTAAAGCTTTATTGATATTTCTGTACGATCACTTCGCGGAAACCAGTTTTGCGGAGTGAATCACGAGTAGACGAAAGCTCGGTTGTGTCGCGAATGGGACCGATGAGCACTCGATAGAACTTCGGGCTTCCGGGTTTGGGGACGGCATGCGCCCGAAAACCTTTTTTATGCAGGACATCGGCAATCGCAACCGCCTCATCACGCCCGACTGCTGCGACTTGCAGGAACGTCTGCCCCCTCTCAGGTGCGAACGTGTCTTCACCCGTCGGCTCCGGCGCTGTATCCGAATGGCTGGTTCGCGGCGAGCCGAGCGGCCGTGCGCCCGACCCTGCCCGCTTTGACTCGGTGGTCGCTCCATTCTCGGACGTGCTGATCGGCGCTGAAGCGTTCGCAATATCGTTGGGCGAGGAATCTGGGGAAACTGCATGGGTTTCAGTAGCACTGGCGCTGCGGGCTGCTGGAGCTTTCGCATCCGCGGCCTTATCCAGAGACCCGCGACCCACCATATAGCCGCCGGTAAACGCGACGCCTAGAAGAATCGCAACTACAAAAAAGATGCCAAGGAGTTGCTTATTGCCGAGCAGAATCTCCGTTTCGCTGTCGTTGGTCCGCAACATTTCCATTTAAAATTGTACTTGAGATTCGCACTGATTAAAATTAGATTTACTGTGACAGGTTCAAGTTACCCTTACAAATAACATGTATTTCAGATTTAAGCTGGCGTTCGCCGTTGTGTGCGCGCTCTTCGCCGGTTGGCTTTTAACGCAGTTTGAGAACGGCGGGCATTATGCCGACGCCGCACTTGCCGCGAGCGATATGGCCCCGAAGTTGAGCCTTTTGCCCGGCATGCCGCCCGTTTTCGATACAAATAATCTTTATTCGGCCGATCGCGTGGGCGAGTTGAGCCCTGTCGTGAAGAATTTTCCGTCTCGAGTTTACGTTCCAAACTCGAAGAGCGATTCAGTCGACATCATCGATCCATCTACTTATAAGATTGTTGGGCATTTCTCGCTTCCCAAACATCCGCAGCACCCGAGGCATCGTTTAGAGCCTCAGCACGTTATACCGTCCTGGGACTTTAAAAAATTGTGGGTTGCGCAGGACCTCGGGGATCAGCTCACGTTGATCGATCCTGCCACGGCGAAGCAAGGCGAGACGATTCACGTCGACGATCCTTACAACATGTACTACACGCCGGATGGTAAATACGCGATCGTTATGGCAGAGCGTGAGAGGCGTATTGATTTCCGCGACGCACAGACTATGAAAGTCGTGAACAGGGTTCCGGTGGCTTGCGATGGCGTCAATCACGCGGATTTCTCAATCGATGGCCGCTTCATGATCGCGACGTGTGAGTTTTCGAGCGAACTCATCAAAGTGGATGTGGCGCAGCAGAAGGTGCTGGCACACCTGAAGCTCACGCCGAAAGGGATGCCCCAGGATTGCAGGATATCGCCCGACGGAAAGGTTTTTTACGTGGCGAATATGGAAGCAGACGGTGTGCACTTAATTGACGGTGATGCATTCCGACAGATCGGGTTCGTGAAGACTGGCAAGGGCGCACACGGTCTCTATTTCACGCGCGACTCGAAGTATCTGTACGTGACCAATCGCGGCGAAGGCTCGGTATCGTTGATCGATGTTTCCACGCGGGAGGCTGTCAAAAAATGGACCATTCCGGGAGGCGGGAGTCCGGATATGGGCGGGGTGTCGGCGGACGGCAACTCTCTGTGGCTTTCGGGCCGCTATAACAGCGAAGTCTACGTTCTGGATACATCGAATGGAAGTTTGCGGGCACGTATCAGAGTAGGCGAAGGGCCGCACGGGTTGTGTGTTTATCCGCAACCGGGGCGATACTCGCTCGGGCATACCGGAAATATTCGTTAGCAGGAAAGACCGACAAGCGAAGTGGCACAAGCTATTCCCGAGCCCTGGCTACGTGGTGCACTCGAAGGCGTTCATCCTGCAGTAATGCCCGTGTTCTTCACATTCGCCCAGGTTCGCGAAGATCTCGCCAAACACACTCAAGGGCTCACTCGTCAAGACGTTTGGCGGAGCCTACACGGTGCGGCGTCGCTCGGATTCCACATCAAGCACATAGCGGGTAGCGTTGATAGATTGAGCACGTATCTCGCAGAGGGCCAGCTGAATGAGACGCAGATGCGCTTCATGCGAGAGGAAGGCGAACCTAACGCCGACCTCGGCGATCTGCTGCGGTTAGTGGATTCCGCTCTGCACAAATGTGAAGAGCAGTTGAAGAAAGTGGATCCCGCAACGTTGTATGATGCGCGCGGCGTTGGACGCAAAGCACTGCCGACAACGGTACTCGGCTTGCTTGTTCATTTGGCCGAGCATACCCAGCGGCACTTGGGACAAGCAATCACCACCATCAAAATGTTGCGGCATACGAGCTGATGTCAGGCTTTACCCAGCTACTAAGAAGAAACCGCAATTATCGATACACATGGATTGGACAGATCGTCAGCGAGGCTGGCGACCACTTCAATAATGTCGCGGTTTTGAGCCTCGCAGTCGAGGAGACGCACAGCGGAGCGGTGATCGCAGCGCTCATGCTCTCGCGAGCGATTCCAGCAGTACTGGCGGGCCCGTTAGCTGGCGTCTTGTTGGATCGGTTCGACCGCCAGCGCATCATGATCGTAAGCGATGTGGTGCGTGGTGTAATCGCGCTCGGCTTCATATTGGCAATCGGTCACCGGCCGACCTGGGTACTTTATCTGCTCAGTGCGCTGCTCATGTTGGCTTCCCCATTTTTCACAAGCGGGCGCTCTGCTCTTCTGCCAAGTATCACGACCGAAGCCGAGCTGCACACGGCGAACTCCCTCACGCAAACGACCGGATGGGTGACGCTTGCAGTGGGAGCATTTCTGGGCGGCACGACGGCAGCAAAATTTGGTTATCAGCTTGCGTTCGTTTTCAACTCCGTTTCATTCTTTGTCTCCGCATTTTGCATCGCGGAACTGCGATCCGTCCGCGGGCACTTTCGCGCCGAGAATCGAAGCTTAAATGAGACCAACGTCGCACGGCCCTGGCATGAGTACAGGGAGGGATTGCGCTACATGGTTGCAAGTCCCTTGATCCTTGGGATTGGCTTGCTTGCAGTCGGCTGGGCGAGTGGAGGAGGCGCCGCACAAGTCCTATTCACGCTGTTCAGCGAGCTGGTTTTCAAACGCGGCGCGAGAGGCTTGGGAGAACTATGGGGCACGGCGGGACTCGGCCTCTTGATCGGCGGCTTTGTCGCCAATCAGCTAGGGAAGAAGATCAGGTTCGAAAACTACAAGAAAACGGTTTTTTTCTGTTATCTTCTGCACGGCGGCGCTTACATCGTGTTCAGTCAAATGCGAAGTTGGGGATGGGCACTTTTCTTCATGGGACTTTCGCGAGCGAGTGTAGCGGTCAGCTCCGTGCTGAACTGGTCAAACCTGCTGAAACATGTCGATGATCGGTATCGAGGCCGCGTATTCTCGACCATCGAAACGATGAACTGGTCGACCATGATGGTGTCCATGCTGGCTGCGGGAATTGCCTCAAGCCACTTCAGCGTGCGACTCATAGGAGCCGCATCAGGCGCGCTCAGTTCTTCGACGGCCATTTTCTGGGGTTGGGCGAACTGGACCGGCAAGCTGCCCGAACCGCCGTTGACCACAGATGATCAGCTTGTCGAAATCCACGGCGACCCAACGGGGTGAGCCCTTTACACCGTTGCCGACATCAGCACTGAGCGGCTTTCGATGTCGATGTTGTGTAGGGCGTGTCCCTAGAGCAGGCTCATCCGATCGACCTTGATCGTGTCACCCTCGATAGCGCCGCTGATGATCACTTTTAAATTGTCTTTGTCAGGAATGTTCTTCAAAAGCTCGCGGGCCTTCTTGTTTCCGACATCATCGAACCTGTAAAACTTTTGATCATTCGTGACGATGCCATAGCCATCTCTCCGGTAATCTTTCCTCAAAGAGCAGTCGCGGCTGTGCTTCAAGATGATTTGGCGCCCGTGCTTCACAATGTCCTCTCCGCAGTCGCGATTGACAACCAGCCCCTGGACCTCGGCGCCATCAACCAGGCAGCCCATCGCGAGAAACACATAGGCCGCCGGCAGGATGGTTCGCATAACTTGCCTCCTATACCTGATGCACACTACCGGTCAATTCTCGCATCCGAAGTTTGGGAGAATGATTAGGAAGTTTACTATCGAATCTCGGAATCGAATATTGTGGAAGATCGTCGCGAGTCGTTTTATCACGAGCGGATCAGGAAGTCGGGGCCGGAATATCTCGGATTTGATGCCTTATCCGCAGAGATCACGCTCAATTTGCTCTACACGTATGATGTCTTTCATCAACTCTCGGCGCGTTACATGGCCGGCTATGGGTTGTCTAAATCTACGCTCAACGTCTTAATGTTGTTGCGTCACGGGCCACGGGAAGGCATGCAACTTCACGACCTCGGGGAGCTGCTGCTGGTAAGTAAAGCGAATATAACCGGGCTGATCGATCATCTAGAAGATAAAGCCCTGGTAAAGCGCGTGATCAGCGCGCGCGACCGGCGGGCGCGCTTTGCTCGAATTACGAAAAAGGGTGAGGCGTTGCTGGATCAGGCCGTACCGGTGCACTATCAAAATGTCAAACGGCTGTTGAACGACCTAAGTAACGACGATAAGCAGACGCTAGTCAGGCTGTTACGGAAAACGCGCGCGAGTTTGATGGCAAATTCGACGACTGTAGATAATCATCAGCTGCACGGGAACGTGAGAGAGTGAGCCCGGGAAGATATGGCAGACCACGTACAAGAAGAGCAAGAACAGCGGACCCGGCAAGAAGACGAGACCGGCGGGGGCAATCGCCGCGATAGTGACTCAGAGAGAAGACGAGCGAACCCCAGGCGCAAGAGAACAATCAGGTTCATTATATTGGCATTCCTCGTGGTCGCGCTGATTGCAGCCATTCCGATTTATACCTACTATTCCGTGCGCGAGTCGACAGACGACGCCCAGGTGGATGGCCATATCGTGCCCATCAGTCCACGAATCAGCGGCACCATTATCGCGGTTTTGGTACTGGACAATCAGCCGGTAAAGGCAGGCCAGGAGCTGGTAAGGCTCGATCCGGCGGATTACCAGGTTGCGTATGAGCAAGCCGCCGCACGATTGGCGAACGCAGAGGCAAGCGTTGCGGAATCGACTGTGAATGTTCCTCTCACGACTCTTAATACTCGAAGCCAGGTACGCACGAGCATCACTCAGGTCGACCAGTATGTGGCTGGAGTGAATGCGGCACAGCAGGCCGTAAATGCCGCGCGCGCAAGGTTGAACTCTGCCCAAGCACTTCTAGCCGAAAAACAAGCTAACTCCGTTAAAAGACAGAAGGATCTTGCGCGTATGAAAAACCTGGTGGAAAAAGATGAAATTTCTAAACAGGACTACGATGCCGCACTAGCAGCGGCGGAGGCAACTCAAGCCGAGGTGAACTCCGCGAAAGCAGACATCGTAGAAGCTCAGGACAATCTCGAACAGGCAGCGGCGGAAGTGGAGCAGGCTCGAGCAAGGCTTGCTACGGCGAGGGTGCAAAGGCGTCTGAGCGAACAGATCAGCCCGAAGCAGCTAGCGGTCAGTGAGGCGCGCCATAAAGCAGCGCTCGCGCAAGTGAAGCAGGGCCAGGCAGATCTCGACCAAGCCAAGCTGAATCTGGGTTACACGACTATCCGAGCGCCTCTAGATGGAGTGATCAGCCGCAAAAGTGCTGAACCGGGAATGCGGGTTTCCCCAGGGCAGCAAATTACGGCGCTAGTCCCCTTAGACGATGTTTGGATCACGGCGAATTTCAAAGAGACCCAGCTCAAAAAGATGCGCTTCGGCCAGCATGTCGAAATTGAAGTAGATACGTACGGCAGCAGCCGCAAGTACAACGGCCACATCGATAGCATTGCGCCCGCGTCGGGGGCGAAGTTCAGCCTTCTGCCGCCGGAAAACGCGACCGGCAATTACGTCAAAGTGGTCCAGCGCGTGCCAGTGAAGATCGTGCTCGAACCGGGAGAGAACCGCGATCATCGCCTCTTGCCCGGAATGTCCGTCACCCCTACAGTGCTCCTGAATACCGGGCCGTAGAAGCAGGTTGCCAGCCATCCATGGCGAACGGAACGCCTGGTTCGAGCCCAGTGTCGCAGGGAGCGCAGCCTCAGTGGAGACCCAAGTTCAATCCATGGATCGTAGCGTTGACAGTAACGTTAGCGAGCTTCATGGAGGTTCTCGATACCAGCATCGCTAACGTAGCGCTGCCGCATATCGCCGGAAGCATGTCAGCCAGCGAGGACGAAAGCACGTGGGTGCTGACCTCTTATCTGGTGTCAAACGCCATCGTTCTTCCTCTGAGTGGATGGCTGTCCCTCGTGCTGGGCCGAAAACGCTTCTATATGACCTGCGTTGCGATCTTCACACTCAGCTCGTTCGCCTGCGGCATTGCTCCAACCTTGGGCCTGCTTGTTTTTTTCCGTGTCTTACAAGGCATTGGAGGCGGCGGTCTGCAGCCCAGCGAACAGGCCATTCTTGCCGACACCTTTCTACCGCGCCAGCGCGGCATGGCTTTCGCGGTCTACGGCATTGCTGTGGTCACTGCACCTGCAATTGGGCCGACCTTCGGCGGGTGGATTACGGATAATTTCACCTGGCGCTGGATATTCTTCATCAATATTCCGGTCGGCATTCTTTCGCTATTTCTGACCAGCTTTATATTGGAAGATCCGCCGTACTTCGTAAATGAACGAAAAGAAAAGCGTAAGACGAAACTACAGGTGGATTATTGGGGAATCATTTTCGTCGCAATTGGGCTCGGCTTTTTGCAAGTCGTTCTCGACAAAGGTGAGCGTGAGGACTGGTGGGCCTCCAATTTCATTCGGATATGTATTCTGATCTCGGCCGCGGGTCTAGTGATGGCCGTGTATTGGGAGCTGACGCGCAAGAATCCTGTTGTGGATCTCACGCTGCTGAGGGACCGCAACTTCGGCGTTTCGGCATTTCTTATGTTTATGGTGGGCGTCATTCTGCTCGGCAGCACTGTGCTCATACCGCAATATCTGCAGCTTGTCATGGGATACACGGCCACTCAGGCCGGTTTGGCGATTTCGCCCGGCGGACTGCTGGTCATGTGTCTGCTTCCGGTTGTCGGGTACCTGCTTGGAAAAGTGGAAGCACGCTGGATGATTGCGGCGGGTCTTGTAATCACCTCTCTGGCGTTGATCCATATGACGACTTTCAACACGGCCATGGATTTCAAGCACGCGGTGGTGGCGCGCTGTTTCCAAGCCGCCGGATTAGCCTTCCTTTTTGTCCCCATCAACACCGCTGCTTATGCATTTGTGCCTCCTAACAAGAACAATGCCGCGTCGGGTCTGATCAACCTTGCCCGGAACATTGGCGGAAGCGTAGGCATCGCGGCCGTCACCACTCTGCTTGCCCGCCGCGCTCAGTTCCATCAACTGCGGCTAACTGAAAATGCCAGTCCCTTCAACCGCAACTTTAATCAGGCGCTTGATTCAGCGACGTACGTCTTGGGGCCGGGCAGCACTGGAAACGGCCCGTACGCTCTTCTGATGCGAATTATCCAAAGGCAGGCCAACACCCTCTCCTACATCGATTGTTTCTGGGTTATGGGTATTGCGTTTGCGGCGCTAGTACCGCTCATTTTCTTCATGAAAAGAACGAAGCCCGGCCTGACTGCCGCGGCGCACTAGGCGAATGAAACAAGAATTTGAAAGCCCAACCTTTTTCTGTATCAAATCGCGTTCGATGTCGTCCAGACAGTGAAGAGTCGGACTATTGAAGGAGGAATAAATGACAACGAGAACGCAATCGACTGTCGTAGCGGTTTTTCGCGACATCTCTGATGCAGAAGCTGCAGCCCAGGAGTTGGAAGCAAGCGGGTTCAGTGAAAACGAGATCTACATCAATTCCGGGGATCGCACTGAGGTCACGAGAGATGAAGGAACGGGCCACCACGAAGGCGGAATCACCGGATGGTTCAAAAGAGTATTTGGAAGTGATGATGAAAGTGACCGGCCTTATTACGAAAATGCCGTCACCAGCGGGCACGCCGTGCTCAGCGTCGACACACACGAAGAGAATGTCGATAAGGCGGCGGATATCCTGAATCGCTACTCCCCTCTGGACGTACATCGTGAGGGGGACAGGAGCAGTTCCAGCGGCACAACCACTGCGGGTACAAGCGCTTCCAGTGCTGCAGCGAAAGGGACCCGCACGACCGATCGCACGACAGATCAAAGCAGAGCTGTTCCGGTGGTAGAAGAAGAGCTTCGCGTAGGGAAACGGGCTGTCCTCAGAGGCGGCGTGCGTGTCTATTCACGAGTTGTGGAGCAGCCGGTCGAAGAGACAGTGAATCTGCAGGAGGAGCGAGTTCGGGTGGAACGGCAACCGGTGAATCGACCGGTGAAGGAGTCGGATTTCCGGACGGGCCAGGACGAGGTGATCGAAGTAGAGGAATACGCTGAAGAGCCGGTGGTCTCGAAAGAAGCCCGGGTAGTAGAAGAGGTGCGCGTCAGTAAAGACGCCAGCCAAAGAAAACAGACCATCAAAGACACGGTGCGTCGGACCGAGGTGAACGTCGAAAACCTCGGCAACGAGAGCGCGACAGGTTCACGCAGCGACATAGATGACGACTTCCGCAATCACTTCACGAGCTACTACGGGGCAACCGGCGGGAGCTACGAGGATTACGCTCCTGGCTACCGCTACGGATATGACATGGCTAGCGACCCGCGCTACCAAGGAAAGGACTTCAATGAAGTCGAATCCAATCTTCGAACAGATTACGGGCGCCGATATCCAAACTCCACCTGGGAGAAGATTAAAGACTCGGTCCGCTACGGCTGGGACAAAGTAACCGGACGGTCCAGTTCAGCCAGCGCTTCGCGTTGAACTATGGATCGCCAGGACAACAAGCGACAGAATAACGACGTAGTTGTTCCCGTCGTTAATGAGGAAGTGCACGCAGACGCCATCCCGGTACAAACGGGTGGCGTCCGTGTCACTAAGCACATCAAGGGCCACGACGAAATTCTCGAGCAGGAACTTCGAAAAGGCCGCGTCGAGGTCAAACGAGTGAAGACGGACCGCGTGGTGGACGGCCCTCAGCCTGTTCAGCGCCTCGGGAACACGTTGGTCGTGCCAGTCGTCTCCGAGGTATTGCACGTTGAAAAACGATGGGTGGTGACGGAGGAAATCCACCTTACTCAGATTGAAGAGCGCGAAACAGTCCAGCAAACGGTTACGGTGAATCGCGAAGAGGCGGATGTCGAACGCCTGGACGACGCTGGAAACGTGGTGTCCACGGTCGATGCAAAAGCTGAGCGCCCCCGCGTGATGGGCCGTGCTGCTCCCGAAAGCCTGGTCGGGCAGAGAGATGCCGCCATAACGCCCGAGCCTTCGACGGCGAAACGAAAGGTGCTCTCCGGCTCTCGGGGTATGTTGAAAAACCGGTCGGACGATCTCGATAGAACTCGATAAAGATGCAAGGGCTTAGATTGCCCTTAAAACATTTTTGATAGTTCTTGTGCGATCGGCCATGAACGGGTATACTGTCTCCAAATAACCTATCTAACCCTGTATAACGATCTCAGCCGTCGAGCACCTGTTGAGCTCTCGATGGCCGTTCAAGCCGTCTTTCGGGAGAACGTTCACGGCGTCAGACTCCTGCGCTATGACTGGGCGGAGGATGGAACCGTTGTTCTCACGTTGGACTGCCATCCTCGGTATTCAGCGGAAAGGGTTCTGACATTCGCTGACCTGCTTAAAGAACTGCGCGGTCTGTGTTATTGGCAATTGGGCAAAGATGTCGTGATCGGCATCAAAACAGCTTTCGTGGAAGTATTGACCGTCTATCACGAATTCGATCTTGCAAGCGATTCAAGCAACACTCTGATGCTGATTTGCACGCCACCCAACGAGTATTTCGAGTTCAGCGCGGCCTAGGAAACAGGAAGCTTCTGAAGAGTCCGACTAGGCACGCAGTCGCAACATCAGGTCATCGCGGCTTGTAAATTGAAGGGCGCGAATCCCGAGCAACTCGGCTCCCTGCACGTTCTCAATGCGATCGTCTATGAGTAGTGTCTGCTGAGGGGGTGTATCCAGGCCTTCCAAACAGTGCTCGTACACCGCGGGCTCAGGCTTGGCGGCGTGAATTTCATAGGAAAGCGTCACTTGATCGAAATTGGTGAGCCTCTGCGTACTCGATTTGAGAGCTTCGCCTAAATCTCGGGGCATATTTGATATCAAGCCCACGCGCTTGCCTGCGGCCCGAAGTTGGTCGATCCACTCCCACATCTCAGAATCAAATTGCATCCAGCTGTGGTTATCCAAATCGATCAAGCTCTGAATTACTCGTTGCGATAATGTTACCCCGCTGCGCTGGGCAATGGAGTGCCAGTATTCGATTCCGGAGATGATGTCCTTGTCATAGTCGAGGCGCTCTGACCAATACAGCTCGGTAAACAGATCTCTGGGAATTCCCGCAATCTGCGCCAGCTTCGCCTGATCGCTATCGCTTTGGAAGTGAACCACAACTCCACCGTAATCAAGCATAAAGCCGTCGTAAGAACTAACGAGCGCCATCAGCAACCTGTTCGCGGCGGCAGCGGACCTCGCGAATCGCGTAAATGCGGCGGCCTTGGCTTTCAAAATAGGTACGCATCAGAACCTCGCCGATTAAACCCGTACTGAACAGCATCAGCCCGGCGAACCAGAGCATCGCGCCTGCCACAAGCAACGGTCCGTGCTCAACGAGGATCTCTTTTCCAGCCAGCTTATCGATGAGGATATAGGCCAGCACCACGGTGCCCGCGACGATTCCGGTCAAACCAAACTTCCCGAAAAAATGCATCGGCCGGGTCAGATATCGAAGGAGAAATTGAATTGTCAGAATGTCGAAGAACACCCGAAACGTACGGCTCAGCCCGTAATGGGAGGCGCCGCTCGGACGATGGACGTTTTTAATCGGGACCTCTGCAATGCGAGCCCCATAAAAACTCGCCAGCGCTGGGATAAAGCGGTGCAGATCACCATACAGGTTGATATCTTTCAAAATTTCTGAGCGATATGCCTTGAACGTGGTGCCGAAGTCATGGAGATCCACTCCGGAGGCTTGCTTCATGATCCAGTTTGCGACCCGGGAAGGAATTTTGCGAGTAACTGTGTTATCGACGCGATTTTTCCGCCATCCGCTCGCTATGTCATAGCCTTGGTCTATTTTTTCAAGGAGCAACGGGATGTCTTCAGGATCGTGTTGCAGGTCGCCATCCATTGAAACGATCACGTCACCTTGCGCCTCATCGAAGCCAGCCGCCAGAGCGGCAGTTTGTCCAAAGTTGCGCCGCAAACGGATCACTTTAAGGCGACAGTCAGTCTCGGCCAGGTTCGCAAGAAGTTCAAAGCTACGGTCGGTCGATGCGTCGTCGATGAAGAGAACTTCGTACGGAGCGTGAAGCTTCTCGAGAGCTCCCGTGAGCCGATCGTACAACGGCAAAATGGCTGGTTCTTCGTTGTGAATGGGAATAACAACAGACAACATCGCCATTCCCTCCAGTGTAACGGAGCAAATGAGCGGAGCTGCCTGTAATCGCCTTTACTCGAACACGCTGGATCAGAGTTAACGTCTGAGGCGATCTCGAATAGATTACTCTAGATCTGGAGGTTTGCGAGCAATGTCGAAATACTTCGCTGAGTTTATTGGGACCTTCGTGCTTGTCTTTGCCGGATGCGGTTCTGCCGTATTGGCCGGCGACAAGATCGGATTCGCGGGCGTGTCACTGGCCTTTGGGCTCTCGCTGCTTGCGATGGTTTACACGATAGGCCATATTTCGGGATGCCATATCAACCCCGCTGTCACATTGGGTTTGTTTATCAGCAAAAAAATGGAGCGGCAATCTTTGCTCGGGTACTGGGCGGCGCAGATTTTGGGGGCGATTGTTGCTGCGGCATGCTTACTCGCGATCGCTAAAGGTACACCAAACGGGTATGATCCGGCACTGATGGGATTCGCCGCCAATGGCTACGGCGCGCACTCTCCCGGCCAGTATGGAGTAGGTGCTGCGATACTCACCGAAATCATCCTCACTTTCTTCCTGGTGCTGACGGTAATCGGTGCAACAGATCTCAAAGCGCCCGTCGGGTTTGCGGGTATTCCGATCGGATTTGTTTTGGTGCTAATTCATCTGGTGGGTATTCCGGTGACGAATACTTCCGTCAATCCGGCTCGCAGTATCGGGCCAGCGCTTTTTGTCGGGGGTTGGGCACTGCAGCAGCTCTGGCTGTTCATACTCGCGCCGCTAGTCGGTTCGGTACTCGCCGCCGCGGTCTACCGTGGTTTTGCAGTGCCGACGCTCACCGCCAGAGAGGCAGAGCGAGCCCTACCGACGCAGCAGGAAGAGCGCCTGAAGAATCGGGCGCCTGCTCCTTAATCTAAGCTGGACTCATCTAAGCTGGAGTCGGCGAATCGTCTTTCCGCAAGCTCTTTTTGCGCGAAAGCTGAACCAGCGATTTGGTAGATAACGCTGTCTCGGCCAGTTTCGTCTGGCCTTGATCCTACACGGACTGCGCCTATTTTTTCTACGGCCTTCTGCGAGCGCAAATTTTGTGGACCTACAAGAAAGATAACAGTGCTGACAAATCGGAAAGCGTGCTGGAGCATGAGGCGTTTCATTTCTCTGTTGTAGATGCCGCCCCAATGCGATCTGGCCAAAAACGTCCAACCGATTTCGATCTCGCTTTTTTCTTGATCGTATCCGTGGAAGCGCGACGATCCGATGACCTGGCCATGTTTGCAATCGATAGCGAGCAATGCTCCGCCGGAGTCGAGAGCCTCACGGAAAAACACGTTGAAAACCTCTTCTTTGTACCGATCTTTCATTGGATGTTGTTCCCAAATGAGTGGATCTGCAGCTACAGCATAAAGGTCGTCGAAGTCCTCTGCTCGAAGCGGCTTGAGTTCCAGGAGCTCACCCTTCAAAATGGGTTGGAAATCAAAGAGCATCCTTGATTCTGTCCTCAAACCCTCCGACCTAAGTCTTATCATCTTTCATTTGCATTTGAGGCAGAAAGCTGGGCAGGTGGGGCGTTGAGGATTGCTTCACCTGACGAAAGATCAGAAAAAGCCGAACGATCGCGCACTAGCATTCCGGTGGATGGGTGATGTAGTGAACAGGGCTTCGGTCCCGGTTAATCCTCTCCAGAAAAGGCCTTAGCGCCGTGCTGATTCCGAGTAATTCCCTCGTCGAAATCAGTCTAAGCGGTCGATAAGGAGAACGAGGGTAACGCAGCCGAGCTATCGAACCATGACTAGTGCACTTTCGACAACGGTTCTCTTCGCGGCGTTCCCTATTGCTGATCTGCAGAGCTACGGCCAGACTGTGCTTGCCTTATTGGGACGAGTGGTTTCCGCTACGCAGGCCTGGGCGACAGATCAAGGCGGGTTTCAACGGCCCTCCGTGGTTGCAACAGGCGCTGCCGGGGCTGCCCTGCTCTTGATATTGGCTTTCGTCATCTTTCTTCTGTTTCGAGCACGCCGCGAGACACAAAAACATCGGGAAGAGCTTGCCAGACTGGTCGCCCTCACAAAGGGCGCTGAGCTCGCTAATCAGACCAAGGTAGAGTTCCTAGCGAATATGAGCCATCGGATTCGCACGCCCATGAACGCGATTGTGGGCTTTACCTACCTGGCTCTGAAAACAGATCTCGACCCTGAATTGCGTGAGCATCTGGATACCGTACGCACTTCGGCCGATTGGTTGATGCACATCGCAAACGATGTTCTCGAGTTTTCTCGTATTGAGGCTGGCCGGCTGCAGCTTGAGAAGGTGCCGTTCTCGATTTCCGAATGCATCCTCTCGGCCATGAGAATCGTGGAGAAGGAGGCGTCTGCGAAAAACCTGGCCACCCATTGCAAGATAGATCCGCAGATGCCTGAATTAGTTTGTGGTGATCCGACGCGACTGCGTCACGTGGTTTTCAATCTTCTGGATTATGCAGTCAGGTTCACTACGAGTGGTGGGATCGTTCTCTCAGCTTCGCTTGAATCGAGTTCTGCAGATGAAGTTCTCGTCCGGGTGGCGGTGACCGGAGCGGGCGCTGGGATTCCACCTGCTAAGCGGCCATTGGCCCTTGAACGCTTCCGGAAAGCAGATGCAAGCACGCCGCTCACATCTGACGCGACCGACCTCGGACTCGAGATTGCACGCCGGCTCGTGAATCTGATGGGCGGAAGTATGGAGCCTCAGAGCCAATCAGGTACGGGCAGCACGTTCGAGTTCACCGTGCGATTTCAGAAACAGGAAACGGCGCCGGAATGCGACGTTCCCGTCTCTCCTGTCCATGGTACGGCTCAAAGCGCCGGGGCCGTCGAGGCCGACGTATGTGTCGCGGCCCTAAAAGAGCTATCGATTCTAGTTGCCGACGATAACGCGGTAAATCGCCGCTTGATCACCAAGGTTCTGGAAGGGGCCGGGCATCGTGTTTGGACAGCCGGGAACGGAAAAGACGCTGCGGAACAGGTCCGAACCGAAGGGTTCGATCTCATCCTTATGGACGTCGAAATGCCCGATATGGACGGCCTGGAAGCGACGAAAGCAATCCGGGCCGCTGAGGCGGAAGGTTTACGCATTCCCATCTACGCGCTCACAGCGCATGCATTACCGAGCGATCGGGACAGATGCCTCGCGGCCGGAATGGATGGCTTTATTACAAAGCCCATTGCCGTGGATGCTGTGTTGCAACTTGTATCCAAGATCGCCACAGGCACGACTGATGACGGTGATGCTGATGTCGGCATCGAGCCAGGGGAGGGTGTCCTCACACCTACGTACCACGACGAGGACACAGCCACGGCGAGCGATATCGCGGGAGCTAGTACGGAAAGCGGAGACTTAAGTACAAATTCCGGTGAAGGCGAGTTTGCACTTCAGGCGATTCTGCGGCATCTGGGGGATATTGCGCTAGATGGCGGGGGTAAGGCAGATATCTCAGAAGCCCAGGCAAATTCTTCGACCGACCTTCTCGAGCACAGAGAAGCTCATGAGCTGGATTCGAATCCTTATGTGCTCGCGACGGTCGCTAAAGCCGAAACGAACGATTTCTCTGGCGCAACCAGGACCGCGCTTGCTGAGATTGAGAGCGCGTGCGACGATACCGCGATCGATGCAGCGGCAAGCTCTGTGACCTCCGATTCTGAGGAGAGTGCTCTTCAACGGGTGAATCAAAGCGCTGAGATCGTCCGCGTCCCCGAGCCCATAGAAGTTCCGTCTGGCAAATCGGACGATAGCGGGCCGGCCGCAAAGGCTCCACTAAGCGCTCCCGCCGCACTTGCGCTGCTGGAGGCTACTTGCCAGATTACCGAGCAATCACCATCACTAGCGAAGGAAGACCACGATCCCACGCCCGCCGCAGCCCGGGATCCTTTTGAGCAAGCGCGCAAATCGCTCTCCAAGTCTCGGTTCGGTGTCAGAGTGGTTCACAACGATGGAGATCCGAGCGACCGAGACTTGATTTAACGAAAGGATGTATGAACAAATGTCGACAGTTGACGTGAATGGGGCAGTTGGAAATGGAGCAGGCGGTACGGTCATCCATCTCGTCCTTCAAGGGAAGGGTGGAATCGGGAAAAGCGTCATTGCGAGCTGGCTCGCCGAGTACCTGATTAAACGCGGCAAGAAGGTGCACTCCATTGATGGAGATCCGGTAAATCGCTCACTCGCTCAGTACAAATTCCTGGACGCCGAAAAGCTCGATTTGATTAATGAAGAAGGGCTGATCGTGCGGATGCGTTATGACGCTCTGCTGGAGCGGTTCGCTAGCGAGGCCGGCCAATTCGTTGTGGACAGCGGGTCGACCGCGTTTCTACCTCTCTGGAGCTACGTCGTCGAGACTGAGGTGATCCGGGTGCTGCGCGAAACTGGCCGCAAGGTATACGTCCATTGCGTTGTCAGCGGCGGTGAAATGTTGAGCGACAGCCTCTTGGGTTTCGACACCTTGGCCAGGAGTACGCCGGATCGCAATGTGGTCGTGTGGATCAACGAGTATTTCGGCCCGGTCGCGCGCGACGGCAAGACGTTTGACCAGATGAATGTTTTTCAGAAGCACGCAGACAAGGTCCTCGGATCGATAGGGATTCCGCAGCGCAGCCCCGATACATTTGGAGCAACCGTTCTGCTCATGCGCGAAAAGAAGCTGACGTTTGACGAGGCGATTCAGTCGGACCAGTTCATGCTCGCGCAAAAGTCGCGACTCCACATTGTCCGGCGTGATCTCTATGAGCAGCTCGACAAAATGCAGCTGACTGAATAAGTCAGCCACCACCCGAGGGTACGAGTAAACGGGCCGCCCGGGGCCGTTCGTGAAGCATTTCTCAGGCTGCGCCCGCCCGTCAAAACTGCTAAAATGTAATTACAGCAAGGACATCCGTAAGCTCTCTTCCTGCAATGGTTTGGCGGGAGTCCTGTTGTATTTTTAGGAGTTTAATTTGGCCAATCAAGACGGATCGAGCGGCGGTGGCCTGTTTCCGCCGGGCTATAACAAAAGCCTGATCCCGACCAACATCGAAGATGAGATGAAACGCTCGTATCTCGATTACGCCATGAGCGTAATCATAGGTCGAGCGCTGCCCGACATCCGCGACGGTTTGAAACCCGTGCATCGCCGCATTTTGTACGGGCTGCACGAAATGGGCCTGCATTTCAACAGGCCGACACGCAAGTGCGCCAAGATCGTGGGCGAAGTCCTTGGGAAATATCATCCGCACGGCGACGCGCCCGTGTATGACTCTCTAGTGCGGATGGCGCAAACATTCTCGATGCGGTACCCGTTGATTGATGGTCAAGGCAACTTTGGATCCGTCGACGGCGATCCACCTGCGGCGATGCGGTACACCGAGGCACGGCTATCGAGGATTGCCGGCACTCTGCTCGAAGACATCGATAAAGAAACCGTTGATTTCCGCCCGAATTACGACGATAGCGAAGTTGAACCCGAGATTCTGCCCACGCGGGTGCCGAATCTATTAATCAACGGCTCTTCCGGTATTGCGGTCGGAATGGCGACGAATATCCCGCCCCATAATCTGAAGGAAGTCATCGATGCAACCATCGTTTTGGTCAATGCTCCGAACACTCCGGTAGCGAAGATCCTGGAGATGGTACCGGGGCCGGATTTTCCGACCGGCGGATTCCTTCTTGGCCGTCAAGGCATTCTCGACTACTACACGAAGGGCCGAGGCAGCCTGAAGCTGCGCGCGAAGGCTGCGATTGAGAAATTCGGGAAAGACAGCGAAGCGATCGTCGTTACAGAACTGCCCTTTCAAGTGAATAAAGCCCGGCTAATCGAACACGTGGCTTCATTGATCACAGACAAAAGGCTCGAAGGCATGGGGGAGCCCCGGGATGAGAGCGACCGCGACGGAATGCGGATTGTATTCCCACTGAAACGCGGTGAAAATGCCGAAGTCGTGCTGAACAACTTGTACAAGCAGACACAAATGCAGGTGAACTTCGGCGTGATCATGCTGTCCATAGTGAACGGGCAGCCCCGCGAGCTGGGCCTGATTGATGTCATCAAGCGCTTCATCGATCACCGCGCTGATGTAGTTCGACGCCGCACCGACTATTTACTGCGGAAAGCCAGAGACCGGGAGCACCTGCTGCTAGGTTTCAAAAGGGCGCTCGACAATCTCGACGCTGTGATTGCCCTCATTCGTGCTGCCAAAACACCAAAGGAGGCCCGCGAAGGCCTGGTATCGCGCTTCGAATTCACGGAGCGGCAGTCACAGGCCATAATCGAGCTACAACTCCAACGCCTCACTGGCATGGAGCAGCAGAAGATCCTGGATGAGCTGGCGGATATTCAGCGGCAAATTACTGAGTATCTGGAAATACTCGGTTCGGAAAAAATCGTGAAAGCACTGATCGTCAAAGAACTCAAAGAAGTTCAAAAGGACTTTGGAGACGAGCGGCGCACACAGATCATAGAAGACACAGGCGAGATCCGGCTGGAAGATCTCGTCCAGATGGAAGATGTCGCCGTGACGGTATCGCGCGGCGGTTATCTGAAACGTACGTCGGTCGATACCTATCGGCGTCAGTCGAGAGGCGGCAAGGGCCGGATCGGCATGGGAACGCGGTCAGAAGATGTTGTCGAACACCTGGTCATCGCGTCCACGCACGCTTATCTGCTGATTTTTACCAACAAAGGCCGCGTGTATTGGCTTAAAATCTATGAAATTCCTGATGCTGCGACCACCGGCAAAGGGAAGCACGTCTCTGGCCTGATCAGCTTGCAACCCGACGAAACCGTAAAGGCTTTCTTACCAGTAAAGGAATTTGTCCCGGGCAAATTCATCGTCATGGTGACCCGTCAAGGCGTGATCAAGAAATGCGAGCTAACCGAGTTTGATAACCCGCTGTCGCGTGGCATCATCGCGTTGGGCTTGGATGAAGGTGACGAGTTGCTTGGTGCGACCATCACGAACGGCAATAGCTTTATCTTCCTCGGGTCGCATGCGGGTATGGCAAGCCGCTTCAACGAGGACGAAGTTCGTGCGATGGGCCGGCAAGCGCGGGGCGTGCGGGCGATGGACCTGCAGGAAGGCGATTACCTGATCGGTCTTCTAGTGGTGGAGAAAGAAGGGTTGATTCTTTCTATTTCCGAGAATGGCTTTGGCAAGCGAACACCGCTTCAGGACTATCGTTTGACTGCGCGCGGCCGTAAGGGAGTGATTAACATGAAGACGACGCCGAAGGTCGGCAAGGTCGTTGCAGTGCTCTCTGTTAAAGAGAGCACCGATATCATGATCATCACCAAAGACGGCAAAATCATCCGCCTCGAGTCTGGCATGATTCGGCAGGCAGGCCGTTCGACGCAGGGCGTTCGTCTGGTTCGCATGGAAGAGGGCGATCAGGTAGCTGCGGCCTCGGTCATTCCCGAATCTGACGAAGAGGTAATAAAAAACGGTGAGCTGCCTCTGCAATAACCGGAGCAGCGCTATCGATTCCGTTCGAGGTGCGTAGCGCGCGTCCTGACGCGCAGCTCGGACTCAGTGCGTCTATCCAACTGACTTCAGAGCCTGAGGGCTGTCGGCCCGCCGAGGCAGTTCAAGGCTCACGGGCAGGCTGAAATGGAAGACCGATCCAACACCGGGCGTTGATTCAGCCCAGATCCGACCGCCATGGCGCTCTACTATCTTTCGGGAAATCGAGAGGCCCATTCCAGTTCCCTCCACATCGCGGCTGTGTAAACGCTGGAACAGTGCGAAGATTCGGTCCGCGTATTGTTGCTCGAAGCCCTGTCCATTATCTGCAAATGAGAAAATCCAATAACTGCCGTCCCGTTTCGCATCGACCCGAACCAAGGGCCGTTCGTCGCGCCGGTATTTGATTGAATTTGAAATCAAATTTTGCAGCACCTGAGCAAATTGCACTCTGTCGACGATCAATGCAGGAAGAGGCCCGTGTTGAATTTCCGCCTGAGACTCCCGGATTGCAGCTTGAAGGCTGGCTTTCGCGTCTTCCAGCAGTTCATCGAAGCGTATTGGACTGGCCGAGTGAGCTGTCTTACGGAGACGGACCAGAGTCAAAAGCCCATTGATCAGATCCGTCATGCGCTGTGAGGAGCTCACAATATACCCGATAAATTCGTCCGCATCTTCGTCCAGCTTGCCGCGATAACGGCTTGCAAGAAGCTGAGTAAAGCTTGTGACGGTTCGAAGCGGTTCCTGCAGATCGTGACTCGCTACGTATGCAAACTGTTGCAGCTCCTCATTGGTTTGCTTCAGCTCATGCGTCCTCTCATCGATACGAGCCTCAAGTTCCGCGTTCAGCGTCTGCAGCTCTGCCTCCGCGGTATCGCGCCCCTGTATGAAGTGAAGCAGTGCATTGTAAAGCGCAACTAGCACGACCATCATCACAGCGCTGCCAACCATAAAGAAGACAAACGCAGAGCGGTTCAGAGTGCGCTCATGATTAAGGTACGAGGTTTGCTGGGTTTCTATCTCAGTCGCGAGTTCGTTGGCACTATTTCTGACCAGATCCATCGTTCCAAGCGCGTCAGTCGATTTTGCGAGTTCCAAGGCCGCCGTAAAGCCTTTCGCCCGTTGCGTGTCGAGGACCTGATTCGTCTCTGCCAGCCGCTTTTGCGCCAGCCCAATGACGTGTTCCACCTTCTGCTGCAACGCGGGCCGGTCTTTGGCATAGGTTCGGCACAGGCGGGTTTCCCCTGGAAACGATGCATTCGCCTGTTCCAACGGCACCAGGTAACGATCGTCGCCGGTCAGAAGAAGCCCGCGTTCGCCTATTTCGGCATCTTTGCAGAGCGAAAGAAGCCTGTCGAGACTTGAGTGTAGGTGTTGCAGTTGCAGGAACCTGACGTCTATATGTTCCGCAATCTGATTCGCGAGAAAGAAGAGAAGGCTAAATGCGAGCGGTACAGCGAAAAGAAGAGCGAGACGCCGGCGCGTTTTCGCCTCGACTGGCATCATAGAACCTTTCCCTGCTTCGCTCCCGACACACCTTTTCAGTAGCTTGGACTGCCGGTCAGCCGTATACGTTTCAGGCGACCACCGCAAACTACGGTGATGGGAGGCCCTAACCGGATAAACTATCGCTCATCCGACGTGCCGGTGCAGGTGATTCTCCGCCCGATTGAGCAAACAGCGCACTCCTTCGAAGCTCAGCGACCTGTATAGCCTTCCGATGCAACTGGCCAAGTAAGGTCCGCTCAAAATCGTAGTAAGGCAGATGTTTTGGAAAAGAGAATTGAGCCCGATGAATCTCCGCCAACGCCTCTTCGATGTTGCCGGCGGCCAGTTGGTAAGCCGCTTTGGTCCGATGTATTAGATAGCGAGGTGAAAGTACTTCCATGTCCACCTCCGCGAATTTACCCCTTGCGGCTATCAAGTTGTCCCGGAACAGGACGTCGTAGAAAGCCGATCTGGCGAGCGTAAGATTCTGCAACCGGAGATCGCATCTTTCGCAGAGATCCATCGCGCGATGCTCCCATGCGTCGGCCGTTTGCATGTCTCCGCGATCAATTGCCCAGATTATGATCGTATGCGCGTAGATCAATGACATATCGGGCCTGCTGCGCCCGAGGGCGAGTTTTCGGATCACGCGCTCGGGATAATCGCGCGGCCTCATGCCCGAGACTCCGAGCTGAGTCACCAAGTGATACAGGAGAATTCCCTGCGCTTCAACAGTGTTGCGGAACAGAGAGTAGCAGAGCTGTGCATCATTTCGAATTTGCGCCTTGCTTCCGTTGGGAATCAACCCTAGGACGAATAGAAAAAAGCTAAGCTCGGTCAACGACGCAAGAAAATAGTTCATCCAGCCACCGAATTCGCCACTGAACAGGAGCAATCCTGCCCCGATTCCAGAGAGCAAGGTCGCACCCGGACCCGCCGCGACAACCACCAGCATCCGTTTACGCCAGGCATAATTTTCACGCGGAATGGCGGAGATCGATCCCGATAGGAGTGTGCCCGAGAATTGAAAGGTCCATTTCCCATGAAAATGAACCGCGCGGATCGGCCCCAGCGATGCCCCGAGGACTTCGAAATCCTGCAGCACTGCGGCCAACAAATGCCCTGCCTCATGCAAAATGATGCCGGCGGCAAAAGCAGCCCAAAAGGCGCCCAATGTCGCAACGGTTCCGAGCCCCACAGCTTGAAACACCATCCGCGCCCAGGATGGACCAAAAACTTTCGCGGCACCCCCTATGGCTAGTGCAAGCAGCAGAAGCTGCCACGAGAATTTAGATTTCGTACGCGCGCTTTCTAAGCTTCTCGGTAACGGGGGAAGAGGCGGATCGATCTTGGTCGGGGCGGCAGCTTCCATATCCTTTATATCGTCGGAACGTTCGTCCACAATTAGGCCATTCTGGGGCTGCCGGAGCTACTTTAGCTTACCTTGGTAAACTAAGGCCAACTAATAGCTTCAAAATGGCCATTCAGACGCTTTTTGGCTCCGTGCCGACCGAGCCTAATCTGCTCGATCGACTGAAGTCCGGCATTCAGAAAACGCGCTCAGGCCTCGTAGATCGGGTTGAGGACGTGCTGTCCGGCAAGAAAGAGATCGATGCCGATCTTCTCGAAGAGCTCGAATACACCTTAATCACTGCCGACCTGGGTGTTCGCACGGTTCAGGACATCTTGGAACGAATTCAGCAGCGTGTCGATCGCAAGATGACGAGTGACGCGACCGAGATCCGAGCGCTTATTCGCGAACAGCTACTCGAGATTCTCCGCGCTTCTGAAACTCCCATTCGAGTTATCACTGAGCCGCCTGCCGTCGTGATGATTGTGGGCGTCAACGGGTCCGGCAAGACAACCACCATCGGCAAACTTGCGAATCGTTTCCTTGGTGAAGGACGAAATGTTTTGATGTGTGCCGCCGACACGTTCCGCGCTGCGGCTATTGAACAGCTCGAGATCTGGGCGCAGCGGGCTGGCGTGGAAATAATCCGGCAGAAGACAGTCGCCGATCCGAGCGCGGTTGTCTTCGATGCGCTTCAAGCCGCAAAAGCACGCCGCGTGGATTATGTGATTGTCGATACGGCCGGCCGCCTTCATACGAAAGAAAACCTGATGGCGGAGCTTGATAAGATGCGCCGCACCGCCCAACGCGTAGTGCTGGGCTCGCCGCACGAAGTTTGGCTGGTGCTCGACGCAACCACCGGGCAAAACGGTTTGGAGCAGGCCCGCAAATTCACAGAATCTGCCGGCGTCACCGGGATCATTCTGACAAAGCTCGACGGCACAGCAAAGGGCGGCATCGTCGTTGCCATCGCGCGTGAGCTGAACCTGCCCATCCGTTTCATCGGTGTCGGCGAGAAGATTGATGACCTCCTGCCGTTTGAGCCTGATAAGTTCGTCGCCTCTCTATTTGATTGATGTGAAGCGCCGCCGCCATGCCCGATTACATGCAGGAAGCTCTGCAACTCGCCGAACGCGGACGCGGTCTCACTAGTCCGAACCCCGCTGTCGGCGCAGTCGCGGTGCTCGACGGAGAAATCGTTGGTCGTGGTTTTCATACCTGGGAAGGCATCGATCACGCCGAAGTCATAGCACTGCAGGAGGCCGCAGAGGCCGCGCGAGGATCGACACTGTACCTCACTTTGGAACCCTGCTCGCATCATGGCCGCACGAAACCTTGCGTGGACGCGATCATTCAGAGCGGCGTGTCCCGCGTCGTTGCTGCTCTTCAAGATCCTAACCCGCAAGTGAGCGGCCAAGGATTCGCGAAGCTTCGTCAGGCCGGAATCGAGGTGATCCTGGATGCGAAGCATAGCGCACCCGTCGAACGATTGAATGAGCCATTCATCCACTTCATGAAGACCGGCCGTCCGCTTGTCACACTGAAAGCGGCTGTCACCTTAGATGGAAAAATTGCCGCACCGCAAGATAACGTCGGCCAAGGTAACGTAGGGTGGATTACGAGTGAAGTGGCCCGCTCCGATGTGCAGCAGGTACGCCATTTCTCTGACGCCATCCTTACCGGCGTTGGCACTGTGATCGAGGACGATTGTCTGCTCACCGATCGTTCCGGTCGCGAACGCAGCCGCCCGCTTCTGCGCATTGTGCTCGATTCACAACTGCGAATCCCGCTTGACTCGAAGATGGTGACCAGCGCGAAAGGCGATGTTCTGGTCGTGGGAACTTCGGCCGCTCCGGCTGCACGCAGAAAAGCGCTTGAAGAAGTGGGCATTCAGGTGCTCATCGCCGATGGCCATGGTGGACGTACCGACCCCCACAAAGTTATCGAATATTTGGCCAAAGAGCGTTATCTCTCGCTCATGGTCGAGGCCGGGAGCAAGGTGAATTGGGCCATGCTCGATGCACAAATCGCGGATAAAATCCTGTTCTATTACGCGCCCAAAATTCTCGGTGGGCTCCAGAGCCTGCCTGTGGCGGGCGGCAAAGGACGGATGCGTCGCGCCGATGCGATCCTGCTGGAGCGTTTAACCGTCCACCCCATCTCTGAAAATGAGTTTGCGGTCGAAGCGTACGTCGTCAAAAGTTAATGTTTACAGGCATCGTTGAGGAACTCGGCCGCGTGGCCGCAATTGAAGCCAAAGACACAGGCGCCCGGCTCACGATCGAGTGCGCCGCCATTCTGCAGGACGCCACTCGCGGTGCGAGCATCGCGGTCAACGGCACGTGCTTAACAGCGGTCGAGATCGGCGTAAAAACCTTTTCGGCCGATCTTGCACCTGAAACTCTGAACCGGACCAACCTGGGTGATCTAAGGGCGGGATCGCACGTCAACCTCGAGCGCCCTTTGCGTGCGAACAGCCGGCTCGACGGCCACTTCGTGCTCGGGCACGTGGATGCTACCGTCGAAATCGTGTCTATTCAGGCGTTGGGCGATGATAATTGGTGGCTGCGAATTCGCATACCGGCCGAGTTCACCCGTTACATCGTGAGCAAGGGCTCGCTCGCCGTAGACGGGATTAGTCTGACCGTCGCGGAAATAGAAGATACTCTAATCGGCTTCACAATCATCCCGCACACTTTTGAGAACACTACTCTGAAGACTTACGGCCCAGGCGCGCGCGTAAACGTTGAGGTCGATATCCTGGCAAAGCACATCGAGAAGCTTTGTCGATCCAGTAATACTGGTGGTCGCCATGAATAACGCTAAGGAGACCAGTCTCGGCCAAACCGCGCTGCTCGGTTCCTTGCTCGCGCTCGGCCTTATTGTAGGCGGCTGGGTCCTGGGTGCGCAGATTAAAGCTACCCGGCTCAGTGATCGTTATGTGACCGTCAAAGGCCTGGTTGAGCGCACAGTCAAATCCGATCTTGCCGTTTGGCCCCTCAGCTACAAACAGGCCGGAGACGATCTGTCTTTGCTGTACGCGAAGGCCGAAGCCGATAAGAAAACTCTCCTGGAGTTTTTAGATCAGCAGGGCATCCACTCTTCTGAAATCGAGTTGGGCGTGGTCCGCGTCGTGGACACCCAAGCTAACGAGTATGGTGGAAATAACCGCGCCCCTCACCGCTATATTGTCGAGCAGCAAATTACTGTTCGCACCCAACGAGTCGATCAAGTGGCCGCCGCTGCCCAGAAAACCATGCAGCTGTTGCAGAAGGGCATTGTATTGACCAGCAATCCTGGACAAGGGTTGACCTACAAATTTACTGGCCTGAACTCAATCAAGCCCGACATGATCACTGAAGCTACTCGAAACGCCCGCGCTGCTGCGAATCGCTTCGCGTCCGATTCCGGGAGCAAGGTGGGCTCTATCAGGCAGGCCAATCAGGGCGTCTTCTCGATTTCGCCTGCGGACCAGGGCAGCGAGACGAGCGAAGGTGGTGGTGGGGCTTTCGCCGGCGAGAACAGCATTATGAAGACCGTCCGCGTAGTTACCTCCGTCCAGTACTATCTCGATAAATAGAGATCTTGGCCTCTCATCTCCAAGGAGAATCGCGTGTCAGACCAGCGGGTGGCCGGTCTTGATGTTCGATCCCGCACACTTTCGTGCCGATTGCGGTTCACGGACCCGGAGAAAAAAGGTTTGCAATGGAGCGGGGTTGCAATGAATTCAATCATCTACGCAGGTGCTCTATCCCGGCCCCGGAGTTGCTCGCTCGTCCTAGAGCGCAATGTCTTCTTTCATACAAAATCTTCGTTTTACTGTTCGCCAATTGTCCAAGCGGCCGGGCTTCACAGTAACCGCGGTCTTGGTGCTGGCACTCGGGCTTGGTGCGAACACGGCCATATTCAGCATTGTCAACGCCTTCCTGCTGCAGCCTTTGCCATACCCAGATCCGGCCCGTCTCACGGCACTGTTCGAGCGCGATCCCGTTGGACCGCCCGGGAACGATCCTTACAACTCCGTCTCCCCTGGGCATTTTCTCGATTGGCAGAAACAATCGACCAGCTTTGACCGGATCGCTGCGGCAGGGAGCGATGCGGTTAACTTATCCAGCCCGAAAAACTTGTTTGAGCCCCAGCGCATAGATGCGTGCTTGTGTTCCCAATCGGTATTTTCTACTCTCGGAATCCCGCCAGCATTGGGGCGAGGCTTTCGCCCGGATGAAGACCGCACCGGTGCGCCTCGCGTGGCCGTCATCAGTTACAGCCTGTGGCAGCGTCGCTTCGGCGGTTCACCTGATGTGCTTCACCGGCAAATTCGGCTCAATGGAGAAAACAGTGAGATCGTCGGCGTCATGCCGCGGGGTTTCGCGTTTCCCTATCGCACAGTCGATATCTGGGTCCCCCTGCTAGCGAACATCACTCCTGAGCAACAGCAGAGTCACGATAATCACTTCCTGTTTGTAGTGGGCCGATTACGCGCGGGCGTTTCCGTCGCGCAGGCCAGGGCTGAGATCGACGGATTTGTCGCGCGCTATAAGCAAGCTCACCCTGCCGAGGTGAGCGGTAAGGGAGGCAATGTAGTGGCGCTTCAGGAGTATCTTGTCCAGGATGTCCGAACCTCATTGCTGGTTTTGCTGGGCGCGGTTGGATGTGTTCTCATCATCGCTTGCGTGAATCTGGCAAACCTCCTGCTGACCCGCGCAGCCGGCCGCACACGCGAGATTGCCATTCGCGAAGCTATTGGCGCGAGCCGGGGCCAAATCATCCGGCAGCTTCTGACCGAAAGCGTTTTGCTGGCCCTTGCAGGCGCTGCGGGCGGTCTATTGCTCGCGAGTTTTGTCGCCAATACATTGGTCTCACATGCACCCAATGCCGATTCAGTGCTCCCGCCAGGCTCTGTCCCGATCAGCCCGCTCGTCTTTCTCTTTGCCTTTGGTGTAGCGCTTCTGGCTGGAGTTGCCGCCGGTCTTTTCCCGGCTCTTCAGTCCGCACGAACCGACCTCGCAAACAGTCTGAAAGACAGTACTCGCAGTGCAACGCCGAGCCGCGCCCACGGGCGCTTTCGTGACATTTTGGTTTCCGCGGAGGTCGCGCTCTCGATGATTCTCCTGATTCTCGCGGGTTTACTCGGCCGCAGCTTTGCCACGTTATACAACGTCAAGCCGGGCGTGCGCATCGACCATACTCTTGTGGTGGGCCTATCTATACCGGACCCCACCAATCACGGTCAGGCCAAAACCTCGGCGACCATCAGGCAAGTTTCCGAACGAATGCCGCGTATTCCGGGCGTCCTCTCTGCCGGGATCGTTTCCTGTCCGCCCGTTTTGGGACACTGCAGCGACTGGGTATTCAATATCGAAGGCCACCCGCTCCCGCCCGGTCAGATGATGGATGCGCTGGGTCGCGGCGCGGATCCGGGCTTCTTCACCGCTGCCGGCATACCGCTATTGCATGGACGCACATTCAGCAGGCAGGACGGCATCGGTTTCGACGAACAACATCCCCGGCTAGGCTCCATGATTATTAGCGAATCTCTAGCGAAACAATTTTTCGCGGGAGAGGACCCCATCGGTAGAGTCATCAAGATTGGCATCGACCAGGAGTTCAGCAATCTGAAAGGAACTCCGATTCCCCGTTACCAGGTGATCGGCATAGTAGGCGACGTGCTCACGGACCTCGATGCGAAAGTCCAGCCGACGTTTTATTTTCCCTTACTCGACGGGAACTTCAACAATATCTATATCGTGCTCCATACGGCTGTTGAACCTCATTCCGTTACTGCCGATGTCCGTGATGAGATTCACCGCCTGAGACCAGATCTTCCGGTTTTCGAGGTACGGACCATGGACGAAGCGCTCGGCCGCTCTGCTTCGGATCGACGCTTTCACCTGCTGCTGTTCGGCTGCTTCGCTGGGCTTGCCGTGCTGCTTGCAGCGGTGGGGCTCTACGGGGTTCTCTCCTATGGCGTCACACAGCGTAAGAGCGAAATCGGCATCCGCCTGGCTCTCGGAGCCGGTAACTCTGCCGTCCGCGGCTTGATTTTGAAGCAGGGGATGCTGCCCGCTTGCGTCGGTGTGGGCTTCGGGCTGCTGATAGCGGCATCCCTGACCCGCGTGATGCAAAGCCTGCTTTTCCACGTGGACCCGTTCGACCCGGTCACTTTCCTGCTGGTTCCCGTCTTTCTACTTGGGGTATCAGCTTTGGCTTGCTATTTGCCGGCATTTCGCGCCACCCGTATCGATCCCACGATCGCACTGAGAACCGAGTAAGTCCATTCACAGTACCGAAGCTGCATTCACGGTCCTTGACCGCCCGCAATCGCTCCGACGATGAATAAGGGCTCCGCACCCGACGCGACCGCCTCGGGTAGTGCAGTGTCCGGCGGTTCATGGGAAACATCCTGCTCGCAAGCGAAAAATCTCACGAATGCCCGGCGCTGCTGGGTGACGTGATCACGAATCGTGCCCCGCAGCGTGGGATAGCGGGCCTCTAGCGCGTCGAGGACCGACTTTTGCGTAACCTGGCCCTCGACATCGAGTTTCACTTCGCCATTGACCTGCGCGATCGTCCGCAGATGCGCCGGCAGCATGACTCGGACCATAGTACTGTCACCCTGCGAACGTCTGAACTTCGACGGACAACACGGCCGGAAGATCTCGGACGATAGGAGCCCAGTTGTCGCCGGCATCGGCCGATGCGTAGACCTGTCCCCCGGTGGTGCCGAAGTAGACGCCGCATGAGTCGAGCGAATCGACGGCCATCGCGTCCCGCAGCACGTTCACGTAACAATCGCTTTGCGGCAGACCGTTGGTGAGCGCCTCCCAGTCGTTTCCACCCGTCCGGCTGCGGTACACGCGCAGCTTTCCATCTGGTGGATAGTGCTCCGAATCGCTCTTGATCGGGACGACATAAATAGTGTCCGGCTCGTGCGCGTGCACATCAATCGGGAAGCCGAAGTCAGTCGGCAAATTGCCGCTGACCTCTTGCCACGACTCGCCGGCGTTGTCGCTACGCATCACGTCCCAATGCTTCTGCATGAACAGCACCCCCGGCCGTGACCGCTGCTGGGCGATGCGGTGAACGCAGTGCCCAACTTCCGCATTCGGGTCGGGAATGTATTGGGATTTCAATCCACGATTGATCGGCCGCCATGTCTGGCCCGCATCGTCGCTACGGAACGCGCCCGCTGCCGAGATAGCGATGAACATCCGCCCAGGCTCGCTCGGATCGAGAAGGATCGTGTGCAGACACATCCCACCAGCACCTGGTTGCCAGCGGGGTCCTGAGCCATGGCCGCGCAATCCTGCCAGTTCCTGCCAGGTCTGTCCGGCATCAGTCGAGCGGAACAGCGCGGCGTCCTCCACTCCGGCGTACACCGTATCCGGATCGGTAAGCGATGGTTCCAGATGCCAGACTCGCTTGAACTCCCACGGGTGCGGCGTGCCGTCGTACCACTGGTGAGTGCCGGGAACGCCATCATACACGAACTTATTGCCTACCGGCTCCCACGTTTTGCCGCCGTCGTTCGAGCGCTGGATCATCTGCCCGAACCAGCTGGTGGATTGCGATGCATACAGCCGATTCGGGTCGGCGGGCGATCCCTTCAGATGATACATCTCCCAGCCCCCAAAGTGCGGCCCACTCACGTCCCACTTCTTACGCTTGCCGTCCGAGGTAATGACGAACGCGCCCTTGCGCGTGCCAACCAATACTCGTACCTTGCTCATTGTTTTGCTCATTCACTCCTTTCTAAGCTTCGTGGCAGTTTACGACGAACGCCACCCTCTCCAAACCTCGGTATGAGTGGAGTCAAATCCCGTTCTCGCCACCGTCGCCGGGCCTCAGCGAGGACTTCTTCGCGATTCTTCTCCATTTTCGTGATGAGAGCGCAAGGCGCGCCCGTCTTTTCGTGCCGCGCCCCCCAAATCAGCAGGTCCAACAGTACCGGCGCCAGATCAATTCCCTTCTCCGTCAACCGGTAATTCACTCTGCGCCCATCCGTCTCCTCCGCCTCCGCCGTAATGATTCCGTTGGCTTCGAGCTTCTGCAAACGATCGGCGAGAATGTTCGTTGCAATGCTTTCGCCCGATTCCTCGAAGTCCCTAAACGTCCGCAATCCGCGCACCATCAAATCGCGAACGATCAGCAGCGACCAGCGATCTCCAAACACTTCGAGCGAGATACTTACTGGACAGCCGGACCGGCGCTTTGATTTAAGGTTCCCCGGCACATTGGCCAGAGTATCACATCACTTGCGAATTGCAAGTAACATCAGGCGATGTACAAGAGCGCAGCAGGAGGGACGGAATATCGCAACCTGTAACTCGAAACAGCCGTGCTGGCTCATCACCCACGCATGCGCCACTGCGCTGTTCTCAATTCTTCAACTCTTCTCGAATTTCGGCTGCCGCCTTACGCGCCTCTCCAATGGCACCAATCGGGAAACTGATCGCGCCCACTTTGGGGTGGCCGCCACCGCCGTACCGCTCACAGATTGTAGCGAGATTATGGCGCAAGGGTTCCCGCACCCACGGATTGGAGCCCACCGAAACCTTGGTTCGAAAACTCGAAGTCGAAACCGAGACCGTGTAAGCAGAGTCCGGGAATAAATAGTACGGAATAAATTTGTTGTAACCCTCTATACCGCATTCGACCAGATCAAAATAGATCACGCCGCGATCGCACGATCCTGACCCGCGAATCACGTCGATGGTGCGTAGATGGTTCTGGTGCAATTTTTCGTATGACGCCTTGATTTCAGGCTCTCTGATGATCTCCGCCAATGGCTGATGCTGCATGGCACAAAGAATTTTCTGCACCAAATGCGAGCCTTTACTGCCTTCAATCACAAGTGTCAGCTTCATCGCGGGCGCATCCATCTCAACCGCCGCCTGAGCGCTCTCGAACAAAGCGCCGTCAATAATATCGGCCCATGTGATCAGCTCTTCCAAATCCGGCGCCTCGAACCCGTAGCGGTCCTTCACAACGGTCGAAATGAACTTTGTGCAAGAACGGTAGCTCGGGTCGAGCAGCTTGCGCCCCGACGTGTCGTGACGAAAATGCTCTGCATCCTCAGGGCTCAAGAATGCACTCTGATGATGATCGAACCACCACGTAACGTGCGGGTCGGTCGAATACTTGAAATCGACGATGACATTCGCGTCGCCATCAAAAAGACGGGGTTCAAACAGTTGATCGGCCCGATGCGCCAGCCCGGTATAGTAAAACTCCGCGCCCGGATAGCACTTGCTTTGTAAAAAACGGGTTACAAAGGCCGCCGACGCCGCACCGTCGAAGCAGTGATCATGATAAAGGACTCGCACTTTCATCGGAATAGTTGTGGTCCGAAAACCTTCCAGATTGCCTCACTACCCCAAGAAATGCAAGCGATAAGCGATAATTAGTTCAGCGAACCTATTCTTTAGCCCAAAATGGCCTGCCGTCTAGTGCTTTTGGGCGGGCGAAGTTATCGTTAGAGTTTGGGTGCTATCCAGATCGAAAACATGCTCCAAACCAAAGAAGAACGCCAGACGGACCTGAACCCACAGGAGACTTCGGAATGGCTGGAAGCCCTCGAACAGGTCGTTGATGAAGCCGGGCCTGACCGCGCCGCCTACCTCGTCGAAAAGCTCCTGGACCGCGCTGCCGAGTTCGGCGTCTCTGCTCCCCAAAGCATAAACACGCCCTTTGTAAATACCATTCCCGCACACGAGGAAGTGCCGTTCCCAGGAGACAGCGCGACCGAGCGCCGCATTAAGAGCCTTATCCGCTGGAATGCGTCCGCGATGGTTGTGCGGGCTAATAAGTACGATCCGAACATCGGCGGACATATCTCGACATACGCCTCGCTCGCCACGCTCAGCGAAGTGGGATTCAACCATTTCTTCCGTGGCAGCTACGACGGGCTGCCAGGCGACCTCGTGTACTACCAGGGCCATGCTTCGCCGGGCATGTACGCCCGGGCTTTCCTCGAAGGCCGTCTCACGGAAGAGCACCTAGTGAACTTCCGCCATGAGCTGCGCGATACGCCCGGCCTCTCCTCTTATCCGCATCCATGGCTGATGCCTGATTTCTGGCAGTTTCCGACCGTGTCCATGGGCCTCGGCCCCATCAATGCCATCTACAACGCGCGCTTCCTGCGATATCTCGAGCATCGCGACATCCTCCCCAAGAGCGATCGTAAAGTCTGGGCGTTTTTGGGTGATGGCGAGATGGACGAGCCTGAATCGACGGGCGCCCTGCACGTCGCCGTGCGCGAGAAGCTCGACAATCTCATCTTTGTCGTCAATTGCAATCTGCAGCGCCTGGATGGGCCCGTCCGCGGCAACGGCAGTATTATTCAAGAGCTCGAAGGCGTTTTTCGCGGCGCGGGTTGGAATGTCATCAAAGTCCTTTGGGGAAGAGATTGGGACGAGCTGTTCAACCGCGATACGACCGGCCTTTTGGTCAAGCGCATGGGCGAGTGCGTCGATGGCGAATACCAGAATTTCAAAGCTCGCGGCGGCGCATACACTCGAAAAGAATTTTTTGGGAAATACCCGGAGCTGCTCGAACTGGTAGCAGACAAGACCGACCATCAGATTGCACGGTTCCGGCGTGGCGGTCACGATCCGGTGAAAGTCTATAACGCCTACAAGCGCGCCTCTGAGCACAAAGGCCAGCCCACTGTCATTCTCGCGATGACTGTGAAAGGGTACGGCCTTGGTGAAGCGGGTGAAGGGAAGAACATCACCCACCAGCAGAAAAAGCTCAATGAAGAAGAGCTCTTCTATATCTCTGAGCGTTTCAACTTGAATCTGCCGAAAGAAGTTATCCAGTCCATTTCGTTCGTTCGCCCCCCGGACGACAGCCCCGAAATCAAGTACCTGAAGGAGCGTCGCGAGGCGTTAGGCGGTTACCTCCCGGTTCGCGCTCCCAAAAAGATCGAATTAAAGGCGCCTCCGCTCGAAACTTTTCACGATACGTTTGCCGGCTCGCGCGGCCGCGAAGCGTCCACCACGAGCGCTTTTGTTGCCATTCTCAAAACGCTGCTTAAAATCCCAGAGCTCAGCAAGTACATTGTGCCGATCATCCCGGACGAGGCGCGCACCTTCGGCATGGAATCCATGTTCCGCGAGCGAGGCATCTACGCAAGCGGTGGCCAACTCTACAAGCCCGTCGATAGCGATGTCCTGATGTATTACAAGGAGGCGAAGGACGGCCAGATCCTCGAAGAAGGAATCACTGAGGCCGGTTCCATGGCCTCATTTACGGCTGCGGGAACAGCATACGCCAACGTCGGCGTCCCCATGATGCCGTTCTTCATTTACTATTCAATGTTCGGCTTCCAGCGTATTGGCGACCTGATATGGGCCTTTGCCGATGCGCGCGGGAAGGGCTTTCTCATTGGCGGCACCGCTGGACGGACCACGCTGCTCGGCGAAGGTCTTCAACATGAGGATGGCCACAGCCATGTGCTCTTCAGCGTTGTTCCCACTTGCATCACCTACGACCCCGCCTTCGCCTACGAACTGGCAGTCATCATTCACGACGGTCTGCGCCGTATGTATGAGAACAACGAAGACCACTTCTACTACCTGACCGTTGGCAACGAGAATTACGTCCAGCCCCCCATGCCGCAGGTTGAGGGCATCCATGAAGGTATCCTGCGCGGCCTCTATCCATACAAGCGTTCCGAAACCGGACCCGCTCAAGTAACTTTGTTTGGCAGCGGTTCGATTTTGAATGAGGCTTTGAAGGCGCAGAAACTCCTGGCCGAAAAGTACGGCCTTGGCGCAGACGTGTGGAGCGTTACCAGTTATAACGAGCTACGCCGTGATGCTCTCGCCGTTGATCGCTGGAACCGCTTGCATCCCGCCGAGCCTGAAAGAAAGCCTTTTCTATTGCAGGCTCTCGGTAACATTGACATGCCGATTATCGCGGCCACGGATTACATGAAAGCCGTTCCCGACCAGATCGCGCCATGGCTACCCGGGCGTCTCACAGCGCTCGGGACAGACGGTTTCGGTCGTAGCGATAATCGCGAGCACCTGCGCCGTTTCTTTGAAGTCGATTCCGCCAGCATCGCAGCCGCTGCTCTCTCACGCCTGGTACGCTGGGGCCGATACGATCCCAAGCGCGCCACCGCCGCAATCCGGGAACTCGGCCTCGATCCCGAGTGCGTTGACCCAGCTACAGCGTAGTAGTTTGCGCCACTTCCGGCTCCGTGATCGCAACAGGGATGTTAGCGTTTCAAGGTGGACGCGTTTCGGATCGCTCTTTCAAACCTTCGGTGCCCGGCGAGTCCCGAAGAGTCGGTTACATTGGCCGAACAGGCCATCACTCAAGCTTCCATCGATCGCGCCAGCCTGATCTGCTTTCCGGAATGCTTCGTTCCCGGGTACCGCGGACTAGGAAAATCAGTGCCGCCTCCGGACCCTGCGTTCCTCGAAAGTGCCTGGTCCGTTATTGCAGCGGCGGCCGCGCAAGCAAATCTCGCGGTTGTTCTCGGCACCGAACGCGTGGTCGATAACGCCCTGTTCGCCTCCGTGCTGGTCATCAACCGAGACGGAACCATCGCCGGCTTTCAGGACAAAGTCCAACTAGACCCGTCGGAGGAAGCCATCTATTCGCCGGGTTCCGGGAGGCGGGTCTTCCAAACCGGTCCGCTGATATTTGGGATCGCGATCTGCCATGAGGGTTGGCGCTATCCGGAAACGGTTCGTTGGGCCGCCCGGCACGGCGCACATATCGTGTTCCATCCGCATTTCCACGAAGCCGAGCCGGGCGGTTATCGGCCCTTGAATTTTGCCGATCCTGCGAACTCATTTCATGAGAAAGCAGCGTTGTGCCGAGCCGCCGAGAATACGTGTTACTTCGCTACTGTAAATTGTGCAAGCGCTGGGTCGCCGACCACTTCAGCCGTTGTGCGGCCCGACGGGACGCTACTAACCTATCAGCCATACGGCAAAGCGGGGTTGCTAATCGCCGACATCGATATCAGTTCGGCTACAGGCCTTCTCGCCGCGCGCTGCAAACCCGTCTAGAAGTTCCTCCGGCTGTAAAACGGCATGACCAAAGGCGCACTTGAGCGACTCTGGAAATTGGAAGGCGCGCATCGCGTTTCGGCCCAAACCGGCCAATCAACGCCGATTTGAGCCAGCGAAATCCAGATTGCAGCGTTGACATTTCGGGAGTAACACTCCCGAGGACCGATGCATTGCCCAAAGTGTCCGATGTCCGAGAATCCAACAGATTAGCTTCATTTTGACGTTCTACACAGCTTGACACTTTGCACGTGAATGCGCGAGTGCTGGTACTTCTACTCCGGAGAGGTCTACTACGGCTTTCTCGCCAGCAAGGCGACTTCCTCCGACCTTGTTAGGCTATAACCGGCATAACGATGTCGAAATTCACCGCCCTTCTTTTTACGGTTGTCTGCTGCTTGCGGGGCGACGCTCCGCCAAGCTCCATCAACCCACAGATCGCAGAAATCGTCTCTCGGATTTCGACAGACAATATCGCGGAGATTCAAAAGAAGCTGGAGAGCTTTGGAACACGCAACATCTACTCGGCAACCGACGATCCGGCGCACGGCGTAGGCGCTGCCCGCGAGTGGATCGCGGCGCAACTCCGCGGCTACAATTCCAGGCTGCAAGTCTCCTTCGACAAGCATCGGCTCGCGAAACAACACCGCGCTTTCCGCAATGTTGAGATCTGGAATATCATCGCCGTTCTCCCGGGCACGAGCGAGCCAGAGCGGCACGTCATTGTAAGCGGCCACTACGATTCAATTCACCTGGTGTATCGAACGGCCGCAAATGGCGAGCGTGAACTGGATCCCGAAGCTACGCTCGCCGCTCCAGCTCCGGGTGTAACCGATGATGGGAGTGGGACAGCAGCCGTGATGGAGTTGGCCCGGGTGATGAGCCGATATCAGTTCAGAAAGAGTCTCGTCTTTATCGCATTCGCTGCCGAGGAATATGGATTGTTCGGAAGCGGGCTCTATGCTGCAGACGCCGCCGCGAGGCACGAGATTATCGATGGAGTGTTCAATAACGATATCATCGGCAGTGACAAAACAGGAAATGGCGAGACGTCCAACCGCTACGTCAACGTGTATTCCGAAGAGCCGAACGATTCGAGTTCGCGACAGCTTGCACGATATATGAAGCAGATAGCCGAGCGTTATCAGCCGGGGTTTCAAGTCAATCTGATATTTCGGCACGACCGCTTTGGGCGCGGAGGCGACCACAGCCCTTTCAACACGGCTGGCTATCCGGCGATTCGGATCACGACGCCAATGGAGAATTTTTCGAACCAGCACACCGCCACCGACACGTTCGCAAATACAGCTCCCGGATATACTGCGCTCGTCACCAAGGCAAATGCGGCGGCGATCGCCGAATTAGCGCTGGCGCCGAAAGCACCCGAATTGAGGACGCCGAATGCTGCTGAGGGTCGCGCGTTCGCTTCACCCTTGAGCCGTGGAACCGGTTACGACGCAGTAATGAGATGGCAAAATGATAAGCCGGAGGCGGACCTGCTGGGCTACGCGGTGGTGATGCGTTCGACAACCACGCCGTTCTGGGAGAAACAGACCTTTGTGGGAAAAGTCACAAGCTACACTCTGCCGAACGTAAACATAGATGAAGTGGTGCTCGGCGTGAAGGCAATCGACCGGAACGGAGACGAGAGCCCGGTTTCAGCCTACGTCACTCCACCTTACCAGCAGCCAAAGATCGAAACGTACTAGCGGGCCACCGCGGCCCATCGATGCCACTAACGCTCAGCTCCCGGGTTGAAGACGACTTCGCGATTCTCGAGGTAGACGGTTCTTTGACCCTGGGTCCCTCCCTGAGCACCCTTCGAGAGACGGCGCGGCGCATCCTCGAGGAAACTAATGTTGCGGGCCTGATTCTGCAGGTTAGTCACGTGACGACGGCCGACAGCGCTGGCTTGGGGGAGCTAACCCTTGTCTATACGCTAGCAACAAACCGGCGCTGCCCAATCATGCTGGTCGGAGTGACTTCCACTTTGCAAAAAATGCTCGAAGTGACGCACCTGGACGCGTTGCTGCCTTCTGCTACGGATCTAGCTTCCGCCAAGAAACGCTTGAAGGAGCGTTAGCGTCGTATCGGCAGCGTGTAGCACTGGCATTCGGAGCTTATCTGAGCGCAGCAAACATGGACATTCAAGGTACAAACATCATTGGGTCGTCGCTGTCGGCAATGGGGCACAAAACATTTTCTGCCTACGATCCCCGGGCAGCCTGCAACATTGAACCCCGCTTCGCTGAAGCAACGACCGAAGAGCTCGATGAGGCGGCACGCCTGGCCGATTCGGCTGCCGCTGGATTGCGCCGCCTGGATCCGGATCAGGTTGCGCATTTCCTAACCACCATTCGTCAAGAGATAGCCGGCATTGGCGATGACCTGATCGGTAGGGCAGCCCAGGAAACCGGCCTCGATTCCGAGCGGCTAAGGGGCGAGCGCGATCGGACGCTCAATCAAATCAGCATGTTCGTTGAGATTGTGAAGGAAGGTTCCTGGATAGACGCCCGTATCGACAGAGCAGTACCCGACCGAAAGCCTCAGCCCAAGCCGGATATCCGGAGAATGCTTCAGCCAATCGGCGCGGTCGCGGTGTTCGGCGCAAGCAATTTTCCACTAGCGTTTTCCGTCGCTGGCGGCGACACTGTCTCGGCCTTCGCGGCTCGAAACCCAGTGATCGTCAAAGCGCATCCCGCGCATCCAGGCACGTCGGAGCTCGTCGCAAACGCAATCGTGAGAGCCGTCAAGCAAAGCTCGATGCCGGAAGGCACCTTTTCGATGGTCCATAGCAAGGGTCCTGAAATCAGCCTTGCGCTTGCCGCTCATCCCAAGATCAGAGCGGTTGCCTTCACCGGTTCGGAACGAGCGGGGCGTGCGCTGTTCAATGCGGCGGCGGCCCGCCCTGATCCCATTCCTGTATTCGCCGAGATGGGAAGTGTGAATCCGGTTTTCGTCCTTCCAGAGGCGCTGAGGAATAACGGGCCAGCAATCGCCGACGGTCTGTTCCGATCGGTCCTGCTGGGCGTTGGTCAGTTTTGCACTTGCCCGGGCTTGGTCTTTGGTTTGAACGACGTCGGCTTTCAAACTTTCAGTGAGCGTTTAAGGGAGATGTTCGAGCAGGCAGCGCCGGGAACTATGCTCAACGCCGGTATCAGCAAAGCATACGCGGAAGATCTCAAACGGACGTCCGGCATTACGGGTGTTCGTGCTTTCACTCCGCCGCGCCCTGGGAACCCTGAGCGCGTCGAAGGCCAGCCCGCTTTGCTCCTAACAGATTCCAGTGCATGGCTTCAAAATGAAACGCTTCACCAGGAGATATTCGGCCCGGCTACTGTTCTGGTCACCTGTTCCTCAGAGCCGGAGTTTTTGCGAATCGCGGCAGCGCTCGAAGGCAGTCTTACGGCTACCATTCACGGCACCCACGAAGAGCTGAAAAAATATCAGAATCTCGTCTCGCTTTTAAGCACAAAAGCCGGACGCCTGGTCTTCAACGGGTTTCCGACGGGAGTCGAAGTGGGTTACGCAATGCACCACGGCGGTCCCTACCCGGCAACGACGGATGAAAAGTTTACGTCCGTGGGTGCGACGGCCATTTACCGCTTTGCGCGGCCGATCTGCTATCAAGGCTTTCCCGAAGATCTGCTGCCGCCTGAATTGCAGAATGTGAACCCTCGTAACATCTGGCGCACGGTCGACGGCAAGCTGACCCGCGAGCCAGTTTGATATGGCAATAGACATCCCCTCGAACGTCGATTCTTACGATCTGAAGTGCGGGGCGAAAAAGGTAAAACTCACAAATCTTCAGAAAGTCTTCTGGCCGGATCTTGGAAGAACGAAACGTGATCTTCTGGCGTACTACGGCGCTGTATCGCGGGCGATTCTTCCGCACCTGAAAGATCGGGCGATGGTGATGAAAAGATATCCGAACGGAATCTCCGGCGCGTTTTTCTTTATGAAGAGAACGCCGGAGTACCGCCCCGACTGGCTGGAAACCTGCTCCATCGCCCACAAATCCGGGAACATCATTGATTTTCCGATCGTGCAAGATGTCGCTTCCCTGCTCTGGGTGGTCAATCTGGGTTGCATCGACCTGAATCCTTGGTACGCGCGCTGTGACGATGTGGACCGGCCCGACTTTCTGCATTTTGATCTCGATCCAGTTCCGCCGGCCGAATTTGCACAAGTGCGTGAAGTGGCGCTGATCGTGAAAGCCTATCTCCAAGAAAGAGACGTAGAGAGCTATGCGAAAACCAGCGGATCACGCGGCATACATGTTTATATCCCGATCCGGCGTGCTTCTTTGCAGAAGGAAGTGTGGCGCGTCGCGAAGCGCATAGCTTTTGAATTAGCAAAGCAGCATTCAGATCTGATCACCTCTGAGTACCGCGTCGCGCAGCGCCCTGCAGGACGCGTTTTGGTCGATTACAATCAGAACGCTTGGGGAAGGACGCTGGCCTCGGTTTACTCCGTTCGCCCGCGCCCCGACGCAAGCGTTTCCGCGCCGGTCACCTGGGCCGAGGTGGAGAAAGGAATTTCAACTTCGGATTTGAGGATGGACTGCATGCCCAGGCGCCTTGAGAAATTAGGTGATCTGTTCAAGCCGGTGTTGCAGAGTCGCACACGGTCGTCGCTCGAGGCATTGACATGAGTCTTCCGTTGCCGCTCAATTACGCTCCCATGGAGGCTGACACCGCGCGTGAGATCCCGACCGGCGCGGAGTGGGAATACGAACCTAAATGGGACGGATTCCGCTGCTTGGCATTTCGAGATGGGGCTACCGTTCACATCATGTCGAAGTCCGGGCAGCCGCTAGCTCGTTATTTCCCGGAGATCACTGGTGCGCTCGTTTCTTTGGCGGCAAATAAATTTGTCCTGGATGGCGAGCTGATTGTGACCCAGCAACGCACGCTCGATTTTGATGCGCTTCTGCAACGCATTCACCCCGCGGAGAGCCGGATCAAGAAGTTGTCCCAAGAAACGCCCGCTACCTTGATGGTGTTCGACCTGCTCGCGAATGACCGCGGGATTGATCTTACCGGCCATACGTTGGACGAGCGGCGAAGCGACTTGGAAGCATTCGCACGCAAGTATCTCAGCGGCCAAGAGCGCATTCGGCTGTCCCCACGAACTCGCGATTTCGACGTCGCAAAATCATGGTTCAAGAGAATGGCAGGACCGCTCGATGGCGTAATCGCGAAGCGCGTCGACCGGCCGTACGCTTCGGGCGAACGCAAATCCATGCTGAAGATCAAGAATCTTCGAACTGCGGACTGCGTGGTTGGGGGGTTCCGATACGGGACGAAAAATCGCTTGGTCGGGTCTTTGTTGCTGGGGCTTTATAACGATTCTGGATCCCTGGATCACGTCGGCTTTACATCCGGATTGGCAGCTGCCGAAAAGCCTGCTTTGACGAAACGGTTGGAAGCGTTAATTGAACCGCCGGGATTCACTGGAGCCGCACCCGGAGGGCCGAGCCGCTGGAGCACCGAGCGCAGCGGCGAATGGGAACCGGTTGCCCCGAAGCTGGTCGTCGAAGTGCAATACGATCACTTTTCGGGAAATCGCTTCCGGCATGGCACGAAGCTCCTCCGTTGGCGGCCGGAGAAACGGCCGCAGGACTGCAAGCTAACTCAGGTCCGGAAAGAGAGTGAGTCGCCTTTGACTCTGCTGACATAGGACTCCCGAGAATGCGACTCTACCGGACACCTCGCGGTTATCTCGTCGAAGAGCGTGAGCAGTTCTATTCAATTGCCAGCGAATCCTGGGACGCTCTTGTCACGCGAGACGATCTCTACGAGTATTTGGAAAAGAATCTGAATCGCTCAAAGCCCATTACGGCAGCCCTGTTGGAGGACATTCAAGCTCCTATAGGAACTCAAGAGGTCTGGGCCGCGGGAGTGACCTACTATCGCAGCCGCGACGCGCGCATACAGGAATCCAAATCTTCGGGCGGAGGTGATTTCTATGACCGGGTATACAGCGCTGACCGGCCGGAACTCTTCTTCAAGGCCTCACCTCATCGCGTCGCCGGTCCAAACGGCAAGGTCGCTATTCGCGATGACGCGACGTGGTCCGTGCCTGAGCCGGAGCTGACTCTACTCATCACGCCACGTGGACGCATTGTCGGTTATACGGTCGGCAACGATATGAGTTCGCGCGATATCGAAGGCGAGAACCCCTTGTACTTGCCGCAAGCCAAAGTTTACGACCGGAGCTGTGCATTGGGACCCTGCATTCTTGTTTCACATTCTCCGCTGCCGCGCGCCACAGAGATTGGGCTCGAGATCCGCCGGGAGGGCGCGACCGAATTTTCAGGTTCGACCAGCCTTGAAGCTATGAAACGCGATCCGGCATCTTTGGTCCAATTTCTTTATCGGAACAATAGCTTTCCAAACGGATGTTTTCTTCTCACTGGCACAGGGGTCGTGCCGCCCGATTCATTCACTTTGAAGACAAATGACGAGATCCGGATCACCATCACGGGTATCGGCACGCTTGTCAATTATGTAGGTTGAACCAAAAGGGAATCATGCAGCAATTCGACGCAATCGCCGATTATCAGGACCTGTGTGGAGAAGGGCCTTTGTGGAACAAAGACGAGCAAGCGCTCTATTGGACCGATATCGCGAGGCGCCGCTTTTACCGATACATCTGGTCCGATCGCCGCTCCGAAATTGTGAGTGAGAGCATGCAGCTGTCCAGTTACGCCTTCAACCAACCGGGCGGATTTGTAGTGACGAATCTGACCGGCATTTGGCTCTGGGACGGGAAATCCGAACCAACTCTTCTCGCCGACCAAATAGACGGGCACAAATGCATCATGAACGACGGCATTGCCGACCCTGAGGGCCGCGTTTACTCCGGCTCCTATGTTCGTGATGAACAGGGAGAATTTGTCAAGGGCATGGGCTGCCTGTTTCGCGTCGATACTGACGGTTCCGTCCACATCGTAGATGAAGGCTTTCAGCTCTCGAACGGTCTCGGATTCTCGCCAGATCTGCGAACGCTTTATTTTGTGGATTCGGCGATGCACCGCATCTATGCTTACGACTGGCAGCGCGCAGACGGAAGTCTTCGCAACCGCCGTATTCTCCTTCAGGTCCCGGTTTCCGACGGTATCCCTGATGGACTTACGGTCGATGCGGAAGGATTCATTTGGTGCGCTCACTGGTTCGGCGGCTGTGTGATTCGGTATGATCCGGATGGGAAAATCGAGCGGCGTTTAAAAGTCCCAGCTTTTCAAAGCTCTTCAGTTACATTCGGCGGCCCGGACTTTTTGGACGTGTTTGTAACATCAGCCGCCAAGACCGACTCTCTGTCGCTTGCTCCTCCGGGTTACGATCCGGCCAGCGGTTACGTCGGAGGTCCGGTTTACCACTTGAAGACGAACATCCAGGGCCGCGAAGAATACCCTGCCAAAATTTCTAAACCGGGCAAGAGCCCGAACTCATGAGTATTTCGGGAGGAATTTTGCTCGCGCTTCTCGCAGGCATTCTTAACGGAAGCTTCGCTGCGCCCACCAAATACACCAGCCGTTGGAAATGGGAAAACGTTTGGGCGATCTGGGCTACCGTTGCATTCTTTGTTGTTCCATGGCTGCTCGCGATTGCCACCGTCCCACATCTGTTCGCTGTGTATGGCGGCGCGGATGCGCGCACGCTTTTGACTGTCATCGGCTTTGGTGCGGCTTATGGTGTCGCCGCGGTCTGCTTTGGTCTCGGAGTTGAAGCCATCGGTATCGCATTGAACTTTGCGATTGCTCTCGGTCTTTCCACTGCAATCGGTTCGCTGGTACCGCTTCTATCGCTTCATCCGGAACAAATGTTTACTCGGAAAGGCCTGACAGTCGAGGCTGGTATTGCCGTCGCCCTGCTCGGGATCATTGTTTGTGCAGTCGCAGGAAGGGCAAAGGAGCGGGAACTCGTGCAAACAGCGCCAGTGCCGGACCAGCCCACGAAGACTCGAACCAGTTTCAAAGTTGGCTTGGCATTCGCGATTATTGCTGGCATAGGTTCCCCGTTCATCAATTTCGGCTTGGCGTTTGGCGGTCCGCTGTTGACGGGAGCTGCTGCTCAAGGCGCGAGTGCGGCAACCCAAGCTAACGTAATCTGGCCGCCGCTGCTGACTGCGACTCTTATTCCCTATCTCGCGTATTGCACTTATCTTTGGCGAAAAAACAAGAGTCTGCAACTCTACGCCTTGCCTGGAACCACCTCGTACTGGCTGCTCGGCGCACTCATGGGAGTTCTTTGGATGAGTAGCATCGCGATTTTCGGCGCGGCATCCGCAACCATGGCGGAGATGGGTCCGGTTCTCGGATGGCCTCTGTTTATGTCAGCCATCATCATTACGTCAAATGTGTGGGGCTTTGCCACCGGCGAGTGGCGACGCGTGCGCCGGCCGACTGTTTTCACCGTTTCCATAGGAATGCTGCTGCTTATTCTTGGGTTTTGCATTCTTGCATGGTCTTTTCGGATTGCGTGAGCATGCTACGCTTTTTTCACCAATGCGTTTGAAAGATCGCGTCGCGCTTGTATCGGGTATGGCCATGGGAATCGGTGAGGCCATTGCCGAACTGTTTGCCCGTGAAGGCGCCGCAATTGTCGGTGCCGATATCGACGTACAGCATGGAAATGCAACCGCTGAAAGAATCCGCGCGCGTGGCGGCCGGTGCCTGTTTCAACCAACCGATGTGAGCGTCGAAAGCGACGTCCACACGCTGGTCGACGCGGGCCTAAAAGAGTTCGGAACTATTGACGTGCTCGCAAATGTTGTGGGAATCGCCTCCGAAAATGCGCTTCATGAAATGGAGCTAGGTGAATGGGATCGGATCCTGCGTGTGAACCTGACCAGCATGTTTCTCACGTCCCGATATGTCCTGCCAGGCATGTTGAACGCGCGACGCGGGTCCGTTGTTCATATTTCATCGGTGCAGGGCATCCTAGGCTTTCCGGGATATCCACATTATGCGGCCAGCAAAGGAGCGATCTTCAGTCTCACGCGTCAGATGTCGCGAGAATACGCCGGGCGAGGCGTGCGTGTGAACTGTATCGCACCTGGCACGGTAGAAACGCCGTTGAATGTTCAAGTGCTTGAACGGTCTCCGGATCCCGCCGCTCTCCGCGCGGGATGGGAGCGGATGCATCCTATCGGGCGTCTCGGCCAACCGATCGATATTGCCTATGGGGCGCTTTATCTGGCATGCGATGAAAGCTCGTGGCTTACGGGACAGTGTTTGACTATCGACGGTGGAATGACTACCTCGGCTTTGGTGTGACCTTATCCTCCTGAAGCAATGGCAGAATTTGTAAGTTTGGATGAACTGGCCCAACGCGTGCCGAATGGTGCGCGACTGGGTATTGGTGGCGTGCACCTCTCGCGCCTCCCCATTGCGCTGATACAAAAAGTTGCCGCGCTCGGCCGCAACGATTTCACGTTTATCAGCTGGGGTGGCGGACTCGCGTTGGAGCTACTGCTCGAAGCCGGGGCCGTACGCAAGCTTGTATTCTGTTTTTCCAGCCTTGACATATTCGGGCTATCACCGCGCTTTCGCGAGGCCCTCGAAAAAAATGCCATTGACGTCGAGGAGTGGTCCGCGCTCGCGATGATCCAGGGCTTGCACGCCGCTCACTTTAATCTCCCCGAGATGCCGTTTCAGCTTCCGCATGGCTCAGATCTCATGAAAGCAGGTGATTTCTGGGTCGAAAGCAAATCACGTTTCCAGCAACAACCAGTCGGGATGGCGAGACGCCTGGACCTGGATGTCTTGCTGCTCCATGTACAACGCGCGGACGCGGACGGCAACATCGAAATCCAGGGTGCCCGGGGCTTCGACTTAAGCCTGCTCGGTGCAGCCGGGAAGACTCTTGTCACAGTGGAAGAAGTGGTTCCGACCGGAAAGCTTGGTGCGCCGCTTTCGTTCGTACTGCCCAAAACGTTTGTCAGCGCCATCGCCGCAGTCCCTGGCGGCGCTCACCCGACCTCATGCCTGCCGTATTACTCAACAGATTACGAAGAGCTGCTGCAGTACGTTCGCACGGGACAGGCCCAGTTTAGGTTTGCCGAGCCGCGTAAGAAGTTCCTTGGACACGCTGCTCGGATTCGGACCGCGGATTTGACTGCCGAACGTGTTACGCCGCACTGTATTCCCGTCGCGAGCGATGCTCCATTCACAGCCGACGAATTACTTGCAGTTTGCCTCGCGCGAGAATACGACAACTCGAGCATCTGTTCGGTCGGCTCGGTATCTCCGCTGGCGATGGCGTCGTATTTACTCGCAAAGGCGACGCACGCTCCCGAGCTGATGATCATCGCGCTGAACGGCGGTCTAATCGATATCGACGCGCATCCGATGTCTCTCACGCTCGCCGAGCCTTTGGAATTTGGCAGCGCTAAAGTCATCTGGGGCGCCGATGAAACGTACCACTGGTATTACCAGCAGGGCCGGATCACCCACGAAGTGATTACGGTCGCGCAATTAGATCTGCGCGGCCGAACGAATAATGCCTGGGTGGACACGGGCCGGAAGCGCATTCGCCTGCCGGGTCAAGGCGGCATGGCCGACGTGGCGAATCTGCATCAACATTTCATTCTCTATCTCACGCGGCACTCGCGGGAACGATTTGTTGAAAGCGTCCAATTTTGCACAGCGGCCCGCGGCCTCATAAACGGTGCCGAACGTGTTCAAGCTGGTTTAAAACCGGGCAAGATACGTCTAATCTCAGACCTTGGTCTCTTCGAGATCGATCCGGTGGCCGGGATCTTTCGGCTGATCAGCATTCATCCGAATGTCACGCTAGAAATGGTGAAAGACAACACAGGCGGCGAATTCCTGGTTTCTGATCCCTTGCCCCTCACAAATGCTCCTGAGCAGGAACAACTGCGGCTGATTCGCACGCGCATCGATCCGTTTGGGATCCGGCGTCTGGAATTTGTACCCGGCCGCGAGAGACTGGATTTGATCGACAGCATTTTGAAAGCCGAGGCCGGTCTCGTGAACGATCTGCCGAACAAGGAGAAATAGTTGAGCGGAGCACTTGAAGGGCTGCGAATCGCGGATTTCACGCAGCTTGTCCAGGGTCCAAACGCAACTCAGTTCCTAGGGGACATGGGCGCGGACATAGTCAAAATCGAGCCGCGAAATGGGGAATGGCATCGCCACTGGTCGATGCGAGACGCGTTTCTTAATGGGGAAAGCCTTTCGTTTCTCGTATTTAATCGCGCTAAGCGCAGCGTTACCTTGAACCTTAAAGATCCACGAGGCAAACAAGCGGCACTCCGGATTATTGAGTCAAGCGATGTTGTTATCGAAAATTTCAGGCCCGGAGTCATGGACCGGCTGGGCTTGGGATACGAGACGCTTTCAAAGATGTATCCGCGCCTGATCTACTGTGCCAGTTGCGGCTGGGGACAAGACGGGCCGTATCTGGAACGACCCGGTCAGGACCTTTTGGCGCAGGCCGTTTCAGGGGTGCTGATGCTGCAAGGGCTCGCGGATGATCCGCCCTCGCCGGTGGGGATGGGGATTGCAGATCTCACGGCCTCGATGCACATTGTTATCGGTGTCTTGGCTGCGCTGTACGACCGGAATCGAACCGGCCGCGGGCAGCGAATTGACATCAATCTACTCGATTCAATTCTGAGTCTTGCAACACAAGAGCTGAGTGTCTACTTCAACACTGGACATGAGCCACGGCGAAGCGCATCGGGGATGGGACATCCCTATATCGGAGCCCCGATGGCTGTCTACAAAACGCTCGACGGATACATAGTGATTGCGATGATGCCGCTGGGAAAAATTGCTGAGCTGGTCGGGATCTCGGGGTTCGAGGGCATCGAATCGCGAAACTTCCTTGAGAATCGTGATGCGATTAAGCAAAAGCTTGAGCCCGGCTTCGCTTCGAAAACCACCGCCGACCTGCTTGAAATCTTCCTGGCAGCGGATGTCTGGGCCGCGCCCGTGAATACCTTTCCCCAAGTGACTCGCGACCCTCAGGTGCAACATAATGGCAGCATAACCGCGTTTGATCATCCGGTCGCGGGCACGTTTCACACCATCGGTCCACCGATCAAGTTCGGGCGCACACCGTCGCGAGTTCAAAGACCTCCCATTGTTGGTGAACATACCGTTGAAATTCTCAAAGAAGTGGGATACAGCGAGGCGGAGATTGCGGAGTTCAGCCGCGATCAGGTGATCTAACGTCAGTAGTCGGCAGCGTGCAGAGTGATCACGTTACGAGGCGTTACCTGGAAGCACGACCGAGGGCTTGCGCCCATGGTGGCGACTGCCCGACGGTTTGCGGAGGATCGCCCGGACATTCGCATCGAATGGGAGGCTCGCAGCCTGCACGAGTTCGGAGAGGCTTCGGTAAAAGCGTTCGCGGAGAGTTATGACCTGATTGTGTTGGATCATCCCTTTATGGGCGCAGTCGCACAGGATCGCTGCCTTGTTGCGCTCGACGAATACATTCCGCAAGCCAGCTTAGACACCCTGGAGAGTGAAAGCGTCGGCGTCTCTCATCAAAGCTACTTTTACGGGGGGCATCAGTGGGCGCTGGCTATCGATGCCGCTGCGCAAGTTGCCGGTTACCGGCCCGATCTGCTCGATGCCGTACGGGCGCGCGTACCCAACACATGGGACGAGGTTTTCGAGCTGGCAAAAATCCGTCCCGGGTTCGTGAGCGGTGCATTGTTTCCGCTGGACTCCCTGATGTGCTTCTTTACCCTGTGTGCGAACGCGGGGCATCCGCCATTTTTGGGCGATGCAAACCGAGTTGTGGATCACGCCGCGGGTGAATTCGCTTTAGTGCGTCTGAGAGAGCTTGCAAAGAATTCAACTGAGGACGCGGTGACCGCGAACCCCATCGCAGTTTGGGAGCGCATGAGTACAACCAATGACATTGCGTATTGTCCTTTGGCATTTGGCTACTCCAATTACGCGCGCAATGGCTATCGCCCTTCATTGTTGTCATTCACGAATATCCCATCTTCTGGCGTAGCGGGCTGTGGCGGGGCGACACTGGGTGGCGCCGGAATAGCGATATCAAAGGGCTGTAGCGATATCGAATCTGCCGTTCAGTATGTCAGTTGGGTAGCTGGCGCGGACTGCCAGCGCAAGCTGTACGTGCAATCGGGAGGCCAGCCCGGCAACAAACGAGCTTGGATCGATTCAGAAGCAAACTCCCTAACTAACGGCTTCTTCGAGAGCACTCTGCCAACATTGCAGAACGCGTTCTTGCGGCCGCGCGTTGCCGGATTTCCGGAGTTTCAGAATGCCGCGTTCGGCGTGGTTTGGAGATTTCTCAACGACAACGGATCGCCCCGTCTAACTCTGGACACACTCAATGATCTGTATCGCCGCATGCTTACGACAAACGTGCGCTAGGCCACATTAGTCGCTTTCAGTCAGTAAACTGAAGAGAACATGAGATGGACGCCAGGCGGTGTAAGCGGCGATATTGAAGATCGCCGAGACGACAGCGGTGGCGGAGGCGGATTCGGGTTTGGACACTTAGGAATCGGCGGCGTAATCGTTGTCGGATTACTAAGCCTTCTCTTCCACCGAAACCTCTTTACCCTGTTTTCTGGTGCACCTTCATCCGAAGCTGTCCGCAGTGTTCCCGACCGGCAACGAGATACGCAAGAGCAGCCCGAAGTTGAATTTATTTCTTTTGTCCTAAATGATGTCCAGCGAAATTGGGACCGCATGCTGCCGCACACCGGAGGCGTTCCGTATCGCCATGCCAAATTAGTTCTATTCCGAAACGCCTACCCATCAGCGTGCGGAATGGCTCAGGAGGCCATCGGTCCGTTCTATTGTCCGGAAGACGAGAAGGTGTACCTCGATCTCAGTTTTTTCAGTGAACTCCAGAACCGGTTCGGTGCTCCTGGCGAATTCGCGCAAGCATACGTGATTGCCCATGAAATTGGACATCACGTGCAGAAGCTATTGGGAATCGAGCCCAAAGTGCGGCAGCTGCAAGAACGTAGGCCGGACGCGGCCAATCCGTTATCTGTACGTCTGGAGTTGCAGGCAGACTGTTTTGCGGGTGTTTGGGCCAACTCAACCCAGCAGAGGCGGCTCTTGGAGGCAAGCGACATTCCGTCGGCCTTGGGTGCCGCAGCAGCCGTGGGCGACGATCGCCTGCAAAGAATGTCCACAGGACGCGTAAGTCCTGAAACGTTCACGCATGGATCATCTGCCCAACGCGTCGGATGGTTCAAGCGCGGTTTTGAATCGGGCAGTATCTCCGGCTGCAATACTTTTCAGCGTCAACGGTGATTAGTTAGACTGCTCGAGCCTCGAGAACGCAAACCGGGCTCTCTGTTTGGGTCACTTGCAGAAGTCGCAAGCCTGCCGATGCGAAAAGCTGACTGAATTCAGCTTCGGTGCGCTCCTTACCTCCGACCGTCATTGCGAGCATCTCAATGTCGCTAAGTTTCGCAGGAACTGGCTCAGGGCCGGCGGTCATGACCTGCTCGCACACGAGGACCCGGCCATTTTGAGGAAGCTCTTTTCGTATCAGATTCAATATTTTCCGGCAGTGCTCATCACTCCAGTCGTGAAGAATGAACTTCATGATGTATGCATCACAACCGGAAGGTACACGGTCAAAAAAACTACCCGCTTCCAGTTCCACACGTTCTTTGCAAGTGGAGAAGTGAGGCTCGCCAATCGCGCCAGTGACAACCTCCTTTAGATCGTATACAACTCCTCGCATCTGCGGATAGCGTGTCAGAACCGAGGCAAGGAGCATGCCGCGCCCGCCTCCCACGTCGGCAAGCCGATTGATTGAGCTGAAATCATAGGCGTTTACAATCGGCTCAAGCATCGCGGCCGAAAGGTTTGTCATCGAGCGATTGAAAGTTTCGGCCTGCTCAGGTTCCTCAGCAAAGAGTTGGAAGACGTTTTTTCCGAAAGCCTTGGTTACGCTGTCCTCGCCCGTGCGGATGGTATCGGTGAAGTGCTCCCAGGCGCGAACGCTCCAGCGATCTCCCAATTGGATCGCTAAATAACGCAGCGAACCCGGGGCGTCGGTCTGGAGAAGTTGTCCGACCGGTGTCAGGCTAAAGCGTTTCCCGGGAAATTCTTGGAATACGCCGACGCTGGCAAGCGTCCGCATGACACGGTACAGGGAAGGCGAGTGCGCTCCGGTCTTGGTTGCCAGTTCGTCAACCGGAACAGGAGCTCCAGACATATGGTCCGGGACCCCCAGCCTGGCGACCGCTGAGAGTGAGTACGTAATGTGTTTACCAAAAAGCAGTTGCAGCAGAGCTGCAGAGGCAGGCGGGGTTTCGGGTTCTGTAGCGACAGCGGGATTTTTCTTTTCCAATAGCATGTTGTTCTATCCTTCTCGTAACACACGCGCAATCGGGAAAGCAAACGGCTCATTGCGTTAGGAAAATATATCAACTCGAAGTTCGTGGAACCTTTATGCCAATTCGCAGTAATACGTTATGAAGGCGTTGACGATGGCGTGAGGAAGACAAGGCCCCATGAAGAGCTGAGCGATGGCGAGTTGCTGAAGCTCGCCGGCAAGGGAGATGAAAACGCATTTCTAACAGTTTTCCGGCGTCATCAGGGTCCGGTGTTCCGCTTTGCCTTGCATATGTCAGGGCGTCGGGAAACGGCGGAAGAAGTAACGCAGGAAGTATTTCTGACACTTCTTTCTGAGGAGAAATTATATGCGGAGGAGCGTGGAGCGCTGCAGGCGTATCTGATTGGGGTAGCGCGAAACAAGGTGCGGCGATACCTTGCAGAGGCTCGAGTCTTTGGTTCAGCGGAATTGGCTCAACCGAGCAGCGTGGGAGCTGGCCTGCTGGACGATTTGAGTAAAGGACAAGAAATCGAAGGGCTGCGTAGCGCGATACTTAGTCTGCCGCCGAACTACCGTGAGGCAATTGTGCTCTGTGACTTGGAAGAATTGACTTACGCGCAAGCCGCGCAACAACTAAATTGTGCAATCGGCACCGTGCGATCCAGGTTGCACAGAGCGCGGTTGATATTGGGCGCGAAACTGCGGAAGTGCGAAAGGTGTCGGGTATGAGCGAGGAGGATCAGTTAAAACATCAACTGCGGGCGCTGGCGAGGGCGGTTCCGCAGAATGCAAATCCGGCTTTGGAGCGACGGTTGCGAGCGGCGTTCCAGGCTCGGGTAAACCAACGGCGGTCGCGATACGTGGCAAGCGTGGCGGCAGCAGCAGGGGTCATTGCAGCCGGTTTATACATGGCTGGGACACATTTGAGTTGGACACATAAGACAGGCGCAGACCAACAAGCAACTGTAAATACTTCGGTGCACCAAAGCTCAGGCTTCGTCGCGCTTCCCTACGCGCAGAGCGACGTCCCTTTGGAGCAGCCTGTGATCGTGCGTGTCCAGATTCCGGCTTCGCGGCTGGGCGCCATGGGAATGCCTTTTGCGCATGTCGCGGCTGAAGGGAACGTCGATGCGGATTTACTGGTTGGACAGGACGGGATAGCGCGGGCCGTGCGCTTGGTCGATGGAGAGATTCAGTAAGTAAGTTGAGAGAAGAAACTATATGCGCAAAGCAATGATGATTTTGGCCCTGTGCGCAGGATGTGCCCTCGGGCAAACCGCTGTCACAGGCCCAAAACAAGTAATGATTCAAATGGGAGATGTGGCTGAATTCGGACCGATCGGGATCACGACCGCGCTAGCCGGGCCGATGGGAACGGTGGCAGGCGCGCCATACTCGGCGCAAGCGACCACGCAGCGCATACAGGTACTAGCGGACGGTAACCGAATTGAACAGACTACTTCGGGTAGCGTGGCGCGCGACAGTCAAGGCCGGGTAAGAAGAGATGAAGCGCTTCCAGCATTGGCGGGAGAGAACGGAGATGCCCCTCATATTGTAATGATTGATGATCCAGTAGTTCATGTGCACTGGACGTTAGATGCACGAACGAAGAGTGCGATGAAGATGCCGGTTCCGGCTGGTAACAACGGCCGGGCTGGAGTTTTCGAGATGGGTGTGCCGCCACCGCCCATGACGACGGGCAAAGCGTTGTTCTATGCCGAGTCAGGCGCGGTGCGAAATCCAGAGGACAAAACTCAGGTGATTACAAAGCACATTACTCGGCCGGACGATCACGACACTAGCAAAACAGATCTGGGGGCGCAAATCATCGAGGGGGTTTCAGCGCACGGGACCCGGGTCACCCGAACGATTCCAGCAGGGCAGATAGGAAATTTGCAGCCGATTGTAATTACAAGCGAGAGCTGGTATTCGCCTGAACTGAAGGTTTTGGTGCTGAGCAAAAGTAACGATCCAAGAATTGGGGAGACGATTTACAAACTCACTAACATTCAACGTTCAGAGCCGTCAGCTAGCCTTTTCCAACCTCCTGATGACTACACCGTGAAAGATCAGCCCGGTGATGTTTTCTTTCACCGCGAAATCAGGAAAAATTAGAAGCCCCGTTGATTAAAGCATTCGGCCGATTGCGCCGTAAGGGTGTCGAAGGTCGGGACGTCCACTTTGATACCCTAAAAATTCTACCGGCTGCAAACTTGCTTCGTACCGGCGGCAAGCGCACAGCGCGGTTATGCGTGCCATGCGCGGTCAGTTATGAACTATGCCGGGTCGCCTGAGTGAGACCTACGTCCTGCGGACTTATCCTTTTCGTGAGTCGGATCTGATCGTCAGTTTCTTTACGCGCGATCAGGGAAAACTGCGCGGTGTGGCGAGGCGGGCACGAAAACCCAAAAGCAGCTTCGGGTCTGGATTGGAACGGTTGTCGCTGGTGAATTTGTCGTACTCGCAGAAGGAAACACGCGAACTGGTAAATCTGAATTCCTGCGATCTATTGCAATCACAATTCGATCTGCTATGTGACTTTGATACGAGCGTGGCGCTCGATTACGTTGCGGAAGTCAGCGAGCACATGTTACCAGCGAACGAGCCGAACGAACGTTTTTTCCGTTTACTGACGGCAATTCTCTGCTACATGCATCAGCGTCTGCCAGGTGGCGCGTGGGCAGCCATTACATACTTTTCATTGTGGGCCACGCGTCTTTCCGGCTTTCTTCCGGATCTTACGAATCATCCCGATCGGACGGTATCCACCTCTTCGCGTGATCTGGCGGGTGCGATGCTCCGAAACCACATTGCCGATCTCCCGTTAACCGCGTGGAATAAAGACACAGCTCTCGATTTGCGCCGTTTTCTGATCCGTCAGATGGAAGAGCACGCAGAGCGGCATTTTCACACTCCGGCCCTGCTCGAAGGGTTGTGACGATCACGACGACCCGATAATGAATTCCTTCCAAGAGACGATTTTCAAGCTAAAGCGCTACTGGGCCGAACGCGGAGCCGTGATCCAGGAGCCGTATGACGTTGAGGTGGGCGCAGGCACTATGGCGCCTGAAACCTTCTTGCGCGTGCTTGGCCCGAAACCTTACAAGGTGGCGTACGTGCAACCGAGCCGTCGCCCGGCAGATGGACGATACGGCGAAAATCCCAACCGTCTCTACAAACATCAGCAATTGCAGGTGGTGCTGAAGCCCACGCCCGACGATGTGATCGACCAGTATCTCGGCAGCCTGGAAGCAATCGGTATCGATCTCAGAAGGCATGACATCAAGTTCGAGGAGGACAATTGGGAGTCGCCTACGCTCGGCGCATGGGGTATTGGATGGCAGGTGATGCTGGACGGTCTAGAGATCACCCAATTTACTTATTTCCAGCAATGTGGCGGCATCGATCTCGATTTGGTTCCGGCCGAGATCACGTATGGGCTTGAGCGCATTGTCGCCTTCCTTCAAAACGTGGAGAGCGTATATGACATCGAGTGGGCGCCGGGCGTGAAGTATTCGGATGTCCGGATGCTCGACGAGGAGCAGTTCTCGGCCTACAACTTCGAGGTTGCAAACGTCGATCGTTTGTGGCGATTGTTTTCAGAGCACGAAGCGGAATGCAACGAATTGCTGGCAACGTCTGCGACGGAGAAAGCACGGTTGCCTGTGCTTCCGGCCTACGACCAAGTCCTTAAGTGTTCCCACCTGTTCAATCTTCTGGATGCGCGCGGGGCGATCAGCGTCACGGAGCGGGTTGCCATCATTGGGCGGGTGCACAGATTGGCGGTGGCGGTGGCTCAGGCCTGGATGAGGCAGCAATTTCCTCCCGAAGAGGCCGCCGCGTAATGGCGGATTTTCTTCTCGAGATCGGCACAGAAGAAATTCCCGACTGGATGATCGAGCCCGCATTAGAAGAGCTGCGGAACCGCTTTCAAACTGCATTTGGAGCATTCGAGGGATCGGCGCTGATACCAGAGGGTACGCCGCGGCGCCTCATGCTGCTGGCGAGGAATCTATCCGAGCGAGCGCCCGACGTTCAAGTCGTAATCCCCGGCCCATACGTCTCGGCCGGCGAAAAGGCCGCACACGGTTTTGCTCGGAAGCAACGCACCACAGTAGAAGCGCTGGACAGAATGCAGGATGCCAAGGGTGAGCGGTTTGTGTTCCATCAGCTCACAACAGGCCAGTCGGCCATAGAGGCGCTAAGCGAAAAATTGCCGGAGCTCATTGCGGGCATCCATTTTCCCAAAATGATGTACTGGACCGCCAAGGGCGGCGCACGCTTCATCCGACCTATTCGATGGATCGTCGCTGTCATCGACGATCAAGTCGTTCCATTCGAAGTCGCCGGTGTGAAATCGGGCAAGATGAGCAGCGGGCATCGGATTCTCGGCTCGAAAAAGCCTTTACTTGTCACGGCTGCAACGTACGCCGATGTCTTGCGGAAGAATTTTGTGATCGTTCCCGTTGAAGATCGTAAGAAGCGTATAGAAGCGGAGCTCGGGTCAGACGTTCGGCAGGACGATGATCTGCTTCGAACACTCGTTTATTTGACTGAATTTCCAAGTACGGTGCGAGGCAGCTTCGATCCCGCTTACCTCGAGTTGCCCGAAGAGATTCTTACAACCGTAATGCGCCATCACCAACGCTACTTTTCGGTGATGAGTTCGGACGGATCCCTCGCGGCGCAGTTCGTCGCTGTTACCAATACAGATGGTGATCCAGAGGGGCTAATTCGGCAGGGTAACGAACGTGTTTTGCGCGCCCGGTTCAATGATGCGCGGTTTTTCTGGCGTGTCGATCAGCACAAGAGACTTTCCGATCGCGTTTCAGATCTTGCCAAGATTACCTTTCAAGCCAAGCTCGGGAGTTATAAGGATAAGACGGATCGAATGATTGAGCTCGCGGCAAAGCTGGCCGCCGAAGCCCGTGCCGATGAAACGACGGTTCACCGTGCCGCTCTGCTCTCGAAATGCGATCTCACGACCGACATGGTCAAGGAATTTCCGGAGTTGCAGGGCGTTGTGGGAGGCCTCTATGCTAAAGCGCACGGTGAAAGCGAGGCTGTCGCAACGGCAATTTACGACCACTACAAGCCACTCAGCATGGACGACTCGATTCCGCGGACGCGGGAGGGTCAGGTCGTGGCTTTGGCCGACAAGCTCGATACCTTACGCGAGTGTTTCAGAATCGGGCTGGTCCCAACAGGCTCAAAAGATCCATTTGCGTTGCGGCGCGCAGCTCAAGGCGTCGTGAGGATCTTGTTTGAAGCGGAACTGGAAATTCATCTTGTTCAGCTTCCGCTTGCTCCCGAGCTTGGTCCTTTCTTTATTGAACGCATCGAGTATTACCTGCGCGATATAAAAGAGTTCCCATACGACGAAGTCAAAGCGATTCTAGGCGGACGTAACGAGACGCTAGCTGACCTGCTTAAACGATTAGAGGCGCTGCATTACATACGGCCAACCGAAGATTTTGAGCCGCTCGCAGCGAGCTTCAAGCGCATTAAGAATATTTTGAAACAGGCTAACGTAGAACACGCTGATCCGGCTGACGCAGGACTGCTCTCCGAAGGCGCGGAGCGAGATCTTTACTCGGCATTTCAGAGCGTTACTTCCACCGTGTCCCAAACCGCTGATTACCGAGCCAAGCTGAGTGCTATTGCTTCGCTTCGCCCTCATGTCGACTTGTTCTTCGATAAAGTGTTAGTGAACGATCCCAATCCAGGGATCCGCCAAAACCGCTTGGCGCTGTTGCACAGCTTGTTGACTGCGTTTTCGAACATTGCTGACTTTTCGGAAATAGTGCCGAGTTCGACGGCAGCCTAGCATCAGGAGATTACGAAACGAAATGAAGAAATATGTTTACTCGTTCGGAGCCGGTAGGGCCGACGGCGACGGCAAGATGCGTGACATTCTCGGCGGAAAAGGCGCTGGCCTCGCCGAAATGAGCAAAGCCGGTGTTCCTGTTCCTCCAGGCTTCACCATCTCAACGGAAGTCTGCAACCTGTTTTTCGAAAACGGCAATAAGGTTCCAAAAGAAGTAGACGATCAGATCCATAGTGCTCTCGCAAAGCTCGAAGAAGACATGGGCAAAAAACTCGGCGGTGGCGAGGACCCGCTGCTTGTGAGCGTCCGCTCAGGCGCGAAATTCTCCATGCCTGGAATGATGAATACGATTTTGAATCTCGGATTGAATGACAAAGCAACTGAAGCCCTGGCCAGGAAGACCGGCAATCCACGATTCGCGTATGATTGCTACCGGCGGTTTATCCAGATGTTCGGCGAAGTTGCGCTGCACATCGATATGGCGAAATTTGACCACATCTTTGACAAGCGCAAGGCTCACGTGAAAGCGAAGCTGGACACCGATCTTACGGCTGACGATTTGAAGCTCATCATCGCCGAGTACAAAGCGCTCGTGAAGAAGGAAACGCACAAAGAATTTCCGCAAGACCCCCACGATCAGCTGATGCTTTCACGCGACGCCGTGTTTAACTCCTGGAACACCCCGAAAGCCATTTATTACCGGCGAATGGAAAAGATTCCGGATTCTATCGGCACTGCTGCCAACGTTCAAGCCATGGTCTTTGGAAATATGGGTGAGAACTCAGGCACGGGCGTCGGATTCACGCGCAATCCGTCGACCGGCGAGCGCGTCTTCTACGGTGAATTTCTGGTAAATGCACAAGGGGAAGATGTGGTTGCGGGAATTCGCACGCCCCAGGCCATTAGTGAGCTCGAGCAGGTGATGCCTCAGGCGTACAAGCAGTTGCGCGAGATCACCGCGAATCTCGAGAAGCACTATCGTGACGTGCAAGATTTTGAGTTCACGATCGAAGAAGGCAAACTCTACATGCTGCAGACACGTAACGGAAAGCGAACGGGTCCTGCCGCCGTACGGATCGCTGTGGACATGATGAATGAAAATCTGATCTCAAAAGAGGAAGCCGTGCAGCGGGTTGCGCCAGCGCAATTGGATCAGTTGCTCCACCCGGTGCTCGATCCAAACATGCGGAAAGGCTTGCAGAAAATTGCAACCGGCCTTCCCGCCTCGCCTGGTGCTGCCGTTGGGCGCGCTGCTTTCGCCTCAGAAGATGCTGTTCACATGGCATCAACCGGCCCGGTGCTCCTCGTGAGGAAAGAGACGACGCCGGATGACATTCATGGCATGGACGTGTCCAAAGGCATTCTTACGGCCGTGGGCGGGCTGACAAGTCATGCGGCCGTTGTGGCTCGAGGGATGGGCCGTCCTTGTGTGGTCGGCGCGTCATCAGTCGCGGTCGATGAAGAAAGAAAAGAAGCGAGCATTTTATTCGAGGGCAAAAAGACCGTCATTAAGCAAGGCGATTGGATCTCACTCGATGGCACGTTGGGTGAGGTCTATTTGGGGCAATGTAAGACGAACGATCCCGATCCGAAGTCACACTATTTCGCGACGTTCATGGACTGGGCTGACGAGTTCCGCGGCGATTTTGGCGTTCGCGCCAACGCTGATGTTCCTCGTGACGCAAAGCAGGCACGGCTATACGGCGCGGAGGGAATTGGCCTTTGCCGCACCGAGCATATGTTCTTTGCCGAGGACCGCATCGCCTATATGCAGGCGATGATTCTTGCCCGTGATGAGAAAACACGCCGGAACGCGCTTCAGAAGCTTCTACCCATGCAGCGGAAAGACTTTGCCGGCCTTTTCCAAGTCATGGACGGGTTCCCTGTCGTAATTCGCACGCTCGATCCACCGCTGCACGAGTTTCTGCCGAAACGGGAAAACCTGATGGTCGATATCGCCAAGCTTCCAAATGCGTCGGCGAAAGAAAAAAAAGAAATGGGGGCAACATACGGCGTTACCGTCGGGGAACTGAAGAAGCATTTGCCGGACCTGCTGAGGCGTGTAGAAGAGCTTCACGAATTCAATCCCATGCTTGGCCATCGCGGATGCCGGCTGGGCATCACTTATCCAGAGATCACGGAGATGCAGGCTCGGGCGATTTTTGAGGCAGCCGTTGCGGTCGCGAAAAAAGGCGTCAATGTCATTCCCGAGGTCATGATCCCTCTCGTCGGCAGCGTGAAAGAGCTGGAAAATCAGAAAGCCATCGTCATTAAGGTGGCAGATGAGGTGCTCGGCAAAGCTGGCCTCAAGGAGATGAAGTATTTTGTCGGCACCATGATTGAGATTCCACGCGCGGCCCTTACTGCAGACGAAATCGCTAAGGAAGCCGAGTTCTTCAGCTTTGGCACGAACGACCTGACTCAGACGACTATGGGTCTTTCACGCGATGACTACACGAAATTTTCTAAGCAGTACGAAGATCTGAAGATCTTTAAAGCAGATCCATTTGCAGTGCTGGATCAAGACGGCGTGGGCAAGATTATTGAGCACGCGGTGAAACTTGGTCGTAAGGCACGGCCTGATCTTGAAGTTGGCATTTGCGGCGAGCATGGGGGAGAGCCCAGTTCAGTCGAGTTCTGCTATCGCACAGGCATGGATTACGTGTCCTGCTCACCCTATCGCGTTCCGATTGCTCGCCTCGCAGCAGCACAGGCCGCGATTGCGGGTGACGGGAAGGCGGAAGCGCAGCGAACGGCGTAAAACCGGGCCGTAAGTGGCGCCCATGCGAACGCGCGCGGCATTGAACAACCGTTCAGCAACCGAATCGCTGGGTCTGATCGGGCTGCCAGCTCCGGTTCGCGAGCTGGCGGCTCAATCGTGGGATGCGTTGATCGTCGGAGCCGGACACAATGGACTCACCTGCGCCGCCTATCTGGCGCGAGCTGGTAAGCGTGTTCTGGTTCTCGAGAGCCGCGAACGGATCGGTGGCGCGTGCACGATTGAAGAGCCCTGGCCCGGCGTTCGCATGTCGCCATGTGCGTACCTCGCCGGCCTGCTGCATCCGCTGGTTATTGAAGAACTGAAATTGCCCGCGCGCGGCTATTCTTGGACACCCGCGCTGAATGGCCTGTTCGTGCCCTTTGAAGACGGCACAAGCATTCAGCTCTATGAGGATGACGAACGATGTGAAGCGGAACTGGCTCGCTTCTCGCCCGGCGATCTTCGGGGTTGGCGCGCGATGTCCAATGTCATCGGGCGCTTGCGCGATGCTTTGCGTCCGGCAAATGAGGATGATGTCTGGATCGGCGAGCCGCCCAACCGAGAACAGCTCGAGGAGCGTCTCGGCAGCGATGAAGAAGCATGCGCTGTATTGTTCAGATGGTCCATGTCAGAGTTCGTCGAGCATTACCTTTCAGACGAACGCCTTCAAATTGCGTATCTCGGTCAAGGTGTTATCGGCACCAATGCCAGCCCGTTCCATCCCGGGACAGCGTCCATCCGATTCCATCACTCATCTGGCAGACTTGGCGGCTTCCCCGGAACCTGGGGTTACGTGCGAGGCGGAATGGGCATGGTTTCATTCTTTCTCTGCGACGCAGCGCGCGAAGCTGGTGCGACAGTCGCAGCGGGAGTATCCGTATTGAAGATACTTCCGGGTGAAGGCGTTTTGCTCGAAGGCGGAGAGCGCATCGCTGCACCCACGGTGATTTCAAATGCCGATCCGCGAACGACCCTGCGTCTTTTGGGGGACGCTACAGATCCAGACTGGCGGGAGCAGGTGCAATCCATCCCGATCGAAGGGTGCACTCTCAAGCTGAATGTCTGGCTGCGCGAATTGCCCAATTTTCGGGCTCGGCCTGGCAGCTGCGAAGCTCATCACTTCGGGCAGATCAACACACCGCTTAGCAAAGACGAATGGAAGTCCGCCTATGAAACCGCTCGGGAAGGCCGCCTGCCCGAACGCCTTTGGACTGAGCTCTACTTCCAGAGTGTGCATGATCCCAGCATTGTGCCCCCAGGTACGCATACGATGAGCGTGTTTTCACAGTATGTGCCTTACACCTTTGCGGACGGAACGTGGGATCAGCATCGGGAAGCAGCCAAGCAGCGTGCGCTTGCAGCTCTTGCGCGGTTTTGCACAAACGTGCCTGATGCAGTGATAGATGCGCAAGTGCTTGGGCCTCCCGACATCGAGAAGAAAGTTGGCCTGACCGGAGGCCATATTTTTCAAGGCGAGTGCTTGCCTCAATACATGTGGAGCAATCGCCTTCGAGCGAAGACGCCCATGCGCGGCGTCTATCTTTGCGGAGCGTGCACGCATCCAGGCGGCAGTGTCATCGCTGTCAATGGTCGTAACGCTGCCATGGCCGTGCTCGCGGATTGCTAGACTTTCGCTTGGTTTTCAACCATTGATTCAGCCCGAACAGCGCCACTGCCATGGGCAACAGAGCAAAGTAGGGCCAATCAGCAATCAAGGGCGGCAGTCCCGGCAACACTGCCAAGTCGCCATTTACGCGAGCCGTATCGCGTTTATCGCTAACGTAAATCGTCAGATGCCAAGTGCCGGCCGACGGCAAAGCAACTGGAGCGGCATACAACAATTTGTTTGTGGCGCGTGCTCGTGTAGCCGCAATGCGAACATCGTGCTCGCCCGGTTTCGATAAGACCAGCATCACATCGCAATTTAAAACATTCCTTCGATCAGCGGCCTTCTGCACCATGACGGTCAAGTCCGCCGGACCAACTCTCAGCGGCACGGGCGCGCTGAACACGCTCACAATAAACGGTCCAGCCTGTTTTTGAAATTGAACAGTGCCGCCGTCAGCAAAAACGACGCGCACCGCCATGCACAAACCAATTACAAGACCGATCCCGCTCAATGCAGCATGCCGCGCATTTGCATGGGCTGAAACAGGATCCACACCCCAGCGGCGTACAGTCCACACGAAAGCACTGCCCAAGGCGCAACAAGGCCCAGCGCAGGTCGAAGGCGCGCCGAATAATCCAGCGCCACCCGCCAACTGGTGTACAACGTAAGCAGCAGCCCGGCATCGAGTGCCAGCAGCTGTGCGGAGGTAAGCCAACCCGGAATTACAGCGGGTGCAGACGGGACTATCGTTCCGGTAAAGGCGCGTTCCAGCGCGGGCCAAGCAGCGTTCCAGCCGGTAGCGAGATGATACAGCAAGTGTGCGGCCCACATCGCGAATCCTATGGGCACGAACGCGAATACAAATCGCCGCATGATATCGAAGACTGCGGCCGCCGGTCGCTGAAGCCGATTCACAGCTCCACAAATAGAAACGGCTGCGGCGGGCAGCACCACTGCGCCGGCAAGTACGAATACTCCCACAATCAGAGGCATCATATGCGGGCCTAGGCGTGAGTGCCATCGATGCTGCCAAGTCATCACTGGGCCAATCATGCCAGCCGCATTGACAAATGCACCAAACACGATCAGCAATGCCATCGCAGCCAAATCGCTCCGCTTCGACAATCTTCCGAGGGACGATCGATATGGATCATTAATCAACGTCTGGGCCGGCATGATCGGCAACAGCGCGACATTATCGTGCGGACACGCCTTCACGCAGTCCAAGCAGAACGTGCAATCGAGATTTCCGGCCTTCTTTGGCTGAAAAAGATACAGTTCGCAGCCACGAGAGCGGTCATTGCCACGAATGCAATCGTGCGTGCGGCAAGAGCGGCAAACCTCACGCCTCCGCACGCGTATCTGTCCCGGTGAGACGAGCGAACTGACGAAGTGAAACTGCCCGATGGGACACACATACTTACAGAAGCTTGCGCCTCGAAACAGCCCGTCAATGACCAACGCTGCAGTGAAATACGAGGCAATGATCCAAGCTGTCAGCCAGGGACTGTCCCATAAGCTGAAGGCCTCGTAGGCCCAAAGATAAATCAGGAGCAAGATCGCGGGCAGCCATTTCGTTCGTAGCCAGCGCGGCCATCGCAAGTTGGCGGGTAACACAGTTCGGCCGATATCACGGACAAAAGTGAAAGGGCACGACATGCAAAACAGATTACCCACTATCAACAACGCCAATACAGAAAATGCACGCCAGTGAATCCACGGCAAAACGCCCGCCAGATTTAGCGGTGTTACTTGAGGACCGAAGAATCCATCCGCCATGATGGAAATAGCAACCAATAACATCACCGGTTGTGCCACGCGGCGTATTTGTAGTATTCCGAATGGCTTTTTGAACGCTGGCGACACTCTCCCGCCTCGTTGCACGACCGCAACTTGCCGCGTTATCGTCGCACCAGACAGCAGCCGCACTACGATGACAAACGCGGGTACAAGATAGATGATCGAGCCGGGTACCCACATAATTAGGCCCGCAATTGTCTGATCTTCCTGTGCCGTTAACGTGCTTCCCCGGACGGCCTCATACGCCGGATACAGCAGCCTACCCGAAAACACGAAGAACGCCGAGAGCGCTGTGTTGAGGATGTCTGCCAGAAGGAGATGCGGAATGGCAATCCACCGAGGCCAGTGCGATCTTCCGGGCCCGGGCTGCACAACGATCCACCAGAAGATAATTCCGGTCCAGAAGAAGCACGCGTGCTGCAGGCCGTGCCACGTTGGGGACCGTAGGGCGAGTTCATAGAACTTCGGCAAATGCCAAAAGATAGTGCTTACCGCAAATGCAGCCAGCGCTAAGGGGGGCGATACTAACGTTCTCAATCCCCGCTGCAGTGGGCGCCATGACAAAAACGGCCCCAAGCCCTCCTTTACGAATCCTCTCGGGAGTCCTCGCAGCAGGGGCAGCGTGGGATGGCCCAGCAATAGCAAGGGAGGCGCAACCATCATCAGCAGCAAATGTTGCGCCATGTGTGCAGAGAGATAGAGATTGTCAAACGCATCAAGTGGCGATTCGGTCGCCAAGAAAACCATGGCTAGCCCGGCCAGAAATGCGCTCAGCCGAAGGTGGTCTCGTTCACCCCGGAGCAGCCGGCGACCTCGCGTCCACCCACGGAAATAGATCGCTGCGATTGCCAGCAGCAGCGCAATCACATGCGCGTTCAGGGTCCACGAGGTCAGCGCGGCGCTCGCAATTGGGTCCACAATATTACCGGTTTGAGGGTCCGAGGGCGGGTGCAACCACGGCAAGATCGCGCGGTAACCGGTTTCGAGGCTTGTCAGAATCACGAACCGGCGGCACGCTCCGTGGTCTCAGAGTCTGCATGAATGAAACTAGCGCGTCAACTTCTGCCGGAGTCAGTTTCTTTCCATAGGCTGGCATATTTCCGCCACCTTGAATTACCTGTCTGACCATCTCCTCGCGTGTTAGCCGCGTTGCCACTCTGTCGAGCGCCGGACCACGCTGACCGCCCTCTCCGCCGAGCGCATGGCAATTGTGGCATTGCTTGTTCTGAAAGATGAGCGCGCCGTGCAACGCCAAGGGAGTACGTCCTTTCACGAATTGCACCGGAATCGGTTCGCTACTCCAAGCCGACATACGCGGAGACCAGGGCGACGTTTCACCCAGATATGTCAGCACCCCAATCACCAGCATGATGAAGATTACTGAAAGAACCGCGACAGGTCTTCGGCGGGCGCTCTTCTCCCCGGTTCCCGAGATAAACGGGAGAGCAAGAAGGAACAGGACCAAAATGGCGGGCGCAGCGAACAGGACGATAACCTCCATCCAGTCCGGTAACAACGCGAGGGAAGCGAAGATGGATAGAAAGTAAAAGTCCGGGCGTGGATTCGTGTCGACAATGGTTGGGTCGGGCTGTCCGCCCGGGCCTTTCGGCCCGAAGACAAGTGCGCACCCCAGAATCCCCACAATCACGATTGCCGCGAAGATCAGATCCTTGCCGATGGCCTGCGGCACGAACGGTACGCCCTGTTTCCGAAGAATGTCCGCGTACTCGGCATCGTAGGTCGCTTTGCGAACGGGATGCCCTGGTTTTGGGTACTCATTGATGCCCTTCGTGAGCACCAGCCGCAGGTGCATGCTGACGATCGCGATAATCAGCCCCGGAATGATGAAGACGTGCAGCGTAAAAAATCGCGAAAGCGTTTCGCCCGCTATGATGGGTCCGGCCAGCAGCAAGTGCACTAGTTGCGCGCCGATCAGGGGCACGCGCCCGGTTATTGATGCGCCAATTGTCAGCCCCCAATAAGCGTCCTGATCGAATCGCATTACTTGTCCGGTGAACGCCATGGCGAGAGTGCACAACAAAAGAAATACGCCGCTGATCCAGGTCAGTTCGCGAGGATATTTGTACGCACCAAACAAGAAAACCTGAATCATGTGCAAGGTCATAATGAAGACCATAAAATTCGATCCCCAGTTGTGCACAGCGCGCAGATACCAGCCCCAAAACTGCGCATGGTTCAGGTACTGCAGGCTCGTCCAGGCCTCATTGGTCGATGGAATGTAAACGAACGCTAAACACGCGCCCGTAATTATCTGGATGACAAAGCACAGCAGTGTCGCGCTACCGAATACATAGAACCAGCTTCCTGCGCTTGCAGGAACTTCGTGCCCCGCTGTTGATGCGTATAACGCGGTCAGATGCAACCTGTCATCTAGCCAGACCGCAGCGTTTCTCAGCCAGTTCATGCGAATCGTGCCCCGCGGGTCTACACCGGGTTTGAAAGCGTCGGCATCTCGCCGCCCTTCACCCAAAGCTCACCGTTCTCAACCTTATAGTCATACTGAAATAGCCCGCGAGGCGGTGGACCCGCGGCACGCGATCCATCTTCGTAATACACACCGCCATGGCACGGGCACAAGAACAGTCCAGACTCAGGGAACCATCGCACGGGACAACCTAGGTGCGCACAGTTAATCGCGAATACCTGAAACTGATTGCCCTGAAGATGCCGCACCCAGCAGGGGATATCTGCTGTTTTCCCGTCCCAGGGCCGCGTGAACGGATTCCGATACATCGCAATCCGTGTTGTTCGCTCCGGAAAACCTTCGAGCGGACCGAGTGAAATCCAGCTGCGCGGGTCCTTCCGCTCGACAAAGCTCGAAAAGACGAACCCGACCAGCGGCACAGCGAGCAGCAGCCCCGCCGCAACGTTTACAGCCACCCCGGCCGTAAACAACCAATCTCGCCGGGACGGATTTATTGTTTTATCTTCGCCCTTATTCTCTTCTCGATCGGGTCCGCTCATTTCACGCCTCTCTGACTGCTGCTTCCCTTCCCCTTGTTTCCTTCGGTTTGCTGTTTGTTGAGGCTCCCCGGGCCGTTCCCGCTTCCCTCATTGCCCTTGGTGATCTGGCCCGCTTGGCCGGTACCGTTTTCGATTACATGCGCATTCTCGTTCGGAGTTTGGGGTCGCAAGGAACCTAAATACGCCACCAGATCACTAATATCTTGGTCCCTCAAAGGACGTCCCATATTTAGAGTGCGGTAATCCGGCATGCCCAGATCCGGCCGCCCCTGGATGATTGACGTTCGCAATAGCTGGTCGCTTACTAATTGCAAAAACGCCGGGTCTGTTACGGAGCCGATTGGAGCCTTTGGCCCATGGCACATGAAGCAGTCGCGCGCGAAGAGTTTTTTTCCCTGCTTGGGATCTCCGTCCGTATTCCCTGCACTGTACGACGGAAGCGTAGCGTGTTGGAATGTGGCGGGCTTGGCCCAGTGCTGCTCCATTCCATTCACCAGTGCCAGTACTTGGTTTTGCGTTAGCGGACCGCCCTGACTCCGGGCCCATGCCGGCATTGCCGTCCCCGGGCGTCCGTTTTCGATCGTTTTTTGCAGGGCGTCTCGGGGAACGATCGCCAGATACAGCGCACTATTGAGCGGTCTTCCAGGGCCGTTCTTCCCATCAAGTCCGTGGCAGGCTGCACAATTTAATCCATATAAAGTTGCAAAATCAGTGATCTCTTGCGAGGGCGGCGGCTCAGGTTTCGGTTTGCCCGGAGGATCGCACGCTGCCACAAGCAAGATCAAAATCATTGCGGAACCGCCACCGGAAAGGCTTCGCTGTGCTCCCAACGACGCGCGGCGAGCGCAAAGCTTCATTCGTGATCTTCCTTACGAGCCGGCCGGACACCCGGCGCTTCCACAAACGCCCGTTCGGCAAGCGACCAAGTCTGCATGGTTTTGATGCGCGTGGTCCTGGCGATCACATATCCCCCCACCAATCCGAACCCGAGTTGGCACGCTACGAACCAGAGCCAATTGATGCGTCCATTCATGGCCGGATTGACGATGTTCAGAGCGGTCGCGACAAGCCCACTCCAAAAAAGCGGCATCAGAACTCCTGCCCAGAGCGGAGCGTATCTAGGAAACATGGGCAGCATCACCGCATACACGATCCCGACCAGAATCGAAATTACTCCATGTCCAATGAAAGCCGCGAAAAAGGCGAGCCCGTTAAATGCTCTCAGTTGTTCGATACTGGCTTCGCCCATCGCTGGAATTACAACGCCCGCAAGCAAGTTGATGGGGTACCAGATACTGTGCTGGCCAATTAAGCCGTATAGACAGGCCAATGCCGCCATGGCGGTGCCTCCGGCAAGTCCACCCCAAAACCCAGCCGAATACGGGTGAACTTCCTCCGGTATATGCACGCGATGTCCCGCTTCTCCAACTCGCAATCGCATCACAGAACGCGCTTCTGCCACGACAGGTGCTGGCCTGAGTGCCGGATCGATGGCCAGTTCCTCGTGCGCCTCCTGTGGAATCACATCGTGCCACCAGCCCAGTGCGGCCCGGAATGCAACTACCACTCCTACCGCGCTCACCACCCAACTCGTTAACAATCCCGCAAACAGCAGCGTGATCCCGAATGCAAACACCATCGGCCAGGACGTGGGTGCCGGCATCTCAATATGCGTCTGTGCGCTGCGCTGTGCCGCTTCTCCGTGATGAATTTCCTGAGCCATGTGACGTCCTATCGGCCGATAATGTAGACCACGGTGAAAACAACTACCCACACGGCGTCAACAAAATGCCAGTACCACGATAGAAACAAAACGCGCCTGAGCTGGGTTTGAATCGCAAATCCACGCAGTGTGGCGGCCAGCACGACTGATAGGAAAGTGAGCCCGACGATTACGTGGCTTGCGTGTAATCCCACAAGCGAATAGAACGTGCTGCCGAATAGGTTTGTGCTGATCGTCAAGTGGTCTTTATAGATCAATTTCCGCCACTCCAGGCCCGTCGAAAACAGGAAATACGCCCCTAGCAGGATCGTCAGTGTCCACCACAGCTTGAAGCGGCCCAGCTCATTTTTCTTCAACGCGTGCTCGGCGAAGACAATTGTCAGACTGCTTGATAGCAAGCAAATCGTTGCTAAAACTGGAATATCTAAAACTTCCTTTGGATACGGCCCGGTGACGCTCCTACCTATATAGATGAGGTACACCGCAACGAACATCGTGAAGAGCGCGGTCTCGGTGATGATCAGAAAAATAATTACGATCATTCCGCGGTCGGGAAGCTTCCATTCCCGCTCCATTTGCAAAGCATCAACCGCTACGACGTTCGCGTCTGCCATGTTGCTCGGTTACTCAAACTTCCAATCCGGATCGTTCGGATGCTTTTGATCCCACAGAGGCCGGCTGCTGCGCACGACGGGGAGCTTCTCAAAGTTATATTCAGGCGGGGGAGACGTCGTGGCCCACTCGAGCGTCCAACCGTCCCAAGGATCGTCGCCCGCAGGTTCACTCTGCCTGGCTGCTTGCACTACGTTCCACAGGAAGCACAGAATTCCGGCTATCTGGAAAATCACTCCTACGGACGCGATCAGGTTCCACGTTTCCCAGCCACGGCCCGGCCAGTACGTATAGATACGTCGCGGCATGCCCAGCATCCCCGCCCAATGCAGAGGGAGGAAAGTCATATTGAAGCCAACGCAAAAGAGCCAGAAATGCCACTTGCCGAGTTGATCGTTGAATACTCTGCCGGTCGCTTTTGGAAACCAGTAGTAAATGCCTGCAAAGAATCCAAAAACCAGACCACCTACCAAAGTAAAGTGAAAATGCGCCACGACGAAATACGAGTCGTGAAGCTGCCAATCGAACGGTGTGACGGCAAGCATGATACCTGTGAGCCCGGCCAGAAGGAATTGCAGCAGAAATCCGCAGCAAAACAGCATCGGTGTTGCCAACCGCAGTTTGCCGCCGTACATAGTGGCAGTCCAATTGAAGATCTTGATGCCGGTGGGCACACCGACCAGCATGCTCGAGGCCGCGAAAAACGTGTTGGACCAGGACGTCATGCCCACGGCGAACATATGATGCGCCCACACGCCCAGGCTGATAAACCCGATTGCGACTACCGCACCCACCATGGCCGGCCTGCCGAACAAAGGCTTGCGGGAAAAGACTGGAATTACCTCCGACAAGATTGCGAACGCAGGAAAGATCAAAATGTAGACTTCCGGGTGGCCGAAAATCCAAAACAGATGCTGCCACAAAACCGCCGATCCGCCAGCTTGTGTCCGAAAGAAGTTCGCATTCAGGTAACGATCTAACAGCAGCATGATCTGGGCCGCCGAGAGCGCCGGCAATGCGAGCAGGATCAGCCAGGAGTCGACCAGCATGACCCAAACAAACATCGGCATTCTGCTGAGCGTCATACCCGGGCAGCGCATCGAAACCGTTGTCGCAATCACATTGATGGCACTCGCAATGCTGCCAATTCCGGCGACCAGAACGCCGATAGCCCAGTAATCGGTCGCCGACCCGCGCGAAAACGAATTTTCCGTCAGCGGTGCGTAAGCAAACCAGCCCACATCGGGAGCCGACCCAGAACCCGACAATCCGCCCCCGCCGATATAGCTGAAATAGAGAAGCAGGCCGCCCAACAGGAAGATCCAAAACCCGAACGCATTCAGCCGCGGAAACGCCATATCCCGCGCGCCAATCATCAACGGAACCAGATAATTTGAAAGTCCGGCGACAATCGGCATTCCCACCAGAAACACCATCGTCGTCCCGTGCATCGTGAACAGCCGGTTATACGTGTCCGGACCAACCACATGATTTAACGGAAACGCCAGCTGGAGGCGCATCACTGTCGCCATGATTCCTGCGACAAGAAAAAACACCAGAGCCGAAATGATGTACATCAGCCCAAGCTTTTTGTGATCGACGGTTGCTACCCACGTGTAGAGCGTATCGGAGAAGGAAAACTCGCGCGCGGCTGCTTCAGGGCGTTCGAGCGGATAATCGTTGGATGCCATAAGCTTTGCCTATTTCAGCGATTGGAGATACGACACAACTTGATCCAGCTGCTCGCCAGTTAATTTCATGCTGGGCATGAAGCAGCCAGGTTTGGCGCCTTGCGGGTCGTTGACCCAAGAGCGAATGTTTTGAGGTGTGTTGGCCAATACGCCGGCAGCAAGAGTCTGCCGACTCATGAGATGCGTCAGATCGGGACCAAACCTGCCAATAGCTGGCGTGCCCTTAATGGTGTGGCAGTTCACACATGCCAAGGTTTCGAATAGTGCTTCGGCTGCGCTGAGCTGTGCATCCTGGACGGCGGTCTTTTGCTGCCGTGCCGCCCAAGTATGAAAGTCATTTGGCGCCTCAGCGACCACGCGAATCAGCATGTTCGCGTGCTGTGTCCCGCAATATTCGGCACAATTCCCTACGTAGATTCCGGGCTCGCGGGGATCAATCCACATATAATTGATGCGATTCGGAATCAGATCTGTCTTGCCGGAGAGCTGCGGGACCCAGAAGCTATGGATGACGTCCATGCTTTCAAGCCGTAGGTAAGTAGCTGTTTTCGCGGCTGCTGCGGGAACGTGAATTTCATTTGCGGTAACAATTCCGTAATCTGGGTACACTACCTCCCACCACCACTGATGCCCGATCAGCGTCACCTTCAGGGTCGATGGAGGCGGACTTGCGTTTTGCACGCTCGCGATCACTCGTGCCGAAACACCGATCAGCACAAAGACAATCAAGATCGGAATAACTGTCCAAGCCGCCTCGATTTGGTTACTGCCATAAACTTGGGGTGGCTCTAGCCGACTATCATCTCCATGCTTCCGGCGAAAGCGCGCGATGGTGAAGACAATCAGAGCCGCAACGACGACAAAGATCACGGCGGTAACCGCGAGCACAAAGAGAGCGATGTCGTATTCGGATTGGGCAGGCGAGGCTAGGGGCTTAAAGATGTTCTGGACGCGGTGCTCGGCGATGCCTGGAATTTGCGTCTGCAGCAAAGCCGCTAAAACCTCCGCAAGCACCCTGTCCCCCTCTTAGCCCTCACCGAGCGGCCAAGTCGCATTCTCCACTTTACTCTGTGATGGAGATCGAAACTGTAAGCATTTCTACCATAATCCCTATCGCAGAAACGGCGCGCTATAGTGAAGGCACACCATGGCTCTTGAGGTGCGCGAAAAAGAAGCAGAGGGAATTGTCATTCTCGGGCTGCACGGCCGTCTGGTTGCAGGAGCGGAGTCCGGCGACTTTCGCCGTAAAATGACCGAACTCATCAGTACAGGCCATAACAGCATCATTCTTGACATGAAGCGTGTCGATTTCATCGATAGCACGGGCTTGGGCGCGCTTGTAGTCGCTCATACACAGTTGCAAAAGGCGGGCGGTTCGGTGAAGCTACTGAATCTCTCGAAACGCCATCTCCAACTGATGGTTCTGACTAAGCTCTCGACGGTATTCGAGATCTTTGATGATGAGCTAACCGCGTTAAACAGCTTCTTCCCGGACCGCGAACAAAAGCCCTTCGACATTCTCGAATTCGTACGAGAACAGGAGGACGGTAAGCAACACGTAGGCGCACCGGCAGTAGGCGCGAAGCCGATTGGCGACCTGAAGTCTAACGGGTGATCGTCGCAAGCCGTAATGCGGAGCTGCGCTAACCTGGATGCAGGATGGCGAAAATTGGTGAAGTCCTAGACTCGGCGGCTGCGATTGCCAAGGGCATGGGCATCACCTTTAAGGAGATGCTATCTCCTGCCATTACCGAAGAGTACCCGGACGGCCCGGCTCAACTCGAGGAGCGGTATCGTGGCGCTCACGTCCTTCAGCGGGATGAGAACGGCCTCGAGAAATGCGTCGCCTGCTTTCTTTGCGCTGCCGCCTGCCCGGCCAATTGCATTTATATCGAAGCCGCCGAAAACACAGAGGAACAGCGGTTCAGCGCAGCGGAGCGGTACGCGAAGGTCTACAACATTGATTACAACCGCTGCATTTTTTGCGGCTACTGCGTAGAAGCTTGCCCAACCGACGCGATTACGCACGGACACGGTTTTGAGCTTGCCAGCTATGATACATCCACGCTGATTTACCGCAAGGAACAGATGCTGGTTCCACTCCCTGAAACCGGCGAGACACCGTCGCAACACGGCCCGCTACCGGCCGGCGCACCATAGACCTCAGCGCGAAAAAGTGATGCGATCGAACTGGCCGGAAAGGCCGGGCCCGCGCATCGTTATTGGTTGTAATTCTGTATGTAAGTATCTCGCGGCAAACCCAACTGCCGCGCCTTCTGACGAAGTGTGGCTGCGTCATCCCGGTTCATCTGTCCGCCAATCACTACCAGATGTGGGCCGGTATCGCCATTAGGCGAAAACACTTCTGCCTTCAAATCGGGATGCTTCTCATTCAGCAGGCGTGCACTATTCTCGGCATCTGCTGCCCTATCGTATGTGTAAACTACGACCCGCCAAACCGGTCCGTTCACGTAACCTGGCTGATCTGCCGTGGATTGTCGGCCGCCATTCTGGTGCGGACGTGCGTTGCTGGTCACGGTCGCCGGCGTCGATGCGCTAGGAACTGGAACGGGAGCATGCTGGGGAGTGGCATGCGGGCGTGCAGATGGCGTCAGTTTCTGTGCCGGAACGACCGATTGTGGCTGGCGGGAAGTCGTGTTTGATGCTGCGCTCGTGGCAGACCCGCGCTGCACCGCTCTCTTCGGGCGTGCCAGCCAAATGAGTCCAAGGACAATAAGTAACGCAATTGCCAGGTACGCCCAGATACCTCGCGGGAGGCGCCTTGCGTGTTCACTGCGGACGCGCTCCTCCGCGGCATCTGGGAAAAAGACCTGCCTTGACTCACTTCGAGCTCTCGTCGGCGGTGGACTGGAATTTCTGGCCGCTTCGCGTATCTCCCGTACTTCCGAATCCGCTCCCGCCGCGGCAGCTGCGCTGAATGCACGCAGCCGTCCCTCGTTAAGCTGTACTATTTCCTGCAACGTGCATCGGGCTTTCGGATCGTTGTAGAGACAGCGATGAATGATCGATCCAAATGGTGCTGGAAGTTTTGCCGCCTCATTGCGGCAGTCCGGCCCGCACTCCTTCTGTGTCATGGCCTCAAACAGCGTCCCCCCTAAGCACCACACATCTGCTTCGGGAGTTGTATTGCCGTTCGGGCTCTCCGGTGCGCGATACTTCGCATCTTTCAACCCGATATCAGTCGCTGACTGTGTCTTGCGCGCTCCCTCGGTCGAGAGCTTTATGGAATCGCCAACGCCCAAGATTTCTTCCGGCGACAGCGACCCTTGCACAAATCCTGCCGCATGGAGATGATCGAGTCCGCGGCAGATGCTTACAACCAGCTCTCCCGTTTCAGCCGCATCAAGCTTCCGGTGCCGTAATACGGCGTCCAGCATTTCGTCGGCGGGTTCAACAGCGACGTAGATCAGTTCGTCGGCTTGTAACTTAGTTCGCCCTGATCCAAGAACCGCAGCCAAATTCGGGTGTTTAAGACGTTTGATCTCCTCCCAAAGCGCGATCTGCTCGTCAGCTACGCTCGGCTCGGCCCGGTAGATTTTTATAATTGCCGTCGCCGGATATCCGGCTTTCACCTGGGCCTTGAATATCACCGTGCGCTCATCGGCGCCCAAGCATTGTCCAAGCACGTACTGGTCATCAATCGTCGTGCCTTCAAGGCTCATCAAATTCGGGTAATTCGTCTTTTGTTGGATCGGCGTCATGAGCGGAAAAAACGTCCCTTATCTTGATCCGATAGTTTGGATCCGAAGTTCGTACTTACCGATGATCTCCGCGCTTCTTCGAGCACTATACCATTTTTCACGCCCGCTGCCTTCACGCATCACTTCAACAACTTAGCCCTAAACGGCTATTTCCGCGGTGAATCCCGTCGTTTCCGGCGAACCCACCAAACCGCCGCTGCTATGACGGCGCCAGCAATCGTGATCACAACTAGATAACAATGGACCGTCGCAAACGTGGTCTGCCACTTGTCGCCCACGAGGTACCCGAGGCCTAAGAAGCTTGCTACCCACATCGCAGCTCCCGGGTAAGCGAAGGCAGCGAAAGTGCCGTATTCCAATTTCGACATTCCTGCAACTAACGCTGTGAAGTGGCGAACGCCAGGGATGTAGTAGCCGATCGTCAAAAGCCAATGACCTATTCGATGGAACCAGTGGTTTACGTGATCGATGCGTTCGGCCGAAAGACGTATGTACTTGCCATACCGGAGCACAAACCGATATCCAAAGCATCTGCCTATGAGATAACTGACGGAGATCCCAGTCACACTTCCGCAGAACCCGGCCAGAAACGTCCAGGCGGGGTGTAAGCGCCCCTTAGAGATGAGATAACCGGAGAACACCAAGAGTGTCTCGTCCGGCACTGGCAAACCGACGATACCGACTACCAGCAATAAAAACAAACCGGCATAACCATAATGCGATAGCCAAGTAAGCAGCGAATCCATGCAGCGACCAACCAGAGGATAACAACCGTCCGAGAGGTTCAACGGATTGCTGTAACAGCTTCGTCATATGCTCCCGGCGTTGCGCTACTATTCCGATATGGCTGAGCGCGCCAGCGAATTGATAGATGTTCTTTGCCCTTGCTGCGGGTCAACACTGCGAATTGATCCAGAAACGAAGCTTGTCATTCAGCACCGGGAACCGGAGAAGAAACCGCTGATTGAGGATTTGCACTCTGCCGTTCAGCAGCTTAAAGGCGACGCTGACCGGCGGAACGACGTTTTCGAGAAGAGCTTTGCCTCGCATCGCAGCGGTGAGAAGGTTCGAGAAAAGAAGTTCGAAGAATTGCTAAAGCAAGCGAAAGAGGATAAAACGGGTACGCCGCCGAGGCGCCCGTTTGACCTCGACTAGCGACGAGCAGACCCAGCTAAGATTCCAACAATTGCTTGAAATCTCCACGCGCAAGGCGCCGGACAAAATCGAGATCACCCTCGAGAAAGTCGCGCGCCGGCAGTTTGCACAACGGGTTCCAGCAGATCTGTTTGTAAACGCGATTGGTAGGACGGCCAATGAAGTTCGCGACTGCGAAAAACAGCAGGTGCACGCGACTGCCGCTTGCATATTGGTATTCGTAATTAGCAAGCTCGACCCCAATAGTGGCATCGATCTCCAGCTCCTCGCGGAGCTCCCGAATTAGCGCTTGGTCAGGCACCTCGCCTGATTCCACTTTGCCCCCTGGAAACTCCCACTTGAGAGCATGCTTGTCATCTTCGCGTCTTTGCCCGATCAAGACTCGCCCACCACGATAGATAACGCCGGCGGAAACAAGCTGCCGTTCGCGAATGCCCGGCACCTACGCAGCAGCACCGGAAGCGATCAATTGCCGAAGCACATACGGTAGGATGCCGCCGTTTCGGTAATACTCAGCCTCTTGCAACGTGTCGATCCGAGCCCGGAGCTCAAACGTGATCGTCTTTCCGTCCGGCTTGAAAGCGGTTGCCTGGACGTTGCTAGACGAAGCGACGGCTGCCGGCACGCCCCGGAGTTCATAAGTTTCCTCGCCAGTCAGCCCAAGGGACTGATGCCCCTGGCCCTCCAGAAACTGCAAGGGAAGAACGCCCATTTGCACCAGATTCGATCGATGAATACGTTCGAAGCTCTCTGCGAGAACCGCGCGGACACCTAAGAGCAGAGTTCCCTTCGCCGCCCAGTCACGCGATGAACCGGAGCCGTATTCTTTCCCGGCAATTACCATCAGCGGCACTCCTTCTGCTTTGTACTTCATTGCGGCGTCGTAAATAGACATTTTTGTGCCGTCAGGCATGTGCCGCGTCCAGCCGCCTTCCACGCCTGGCACCATCTCGTTTTTGAGGCGAATGCTAGCGAACGTTCCACGCACCATCACCTCATGATTTCCGCGTCGGGACCCATAACTGTTGAAATCAGGTGGATGAACACCCAATTCCATTAGATACTTCCCTGCCGGGCTATCCACAGGAATTGAGCCTGCAGGTGAAATATGATCCGTGGTGACTGAATCACCCAAAACTGCTAACACTCGCAATCCGGTAAGATCCGGAATCGAAGTCAACGGATCGATTAACTCTTCAAAGTAAGGCGGCTGCTTGATATAGCTGGAATCGTTGCTCCATTCGTAAATACTCCCTTCTGGGATTCTTATCGAGTTCCAGTTCGTATCCCCTGCAAAGATCTGCGAGTACTGTTTTTGAAAGAATTCCGTGCGCGCCGAACGTGTAACGACAGCTTCTACCTCTTGAGGAGTGGGCCAAATATCCCGGAGGTAGACATTCTTGCCCTGATCATCTTTACCGAGAGATTCTTTCGTGATATCAACATCCACCCTGCCGGCTATCGCGTAGGCGACAACCAGCGGAGGTGAAGCCAGATAATTGGAGCGGACGAGCGGATTTACGCGCCCTTCGAAGTTTCGGTTCCCGCTCAAGACAGCCGCAACGTTCAACTTTTTTTCCGTTACAGCAATGGCAACATTTTCCGGTAGAGGGCCGCTATTGCCTATACAGGTGGTGCACCCGTAGCCGACTAGGTGAAAATTCAGCTTTTCGAGATAAGGCATCAGCCCGGCATCGGTCAGGTAATCGATAACCACTTTGGAACCAGGCGCCAGAGATGTTTTTACCCACGGCTTCGTCGTCAGACCTTTCTCGACCGCTTTCTTTGCCAGCAGACCAGCCGCCACCATGACAGACGGATTCGAAGTGTTCGTGCAGCTTGTGATGGCGGCGATCACCACCGCACCGTCTCGAAGTTTCTCCCTATGCCCATCGACGCGTAGGTCCGCGGTTTTAGGCGAGCCTCCAAGAGAGGAAAGAAAGTTTTCTTTCACAGCAGGCAGGTCTATGCGATCTTGCGGCCGTTTTGGTCCTGCAACTGAGGGGTAAACTTTGGATAAATCCAGGGACAGCGTGTCCGAGTAAACCGGGTCTTCCGATTCAGCAGTAAGGAACAACCCCTGCTCCTTTGAGTAAGCTTCGACTAAGTTGATTTGCTCCGAACTGCGATTTGTAAGTCTTAAGTACTCGATCGTTACTTGGTCGATCGGGAAAAAGCCGATGGTCGCTCCGTACTCTGGAGCCATGTTACTGATCGTTGCGCGATCGGCTAGTGAGAGGGCGCTTACGCCCGGTCCGTAAAATTCCACAAACTTACCAACAACACCTTTTTTTCTAAGCATCTGGGTTACGGTAAGTACGAGATCAGTTGCAGTGGCGCCCTCGGGCAACTTCCCGCTAAGTTTCAATCCAACCACCTGAGGAAGTAGCATCGAGATCGGCTGTCCAAGCATGCAGGCTTCCGCCTCAATACCTCCAACACCCCAACCGACGACACCCAAGCCATTGATCATCGTGGTGTGCGAGTCAGTTCCCATCAAAGTGTCGGGATAAGCCTGAAGGATGCCTTTCACGGTGTCGCTAAAAACTACGCTCGCCAAGTACTCCAGATTCACCTGGTGCACAATTCCGGTATCTGGAGGGACTACGCGGAAATTCTCAAACGCTTTCTGACCCCAGCGCAGGAATGCATAGCGCTCCTGGTTACGCGAGAATTCGAGCACCGCATTCTGCTGGAACGCTGCCGCCGAGCCAAACGCATCCACCTGCACCGAATGATCAATCACAAGATCGGCAGGAATGAGGGGATTGGCTAAGTCGGGATTGGCGCCAAGCTTTTTAAGAGCATCACGCATGGCCGCTAAATCCACAACGCACGGCACGCCTGTAAAATCCTGCAGCAAAATGCGCGCGGGGCGGAAATTGATCTCCTGCGCTGTAGCTTTCGCATCCCATTTCGCCACATACTCGATATCACTAGGCTTAACGGTGCGGTCGTCTTCGAACCGCAAAAGATTCTCAAGTAAGACTTTAACTGAGTAAGGAATCCGCCGGATCTTCGCTACTCCGGCCTTTTCCAGCGCATCAAGGCGAAAGATCTGATAATCGCGGTCATTAACGCGTAGAGTGGTGGCGGCTCCGTAGCTATTTTTACTGGCCATTTAATTCCAGTTTAGTGCAGGAGCTACGTAGAGCAGCTGAGGCAATTCGAGTTACATGTACTCGGGCTGGCTAATTCCCAAGACGTCTAGAGTCGTAAGCAACTGTTTGTGAACATACTGGGTCAGCCATAAGAGAGCACTCCGGCGTTCTTCGTTTTGTTCGTTGATAACTGGGTGCCCATGATAGAAGTTGTTAAAAGCTTGCGCAAGTTGAAATGCGTATTTCGCAACGTGAGCGGGTTCGCCTGAACCAATCGCGCGCTCCACAACGCTGTCGGACTTCGAAGCAAGAAGTACGACTTGCCAAAGCTCTTCAGAGTTGAAGCACGCCGCGAGTACATCGGGCGTCAGGACTCGGCTAAATTCTTGAAGCGT
>JBJMGM010000034.1:0-22941 GCA_045807905.1 Bryobacteraceae bacterium | reverse complement strand
TTCAACCTCCTGGCCCAGCGGTTCGGTCAAGCGCTGGCCGCTCCACTCTCGCCGGCGAATGCGTCAAGTATGGCGTTCAGCGCGGTTCCGATCAAAGATATGTTCGATTCGCCGGTTTCGGACAGCGCCGAGCAACAGCGTCGTTTCAACGAGCATTCTGAACGCTTAGCCTGGCTGCGGACAAGTTTGGATCGACAGCGCGATGACATTCCAATGCTTGAACTCGACCGGTTTGTTGAGATCGATGCGCTCAAGCGTTTGCTTAAAGCAGAGCCAGGCCGAGCGCAGAAATTGATCAACTGGGCAGACACCGTCCACAGTATTTCCGTGATGTGTGAAGCGTCACCGTATGTCATATACGTGCTCCACGCCTTGTTCATCGTCCTGCCAACACCTCTGTCTGCTCAGACTCAGCCACAACCGGCTACATTAAGGAGCCTCTTGCTGCACGAGTTCCGCACCACTCACACCAAAGCCGAATGGTTCGTCCCTATCAATACCGCCGTCGAAAGGCCGAACGGCCGACAAGGCCAACTGGCAGCCTGCCAATCGCGGGAACTCAGCCGGGCAACTCGCCTCCATCTGCTGTTCTGGAATCGGCGCACTCTGAATAACTTTCAAGGCCTTAAGAATGACCACTTCACCGGCTAACGATCAGCACCTTGCCAAATGGGCGAATACCACTGGCAATCTCCGCCCTCACAACGCGTATCACATCGGCCAGATCGTGTACGTGCGCAAGCTGCAAGGTACCTGGAATCCGGACAAGGGCGTGAAGAGTTGAGCCCGGTCGAGCCTTATGCGACAAATCTCATAGCCATCCCACGTCGATCAGGATCGATGTTGCTGGGATTCACGTCTCATCGACGAAGGACAAAGGCTGCTCGAGCCCTCGGCAGAAGACCCCGAATTGACCGAACATCACCTGGACTAGTCCTTTGGCTGCCGACCGTTCAGCGATTCTCTCCAGCATCGCCCGACGACACTCTCCCGCGCACCACCGTCGCCGAGGCCTTCGGCAAAGTGTACGTTCCGGGCGAACCCGGTTCTGCGTGTAATAGCACCGGAGGATGGTCCGGATCGGCATGGCTCGCAGTCCCCTCGTTTCTCCAAACGTACTGCTCACTTCCAAATGTCACTGCAGTTGCCGCGTTGGCGAAGGTAACCGCGCCTCCTCCGGGTCGATCGAAAAGGATGCGCACCGTATGCGGGCTGTTCTCGTCTCGATTGACGAGCAATAACGACCAGTTCCCATCCGGCCGCAGCAGCGCATAGGATGTCACCAGCGTGTTCCCTGCGCCATCTTTAACATCACTCCTCGAAGGAAACATTCGATGCACACCGGACCGGTGCTGCGCCCACTCGCGATTAATCATTTGGGCGGCAAAATACAGCGACGTGTATCCAGAAATGTTGTCCTCGTGATCGGACACAAAGTTGGACCATGTTGCCCATCCGAGACAACTATTCTGGACGGGCTGCGGCTGAATGGGAGAGTGAAAGAACGCGGCACCCCCGCCCGCGAAAAACGACCCGATATTGTCCGCCAGCCAGAGCCCCGCAAAAATCGTACTCATCGGGCCCGTCAATTGTGCTGCAATATGACTCTCGCTTACGATCAGCGGAACGTTTTTCGGCACCCCATCCGCTCGCCACACCTCAAGAATATGCTTCATGAGCTGCGGCTCTTGGTACAGCGTCTGCCAAGTAATCCCGCAGGTCTCCATCGGGTAGTGTTCGAAAGAAACAAATGCCAGATCATCCATATGGCCGTGCATTCGGAGATAATCGACAAAACGGCCCATCCACGACTTTCTGCCCTGTGCGTCGGGCCAAACCGTAATGTCTTCATTAACACCTTCGAAGATCGGGCCGCCCAGCTTTAGTCTTGGATTGACCTTATGAATGGCTTTAGCCCATTGAACATAGAGCGCTCCGTAGTCTTCGGGAAGCGCGTGCTTCCCATCCGGCTCCTCGCCCATCTCGATGCCTCGAATCCGGTAACCCCGCTTCTCGAGATACGCAATCTGCGCAGCCGCGTCATCCGGCGTTCCATATAGCAGCGTCACGGGTATCAACGCTGGCAAGTTGTTTGTCAGACCGCTCGTGAAAAAAAGATCGAAGCCGGAATGTTGGTATCGCCCCGACGCTTCCACATCGCTCGCCTCGTGCCACGGATCAATCGACGAAGACGTATAGGTGGGCTTCTCCTTCGGTGAAGAATTGCCTGGCGCTTCCAGAAACTTACCGCCCTCGTCGAATGTGCCCACCCCGATGCTCTGAATCGCGTAACCTACGCAATTCCGGACGTCGCTCTGCTGGACGACGCTGTCATCCAGATCCGCACATATCTCGTCGAAACGGGTTCTGGCGCCAATTTCAGCGTGACTCGTCCGCCTCGCCCGTTCTTTACATCTCCGCCGCCAAACGTCTTCCACTCGCCTTTTGGGCCGCTATCAAAATCAAGGGCATCCGTTCCGATCCAATACTCGATGCGATATACCCTCGCGTAGGGAGAAACCCAATCAATTTGCACGCTATTCACCGGCTTATCGGCTTTTAAGTCCACGACCACCCATTGCGGATGTGACGCGTCACTCTCGCCAGTGAACTTACTCGTGAGATATGGGTTACTCTTCCAATAGCTCAGGTGTGGGCCTTGCAACGGGCGATCACCACTTGTCGAGAAACCTCGGTGCGGCAACGCATAGGAAAGGATGTAGCGGATCGGCTTGCCTAGCCCTGTTCTGCCCGTGAAATAACCGCTTTGTTGTGCCGGATTGCTCCACGTGCCGTTCGCATTCCAGTGCCAGGCCGCCATACGAAGCTCGCTGTTGTTGCGATAGGTAACCGGCCCATATCCCGCTGAAAGCGATTCTTCGAGAATGTGCGGGGAATAAACCCGATCGATTTCCTCCTTCGAAAGAACATCAATCGAGCTGCCGATTGCCTCGTCGGGATCGAACGAATTCAGGATGTGCTCCGGCCTTGTATCCACCCGTACAGTCGCGGTCTGAGTCGTGCTCTGGGCAAGCGCGAGCGACAGAACGGCCAGCAGCAAGCATCCGCAGCGTGCGTTTACTGCGCCGGCTGCTACGAACGACTGATTCTGCAAGTCCAACCAGACATCATACCTGTCCGTTCTTTTCAGCAGAATGGCTGCGTTAGAACTCACGGTGAGCAGCGCTGTTTCTGCTTCAATGCCGTCCGAAATGAGGAATCAACTTAACACAAAACAGGGACGAGCGTCTCGGTGAGATCTTCGTCCGTGCAAGTATTAGCTTCGACTACTGTGCTTTCCGCGTTCCTTAGAGGCGTAACCCCGCCCTTTTACAAGGCAGCAGTGGAGGTGTATAGATTACTTATAACCGGGATACATCACGGAAAACTGGATCGGCCACGCAACTCAACTGGTCAATCGATGGATTCAGTCGTTGCGAGCAGTAAGGTTCTCCGGGAGCTTAGCGGCACGTTCACGAGATCAAGCGTCAGTTTTATCATGGCGGCGACAGTGGCGATCGTGTGAAGGATGAGCAATTCGATCTGCCGCGCGCCAAAGAGGGCGGCGTGAACGCTCTCTTTTCGCTTTTGTTACAGAGGAATATTATCCGCAACACTACGAAACCAAGCAGGCCTTGCGATTCGTAGACTTGGCTTCACGGCGCATCCGTAAGAACAACAGGACCTGGCTACGCGGATTCCTGCTGTTCTCCTCCCGGCTGAGCTGGATGCTGACGAAGGTGCCCCGAAACCGGTCACTGATTTACGGCGCCGCGCTTGTCTGGGTCGCGTAAGGTCCTCTGGCGCAGATGCTTTCTCACACACACTTGGGCGAAGAGAGATCTATTGCTTGATAAAGAGAACGTCCTCAGACGGAACGCGCCGCTTTCATCTCCACCGGAAGGGAGACCGGTCCGACCGCAGGACAGCTCGCAGCTCCAATTTCTTGTGCTTTGCTTACTTATTCGATCGCGCTTTGCACTCGCCGGGTTCGCGACAAGGATCGATACACTCTTTCTTCAGCCGGGTTGTCCTATGGAAAATGCCTCTGCAGACCGGCACTACTCTCGGGGGCGTTTCAGTATGGGTAAGACGTAGGTACCGGTAGTCATGCGCCTTTGCCAAATCGCTTGGCATGATAGCGTGAGGACGATATGTCCGCGAACCTGCGGTTGCTTGCGCTCTTTCTCGTTGCGATAACAACGTCCGCCCAGCACCGTCCAGGAAGAGTCGCGGGTAGCTCTACACCCCCGGGTTCTGCGGACCGTGGAAAGTTCATCAGCGCGATTTGTACTCCGCACGTCATGGGGGCGACCGCTGTCCGATCCCCATTTGCGCTCGGGCCTTCGACACGAAATGCGAGAGCTTGGGCCGCTCGCCGCGGCTTTGGCCAGCTGTTCCGTTCCGGTTATTTTGCCCCGTATTATGGCTTGAACCAAGGCTACTCTGATCAGTCCGTACCAATGGCTAACTATTCACCACCCTACGATAATTTCGTCTGGCAGCCTACGACTGAAACAAACGTTCAGCAGCAAGCACCTGCCAAACCGGCCCAGTCCGTCGTGCATGAGTACAAATGGCGTCATGAGGTGGCGGCAGCCGGTGCAGGTGGGGAACCAATGTTTACGATCGCGCTCAAAGACGGCTCAACACGCTCCGCCGTGATCACCTGGGTTGAGGACCGAAACCTGCACTATATCGATCCCCAGGACAGGCACTGGGTACTCACATCACAGCGCATCGATCACGATACAACGCGGCGCTTGAACAAGCAAAAGAGCCTAAATCTGCAACTGCCCCCGAGTTCTTGAACTCAGGAGGGCGTCTCTGATCTTCTTTCAATCAGCTGTCCCTCCTCGGCGACACTCCCAGCGTACGCACACCAGCGGCTAACCTCAGAACTTATCCGGAAATTGCATCCCGCTAGCACATCTTTACCAAAGCATTACAGCTTCTCAACTACTGAATCATTGTTGCGAACGAGACTGTTAGTGTACTCATTCAAGGAGTGCAGAAAGTTGGACGACATGTCCTTTGTAGCTGGGTTTATCGTTTATGACATTTTGCTGTGGTCCTTCATAGCAGTCGTAGCGGCTACCGCACATTATTTTAAAACCCACTCCCGCTAGCGTTCGCACACCGAAGGTTGTAATTGGACCGACGTTCCTAGCGTGCGAAGCCTATCCGCCAACCTTCTGGTTATGTTTAGAAGATTCATGTAGCTCGCGTTCTGCTTCCAGCCAATCACCTCTGGTGATCCGCATCGATACCCACGCTGTTCCCAAAGTAGATAGGCATCTTCGCGGTTTGTTCATGCTTGACTGTGGACCGATTCAATTCGCCTCGGATTCGCCTTCACGCCGAGATGACAGGTGGCGGGGCACCAGCCCCTCGATGACAACGACCTGTTGCGGGCCTTGCTTCACGTCGTGCTTCATTAGTTTGCCGTCCACCCTTAGATAGCTCTTGTTGCGGGTGGAAACACCGGACAGAACTGGACAACGCGATTTTTGGCAATCCTACATGCGACACACGCATGAAGGAGCCATGACATGAATGGAACAAAACAACCGGCACCTAGCTCCGCGGCTGCTCGTCAGGTGAGGCGTGTACCAGCAACATATGAGGGGTCAATTTGGGCCCACATGTTTCGGCGATGCGCGGGCGCCAGGTAAGTGGGCTGGTGCAGCCGTCTTACATTTGGGAGGATGGATGGCATGAGTGTCTTGGCGAATTACAAAATCCGCACCCAAGTGCTCATTGCTCTGCTACCGTTGGCCCTCACCTTTATTGTGGCGGCATTGTACACGTCCGTTCAGATGAAAAGAATCGACGAGCGGTACAGGGACTTGATCACAAAGAACATCAAGGCACTCCAAAGCCTAACGGTCGCAAACGCTTTGACCAATCGATTCGCTCAGCATCTTTACCAAGAGATTGTAGAGCCCGACATCGATAGGAAGCGGGTGATCGACGCGGATCTTGATCGTGTGGCGGCGGAGCTTCGCTCGTCTCTCGCAGAGGCAAAACGCGATACTCCCGGTTTGGCTTCCGCGATTGATGCGACAAGAGCCCTATTCGATCGGGCGGTATCCGATTCCCATCCGGTCCGGGCGGCAACCCAGAATCAGAACAACGACAAGGCAATGAAGCTCATGCGCGGCATCACTGAGCCCGAATTGCTCAAGACTGGACAAGGTGTCGTGGGGCTGGAAGATGAAATGCAAAGAACTGTGGAACGGAGATCTTCGGAACTCAGCGTCCTGACGTCCCAAACTATTTTGATCAGGTGGGTCATCAATATACTCGGCCTGCTCACGTCGTTCGCTATTGCGCTGTCAATCGTGCATTTTGAAGTCGTGAACGCCATCCTGTCGTTTCGCACTCGGATTCTGGACGTGGCTGCGGGACGTCTGGACCGGCCCATTGCGAATCTCACGCGTCCCAATGAAATTGGCGAGATGAGCCGTGCTCTGCAGACGCTGCAGATCGCCGCCCGGGAGCGCGAAACGCAGACTTGGGTCAAAACTGAAGTTGCGATCCTGACGGAGGGATTGCAGTCCGCCGACGAGTTCACCGCGTTCGCTACAAACCTGCTGTCGTGCATCTCCAAAAGCCTGGATTTGCTGTATGGGGCGTTCTACCTTGCGGACGAGGGTTTCACTCGCTTTACTCGCGTCGGGGCATTCGCGACGGATGTATCTGCCGAACCGCGAGAGTTCGCGTTCGGCCAAGCATTAGTGGGACAGGCGGCGGCTGAGCGGCGCACTTTGCGGATCTCCTCCACTCCCGACAACTCGCTCCAGGTCTCCACCGGCGTGGGGACCCTGACACCTGCTTGCGTCCTTTTTGTGCCCGTGGTGTATCAGGATGTTGTGCTGGCGATTATCGAGCTTGCGCCTTCGTCCCAGGTTTCGGAACGTCAACAGATATTCCTTGACGCGCTGTTGCCCACGCTGGCCCTGAATACAAAAATTCTCGCGAGCAAGTTGGAAACACGAAAGCTGCTCGATCGCACTCGGGAACAATCCGCAGAGCTAGGAGTAGCTAAAGAAGCGGCCGAAGAAGCCACCAAGGCCAAGTCCGATTTCTTGGCCAACATGAGCCATGAAATTCGTACCCCGATGAACGCAATTATCGGGATGACGCACCTCGCCTTGAAGACAGATCTCTCTCCAAAGCAGGCGGACTATCTGACGAAGGTGAAAAATGCTGCCCAAGCCTTGCTCGGCATCATCAATGATATTCTCGATTTCTCGAAAATCGAAGCCGGCAAGCTGGATATCGAGAAGACTGATTTTCAGCTTGAGCATGTGCTCGACAACGTATCCAACGTTGTCTGGCAGAAGGCCGAGGACAAGAATCTTGAGTTCCTGATCGCCGCGCAACACGACATCCCGCCGAATCTCGTGGGTGATCCCATGCGCCTCGGCCAAATCCTGATCAACCTGGTCAACAACGCAATCAAATTCACCGAACGCGGCGAGGTGCTGGTAACTGTTGGGATCGAGGAGCAACTCGCGGATCGCGTAAAGCTCAAATTCTCCGTCCGGGACACTGGGATTGGCATGACACCAGAGCAGAGTGCCCGGCTGTTTCAGGCATTTTCGCAGGCCGACACTTCTACCACGAGAAAGTACGGCGGTACCGGGCTCGGCCTCTCCATTTCCAAGCGCTTGGTCGAGATGATGGATGGCAAAATCTGGGCTGAGAGTCAGGCTGGGGTAGGCAGTACCTTCCATTTTAATGCCTGCTTCGGCATCGGATCAGCGCAGAAACGCAAGCGCTTTGTTCCGGAACTCGCAGGCATCCGAGCTCTGGTGGTGGACGACAATGCCCAGGCACGCGAGATTTTAACCGATGCCCTTCACGCATTTGCACTCAGGGCCGAGTCGGTCTCCTCCGGCGAGGACGCCTTACGCGAGATAGCAGCGGCGGATTCTGAAGACCCGTATCGGCTCGTGCTAATGGATTGGCACATGCCTGACATGGATGGTCTGGAGGCCAGCCGCCTCATTAAGCGCAACGATCGTCTAAGACAGATCCCCAAGGTTGTAATGGTGACTGCATTCGGCCGCGAAGATACCAGGACGCAGGCTGAGCAGATTGGAGTTGATAGCTATTTGCTCAAGCCAATTAATTCGTCGTTACTCTACGACACACTCGTAGACCTATTCGGCGTTGCCGGGCTCGAAGATCACCGATCTCACGTGAAGAGAGACCAAACTCACGTTGATGATGCGACCGGCATCCGCGTCCTGGTGGTCGAAGACAACGAGTTGAACCAGCAGGTTGCGACCGAGCTATTACAAAACGCCGGAGCCATTGTGACGATAGCCAATCACGGCGGCGAAGCGGTTAAGCTTTTGACCGCAGACGATCACGGACGCTCCTTTGATGTCGTTTTGATGGACCTTCAAATGCCCGAGATGGATGGGATCACTGCAACCCGGCTGCTGCGGAGCTATCCAAAACTGCAGAAGCTTCCGATTATTGCGATGACCGCGCACGCTCTCGTAGAAGAGCGTCAGCGATGCCTGGATGCCGGTATGAACGACCATGTCTCCAAGCCGATTGATCCTGATACTCTGTTTTCTACTCTGCTGCGGTGGGCTAAGCCCAAATCTAAGCCCGCCTCCGAGCCGACGCCGGCATCGCCCACGCAACTCGGCGAGGTGCTTCCGCCGCGCATCGCGGGCGTCAACCTAGCCGATGGCCTCAAACGCTTGGCGGGGAACGGACAGCTCTACCGCAATCTGCTATCGCAGTTTGCTGCGAAGCAAGTTGGCACCGCTACACAAATATCAGCGGCCCTCGAAAGCGGAGACCGAAATATTGCCGAGCGCATTGCCCACACTGTGAAGGGTGTTGCCGGCAATTTGGGAATCACAGAAGTTCAGTCCGCAGCACAAAAATTGGAGAAGGTCCTACGCGAGGAATCGGGTTCTGTTCCGGCCGTTCTAGATCAGTTCGCAATCGCCTTGCGCGTACAAGTCACCGCGATCCAACAAGCACTGAACGACTCGGCAGCCGCGAGGCCAGCGGAAGTGCCCACAGCGCCCTTGAATCGAGAAAACGCGAACCTCGCCATTGGCCGCCTCAAAGCCTTGCTTCAGGCCAGTGACGGCGATGCCCAAGACGCCTTTGAGAGTCTGCGGGGCGCAGTCGACGGCGTTGTCGAGAAGCCATACCTTGACGCCCTGAGTGAAGCCATAAACAACTTCGATTTCGAGGCGGCGCTAATGAAGCTGGACGAACTCGCGGGACGTTTGCAAAAGAAGTAAGGAGCAGCCAATGAAGGAAGTCGATCAGAAGAAGACTGTGCTGGTAGTCGATGACGCTCCTTCCAATATCCAAATCGTGAGTTCGATTCTAAAGGACACATACAAAGTCCGCGTCGCCACAAACGGCGCAAAAGCATTGGAACTGATGAAAGTTGCTCCGCGACCCGACCTGATCCTGCTCGATGTCGTGATGCCCGATATGGATGGGTATGAAGTCTGCTCCCGTTTGAAAATGGACAGGGAAATGAGAGATGTACCCGTCATTTTCCTTACTGGTCAGAGGGAAATCGAGGATGAGACGCGGGGGTTCGACGTCGGTGCAGTGGATTACATTCACAAGCCTTTTTCCGCCCCGGTAGTAAAGGCGCGGGTGCACACGCATCTGGTGCTTCGCGGGATACGGCAACAGCTCGCGTTGCAGTTGCTCGCGATCCAGAAGGAACTGGAGACAGCTCGACAGATCCAATTGTCCATTCTGCCGGACAAAATGCCACGAATTCAGGGCCTGGACATCGCTGCGCGATACATCCCGATGAGCGCAGTCGCTGGCGATTTCTACGACTTCATTGTCGTGGACGAGAAACACCTCGGCATATTGGTTGCGGATGTATCTGGGCACGGCGCACCCGCGGCTCTCATCGCTTCCATGCTTAAGATTGCACTGGCGGCCCAGGTGGCGCATGCGGCCGATCCAGCGCAAGTGCTATCAGGCTTGAATCAAGCACTGTGCGGAAAGTTCCAGCACTACTATGTCACGGCAGCCTACGCGTATATCGATATGTCGAAGCGCACCCTCACTTACGCGGGCGCGGGGCATCCTCCCTTATTGCTCTGGGGACGGTCATCAGCCGGCGTGCGGGATGTGCTCGAAAATGGCTTCTTTCTCGGGACGTTCAACACTGCGGTCTACTCTTCTATAGAGTGTCCTCTTGCGCCAGGTGACTGGGGTTTGCTCTACACAGACGGAATCCCCGAAACCACGAACCCCTCAGATGTTGAGTTTGGCACCGAGCGCTTCCGGCAATTTCTAATAGAGGAGAAACACGCTACAGCAGATCAGTTGGCTGACCGACTGCTTCAGGAGTTGTCTGAGTGGTCAGGTTGCGGGCCGGGTGAAGATTTGAATGACGATATCACAATGGTGGCCATCCAAGTGATAGGAGACTAGCACTGTACGTTGTGAGCTACCTCGTCACTCGCAGCACGTCTCTCTTTTCGCAGATCAGACGCGTCGAAGCGGCGGCTGGTCTGGTGCTATCGGAGCGGCAAAGTAATAGGCCGTCCAAAACGAATCTTCCGGTGCGATGAACTTCTGCGGCTCAGAGATGAAAAGGAATGTCACGGCGGGCAATCGCAACCAAGCTTCAGATCCCGGTCATGACAGCCGTCAATTCGTACAAACTGCTTCTACGGAAACTATCTCGCCGAAAAAGCTCGATCCGCACGACCGCGCTTATAATCGCCAGCATGTCTTCGGGCGCGAGTACGCAAAGATGGTTGGAAAAGAGCGCTGAGGCATACGCAAATATGCGCCTCAATGAAACGGGACAGAATTTTTCAGAGGGCGGGTAGAAACAGATCCCGATTGTGGGAAAGCACAGTTGTCGTTGGGAGTCATTTATTCACTTCAATGTCAGAACGGAATCGCCGAGCAATCTGCCCGAATAGATGACGTGAGCAGTGGCCCGAGAAGGCTGAGTCCCGCAGGGTTCGTTGCCGAAGGCCCAAAAGACGCGTGCTCAAATCGCGAAGCAGAGTGCTACTAATGCGGCGAGAGCAGAGGAGCATTTCCGAAATATTTAAATGAATGCGGCGGGGTTGTGTCGATTCGAGGACCAGCCAGCATTTGGCGATGTTAGGAACCTGCGGCGATGAATTGGAATTATCTCGCGTGCATATGCTTATCGAACCATTCCAACGTCCGGAGAGTGACATCGATCCTGTCGGGTTGTTTAAAGAAGTTGTGCCCCTCATCGGCATAGATCACGAGTTGGGTGGGCACGCCCAGATCCTTCAACGCGTGCCAAAATTCGAGTGATTGTGCAGGCGGTGCTTCTCCATCCCGCTCGCCCACCAGCACTAGGGTGGGTGTCTTTGCGTTCTTGATGTAAGTTATTGCCGAGCACCGTACGTAGGATTCCGGATCGTGATAAACCGACGCACCAAAGTAGGAAATCATCCATTTATCAATTGAGTTCTGGCCGTAGTAACTTTGCCAGTTCGCGGCGCCCGCGCCGGCTACCGCCGCGCGAAAGCGGTTGGTTTGCGTAATGGCCATCATTGCCGTAGAGCCGCCGTAGCTCCAACCCAGTATGCCGATACGGTTGTTATCTACTGCATACTGCTTCAAAACCGCATTGACTCCGGCGAGCATATCCTGCAGATCGCCAAATCCCCAGTCGCGGCGATTGGCTTGCGTGAACCTCTCCCCCTGCCCGTAGCTTCCACGCACGTTTGGGAAAAAAACGAAGTAGCCGAACTTCGTAAACAGGGTGGTGTTGAAGTCCGCGGCTCTCCAGTTCGGCGTCGCAATCCAGGCCGGTCCCCCATGTGCTGCCACTAGCATTGGATACTGCTTCTCACGGTCATAGCCTTTCGGAAAAAGGAGCCACCCCTGTACATTGAACGCCCCAGATCTCCACGAAAGGTTTTCAAATTTCGGAAGCGAGAGATCGACTGCCACGTTAACGTGAGTCAGCTGCCTCCAGTTTCCGAGTGGGCCGGCCCATACCTCGGGAAGCATCGACCACGAGGTACGAATCAGCGCCATTTGCAACGGAAGTCCGCGTCTAGAAACGGAGAGACTAGTCTCCTCCGGGCCGGACCGAACCGTTTCCGCAGCTTGCCACAAAATCTTTGCTGTGCCGTGTACGACATCGAGACGCGTGATTGCAGTGGATCCCCCGACAAATTCCGTGAAGAGCATCTCTTCATCCGACAGCCAGGTGTACCACGCCGGTGACGATAGCCGCCCAGGTGTTAAATCTCGAGCTTGGCCGCCCGTCACGGACAGAGTATATATTTCACCGCCCGTACCACCCTGATCGCTCATCAGACCTTGGATAAACGCTATGCACCTCCCGTCCGGCGACCAACGGGGCATGGCTATCTGCAGGCTCGGTTTATAGACCGATATCGGCTTTGGCCCTGTTCGCGGCTGCGTGTAAAGTTCTGCAATGTACCAGTTGTCGTCTCCAGGTGGAGGAGATGCGATGAACGCAAAGCTTTGCGCATCAGGCGACCAATCATACTCGAACACGTACAGACTGGCCGGAGTCACCTGCCGCGTCACCCCGCTGTGCACATTTGCGACGATCAGACGCTGGACATCGGCATTTCTAAGATCATCGATGACGCCAACTGTTCTGTTTTCAGCCGCCATGGGAGTCGGTGCTCTGCTTGCACGTTCGACGAACAGCAGTGATATGTCCTCGTCATCTGGCGACCATTGCGGGTGTGAGAGAAAACCGGCTAGGCGCGTGAGCTGTCGGAGTTGAAGCAGATCCGGGTTCAGATCCTGAATAAATAGCTGTGCCTGGCCCGGAGTGGCACAGTCCGAAAGGAAGGCTAGCTGATTTCCATTCCTGGACCAAGTTGGTTCAGTTTCGTTGCAGGATCGGCTGCCCTGACCTGCAGTAATGCGCATAGCTTTATCCGGCTGCTGCACGCTCGCCACGTAAATGGACTGATTCCCGGCCGGCGATCCGCTAACACTCCAGGCAACCCGCAGCGCGTCCGGACTGAGAGTTGCTCGGGAGATCGACCGCACGCGACCTTGCTGTTGATACAGCGCAGCAATGTCACGCCGCATTTTTTCGCTGCTCTGCGGACGCATCGATGCACGTTGTGCAAACGCGACGCTACATGGAACTAAAACCAGTAGGACAAAAGCGCCGAATAAACCAGGGCTCCGGGGGGAAAGCTGATATGTTGTTGAGGACCCAACCAAACGAAGAAAGAGCCCAAGCCGCGTCAAGTCAACCGACGTGGCAATTCTTTTTTTCATACCCGCCATTCTATGTTTCGGCATGCGGCATTTCTATGCGGCGTACGCTCCACATTCGCACGTGCCGCGAGGCGTCGTTCCCAGTTGTCGAACTCGTGACGGTGCAGACCTCACAGGCCCCCAAATCCAGACGGATCGATTCGACAGCGCGGCACTCGTCTGTAGAACAGGCTACGGGTTGGATTAGACTCCGAACGGGTCGCCTTTCGAACCGTGAATGGGCAAATGGTTCGTTTTTTACGAACCGGCGCGCGCCTGCATATTGTCTCGGGTGTTCTGAAGAAAGCGTCGGAGTTTATCACAGCCTTCTGGGTCGACTTGTTCCCAACCAAGGTCTATCGCCTTCTTCTGCCGATTTGTGAGATGCCACGAGAGCGGTGGGGTCTCCTTTTCAGCCTTGAACTGAAAAATCGCCGTATCGAGTTCGACTCCATTCTGAAGACACACTTTTCTTAGGAGATCGAATTCGATGTCATTGTGAGCGAGCTGCCCACAACTGCGCGCGTGAATCATGGTTTCAAGCGGTGCGTAGAGCTGGTAGAACCATCCGCGTTTGCGATCGGACGATCAGGTGGGTCAGGAGGGAAACCTCTTATTTGGAGTACAAGGACTCGACGGATAGGATTTCCCTCAGTTTCTATTCCCTCCCAAAGCCACTCCGCCAAGGTTGCCATGCCATAGTTCTCGTAGTAGCCGCCGTCGACGACGTGAAAGGGAGCAACAGACGTATCGTCCGGGCGCGCGGCTGGCGTGATGAAGGGAAATGTCGCGGAAAGTCGCGCTGCGGTAACGACCGCGAGATCCCAGCCCTTATAAAGACCGTAGAACTGCGAACAAGCTTCGTGGGGCTTCCGGAAATCGGCGTTCGTAATCAGAAAACGCCCGCCACTCTCGGTAAGCGTAGCGTTGAATAAATTCGCCGGCCGTTCTCCCGAAGCGACCATCTCGCGCCAGGTACCCAGGCGCTCACCCGCACATGGGAGTGCGCGGATGAGTGACCGCTCGAGAGCATTACCGCGATCGGAAAATCTCGTCCAACGAAAAGGAGTGAGCGTTCTCCACAGATCCGGGTACACCAAACCCCAGACAATCTCGTTCAGGCTCGAGGCTTCCGCCCCTAAGATCACACTGTCAAGACTGTTATTGGTTCCTGGCAAACCCCCATCCTTCTGATATGCGGCTGCAAAATGCATTGCGCCCACGCTGCCGCCCGAAACTGAACTAATCGCACGAACCGATTTTGCGAAGAGTTCTTTAGACAATCCCGGGACAGTTCTGCTATACCTATCTAGCTCTGTGAGGACTTTGGCCGTCCAAGCTGCCGACTGAATTCCACCGCCATTGCAGGCAACAAGAATGACCGAGCCAGCGCCTGTGGCGCGGAGAACTTCGGGAGGGCCGGGCATTTGTGCCTCGACACCTCGGACTATGGTGTAAAAGTGATCCGATCGGGAAACCTGAGCAGTAGCCGTCACATAAGCAAGCACGGGCAGGCGATAGGCATCGCAGAAAAAGGATAAGCCGGTCAATGTCCAACAAGCAACGGTAAAGAGCAACAGCACATAAGCCAATGAAGGAATGTTTCGCAGATACCGCAAGCGGAAGTAGTGACCAAAGCCGATCGCAAAATAGACCACGAGTGACATAAGAAATCCGGTGATTACCACTCGTTGACCGGGAAGCACGTTACCCGTTTTGTCTAAATAGCCGTGGAGAAACGGAGCAATGCTTGCGGATGCCGGATTCCCATCGAAGGGCGAGCCACCCGGATAGGGCTAAAAGGGCGGCGATTGAATAGCCGCCGGCGACGCCCGCCAAAAAACGAACCCGCGTCGTCGCAAGCTCCCGCACCGAATAAAAGCCAGCACTGGCGAGTAACGGTAGTGTCAGTAGACAAGCGAGCACAAACATCTTCCACGGAGGTATTTCTGGGATTGACAGGACGCTTACAGCTTTAAACTCGTACCGTGCGGGTCCATAAGAGACAACCATCCACGCCGTTATCAGAGCTGTCCATGACGTTACACACGCGGTGACGGTGACCGCTACTGCCTGCAATCCATTCAGGTCGAGCAGGTTTGCGAGCAATGGTCTGGCGAATTTGAGCGCGAGAATGGGAAAGAGTGGGAGCAGTAAGGAAGTGAAGATGGGAAGCGCAACACAAAAAGATGCGCGACCAGGCTTTCCCAACCGTTCATATGCACTCTCCCAAAATGAATTTCAAATCCAGCGCCATGGGCCCGCTCTGGCGCACTACTCTGGGCCGGGCGGCTAAGTTGAAACGGCTCACCACTTAATCACACAAAATCATTGTCCCGAAAATTCGTGAGCGTCAACACATTGACGTGCTCCTGTCGCGGGCTAGTCATAGAGCGACCCCTGCGGACCGCCAGGGCTGCTGTTCGTTTATCTAACAGCACGAAGTGCGCAGCTGCCGAGATCCTGCGCGTTCTCACCACCGCCGCAGCCGCATTCTGCCGACCAGGGCACGCCTACTGTCAATTTCAGCTTTTGGCCGCAGACGGCGGCAAGGAATACGGGCGCTACTTCGGTTCGCCTTCCGAGACGCACCGCAACCCGCTCAGCATAGGTACCTGCAAGTCGGCTTGCGGTCAGTTTCCGGTTAGCCGTTATACGACAGCAATCCGGAAACAATCTGGATTCACTTGTCCAACATGTCCGAGTGGCGGAAACGTGGATTCGGCAGTGCGAGACGTTAACCGTCTCATCTAGCCGAATGGTTAGTGATCCTGTTTGAGTTCCTTCACCATACCGGGGAGGCTCCGGTTGCGATTACTTCACTTCCTGGTTGCCGCCGTATTGTTCCACTTTATCGACGTAAAGATCGGGAGTGAGCGGCTTGTCTATAGTGCCCTTGAGAATATCTTTGCTGCTGACGTTTTCGCCGTACAGACCCCTATTGGCATCGTTATCAGGGCGGAGCGTTCCGCCTTGCAGCGAAACGCCGCCGAAGACTCCTCGTGACCGCGACCAGGAAAGGATGTCAGCCCGCATGGTGGCATCCGTTTGGGCAGTAACATCTCGGCCGACCGGGCCGGCGGCCACCGAAGCTTCACCCCCCAGTGTGAATTTGCTGGCAAGCAAACCGTCCGCCCCTTTCTTGCTCATGACCAGCAGCACCACGTCGGTGGCCGAGCCGCCGGCTTGAAGCCCGAACCCGCCGCCTTCGATTCGCATGCCTGCCGGATCTGTCCAGCCGCCACCCGATTTACGGCATACCGCAAAGCCTCTTCCGTATTTGCCGGAAAAGATAAAGCCGGCCTTCTTCATGCTAGGGATTACTACGACACAGTGCGCTTTTTGAAAGAGGTTGGACGGGATGCCCTTATCTGGGGCCTGCATGATTTCGTCTATCACCTGCCCGGCAGCCTGCAGGCGCTGTGGGTCTTCGTTCGCCGCCGAGGCAGTCGCCGCTAACCCGAATCCAAGAAGAACCGCTGCCATGTGTTTCATATTTCGCCTGCCCTCGCTACTATATGTTTTATCGTACCTTTTCGGCGCCTGCTTGGGCTTATCTTTAAGACAGCCACTCAGCCGAGCGCCTGTTCAATATGAAAGCAGACCATCAACAACCTCCAGACGCACGTGTATCTCTGCGCCATACTTTAGTGCGCGCTCCGACGTGGGCGAAGCGTACACTTCCCCCGATCCAGAAGAGGATGTGACCGAAGATGCCGCCAGGTTCTTAAATTCCGCTCGGTCGGCCACCAAGAGCTAATCTTCGTCGGTTAACTCTGTTCTCGAGGTCCTCGTCGTGCTTCGCGGAGTTGGAGCGGCTGCTCGCCGCGGAGCAGGTCATCCTTGCCGCTTTTCGATAAGCCGTCGAACGGGCCTCTTCCGTTGATTGCCCGCTTGTGCGCTTCAAAATCCGCAGCACTGGACGTATTGTGCTCCAACTGCGTGTTGTAGCCCGCGCCTCGAACACTTGATCGATCTGGCCAAGATAAATGATCGTCTTCGTGTGACGCCGATACACCCCAAGACCTCCCATGCGCAGCTCGATTTAGAGAAGGCGTTCCCGCTTTAGACTGGATATTCCCTTGACTCCCGGTGGGGTCGCGAGCTATTGTAATTAACTTAGGTATGAGCAGGCCGTCTGATTTGATCCAAGGCACGCTGGATCTGCTCATCCTGAGGACGATCTCACTCGAGCCCAAACACGGCTGGGCCATCGCAAAACGCATACAGCAGGTCAGCGATGACGTGCTGCAAGTCACCCAAGGTGCGCTGTATCCCGCGCTGCATCGCTTGGAGCAGCAGGGCTGGATCCGCTCCGAATGGCGCATCGCCGAGAGCGGCCGGGAAGCAAAGTTTTACACATTGACGAAAGCTGGCCGCTCCCAACTTGAAAAAGAGATTGCTCAATGGGAGCGCCTGTCAAACGCAGTGAGCCTGGTGGTACGGATCGCATAACGGAGGCGGAGGTTGCAGGTTCGACGTTACTGGAGCATTTTTAACATGCGGCTCCGGTCAGTCTTACGCAAAAGCCGGGCTGAGCAGGAACTCGATAAAGAGCTACATTTTCATCTCCATCAACAGATTGAAGAGAACATAGCGCTCGGCATGCCGCCGGTAGAAGCGCGCTTCGCCGCACTAAGGCGACTGGGGGGCGTCACCAAAATTGAGGAGGAATGTCGCGCGATGCGTCGTACGGATTACATTGAGAACCTGTGGCAAGATCTGCGCTACACGGTAAGGACGCTTGCAAAGAGCCCCGGCTTTGCAGTGGTGATTGTGCTTACGCTTGCGCTGAGTATCGGAGCGAACAGTGCCGTTTTCAGTGTCATCAATGGTGTCTTGCTCAGGCCGCTCCCGTATCCGCATGCGGATCGGATTGTCAGGGTGTTCTTTAGCAGTGACACGTATCCGAAGTTCCCGCTAAATCCCTTCGACTTTCTGGATTTTCGGCATCGCAATCGCTCTTTCGAGTGCTTGGCCGCGTTTACGCGAGGCGATTTGCAGCTTTCGGGCTCAGGCCAGCCCGTCCGGCTTGCCGGTTTTCGAGTGACCGCAGGGTATTTTCGCGCGCTTGGTATCCGTCCGGCGCGCGGCCGGGAATTCACCGCCAAAGATGAGTTGCCTGGAAACATACGTCTTGTCATTCTGAGCGACCGGCTGTGGCGGACTCGGTTCTCGGCCGCTCCCGATATCGTAGGTGGAAAAATCATACTCGATTCCCAACCATTCACAGTGGCGGGCGTGATGCCGCCCGGCGTAGATCATCCGGGGAATGTATATCATGCGGTCGCGTACGGCGACACAGTCGATGTGTGGTGGCCTTTTACATTCGAAGGCAATTCCGAGAACCGCGGATCTCATTACCTCGAAGGCATCGGACGACTCAAGCCTGGCGTTGGTCCCGGCCAGGCACAAGCGGAAATGAATTTGCTCGTCTCGCAACTCGAGCACGAGCACCCCAAAACCTACACAGGCTGGCGCGTGCTGGTGACCCCGCTTTACCGCGAAATTGTCGGGCCGGCCCAGCGCATGCTCTTGGTATTGCTGGGAGCAGTCGCTCTGGTGCTGCTAATCGCATGCGCGAACGCCGCGAATCTGCTGTTGGCGAGGGCGACAGCACGGCAACGTGAAATCGCGGTCAGGTCGGCGCTTGGCGCCGGCAGGTCACGGCTGATTCGCCAGATGCTTGCCGAGAGCTTAGTAATTGCCCTTCTAGGCGGCTCTTTGGGTGCTGCGATTGCAATTGCGGGCGTCCGGAGCCTCGTGTCCCTATTGCCCGCGACCTTCCCCCGTGCGAATGCCATCCATGTGGATGCTGCAGTCTTTATCTTCACGTTGCTTTTAGCAGTTTTGACGGGACTTCTTTTTGGACTTGCTCCGGCAGTACAGGCATCACGAACGGATCTCCAACAACGTCTTCGTGAAGGCGGACGGGGTTCAACTACTAGCGGGAGCCACGCTCGGTTACGCAACGTTCTGGTTGTTAGCGAAGTGAGCCTTGCCTGCGTTCTTCTCATCGGCGCGGGGCTGATGTTGCGCAGCTTCGTGAAGCTTTTGCAAACCGACCCGGGCTTCCGGACTCAACACGTTCTGACGGCAAGTGTTTCACTGCCCGGTGCGCAATATAAGCCGGGCGACGCCGTGGCCCACTTCAGCGACCAGCTTGTGGAGAATTTGGGCTCAATCCGCGGCGTACAAGCTGCGGGTGCAGGTACCGACCTGCCGTGGACAGGTTACGACGAGAACGCGGGTGGCTGGACGGTCGAAGGCAAGAAGCCGGCGCCCAATGAAGACTCTCACGCCAGATACCATGCCGCCACTCCGGATTACTTTCGCGCGCTTGGAATTCCGCTCATTGGCGGACGATTTTTCACCGAGCGGGACAACAAAGCCGCCCCCTCGGTGCTGATCGTCAACACAACCATGGCTCGGCGGTACTGGCCGCATGCTGATGCGCTAGGAAAACGAATTGCGTTCAGCGATTCGCCCAAAGAGAAGGACTGGATGACGATCGTCGGTATCGTCGGTGACGTGAAAGACGCGCCCAATAGCAAAGGCGCAGAAAGCGCGTTTTGGTGGCCCTTCCTGCAGCAGCAGCCGAGTTCGGATCTTTCTGTTGTCATCCGCAGCGACTCCGATCCAGCGATGCTTGTCAGTCAGCTTCGGCTAGCAGTGCGGCGGCTTGACCCGGCACTGGCAGTTGCTGATATCCGCCTTATGGATCAGATCGCGGATGCTTCCGTCGCCACGCCGCGCTTCGGTCTCTTTCTGGTCGGAATGTTCGCGGCCCTGGCACTGACGCTGGCCGCAATCGGAATCTACGGAGTGATTTCCTATTCCGTAACCCAGAGAACGCATGAGTTTGGTATGCGCATAGCGCTCGGAGCACAGTCCTGGGACGTTCTGCGGTTGGTGCTCACGCAAGGAGTAAGACTCACCATGCTGGGCGTGGGGATCGGCGTAATAGGCGCACTGGCACTCGCTCGTATTCTGGGTAACCTTTTGTATGAGGTGAGCCCAGCCGATCCAGTTACGTTTGCGGTCGTTTCACTGGGCGCTGTCGTCATTGCAGTGCTCGCGTGCTATGTTCCAGCGCGGAGAGCAACACAGGCGGATCCGGTCGTGGCGTTACGGTGTGAGTGAGCGCGCGACGGCGGACGTCTTAGACCCGACAGTTCGTTCCGGGCTCTGAATGCATTTCAGCCCCTCTAACTGGGTCAGCAGGCGTTTCCAATCCTTGGCCCGTTTTTTGGTATGTAGGGGCGCGTTCAGGTCCCTGTAATAGCTCAGCAAATCGTCGCTGATTGGCGCCGTTACGGTTGCAAAGCTTTTCTGCGCCAGCAGGTTCAACCAGTACGCATGAGTATCGTCATCGAGTCTGTAAACACCGGCTGGAGTGATGACCCCTACGTCGTAATTCTTGTTTTCAAGATGCATGGCATTGATCTTGTCCACGCCTACGGTCGCGCGACACTGCGTGGTAGAACGATCAAAGCTTTGCGCAAACAGGTTCTCGACATCTTGCGTGGGCAGCTTGAATCTGAGCGCTTTGAGCGGCCCGATAGGCGGCAACAACTTCAAGAACATTGCGAGGGTGCGCTCACCCGCCGAAGGGTGATCGTACTGTTTGCCCCACTCACGCTCATAGCTTGACCGCTCCATTGTGTACAGGAATTTTCCGCGTGTCATGCCCGGCGCCAACCGCTCGATTTCGTCTTTTCGGATTGCCCACGCAACGCGTGTGGCTTTGGGAATGGTTTTGCTTACGGCTCGGCGATACGAGCCGACCGTGCGATCAAAGTTGTCAAACAGATCTTTCAGCTCGAGGCCATAGGTATCGAAGAAAGCTCTTTCGAGAACTGATGTTGCTACGTTGAAACCGATGAAGTCGTGATAGGCTTGGGGAGCGAAGTTGCCCTTGGCAATTTCGAGCACATCGAACCCAAATTCGGTTTGAAGATGTGCCACAGGATTGTCTTCATACGTGATCACAGGGCCATACTTGCGCTTTAGCTTGGGATACAGCATTGCCTCTCCCGGGTTCGTGGCTAGCCGGTGTCCGTCAATGTCGGACATGTAATGAGAGAGCGCTCCAAGAGCGAACGCGAACTCATCCACATTTTGAGATTCGGCTATCAAAGCGGCAATGAAATCCCCGGTTCGCAAATAATGAGTGATGTCGCTGAATCGTGCGTTGGCGTGAGGATAGTAACCCAGATCCTGAATGATGGCCCCGCCGTATGCGTACGCGTGCGCTTCCTTCAGGTCTTTCGCTGTCGCATTCGGGAAACGCGCGAGCAGGATAGGCTTGAAACTCACATCCCATAGAGCATCGACAACTGCTTCATGAGCCAGCACGGAGTAACCGAGACACGGCTGTACAATCGCGAGTACGAGCCAGAGCGCCACAAGTACTCGAGTTCTGAAGCTCGTGCGAGAACTCACGATTCTAAACAAAAAAAGAACCCAACTATATGGTCACAAACCGAAGTGATTGTTCTGCCAGAAAAGTACAAAGAGCATAGGGCCACTACTCCGGGGAGTCGCGGCCCTGAGGCATGCCGACTTCGGACTTAAGTCTGTCCAACTGAGCCAAAAGCCGTTTCCAGCGGCTTTTATGCCGTTTGGAGTGTAGCGGGGCGTTCAGGTTTCCGTAATACCTGAGCAACGTCTCGGTGATGGGCGGGTTCAAGCCTCGAAAGTTCGCTTGGGCCAGCGCGTCGAGCCAGTATGCGTACGTATCATCCTGAAGTTTGTAACCACCGGGCGGCGCGGGCACGCCCAGATCGAAATTCGTGTTCTCGAGCCGGGGAGCGCCCCTACGCACGTCATCGAGTTTGCCGCGGTATGCCGTTGCTGCCACGTCGAAACTTCGCATAAAGAGTTGCTCAACGTGCGGCGTGGGGGTCTTGAAACGCAGCGCTCTCAGAGGACCGATTGGTGGCAAGAACCTAAAAAAGAACGCCAGAACGCGATCCCAAAAGGACGGTCGGTCGTATTGCTTTCCCCAATCGCGCTCATAACTCGAGCGACTCATGATGTACAGGAATCGTTTTCGCGTGATTCCCGGACGCGCCTTTCGGATTTCATCCTCATGCTGGGCCCAGGCGACACGCGTTGCCAAAGGTATTGTGTCACTCACTGCCCGTCGGTACGATCCTATGGCGCGACCGAAATCGGGAAATAAGGTTTTCAGATCGATACCGTACGTGTCGCGAAAAGCTCTTTCGAGCACCGGCGTGGCGACGTTGAAGCCGATGAAATCGTGATACGCCTCTGGCGCGAAGTTTCCCTTTGCCACCTCCAGCACGTCGAACCCAAATTCCGTCTGGAGGTGAGCGGAAGGCTTGTCCTCATACGTAATCACGCCTCCGAACTTGCGCCGTAACTTCGGGTAAAGGATTGGCTCGGCCACATTCGTTCCGAGCCGGTGTCCATCGTTATCCGAGAAATAGTGCGATAACGAGCCTAGCGCAAAGGCGAACTCATTCAGGTTTTGCGATTCGGAGATGGGGGCGAGGATGGAGTCCCCGGCGCGCGCATAGTGTGTTAAGTCGCTGAAATAACCATTTCCATGCGGGTAAAAGCCTATGTCTTGAATAATTGCGCCACCGTACGCGTAAGCATGGGCTTCCTTCAACTGCTCGGGCGTGGCCTTTGGAAAGCGCGCCA
>JBJMGM010000033.1:0-9254 GCA_045807905.1 Bryobacteraceae bacterium | reverse complement strand
CACTAGATAGGCTTCAAGTATGCCTGACATCATCGGCTGGATCAGTTCATGCATTCTCCTGGTCACAATCGGCCAGCAGGTTTACAAGCAATTTCGCGATGGCACGAGCCGGGGGCGTTTCAAAGTGGCTTTTCATAGGAGAGCTTGCCTCCGCTCTGGGATTTCTCACGTACAGCATCCTACTCGGACTGCCTGTTTACATCGTGACGAATTCGGTCATGGTTCTAAATGCCATTGCGGGGCTAGTGATCACGCTTTACCATCGCCGTCGGGAAGGCACTTAAGCTGAGGAGAATCAGGCTACCGGGTCTTAAAGGTAATGGGGCGAAACCCAGATTGTACTTGTCCTTCAAAGGTGCTACGCTTAATCCCTTCCAACCGTTCTGGCTTCGAGACAAAGTGACGTGACGAATGTTACCTTTGACGACGCGGAAAGCACACGGGCATCCCAAATGAGAAACTTGCTCTCGCACATGGTGTGCGTGCTGCTGTTCACATCCGGCTTTAGTTACGGGCAGTTGTCGCGACTTGATGAAGTTGATCAGCGGCTCGCGGTAGATCGCAACCAAAAGATTCTCAGCTCGACGGTCATTATCCCTGACCCAGAGATCGATAAACAACTTAAAAACATTGCTGAAAGGATCGCACGGACGTCGTATTTCAGTCGATATGCTTTCCCGCCACGAATTTTCTACCTTGGAGAACCGATTGTTAACGCTATGTCGGGGGGCGCAGGTCTGGTATATGTCTTCAACGGCCTGGTTCGGGTTGTGCAAAACAATGGGGGAATCCTAGCCTTCGTTGTCGGTCATGAGATGGCGCACAATTGTATGCAGCATGCTGCTAAAACTTATCTGAGACGCGTTGCTTTTGAGGCCGAATACCGTCGACTGCGCTCCCAGGACCCTCGATCAGCACTTGCATACAAAGTAGCCTGGTATATAACCGAAAAGAAAATCGAGCGTGACCAAGAAAACGAGGCTGATCGGCTTGGTTTGCGGGCTGCAGCCCAAGCCGGATACCATCCGGACTACGCAATCCTTGCAGCCAGAGCCCTGCGCCAAGAGCTGCCTTACCACTCGAAATTCGTGACATTCTTCTATTTAAACCATCCTCGGTGGATCACTCGCGAGGAGCGCACGGAAAAGAGTTACACGGAAGCCCTTGGGATATTTGAAACATTTTGGCCCAATGCTGCAGCAAGCCCAGGGGGCACTCCGCCACCTCTCGCCATAGTGGCACCCGTCGCCCCGACCCGTTGGAACCAAGCGTGACGGCATCCAGTTCACTTACGCTTCTCACTCTTCTGTGCGAGATAGTTGCCGAGTGTAAACATTCTAAAAGCAAATCCATTCGGCTAAATTTCGGTAGTAATCAATCTCGTCGAGGCCTACTTCGTCCGGCGTCTCCCCGCAAGTAACTGGGGAGAAATATCGTCGTAATCAGACTTCAATGTAAACTTGCTAACCTCACCATAATGTTCACTAGGCACGTCAATCGGTTTCTACTTTCAGTCATCGCGCTCGTCACCTTCAGCTCTTGCTTCGCTCAAACAGAATCGGCCGAGCTGAAAATCCTGGTACAAGATTCGAGCCAAGCCATCGTTCAGGGAGCCCCGGTAACGCTCACGAACCAGGACACTAATGTGTCGCTTGCCCAGACCAGCGATAACGATGGCACGTTGTGTTTACTCCTGTTCCGCGCGGTCGCTACGTTGCTGTCGTGACTGCCAGAGGATTTCGCGAAGTGCGGCTTACCGGAATCGTGCTGAACGTGGCCGATAGGCGGTTTGAGCGCGTAACGCTCCAGCCTAGTTCGGTAGCCGAAACTGTCACCGTCGAAGCGAACGCAATTGCCTTGCAAACGGAAGAGGGTTCGGTCGGCCAGGTCATACAAGGCGGAGCGGCGGTCGAGCTTCCTCTGCAGCAGCGTCGTTACACTGAGCTGGCTTTGTTGGCTCCGGGCGTAACCGTCGCGACCGATCTTAACCCGGTTACTCGAGGGCCGGGCTGGTTCGTCGCAAACGGCAATTACCAGACTCAGAACAACTTTCTTCTCGATGGTTTCGATAACAATCAAGGCACGACAAATGCGCAGTCTCTCTCGTCACAGGTGGTCCAGCCCTCCCCTGACGCGATTGATGAATTTCGGGTTCAGACCAACAGCTACTCCGCCGAGTTTGGACGTGGCGCGGGAGCGGTCGTTAACGTCTCGCTAAAATCCGGAACTAACGCCCTCCACGGCTCGGGCTGGTACTACAATCGGAACGAGGCTCTAGCTGCTAATTCCTGGACCAACAACGCGAATGGCCAGCCGCCGGGGCCGTTAAGCTGGAACCAGTTCGGAGGCACGATTGGCGGACCCATCGTTCGGAACAAGCTGTTCTACTTCGGCGACTATGAGGGCTTTCGCCTCACCTCCAATACCTCGTACATCACCACCGTGCCCACACTTGACGAGCACAACGGAATCTTTCCTCTTAGCGTCACAGATCCCACCACAGGCGCTCCGTTTGCCAACCAAACGATTCCGAGCGACCGGTTCGATCCACTATCCAAGAAACTTATCGACCTCTATCCGGCGCCGAATCTTTCCGGATCGCTAGATTCCTCGGGCCGCATCTTCGACAATTACGGCGCAACCCGTGACAACACCGAGAACACCCACAAATTCGATATAAAGAGCGATTACTACTTCTCCGAAAAAGATCAATTTGCCTTTCGATATAGCTACCTGCGCCAGGGAATCTTTCGCGATCCGATTCTGACGGGCCTCGCCGATTGTGGCTCCTGCAGCACGGGAGAGCAGTTTAATTTGAACCAAAGCATCGGAAGTACCTGGACCCGCTTGTTCTCTCCTTCAATCGTCAACGTTTTCCGTTTTGGCGTCAAGGGTACGAATGCGCGGTTTGCAAACGCAACAGCGAACGGCGAAACCGCCGCGGCTTTCGGGTTTCAAGGTATCCCTTCCAATTTGCCCGCGACCGGCGGACTGCCGCTGATTGCGCTTGGTAATAACTACCAAAGCATTGGGACCCGTAATTTCCGGCCGCAGTTCCAGAAACCGGTCGAATTCCAATATCTGGATACGGTTTCGCTCGTCATGGGAGCACACTCCATTCGCACGGGTGTCGATTTTCGCACCAAAAACAATTCTTTCGCGGACATCCAGCGTCGCACCCCAGCCTACCAGTTCTCAGGCAAGTACACGGGTGATAGCCTCGCCGATCTGCTTCTCGGCGATACACAGTCCTTCCAAATTCAAACAGCGCCCATCATCGAACAGCTTCAGCAGGCCGTCGCTACGTTTGTTCAAGACGACTGGAAAGTTCGGCCGACGCTCACGCTCAATCTCGGCCTACGTTACGAGTACACGACGCCGTACTATGGGGTCGCCCCCTACCGTAACGCCAACTTCGATTTCCAGAAAGGTCAATTGATTCAGGCCAAATCTGACCGCGACTATCTCGTGAATACCAATCCGACGAATTTTGCACCCCGCCTCGGTCTCGCATGGCAAGCCGTTCCCGATCGTCTCTCGGTACGCGTAGGCTACGGGCTCTTCTATTCAGGTGAAGACATCTTCGGTTCGGATATCAATCTGCCGCTCAATCCTCCGAACCTCGTCTCGGTTTTCCTATCGCGCGAGGGTAATGGCCCACCACCCATCCGCCCCTCGGATCCGATTCCCGCGGACATACTGAACAATGTTCAGACCCGTAATTTGCAAATCCGCGCTCAAGACATGAACTGGAAAACGCCGCGAGTGCAGCAATGGAATATCGCTCTCCAGACGCTTCTCCCCGGGGCCGCTACGTTTGAGATCGCCTATGTCGGCAACTCGGGGAGTCATCTAATCGGAAGTTTCGATGCCAATCAATCAAACTTCGGCGTAGATGGCAGTATTCCGGCGAACCGCCCCTATCCGCAATGGGCGCAGATATACGAAGGCAAGACGGTGGCGCGGTCGCACTACAACGCCCTTGAGGCCAAGTTGGACAAGCGGTTTACTCGTGGCTGGTATTCGCTTGCGTCCTACACGTACGCCAGCGCCCTGGATGAGTTCGGGGCTTGGGGTTCTGATACAGAACCCCAGCAGCGCGACTGCTTTCGCTGCGAACTCGGCCCGATGCGCCAGGTACCGCGTCACCGTTTTACCTTTGCGAATGTGTATGAACTGCCCTTCGGCCGCGGACGCATCTTTGGCAGCAATTGGAATGGCGCCGTGGACGCTCTTCTCGGCGGATGGCAGGTCTCGAACATCTTCACCGCTCGTTCCGGATTGCCTCTCGACGTCTCGCTCGATCCGGGCGGTACGGATCCGATCACTGGGCAGGACATCAATTTTTTAGATATTAATAATGGTGACGGCGACCTGCGTCCCGATCGTGTAGGTAACCCAAATACTGGGATCGATCCACACACTGATCGCTTTCATTTCTTGGACGTCAATGCGTTCCGATTGCAGCCGGTCAACACGCCCGGCAACTCGCAGCGTAATGTCGCCGTGGGCCCGCGATTCTTCACTCTCGACTTTGGTCTCCAGAAGAACTTCCGAATCACCGAAGATTCAGCGCCCAAGTGCGCGGCGAAGCGTTCAATATAGCCAATCACACGAATTTCAAAGACCCCCAAAATAACTGGAGCGATGATGGATTTGGTGTCATCAACGACGCTTTCGATCCCCGCGTAATTCAGCTTGCGGTACGCCTTCATTTCTGACGCTGAAGTAAATCGAACGCACCATTGCGGTCAGCACTATTTGGGGCGTCTGCCTTCTGAGTCGGCCTGATTATCCGGTTCCGCCTCCGGGAAGCCGGGTCGTGATTGACGACGCCCACAACTGTGCTATCCGTACAACGGCCGCTGGGCAGATCGTATCGAGCGCGCCCCTTTATCGGCTTCCCAGTTGCAATTGAGTAAGGCCTTTTCTGGTATACCGACCCAAGAAGTGGTCGGAGTTGGTCCATCGTTTCACAGGGAGAGCCGGTCGACGGCACCGAACCCATAATGCGCGACTATCTTTTCGAACGCATCCGCCCCATCATGGAACAGGCTCTTCGCTATGGCTATAAAGGTGATTGGCCGTTGATCACTCTGAACCCCGATTTTAAGTCAGACGAACCCGCGCACCCCGCTGCCATTTGGAAACTACTCGGCTATTACGAGTCCTGGCTCTGCACGGCCGAGCGAAAATCTGATCAGTCCGGTGGTCATGCCGCTTCATGCTGGGCCACTGCGTGTTCTCACCGGCGAGGCCGATTCTCAGGAGCTCGATTTTTACGAGGCTACTCCCGGCGCTTAACGCTGCACCCATGTCCAGATCGTAGATGGATTTGGTAACGAAGGCGTCCTCAAATCCGCCTGCGAACGCATTCTGAAACGCGTCTTTGGTCGGAAAATCGGTAGATTTGGCTTGGCTTGTTATATAGGCTTGTCCGCCGGGGTCAACGGCGATGCCATTGCCGCAATCACACACGAACTGGTTTCGGGAGATTCCGCCGAGGTAGGTGAATAGATCAGGGCATTTCCCGCCGGGCATACCTTCGTTACAAAGGCGTTCCGTTGCTGCTTTTGAGGTGGTCCGCAAAAATGTGATCACGTATTCGAATCAGTGGATAGCCGTGAGACGATTGCCAAGTGCTGAGCATCTTCCGACAGCTTTCGAAGCTGAGTGTCACGTTACAAATTGTCGTTTCCGACTGCATCGGCTTCTGTGGTACTGGGTTGCGTAGCCGGACCGCGCTGGCTTCAGAGAATCTGTTCTTGCGTAAGCAGCTAGCTTTATTCCAAGAGCGCGAGAAAAAAGCCGCGGTAACGACAGCTGCGGATCGATTCGTGTTCTCCAAGCTCGCTCGCTTCTTCGAGTGGCGCGGCGCATTGATCATCGTCAAGCCAGGCACGTTGATCGGCTGGCATCGAGCTGCATTCCGCCAATTCTGGCGTTGGAAATCGAGACCAGTCGGGCGGCCACCGCTGGCGGCAGAGGCGAGGCGGTTAGTTCGCCAAATGGCAGCCGAGAATCTGACCTGGGGCGAAGAGCGGATTGCAGATGAACTTTGGCTCAAGCTCCAGATTCGGCTCTCCCCACGCACGGTTAGAAAATACATCGAACGAACCTGGCGCCCTCGTGGCAGCAAGGATCAGCGTTGGTCGACTTTCATCCGGAACCCATACGCCGCGAATGTCTGGACTGTGTCATCCCACTCAATGCTTCTCACTTGCGGAGAACCCTTGGTGAGCGGGCGAGTCACTACAATGGTGGCCGGCTGCACCGCTCTTTGGGACCAGGCAGCCCTGACCGACTCCAACAGACTCCGCCAGCTTCCAGGCAAGCTGCCCAGTTGTTCGCAGATTCACCCGTCACTGCCAAACCAATTCTCGGCGGTTTGCATCATGAGTATCGATGGGCAAACGCCGGTTGAGCTTGTTAATCGAGTTATTGCGGACAACAGCCGCACGCAATCACGGTGACGGTCCGTCCTACTGACTGTCAGGCGATCTCTAGTGTCATGGGAACCATCCATAACCCGTAGAGGTTTAATTCTGGGCGAATGAAGTTGCCTGCTGTAAAGAGCCAGATGCTTTTACCATCACTGCTAATGAATTTCGAAGGAATCGAGGGGTTGTACCAACCCTCCGGCTCAAAGTTCTGGGAGTAGAAGAGCGTCCAGGGACCCCACGGTGCGGGAGCTTCGTAGAAGTCCCACCGCGTAGCGTCCCACCTGCGATTGAGATCGTCCAGACGCGTGTAGTGCCATTGGGGAAGGATATATCGACGCAGTGGCGCAAGGTAGTGAATACCGGCCATGCTGGTTTGCCCGGGCGCTCGAAAGATATAGAGAGCTCCCGAGTGATTTGGTTTCCAGATGGGCTGCTGTTTATCATCGAATCCGTGAGTGAACTCCCAATCCCTCACATCTAGTCGATGGATCCGATCGCGTCGAACGCGCCCTAGAGTCATCCAGTTGCCGTTGTTCCAAGCTCCATCATTCGAGACGGCGTAAATGTACGAGTCGGAGTCATCCTGCCCCTTGCCATCTTTTCCGTGCTGAACGAAAAATGGCGTGCTGAAACTCCGCCCCGCAAACATTGGATGGCCGAGTTCTGGCATGCTGCTCCAACTCTTTCCGTGATCGGAAGAGCTGATAATGCTCGAGTCCCACGTTTCCTGAATCGGAAATGGGCTGTAGCGCCCTTCCCACATGAAATTCGGTTCGGTCGGGCAGGTGAGTTGGCGGCTAATTCCCATATAGAGAACGCCATCGACACACGTGATCCCACACGCCTTCCACATGCCCCCATCTTCCTTCTTTGTCTCTGAACCCACGCCGTAAACCTTCATGCAGTTGACCGTCTCGCCCCGAAGCTGTGGAGGCATCGCACCGGTAAGACGATTCACAGCAAGGTTGCTGGCGCTTTTGCCGCACGCATTATCGAAACCGCTGGTATCGTCTGAAGTGACATAAAGGTTGTCATCATCCGCCCATGCGGCAATCCATGTGTCACCGCCGCTGCCGGCGAGTTTGATTGGCGCACCGAGACGTGCCGAGCGAATTAACGGCTTAATACCTCCTTGCAAAGGCGTTCCGGGCAGCTTGACAGTCGCGGCATAGGCGGTTGTCAGCATAAGATCTCTCCTGGTCATATCTCGTACACCCTGCAGAATTTCATCTTGAACAAGGACTTGTCCTTCGACATTATTGCGTCTGCGCTCGTGACATGCTGCTAGACGTGAATAGCATGATGTAATCCGCCCAGGTAAGGAATCCGAGTGATCTCGCCTTGGCTTGGGGCACCGGTGGAATAGGGCAGTCCTTGCCAACGCCAGGTGCGTTCTTGCACGCTGGTAATAGTCGAAGCACGAAGCGAGGGTTCGTTTCAGATTGTTAGCATTTAGAATCACGAAATGGTTCAGGCACTCTCGCCGAATCGAGCCATTGAGCCGCTCTGCATATCCTAGGCTAAGTAGATGTTGGCTGCTCAGGTGTGAGTACCCTCGAATCGTAACCCTCATTATTGACGCATCATGGCATGTACGCTGCTGGGATCGCACCTCGCATCTGAGATGGCCTGCATCAATCCCACAATGGTGGCGTGACCGGTTTCGTCTTCGAGAGTGAGGAAAATCAGACCTTTCGCGGTTCCGGGACGTTGACGCGTGATCACGGCGGTCAGTTGGGAGCCGAAGATAGTCTTCGCATCTCCCACAGAGGAGCAGCAGGGGGACTATGCGCCAGCAATCTGCCCGATTCAACGCCTAGGTGCGTGGAGCTACCCAGTCATGAGTACGCCCGCCAAACTGTCGTCGTGTTGCCCTGTTACAGCTCTGCCCTGTCGCGACCGATAAAGAACCTGAGGCCGGAATGAAAAATACTCGCACGATTAAGGTTGGTGAGCGCATAGCTGTTTCGCATAACGGCCGCGGTGCCTGCGAGGGAATAGTCACGGAGAATAACCCGGCTTCCGCCCTGATCTACGTCGACGGCCACCCCTATGAGCGTTATCAGGTGCTGGGCCGGCATGATCAGCGCCGGATCTCACCACGCATAGAACATGTTCTATCGAGCGCCGAATATGCACGGCTTTGATGTACATTCTCCTATTCGGGAGCCTCGTGTAGTTGATCCCTAAACTCTGTCTTACCGACCGATTCAGCCTTGAGCTTACAGATCCACGATGACCGATCAACGGTCGGTGTGAAACATGAGGGACATGAGCTGACAATGTTTACGCAGGATATTTGCGAGCGCGGATCACCCCACGGAACTCCAGCTTGGAACGGATCGATCCCAGTAGACGAAGAGTGCGTCCGAAATTCTCATCGACGATTTCAACGCTGGCGAGCTAGGCGACATTGAGATCGATCACGAGTGGGACAAGATAATCGTGATCTATCCGAGGCGTACTTGCTTGCTACCAAGTTCGACGGTACGGAAAGCCGCTGCCAAATCCGCAGTTATAAGAGCAACCTGGCCCAGCTAAGCGTATGCACTCAAGCCATACAAATCACCGGAAGAACCCACAACCAAGTGCACTTTCAAGGTTCGTTCAGCGGGACGCAGATCGACCAGAGTACTCAGACGCAAACGCCGGGACTTCAAAATGCCCGGCATTCCGACGTATGGTCCGGATGGGTTGCGGAGGCGCAATCATTCGCTCAAGACGGCGGATCAGCTAAAAGGATGTTGATCCAATCAGATGCACGGTGCAACGAAGCGCGCATCTGCTGTTCGCTTATTTACCACCTTATTT
>JBJMGM010000032.1:0-6872 GCA_045807905.1 Bryobacteraceae bacterium | reverse complement strand
GCCTCCCGCGCCAGGCGCTCGTTACGCTCGGATTGGCAGATCCCCAGAATGGCGGTCAGTGCGCCCGAAATACTCAACAGAATCCAGAAAATAGGTGTACGCAGCATGTTCTCTCCTTTACGGCATCCGATAAGACTTGATCGCCGCCGAGGTCATCACGACCGCTGTCGGCTCAGTGGCGATATACGTTCGTGCTCCGTCCCATGTGGCGACGTTGAGCCGTTCTTTGTTTGATTCCCGAACCTCGTTCGCGATGAGAAGGCCGAGCTGTGCGTTCCCATTAGCAAGAACCGCTTGGTTGATTTGACCGTTAATCACCCCCGCCGCCGCGCCCATTTGGGCTGCCTGCGTCGGACTGTTGCTGTTCGCATCGCTACTCGATAAACGGCTGGAGAGGTTCCGCAATCCGGTCTGGGAATCGAGGAGGGTTTGGTTGCCATTCGAGCCGGTTTGCAGTGCCGAAACCATGTAGCCGTCCGACACGCCGATCTGCGCCATCTGCATTTGCGGCACAACATCCGGGTTGTTGAGGACCAGGATCCGCCCCGGTAAAACATCGGGGGTCTGTCCCGGCCGAGCCCACCTTCCGCTTGCTTGACCGAGGTTGATAATGGCTCCTTCGTAGGTATTGGTGGCACTCGCCAGATTGCCTAGCCCATAGCCCCACTGACCCGGATTCCCATTGCGGAACGGCTGCGCCAACTGCACCATCGGCGTGATCCACGTGGCTTTGACGTTCTGCGGAAAATACCGCAATGTGTTGTAGGCAGCAGTGACTTGCTGCGCTCCCTGGGAGATCACCTGCCCAAACTGTGAGATCTGAGTGATTGCGTGGCCTGCCTGTACCCAGTCCACATTCAAGCCGAACTGCGCCCGTGCGGGCGTCGTGTAGCCAACCAGAACGGCCCCTGCGGTCAAGAGACTCACGGTGCCGGTCCATAAAGATTTTGCTTTCATACTTTCCTTTCGTTAGTTAAGAGTGAAACCGTATCCAGAGGCCCGCGACGAGCCCGACAAGGCCAATCGCGGCGAACAGCAGGATAAAAACACAGGAAAACCCCCAGAGAATATTGAGCGGGGTTTTGATGGGATCCCAGGCCATAACGCGCCTAAAAGGCTCCTGGGATCATCCGGTGATGCGCAAATTCCGGCACATTCGGCACATCCTTGCGGAACTGCACAACCAAGCGGGTCCCCGGCTTGATGCTGATTTCAGGAGGCCGATTCATCTGCTGCTGGAGAATCTGCGTGCCCTCCTGCCCCGTCTGCCGGGCAATGCCGGCATAAACCCCGGCTGCTGGATTGAGCCCGTATCCGGAGGAGTAGCCGCCGATTTGCGACAAGCCGCCAACAATCCCCACGGCGGCAGCAACCGCGATCTTAGACATCAGATGGTTATTTACGTCGCCGCGCGCGCCCGCTGAACCATCCGGACTGTTGGCCGCGAGCTTCTCGCCCAGGGCGAGCGAGTACCCATCACGGAAGTTGATTTGGTCAAAGGCGACCGCGATTCCCTTCTGGTTCGCCTGGTCGACAGCCGACGATTCCCCGAGTAATACCGTACCGGCAGGCAAGAGCAGGATATCGGTGTTTTCGAGATATAGAGGCTCCGTCAGATGGCATTGCACCTGTCCTGAGAAGTCTCCTTTGATGGCTGTGTCAAGCTGCGCTTGCACCATCTGCCCGCGTCGGATCGTGTGGGTGGGGCCATCCGCCCGGCTGTATGGGAACCGCTCCGGCGAGGAAGCGTCGGCCGTTGTATTCGTCGCTGCTGCGGGAGATTTCTCCGATGGCCCGGCCGAAGAACTGGCGCTAGCGGAATCCCCCGCGCTGACGCTGCGGCTGATCGCAATCGGAGGAGCGGAAAGAGATTTGAGATACAGGGCCTGCCGATCCGTCTCGAATTGCTGCTGTTGTTGTTGCGCCCTTTCGGCGGGTGATGACTCGCTAGCACCCCGCTCTCCGCCGCGCCCAGACCCTCCGGCTTGTCCGTTCTGACCGTATGGGCTCGGATCATTCCCGTTCGCCATCCCGGCAAATTGGGCATTCGGATTCATCGCGCTCGGCATCCAGGCCCAGCGTTGTTGCGCGGGAACGAAAGTGCAAGTAAGGGTTTGACCGGCAGCCTGGCTCGTGAACGTCTGAGCGCTTAACGCTTGCTGGCAGACCGGTAAATCTCTCGGCTGTCCGATGTCGCTACCCCCCGGCGAGACGAGAGGAGTAACGGCCCGCGCCCCCTCGAATTGCCTTCGATTCGCCTCGTTCGCCGTCCGGATCGTATCGGCGCTGGCAGGCTCCGGCGCATTGATGACTCCCGTGGTCTTCGGCGTCCGGCTGCAGCTCGTATCGACGGAGAACCAGACCGCCACCACGATAATGACCAGTGCGGCAACAAAGCTCATGGTCCGCTTGGGATGAGCGGCAGCCGGGTAAGGGGCAACCGACGCCGCAGGAGCCGCTACAGGCGCAGCAGCGGCCGTCGCTGCTTGTCGTGCCCTCAGTTCGTCAAGCTTTGTTTCGACGAAGACCACAAACGCATTAAAGAGTCGCTTCATGGGCTACTTCCTTTTGAAGGAGACTTCCTTTTTACCGATCTTCAGGACCGCTTCGCCCTGGATCGCGTGCGTCGTCACGTACGCATGCATTTGCGAGTCATAGGCTGGGGGCAGCATCGCTAATTTGCCGTCCAGCTTTTCAAATACGGAGCCCGCTTCCGCCCCGGTATTGAGCTTCCCTTTATCGACAAAGATGTAAGTGTGGTGGTCATCTCTCGCCACGTGCGTCACGTAAAACGGAGACTCCTTCGCCTTGTTAGGGACCTCGTAATCCTCTGTGATGTGGGCAAGCACCTCCGCTTTAGCCGTGGCCTTCACTTCCTGGACCCGCTGCGCCGCCTCACTCCCTGCCTGCTCGGCGGCGAGCTTGTACTGATCCGCCGCGTGCTGCATGGCTTCGAACTCGGACATCGGAACGAACTTGGCCTTTTGTTTAAGAGCGTCCAGCATCTCCCTGTCTGTCGGCTCGAAGAAGATGTTGAGCTTGGGGTGGTAATCCTTGACGCCCGACCGGTCCTCGACGAAGCAAGAGTAATGATTCCCCTTATCCGTTGAGATATCGACGTTGGTTTTAAGCCCCATCATCTGCGGCTTCACGTAAGCCGCATCCCCCATGGAGCTGAGCCCGGAGACCCAGATGACGCTATCCCCGACCGCCACATCGATAATCTTTTCGCCCGTCGGCACGTGAAAGACGGTGTTGTACCTCTCCATCGCATCGCATTTTGGGGTGATGAGCTTGTTGTATTGGATAACATCCGCGCGCGGGTCCGGATCACCCGCGATTACTTTGTCGAGAACCGGGTTAGCCGCCAGCGCCGACAGCGCGGCGGACAGCGTTAGTGCAATCGTTTTCTTCATGGTTTTCTCCTCCTATCGGTTTACTGCCGATACGCGAGTATCGGGCATCGCAAAAAGCTGCTGCTTGCGTTCCATCAGCTTGGGGCTATTGGACTGCAGGAGCAAGCTGTATTCATCGAAATCAGCGGTTAATTTCACGTCTTGCGCGTCGGTGTGAAAAAGCACCTCGCCCGGCGACTTCAGGCTTTCCACCATCTCCGCGACATGCGGAGTCAGCCCAAAGATGCGCTCATAATCGGCTTTCGTTTTCGGGCTGCGGGCAAAGAACTTCACCGGACAGGCTGAGTTCAATGTCGAGCCGGACGGATTGCCCTCAAGCTCCTTCCCCCACGGCATAATGAAGAGACAGGACAGCTCGTTCTTGCGGTTCAATGTCACACGCTGCACCATCCGTTCCCCCATCGCGAGGGATTGATTCGTCATGAACAGGTGCGCTTCGTCCATAACCCAAAGCTTCGGCAGGCGGGCGAGTTTGGGGTCATAGAGATGGGCATTCCAGGCTTCATTGTTCAAGTACAGGTAAGCCGCGAGCGAGTCCGGATGCTTCTCGAACCCGCGAAACTCATAGGTTTGCCAATCATGGCGGCTGATGGTGTTTTCGGCGGTATCAAATAAACCACCACGCCAACGCTCCAGGCGTGTCGCCAGCCGCCCCGGTGTATCGTCCGGCAAGATCATCTGCCCGAGCCGCGCCAGCTTCGGCTTGCGCTCCTTCAGGGCAAAGATCGACTCCACCGCATGGCTCAGGATGATTTCTTCGTCCGGAGTCAGAACATAGTGATCGTGGTTTGTCAGCAGGAACCGGAACCAGCTGGTGACAAATGAGAGATTGTCGAGCGTTGGCGCAAACGAGAATGGATTCTGCTTACTCTCCTCGTCATCCAGCGTGATCCGTTGAAAACTTCCGCCGTAGTACCGGGTAACGCCCTCGAAGGAATGGCCAAGGTCATAGATGAGGGTTTTCGGCTGACGCCACACGCCATCGATCAATTTGGCGTATTTCTGATACATCGCGGCCAAATGGATAGCAAGGGATGATTTACCGGAACCGGACTCACCCATCAGCATCGCCATGAAGAGTTCACCGATACGGGGCATCAAGTAATGCGGCTGGCCGTCCTGTGTCCGCAGAATCGTCAAGTACTCGTCTTCGAGATGCGGATCAGTCAATTGCCCGGCCGGTTCAGCGGGCAATAATGTCAGATCCGAGTAGGAATCCACGGGCAAGTGGAAGAGCCTCAGATTTTTGGTGCGCGCGGTATTGCCCGGGATCGTGGCCAGGACTGTTTCGAAAAGGTTGTCGTCCTCCACGACCAGGTTGGCTTTCGACGCAAGAACCTGGCTCGCCCGTTTCAACGTGGCGCGCGCTTCTTCCGGGCTGGCGCCGTAGCTCGTCACGGTGAAGGAGAAATCGCCCAGGTAGTTTCCTCGGTCCACAATGGCCTCGGCTTCCCCGAGCAGCTTGACGTTTTGCGTGGCCGCGTCGTCCTGCATCATTTCGCCGCGAGGAGCATTCGCGCCTTTGAGGAGTTGGCTCCCGCCTGAGGTGATGTTTGAGAACTGATTACTCTTCAGGATCGTGATCCCGCGTCGGCTTTTGTGTATCTCTTGCGGGGCGTATTCCGTCGTGAGGAGAAAATCGCCCTCGACCCGCAGCAGGTCTTGCAGTAAATTCGGCACAGTGGACGGCACATACTTTTCTTGCTGCTTGTCATATAAAGTGGTGCGCGGGGCATTCTTGAGCGTCAGCGCCCGCACGAAGAGTTCCCCGAACTGCAGAAAGTCATAGCCAATCGCGGGGGAAGCATCAGCCAGGTAAAAATCAAGCTTGTCGTCCGGCACCGGCGATTCCCAGAGATCTGGCGGATTCACGAGCATCCGTAGATAGCGGAAGGCCTGAGTGCGATCCGCGACGGCCATTGGCATCACGGGTCTCATTTGGTTCACGAATTCCGAAACGCAGTGCCGCAGCTGCTCTATTTGATAAGCCTGGCTCGATTCCAGGGCGGAGTGCGCCCGCTGCGAAGAAAAGGACCAAAGCTTCGAGAAGGCGGCTGGCTGGTAAAGAATGGCATGCCAGAGTTCGACGGTATGAAGAGGCCCGTGTTCGAGATAAGCTTGGCGACGATCCGCCAGCTCCTGCACTTGTGGGCTAGCGTATCGCTCTTTGCGGATAATCGCGCCCCCTGACCGCTTGCGCCAGTACGTGTAGTGACGAAACCCGGGCGTAATCGCACGGACGGCCGCGTTATAGTCTTTTGCTTTGGCGGCCTGGTCCTCTGGAGACAAAGTGGAGAGCGAAACCGGGCGCTCGACCGGCAGGAACTGCACAAGCGCTCCGGATTTCGTTTCGAAGATGCCGTCCGCGATCCACGTCTTGGGGGCGAGCTGGGGGTGGAAGGCTTTGTTGCGCATTAACCGTTCCACCTCCCCGCGTCATACCGGGGTTTCCGCAGTAATGCATTTAAGAGGATTTGCGGCCTCTTCGGGTCTTTGAATGTCAAACAGAACGTGATAACCCACAGCGCCACAAAAAGCTTGAGACCGGCCATCATGCTCGCGCTCAATTCGTAAGTCGTCACCGACAAGAGAAACGACACGAGACATGGGATGCGCGGAATGAATAAGATCTTCGCCACCTTGTTCGTCACGTCAAGCGGATCATGGATCTGCATGAGGATCAGCCCATCCAGGAGATCAGCGTGTCTGCGTTAAGGGCTAAGGCAATACCGAAGCCGACGCCGACAACGACGCTTTTATTGACGTCATGCTGGCGCATCGCAAAGCCAATCCCGAGCAAGGCCACCGCTGCCCCGAGAATGCGGCGGATCAGCTGGCTCCGGGTGATGCCCTGCACATCAGGCGCATAAGAATCGAGCGGCATGGACGCTTGCGCATGAGCGGCGACGACGCAAAGCGCCAGGCAAAAGATATAGGGCGCAGCAGCCCGGCTCAAAGAGAGTAGTTGTTGTTTTTTCATGAGTCCTCCAAGTAGTTAAAAGGGTTGAATGAGCGGAGCGGCCCGATCGCAGACCGTTCTAAAAACCCGCGCCAGCCTTAAGCTAGATCGGGGATGACGTAAGATGCGCACCCGAATCGAGGAACGCCAAAAGGAAGAGAACGACGAGGGAAAGGAGCGGCAAGACCCCGCGCGCGATGGAGTGCCTAATCAGCCGAAGCGATCGGCCCTTCATCGTGGATACTCCGCCGCATCATCAAAAAACGACAACTCTTGCACTGGCTTGCGCTTGGTTTTGGGCTTGCCTGGTACTACCCAGCGTTCCCTTTTCTTCTGAAGACCCAGGCATGATGGGCACGAGAGGAATCGCGTCGGAACAAGCACCCCGCACTTGCTACCCAGTTCGGGCGTCTTAACTACCGCGCTTAGTGGCATTGCGTTACCGGTCAGATCCTTTCCTCCGAATGCCCGAGCGGCTTTCTGGCGGGTTCGGAAAG
>JBJMGM010000031.1:0-79339 GCA_045807905.1 Bryobacteraceae bacterium | reverse complement strand
TCCAATAGGGCATCGCCTGATCCTGCGGAAGGATGGGCAAGGACGCGATATGGAGATCGTCGGTGTATGCAGGAACGCGCGCTATGGCAGCCTGACAAGAGCCATCCCACCGGTCGTGTACATGCCGTACGATCAGGGCTATCCGCAACCTGATGAGATGAGCTATGCGCTGCGCACTGCGGGCGACCCGCTGCGCTATGCGAAAACGATTCGCGAAATCGTACGCGAGGCGGACCCGCGCGTAACTGTGTCCGAAATAAGAACGCAGGTGGCGGACATTGACCGGACGATGAATCAGGAAATTGTGTTCGCCGAATTGTGCAGCGGCTTTGCCATCCTGGCGCTAGTGATCGCCTGCGTCGGCCTCTACGGCACCGTTTCCTACAACGTCGCTCGCCGCACCGGCGAGATCGGCATCCGAATGGCACTAGGGGCGCAACGTGGCGCGGTCGTGCGAATGGTTGTACGTGAGGTACTCGTGCTCACGACGCTGGGTCTGGCCGTCGGCATGAGCATCGCTCTCGCCACTTCTAAATTCGTAGAATCGCTTTTGTATGGAATGAAGCCGAATGATCCGCTGGCCCTCACGCTGGCGCTAATAACCCTCCTGAGCGCGGCACTTCTGGCCGGCTACATGCCTGCACGGAAGGCGTCTCGAATCGACCCGATGGCTGCGCTGCGACACGAGTGATGCTCCGGAGCGCCTCAGGCAAGCAGCAACAATATTCCGATCGCCAGGACAAGCGCTGAGACCACCCTGCGGAAAAGCCTTGCGGGAATCCGCCAAAGGGCGCGCTCCCCGAGCAATGTCCCGATCAGCACCCCCAGCACTGCTATGAGAACCACAGGCCAGATCGGCACCACCCGTCCCCATTCGTTAGCGAAATAAACTGGAATTCGGACCGCGTCAACAGCCACCCCGATCGCGGTAGTGGTGGCCACGAATGCGGGTCCCTCGACCCCTAAACCGAGCATCGCAGCCGACCGGATGCCGCCTTGATTGCCGACCAGCCCTCCGAATCCACCCGAAATAACTCCCGCGATCCATGATCCCTGCCGGCCAAACCGTAAATTTTCTGCGTATCCAAGAACACCCGTCAGTCCTACGAAAACGAGCAAAAGGCCGAGCACCACACTCAGAACTGGACTCCTCACATACGTATGAATCAGGGCTCCCATCAGCGCGCCCGCCGCATTCATCAACCCGAACCCCCAAAAAATTGCGCGGTCTACATGCGAGCGTAGTCTCCAAAAGCGCACAACGGTTGCGACGACGTGTGGAATGGATACCGCCACAACCGCCGTCTTCATGCCGTATTGCGTAGCCAGCAAGGGAATTAGAATGCTTCCTATCCCAAAACCGGCGACGGATGCGATTCCACCCGCCACGATCGAGGCAATCGCGACCGCAAAATAAATCATCACGCGCGTTCACGGCGCACCGGCGTTACTTATCTCAGCGCGTACGCGCCTCTAAAGCCTTCTGCTCGGCCGCATAATCCACTGGGTAGTTTTCGAATCCCGCGCGTTCGAATGCGGTCTTGGCTTCGCGGTTTTTCATAAACGTGTCCCACACAAAACCCGTCCGCAAATTCTCGGCCATCAGCATGGTGATTCCCGTATCGATCCCGATCACGTCAGTGTCGTACCAGTTCTTTAACGGGTTGAAGGCGTTCACAAACCCATAGCGGCTCCAGGCCTGCGTTCCGTAACCGTTCTTGATGGATTTCAGAACGCGCAGAGTGGCCTGTGGAAGAAACGGCAATGACCCTCCCGCTGCGCTGGGGACAACGGTTCCATCAATCGGGCCTATGGCCGGCGGCCCGCCCCAAACCGCGTATCCATTAATTGAATCGGAAGCAGTAATCCCCCACAGATCGGCGCTGTAGTCCGAAAACTGGCTCCCCAGTTCAATGCAGAAAAGGCGATGTACCTCTGTGGCGATGATGGAGTTTAAAAAGTAATCCGCATATCGGTCCCGTTTGCCTCGAAAATCGAACCAGGCCTGCGAATATTGATGCACAAAGAGCGGCGCATAAGAGCCTATATAGCGCAATCCCTCGTATTCAAAGGTCATGCGTTTCCAGGCATTCCATGCGTCCGGCGGTAAAGGGTGCGTCGAAGATCCCAGCCCGAAAAGATACATCATCATCAATTCGCTGTAGTAGTCCCAGCGCGAGGGTAGGAACCCCGTTTGCGGCGACCATCCATGTTGCAGCAAACTCGTATCTTCGGACAACCACGTCCATTCCACACGCTTCAGGATGTCGTCTGCCAGACGAGTGATTTCCGAGTGATGGAAGTGTTGCCGGCACGTTAGCACGCCGCACAATAGGATCGCCGTATCTATCGAAGAGACTTCTGCATCCCAAATTCTTTCGCCCGTCTTCGCATTTGCGAAATGAAAGAAGAAGCCGCGGTGCGTGGGCATCTTTTCCCATAGAAAATGCAATGCCGTGAAAACACGTTTGTGGGCATCGGTAGTTGAAATGTAGCCCCGTTGGTGTCCGATGCAAAGTGCCGTTAGACCGAAACCCGTGGCTGCAATGCTCGCCACAATGCCGTTATCCGCTACACGTACGTTACAGCGGTCCTTGACCAGCCCAGTCTCCGGCTCCGTCTGTTCTATGAAAAAAAGGAAATTCGCCTTCTCCAAGTCCTCCAGGAACTGGTCGTCTTCCTGCGAAATGCCTTCCGTCGTCGCGCTTGGCGGTTTAGCCGCCTCTTCCTGTGCCGCACCCGCGACCCGCGCGGTTGCTATCGCGCTCACCATTCTGAGCAGTGTCCGGCGCGAGAACAGCTCGCTATAGAATTTGACGGGGGGCATTCAATGAGCGGAGGGCAGAAAGCCGCACTGATTACGGCTACAGCGATCCTTCTCGGCATTGTAGCGGGCGTCCTGATCACGGTTCGCTCACGCCCCATTCAAACTGAGTCCTTGATAGGCGCAGTCATTGCCCGCGACACCGACCCCAGGAAGCAGGTGCCCATCGCCGGCGTGGAAATTTCGGCCACTACCGAACTCGCCTCAGGCGAGTGCAAGTCTGACGCTACGGGCTTCTTTCGCCTTGCCTTGCACCCCGGTGTAACACCGGGCCAGCCGGTCACACTTACGTTCCGGCACCCGGATTACCAACCAGTTGAGATCACGGAACCTGCCGGAGACCAGATTTTCCTTGCGCGCATGGTGCCTATCTCCAATGAGACTCGAATTGAAAGGCGCGGTCCAGAAATAGTGGTCGCCGATGTACGTGTACGGTATTCCGTTAAAACGACTACGACGGCCAACATAGGCAGCCTCGCCAAAACGTTTGAAGTCGTGAACACGAACGGGCTTCCTTGCCGTGGTCAGCTCCCCTGTTCGCCCGACGGTAAATGGAAAGCCAGTATCGGTTCTATTTCTATCGATGCAGGAGCCGGCAACGAGTTTAGTGACGTGAGAGTCTCCTGTATCGCCGGGCCTTGTGCGTTTACAAAAATCGAACCCAATAACCCGCCTGAATTTGGCCGGACCGTCAAATTGTCCGCACGTGGCTGGTCCGCGACAGCCACTTTTTTGGTCGAGGCGCAGGTCGTCCACACCACCGTAACCGACATAATACGTCAGTCCTACCCTGTCATTTTCGGACGATCGATGAACTTCACGCTGCCAGCGACGGCCGTAGGACCAAGCATCGAAGCATCCCTAAACGGGGCCGATATTGTCTTTCCGCTTGGACCCGCGCTCCGGCTCTCATGGGGCGTTTGTAGCGCCAAAATCGACGCAGATCATTCGCGCTTAATCCGCTGCGAATTGAACGCCGGATATCGGTTTCGGGACTCCACCACATGACGACAAATTTAACGTAAGTACATCAGTATAAAAGGGTTACGACTAATCACCGTGGGGGGTTCGTTTCGCAAAATCGCCTCAGTTCGTTTCGTAAAAAAGACTCGATATGGTTCCTGCCGCGCGGCAACTACACTAGAAGCTATGCCCCTGCCGACGGACGATTTCTACCGCATTCAGAAGCTCCCGCCCTACGTCTTCACCGTCATCAATGACCTGAAGGAGAAGGCGCGGGCCGCCAATCTCGATATCGTCGATATGGGTATGGGGAATCCCGACGGTGCCACGCCCGAACCTGTCGTCGAAAAACTCATTGAAGCCGCGCGCGACCCTCGCAATCACCGCTACTCAATGTCCCGCGGCATTCCTCAGCTCCGGGAAGCAATTGTGGCGCGGTACGAAACGCAGTACGGCGTGACCCTTGACCCCGAAACCGAAGCTATCGTCACGATTGGCGCCAAAGACGCTCTGGCCCACTTGTTATTCGCGATCATCGGCCCGGGCGATATGGTCGTCTCTCCCAATCCTGCTTACCCCATCCATCAATACGGTGTGGTGATGGCCGAAGGCCAGGGATACTTGCTGCCCATGCCCGATGCTGCTACGTTTCTCGACGGCCTCAGAACGCTTCTTCGCGGGACTGCCAAGACGCCCAAGGTGATCCTCATTTCCTTTCCGCACAACCCGACCACCGTTTGCGTCAACCTGGCCTTTATGCGGGAGATCGTCGAATTAGCGCGTCAGCACGGCTCATACATCATCCACGATTTCGCCTATGCCGAGCTTGGATTTGACGGCTATCGTCCTCCCAGCATTCTCGAAGTTGAGGGTGCTTCCGATCATGCGATAGAAATCTACTCCATGACGAAGAGCTACAACATGGCTGGCTGGCGCGTCGGGTTTTGTTTGGGAAATCCCAAGTTGATCGCGGCTCTGGCGCGCATAAAGAGCTATCTCGATTACGGCATTTTCCAGCCGATACAGATCGCCGCAATCACCGCGCTTCGGGAGTGCGGGGAAGAGCCCGCCAAGATATGTAAGTTGTATCAGTCCCGCCGCGACGTTCTTATCGAGGGCCTTCGGGAAGCCGGCTGGCAGGTCGACCCACCCCGGGCCTCCATGTTCGTGTGGGCACGCATTCCGGAGCCTTTCGCCGGAATGGGCTCGCTTGCCTTCGCGAAGCTATTGATGGCCGAAGCCCACATCGCTGTCTCACCAGGCATCGGGTTTGGACCCCTCGGCGAAGGTTTCGTTCGCTTCAGCCTGATCGAGGACAATCCCCGGATTCGGCAAGCGACCCGAAAGATCAGCGCTCTCCTGCACAAGCACGGAGTTCCGTCCCATTCCACCAAAACGCCAGTCCACGTATAATTCATTTGAATGGCGGCGCTTCCCGACGCACCACTGCCTCAACTAATTGAGCTATCGCAGCTCCCGGTGAACGCTCTCGAGCCTCTGCTGAATGAAGAAATAGGCGTCTGGGATAGACGCTTTGCCTGGGATTTTCGCCCCTCCGCCGATCTGCTCCGACGCTTCGCCCAAGTGCAGTCGCTTAACGGATGGGCTTTGCGCTATGGCAGCGACATCGTGGGGTACGGCTACCACGTTTGCGAAGGGCGCAAAGGATTGATCGGTGATTTCTATGTTCGGGCGAGTCATTCCAGCTCCTCGGATGAAGTGCTTTTGTTGGGTGCCGTCGTCCAGGCGCTCATGCTCGCGCCCGGCATCCGCCGCATCGAATCGCAGCTGATGCTGCTGAATGGGCCCCTTCCGCAGCCGCTGCCCTTTCACAAACATCTGATCCGTCATGATCGCTATTTCATGCAGATCGATCGTGCTACGGTATTGAGCCTCCCGGCTAGGCCGCTTGCGTTTCGGGTAAGTTTTCAGCCCTGGACCGAACGCTTTCAAGAGGAGATTGCGCGTGTCGTTGCCGCATCCTACAAAGGCCACGTTGATAGCGAGATTAACGACCAATACCGGACCATCTCCGGTGCTCGCCATTTCCTTATGAACATCGTGAAATTTCCCGGCTGTGGACGCTTTTCTCCTGCCGCCTCCGTGGTCGCGATCGATGAGAGCAACGGTCGAGTATGTGGACTCTCTCTAGCCAGTCTGATCTCCGCTCATTCGGGCCATGTGACTCAACTGTGCGTCCTCCCGGCCATTCGAGGAGCTCACCTTGGCTATGAGCTTTTACGCCAGACACTCTTGCGTCTGGCAGAACTAGGCTGTACATCGATCAGCCTGACCGTGACGTGCTCAAATCTCGATGCGATCCGGTTATACGAATCGATGGGCTTCCGCGCCCAGGCGACCTTCCCAGCCCTCGTCTGGGAAGGCTTTTGAGCCGAGCGAACGACAGAGCGCATCACTGCACCCGCATCACCACAAGGGTGATGTCATCGTGCTGCTGAGCACCCGTTGTAAATGCATCCACTCGCTCCAAAATGGAGTTGATCATATCGGCCGCCGAGCGGGAATTACAAGCCCTAATTGTCTCGATCAGCCGTTCTTCATCCCACTCTTGCCCGGCATCGTTCATGGCCTCGCTGATGCCGTCTGTGAAAGCGACCATAACGTCCCCGGGCTGAAGGATGAGCTGCGCTTCTTGATAAGCAGCCGCAGGAAACAGTCCAAGCACCGTGCCGCCTCCAGTCAGCGGCATGATCTGACCGCCAGCGGCTCCCTTGCGGCAGACGATAGGCGGATTATGGCCTGCATTCACATAACGCAACGCGCGGCTTTGTGGCTCATACTGCGCATAGAAGAATGTCGCATAGTGGTGATCCGCTGATGCGTCGTAGACCAGCCGATTCACGTGATCGATCGTCTCGGATAATGTCGAGCACGGCTTGATTGTCTGGCCGCGCAACGATGCTTGCAAGCTTGCCATCATCAACGCAGCTGCTATGCCTTTCCCAGAAACGTCTCCGATCGCTATGCCCAGACAGCCGTCAGAAAGCTTGATGAAATCGTAATAGTCCCCGCCAACCCCGAATACCGGCCTGCAGTAACCGGCGAAATCGAGGCCCTGTACATGCGGAAGTGTTTGAGGGAATAGCCGCTGCTGAACGTCTCGCGCGATCTCGAGTTCCCTGTTGAGCCGTTCCCGTTGCGCGACTTCTTGCCTGATGCTCTCCGTGAGCCGTGCATTTTCGAGTGCCAATCCAGTTTGCGATGCTACCGCGCCCAGCAGTTGTAAGTCGGCTTGGGAATAGGGCGTCTCGGATCGCTTCGGGCCCAGGCTGATGACACCCAGCATCTGACTGTTTGGTGCTAAAGGAAGCAGAACCTGCGTGTCGAGTGCCAGTAAGGCGGCTTTCTCCTTGCCGGAAGTTCCATGAACCCACGACTGTGGGTCGTCGAAATACACCTTCGCTGGTGAATGCACCTGCTTCAACAACCGGATGGTCGCGGCATCTTGTTTCAGTGCAACTTGAGGCGTCGTGCCGTCGTAACCGAGAGCACAAGCCGGCTCATAGCCATCGCCGCGCTCCAACAGGACCGCTATTCGCAGGACGTGCAGCGAATCTGCAATTCGGCGCGTTACCGTATCGAGCAACGCTTTTGTATCGCGAATACCAGCGACGCTGTTGCTCAGCTCCGCCAGGATCACCTCCGTATTGTAGGCTTCACGAAAGAACCGGCGATCCATCCAGCGGCTTACACTTGTCGCCAGTCGGCCCAGCACGAATATCAGCACGGCGCCCACCGCAGCTATTAGGAATGCCTGCACATGATGGCTGCTTATTAAAGCCAAATGCAATGTGAAAGCGGCAACACTGGCGATCAAAATTACACGAAGTATTTTTACTCCTGTACTTGCCAGGGCGTAGCGGATGCCCGTTCGAATCACCATGCGCACGTCCATGGCGCGCTGCACCACGATGACGTACGCCATAGTGATTGGGAAGAATAGAAGCAAGACCAAGCAAACGGTTGTCAGCCAGACAGGCAGTGGCGGCACAAAGCCGAGCTGACTAACAACCACCAGCAACAGAGGAAGCAGGGCAACTGAGCAGCCGGCACTCATAATATGTAGCCGCCTCCGCGCATCGGCAGCTTGCACGACGCCCCTCTTTGCAGCGAGCAAAAAGAAGAACGCACAGACGTAGCCTGTAAAGAGCAGAGAGGCGGGCCGGTAAGCAGCTCTGAGGAATTCAGCTAACCATCCCAACTCATGGAAATGCGCCCCCTCTTTCGAGCTGCCATATAAATCGAGAGCACCGAAAAAAATTGAAGGAGCTGCTAAAACCCAGTTCAACCAGGAATGCCTTCGGGTAAACGCGAAAGGAATAGGGAAATAAAGCGCAAAAAGCACCATCCACAGCGGCCACGAATTCGCAAGCATCACGTGGTAGACCGCCAATATTTCACGCCAAGGAGACCAAATTGCCCAGGAGACTCCGGTCCCGAGTTGGCCAAAGGAAGCGAGCATGGTCATGGTGATCCAAGCGAGTGGATCGCGTGGCCGGGCGAATGCGATATAGAATCCAACGACCAGGCAACTGAGAGGAAGGAGCACGGCTACACAGAGTGCAGTCGCCCAACGGAATGCCCCAGCGGCGTCGGGGTGCATAACGACGGGCACATTCACCCTCTGGGATCCTTCATTGGCTGTCCGGCGCACGCTGACGACCAGCCTGTCGCCTGGATGCAAGCTAAACCGAATCTCGTCGAGCTGCTTGATTCCCCTAAGTGGCTGGCCATTCAGTGCAACGACCTCGTCGCCCATTTTGAGACCACTATTCTGGTAACCGGCTCGCAAACCGGAAATACGCGTTGAATATTCACCGGTTGTGAAAGGCACAGCGAGATACTTCGCCGAGCTCACCTGCGTGTAGATCACGAATCCGGAGTACGTGAGCTGCGCAGTAAAGGCCCACAGCAGCAATAGCGTTAAAAGCGCATATTGCAGCCTAGGCTTTTTGATCGCGTTACGTGGCGTGGCGTTATCCGGCGTAGTTAAGCGGACTTCGCTTCTTGCTATAGCCCACATAAATGAACAAACCGATTATCAGCCAGACCACGAATCGAACCCAGGTCTCGAGCGGAAGCCCCAGCATGAGAGTGAGGCAGCATGCAACCGAGATGGCCGGTGTCAGTGGGGAGAGTGGCACTTTGAAGAACCTCCGCCGGTCCGGTTGAGTCCGTCTCAGCACCACCACGCCAATCGACACGAGAACAAAGGCAAACAAGGTTCCAATATTCGATAGTTCGGCGAACGTACCAATGTCCCAAACGCCGGCCGGAATGCCGACCGCCAAGCCGGCAAGCCACGTACTGACGTGAGGTGTCCGGTGCTTCTTGTGAACTCTTGAAAACAGCTCCGGAAGCAAGCGGTCGCGCGACATCGCGAACCAAATACGCGCTTGACCGTACTGGTACACGAGCAACGACGAGATCATGCCCAGCAAGGCTCCCAACGTCACCGCAAATCGCAGCTTGTTCATTCCAATAGCTTGCAACGCGTTCGCGACCGGTGCTGCATTATCGAGGGTCTTCCAACTCACGATGCCGGTAAGGACGAGCGCCACAGAAGTGTACAGAACCGCGCAAATCACAAGCGTTCCTAGAATGCCGATCGGCATATTTCTTTGAGGATTCGTGCATTCTTCGGCTGCCGTTGAGACAGAATCGAAGCCGATGAACGCGAAAAAGACAATTGCGGCGCCAGTCAGAACTCCTGGAAAGCCATTTGGAAGGAAGGGATGGAGATTTGAGGCCTGCACGGCATGAGCGGCGCCGAAAACAAATATCAACACGGCGACCACCTTGACCGCAACGATGAAGTTATTCGCACCGGCGCTTTCCTTGACCCCTTGCACCAGAAGCCAACTCAGCACCATCACAATCAGCAGGGCGGGGATATTGAATAAGCTGCCGGTTCGATGCCCTTCCATAATTGCCGGCTCGGAAAGATATCTCGGGAGGTGAACGCCGAACAGATAGTCACACATCACGTTGAAATATGCAGAAAAGCCGACTGCCACCGACATATTCGAGACGGCGTACTCAAGGATCAGATCCCAACCGATGATCCAGGCAAAAATTTCACCGAGCGTCGTGTAGGCATAAGTGTATGCACTGCCCGCGATCGGAATCATCGAAGCTAGCTCCGCATAACACAGCGCTGCGAATCCGCAGGTGATCGCTACAAGAATGAAAGACAGAGTGATTCCGGGACCCGCGCCCGGCCGCCCAATAATCGAAGCCGCGGCTCTGCCATGCAAGATTAGATCGAGAACCGGTGCATTCAGGATTGATGGGTAACTGAGATGCGGCCCCGCCGCCGCTGTACCTGTAACCGTGAAAATGCCGGACCCGATGACCGCCCCTATACCAAACGCGATAAGGCTGAACGGGCCCAGCGACCGCTTTAATTGTTTTCCTTCTTCCTGCGCCTCCCCACAAAGTACGTCAATGCTTTTGGTCCTCAGCAGTTGGCTCATTTGTCTTCTGAATTCTGGCACAGCCGCGTGCCATCTAGACCTGTAGCAGCGTTCCCGATCGGTTCTATTCCAACCCTCGGGCTATACCGGAAAATTCCTATGGTGGCTCGGGAATCGGCAAGTTCGGCTTTTGAAGAATATATTTTGCCCAATTACTACTGATAGTTAGGAAGAGATTTCGCCGCAACGGCGCAAAGCTCATTTAAAATTAAGCGTGAGGTTGCTTGTCGTTGATCGGTGGGACGTTTGACGGCTCTGAAACGTAAAGAGAACGGCTTCTCGCGACGCGAATTTTTGATTGCGACTGCGGGCGCGAGTTTAATTGGACAAAGTGCGCTGGCGAAAGCTATGCCCCCTGCAGCTGCGCCCGGCCTTAAGCCGGACGAGCGACAGTTTCTCGAGGATTACGCTAAGCGCTGCTTCCGCTATTTCTGGGAGCAAACAAGTCAGCAAACTGGCTTGACACAAGATCGTGCCAGGATGGATGGCGCGGCGGCAGGAGCGAATGTCAGCAGCTCAGCGGCCACGGGTTTCGGCTTAACAGCTCTTTGCATTGGAGCTGACCATGGTTGGGTGCCCAAGGCCCAGGCACGTGCGCGTGTCCTTACCACCCTGCGGTTTCTGTGGTCACATGCGTTCCACGATCACGGCTGGTATTACCACTTCATGGATAGCAGCACGGGCGAGCGGAAGTTGAATTCCGAGATTTCTAGTGTAGATACCACATGGCTGCTGGCCGGAGTTTTGACTGCTGGCGAGTATTTTTCAGCTGACCGCGAGATAAAGATGCTCGCAAAGCAGATTTTCGAGCGGGTCGATTTTGTCTGGATGCTCAACGGGCATCCCCTACTTCTTTCGCATGGCGTGAATCCAGGATCGGGCTTTTTGGATTTCCGCTGGGTCCACTATAGTGAAGCCTCGATGTTGTATTTGCTCGCGATCGGCTCGCCTCGGCGCCCTATTACGGCCGAAAGCTGGTATGCCTGGCAGCGGACGAAGGTTGTATACGAAAAATGGACCTTCATCAGTGGCGGGCCGCTATTCACGCATCAGTTCTCCCATGCCTGGGTGGATTTCCGGCACCAGGCGGACGGCGACCCTTCGTATCTAAATTACTTTCAGAACTCGGTTCTCGCAACGTATGCGCATCGCGATTTCTGCATCAGTCTGCAGTCCAAGTATTCCGACTACGGGCCCAATATGTGGGGTATCACGGTTTCGGATAGCCCTCGCGGCTACGTGATGTGGGGTGGGCCGCCGTTTTATGGACCAATAAACGGCACACTTGTACCATGTGCCGCGGCGGGATCCCTGATGTTCGCGCACGAGATCTGTCTTCCCGTATTACGCGAGATGCATAGCGTATACGGTGACAAAGTCTACCAGCGATACGGATTCACTGATGCTTTCAATCCGAGTTGGGAGGACAAAAAGCTGTGGGTCAATCCAGACGTGATTGGCATCGACGTCGGCATCTCGCTCCTGAGCATCGAAAATCTTCTTACCGGAAGCGTATGGCGCTGGTTTATGCGAAACCGTTACATCCAGACTGGTATGGAGCGCGCCGGCTTCAGCATCGGAACGCCGGGTATTCACATGCGAGAGGCCAAAACCGGCGCTAGCCGGGCCTGATGACAGCGGAGGCCACGATTCCCGTTCGCTTGCCGCGCGAGTGCTACCGCTTTCGCTGACCCTTTACCATCCGCTTCACTTTTCTCTTATTCGAACCCCGGGCTTCACCCGCGGCTCGCTTTGCCTTTGGAGCCGCTTTCTTTCGTGCTGCGCGCTTCAGGCGCTTGCGCTCTGCTCTGTCTTCTACATGCTTCGTATTCATTCGTCGAGTTTTATCCCCGCGTACTTCTCCACAATTTTCTTCAACCCGTATCCCGGGAAACTTATAGTTAGTTTCGCATCCTCACCCTCGCCTTCACGCCGCAACACTGTGCCGCGCCCATACTTAGGGTGATGAACGGTTGCGCCACTGCGAATGCCAGTTGCGCGCCGTGTAGCAGCCGTTGAATTTGGCGGAACGGGCCGAGCGGGCGATTGTTGCGCCGCGGTTTGACTTCGAATGTCACTTGGCTTCCGAGCGCCAGCCCCGGATTGCCCATTCTGAGGCGTCCGTGTAAAGCCCGACGGGGGCGCCATGCCGCGCTCGGAAAAGAATTGGGCAATGTTTTCTACCGAATTGTATGTGCGGCCCGTATATAGATTGCGCTTAACAGATTCGCGAACGTCGGACTGCTCAGCAAATAGTTCCACTTCGTCCGTATGCGGCTCTCTATATGGCGAGAGTCTCTCGCGCAAGCTGGGCGGAACCTCATTCAGAAATCGAGAAGGCAGGCAGACTTCCGGCTGAGCGCCCCCAAATCTGCGGCGGTAACGCGCCGAAGTGAGATAGAGTCGCTTTTGTGCCCGAGTCATCCCCACATAACAAAGCCGCCGTTCTTCTTCAATTCCCGATTGCGAATTGAGTGACCGGCTATGCGGGAATATGCCTTCCTCCAGACCCGCAATGAAGACGTTGGGAAATTCAAGTCCTTTCGCGTTATGGATAGTCAGCAGAGATACGGCCGCTTTCTCATCCAGTGCATCACTTTCGGAGACCAGGGCCGCATGATCCAGAAACTCGGCCGCAGTCTCACCCCGTTCGGCTGCTTCGGCCGCGGCGTTGACAAGTTCTTCCAGGTTGCCGAGGCGAGATTCCGATTCCGGCGATATATCGGTTCTCAACATCGCCCCATAGCCACTCTTGTCGAGAATGTCCCGCAGCAATTGATCGAGCGTACTTACTTGAACCGCCTCGCTCAGTTGCGTAATAAGGCTTAAGAATGATTTGATAGCAGATTCGGCGCGCGCGGGAAGTATTCTATCCTCGATCATCTGTGGAAGAGCGTTCCACAAGCTCATTCCGCGTTCGAGGGCGTATTGCTCGATCTGCTCGATCGTCCCCTTTCCAATGCCTCGTGCCGGTGTATTGATAATGCGCAATAGACTGATGGAATCCTGCGGGCTGAGCAGCACTTTGAGATACGCGAGAAGATCTTTGACTTCGGCGCGCTGATAGAAGCTGAATCCACCAACCACAAGGTACTTGCGGCCGTAACGGCGCAGAGCTTCTTCAATTTGGCGAGATTGAAAGTTGGTCCGATAAAGAACGGCAACGCGCTCATTGGGATTCTTGGACAGCAACTTATCAATTACGTCGGCTATAAATAAGGCTTCGTTTTCACCGTCAGGTGCTTCGTAATAACCGATATTTGCACCCGCACCTGAGTCGGTCCAGAGCCATTTCCCCTTGCGTTCTTTGTTGTTCGCAACGACCGCACTGGCCGCTTCGAGAATGTTTTTCGTCGAGCGATAATTTTGCTCCAGTCGGATCACTACGGCATTTGGATAATCTCGCTCGAAATCGAGAATGTTGCGGATATCGGCGCCGCGCCAGCCGTAGATTGATTGATCTTCGTCGCCAACCACGCAAACGTTATGCCGCAATTCCGTAAGCAAACGGACGAGCTCATATTGGCTGCGGTTTGTGTCCTGGTACTCATCGATCATGACGAACTCGTAGCGGCGATTGTAAAGTTGCCGCAATGCATCGTCCTGACGCAGTAAGCGCACCGACTCCAGTAGCAAGTCATCGAAATCGAGCGCGTTGGCCTGGCGAAGCCGCTCTTCGTACTGCTCGAAAATTTTCGCCAGGCGAGTTAATTTGGGATCCGTAGCGGCCCTGTACCAGTCCTGCGGGCTCTCGTTATGGTTTTTCGCATGACTGATCCGGGAGAGCGCTGCCCGATATGGCATGAATTTCTCATCCAAACCGAGTTGTTTATAAATGGATTTGAGAAGCGAGACCTGGTCGTCATCGTCATAGATGGTGAACCGTCGCGTGAACCCGTTTCGGATTTCAGCGAGTGAATCCCCATCGCGCCGCAGCATACGAACGCAGAAGGAGTGAAAGGTTGAGACGATCGGTGTGCTTTCTCTCTGCGTGTCTCCCAGCAAATTAATGACGCGCTGCCGCATCTCATCCGCGGCTTTATTCGTAAACGTAACTGCAAGCACGGCAGAGCCAGGAATATGGTGGGCATCGATCAGGTGGGCGATGCGGTGAGTAATGACGCGCGTTTTCCCACTCCCAGCGCCCGCCAGCAGCAAAAGCGGACCCTCTACGTGCGCGACAGCTTCGCGTTGTTGCGGATTTAGACCTGCCAGGAAATCCATGAGGACTGGATGGTAAGGGGGATGCCCTCAGAATAGCACCGCCAGCACATTTCAGGCGACAGCGATCGCCCGTCCAGTAGTCTGGAAATGCCGGCCGCGCGCGTTCGATCATGTTTCGCAAATTCCTTTTCTCATTCCTGGCCGTTACCACCCTGTGGGCATTTGGCGCACGCCAAAGGGATCAACACGTCTTTGATCAGATCGACTCCATCGTGAAATCTTTGTCAGGAATCACTGGGCTTTCTGAAGAGCGCTCGGTTCCCTACGGACGCATGTCCAAACGGCAGCTACGCCAGTTTCTGACGAAGCGTATAAAGAAAACGCTTCAACGGGAAGAGATTTATGCGGATGAGCTATCGCTCAAAATGTTTGGATTCGTCCCCGCGGATTTCGATCTGCGTAAATCGACGCTCGATCTACTCACAGAACAGGCGGCTGCTTTCTACGATTACGACAAAAAGAAACTGTTTCTTCTGGAGGGATCATCGGTCGATTCGGAAACGACAACCTTAGCCCACGAACTTTCGCACGCGCTGGCGGATCAGCACTTTCATCTCGAGAAGTTTATGCAAGATACGCCTTCGAATGACGACGAAAATCTGGCACATACCGCAGTGGTTGAGGGACAGGCGTCGTGGCTGATGATCGCCTACACTTTGAAGCAAGCCGGACGGCCGCCAATGCCAAGCGCCGAAATGCTAAAGGGCATAGGGAACTCCAGTGAGGAGTCCATGGCCGGCTATCCCGTATTGAAAGATTCGCCACTGTATATCCAGCAATCGTTACTGTTTCCCTACACAGAAGGCATTCTCTTCTTCAACGCCGTGTATAAAAAGATGGGCAAGGAAGCTTTCGCTGCCGTGTTCCGGTATCCGCCCACAGACTCCGCCCAGATCATTCACCCCGACCGCTACTTCGCTCATGAAAAGGCCACCAAACCTGATCTGCCTAAGCTATCGTTGAACGGCCGCGCCAAAGACCTCACGGAGGGATCGGTTGGCGAATTCGATCACGAGATGATGCTCAGGCAGTACGTAGGTGCATTGAGATCCAAGCTGCTGGCGCCGCACCTCCGTGGAGGGCGTTTCAAGATTACTGAAATCGGCGAGACGCGGAAACCGTTGTTGGAATACATTTCTGAATGGGACTCGGATCAGCAGGCTGGGAGCTTCTTCCAGTGCTACCAAAAGATATTGAAAGCGAAGTGGAAGCATTGTGATGTTTCCACCACAAACGAAACGACATTCGCCGGTCAGGGCGACAATGGATATTTTCTCGTTCGCTTGTCCGGTGCCACTGTACTAAGCATCGAAGGATTGAGCAATTTGACAGATTGGGAGCACCTGACTCACCCGCGCGGAGCGTTTCCGCTAGGGTACACTGTGATCTGGAGCTCGAACCGTGAAGAAAATCATCGCTTCGCTTGCAGGGGTCACGTTTGTCGCTGCGCTCTTGTTTGCCGCGGATACGAATACGCCGCGAAAGGCCCCGGAGTTGGCCTTTAACGTTCCTGGACAAGGACAAAAGCTGCTGAGCCAATACCGCGGCAAAGTAGTGGCGCTCGAATTCATTTTCACAACCTGCCCGCATTGCCAAGCCGCCTCAAGGGTGATGACCAAGTTCCAACAGGAACTGGGAAGCCGCGGATTTCAGGCTCTCGACGTTGCCATTAATGACAACGCCGATCTCCTCGTAGACAATTTCATCAAAGACTATCAGGTCGGGTTTCCCGTCGGCTGGACTCCTCGGGATCAGATGCTGACGTTCATGGGCTTCAGCCTGGCAGAACGGTTTGTCGTTCCGCAGCTGGTGATCATAGACCGCAAGGGATTTATCCGATATCAGACGCCCCCTTTAGCCGATGAAGGCTATGGGAAGTTGATGTCGGAAGATGTGATTCGGCAGCATGTCGAAGAGTTGCTGTCGCAGGGCAACTCCGCCGCTCGACACAGTTCCACTGCATCTAAGGTCGCGGTAGCGAAAAAGAGTTCTTAGTCTACCGCTCATGCGCCCGTAGCTCAGCCTGGATAGAGCGTTTGCCTCCGGAGCAAAAGGTCGTAGGTTCGAATCCTACCGGGCGTACCAAACAAAAGACTTAGCGTATCAGCCTCCAAAGGACCCCATCAAAACCCCATCAATATTTGCCTCGCGAGGATCACCTCGCCGCATGTGGGCGCGAGTCATCCGATCCTCTTATCGATGCCCCCACCGGTCTGAGCCGGTCCGGGTACTTTCTTAAGCGCTGGCTTGCGCAACTCGGCGTCCCAACTCTCCACGCCGGCAATCAGGCTTTCATCCAACGTCTTTTGGTAATGCTTCAGCGTTGTAGTCGGATTCGAGTGGCGAACGAGCGCTTGCGCGTTCTTCACGCGCCTGTGCTTTTGGAAAGCGTGCCCGTGGTGCGCCGCGGCATTTGATCCGCCGATGAGCCACTCGATTCTGAGAAGTGCAGGTGACGCGGGGCGGGATTGAACCGCCGATCAGAGTTCTCTTGGGAGCTCTCGCCTTTTCCGCTTGGCTACCGCGCCACAAATTAGAACATGGAAACAATGGGCCGCGGCTTTGGAGAATCGCAGCCCATCAGCCGAGGAAAGGAGTAACTCTTTCCTAGGCCAGTTCCATGCTGCGCTGAATTGTGAAAGGTCGCTATTACCCCGACGGGAGTAGCCGTACTAGGAGCAAGCGGGTGGAGTGCGCTAATTGTTGGTTGATGGGCCGATGGTCAAAACGAGTACGAACTGGGAAGCACAGTTATGCCTGAACGCGAAACCAAGACGGCGCGTGTTCCAGATGAGGAAGCTCTGAGTTTTTCTGGCAAGGTAGCTAGAATCAGGTCTCCCGTTTGTGGTGCCGCAGCATATTGTTCTTCGAAGTTGTCCGCAAGGTAAACGCGATATCGCTCCCCTGAAAACGTGAAGGTTACGTTTGCCTTGCCAGCCGATCTATCTGGGACAGCGTTGACTCCGAATTCTGATCGGAGAATCGCAATGATCGCCGTAACGCATCCGTTTTGGTCTTCAGAGATATGAGGCATCGCCGTGTTCCGACCGATGACGCTTCATATCGGCCTCAACAGCATCGCACTCACCACGCAGTCGCTGAACCTCAATTCGGGCGGCGTCGAACGCTTCACGCTTAACAGCTACACTCGTCATTCCCGCCATATCAGACGTAGCCCTTAGAAGTTCTTCTGTTTTTGCTGCGAACAGATTAGAAAACTCAACGCACGTCTGGCAGAATTGCATTCGGACGCAGCCTGGTGACTCAGTGTACCGGGGTATGTAGCGGCTTGGCTACTAGGGAACGCACTCGTACTCAGCGGCAAGGGGTTATGAGGGTCGCAATGAATGCGCAGAAGACGGTTTCTCGGCAGAACGAAAGTTGCTCAGATCCCAAAAGATCTCTCAAGAATGTGTACATCGGGCCGGCTCCAGTACTGCTACACCGTTGAGGGCAATAGAAGCAGCTGCCGCATGCGGCGCAAGATAGGATCGACAGTCAATCACGGAAATTGGCTGCTGTTCATTGTTGCTCCTTTCGTGGGCTGCGATTGGGAAGTCGTGGCCCATCCTCTTTCAAGTCGGTTACTGAGATCTTCCTCGATGTGCAGGCCCGCAATTACGAGAGACAAAGAGGAGCCCGGCGATCGTGGCCATGCTCAGCAGGAGGGGGTTAGTCTGCCCCTGCGGTTTCCGTACTGCGCTGAATTGCGAGCGACGCCATTATCCTGACTGGAGTAGCAGTCTAGCGCAGGTGTCCAGGATTACACTGCCCAAATGGCCCAAGTCGGCGACGAATTCCTTAACGCCTTCGGATCTCTGGCGGTTTACTTCTCCGCGTTGGAAGAGGCGCTCTTTTGGCATACGGCTAAGTTAATCGATCCCGCCGACCACAGCATCCTTACCAAGGACTTTGCGTTTTTAAAAACTTTCTTTGGAATCTTCATGATGGCCGGCCGGCAGACCCAGCCAGTATTTTGAGAACTTCCGCAATTCACTGCCACAAAATCAGTGATCGACTACGGTGATTCGGCTCCTCAAGCGCCTGTGTACCGTAGGGGCGATGACAGGCTGAGCGGGTGAAGCGCCTTCATGCAGCGTTGTGCCTCTGCCCACCAGCCCGTGAAATCAGGAACATGAATATTCACGAACTCGCGCAATCTCTAGGACAACTCGCTATGTGGGTCAAATGGGAAGGAGAGACGCTCAACGAATTCCATTCCTATGCAAAGCGCTTCGGCGCTCCGTCCGGGTGCAATGTTTTCCAGTTTGTGCTCGAACAAGCTTTGACGGCTCGCGGGGTCACGCTTGACCAATTTCGCGCCGAAATGAAAGCGGGCGAGATGACGAGCTCCCGGCTCGCCTCGTAAACTCCAATCTGATCGCCGCTTTTTGGAGGCATTCGCCAAATTCCGACCGCTTACGGTCGCGATCGCCCCTGTGGACACACGGTATTGAACAATGACTCGATTCTTCCCTCGGAGAAAGCGGGCTCTCAAATTCTGAAAATCGATGCGGTGCCCGAAGTCGTTGAGCCACGATAGAATTTCGTCCGCCGCCTCGGGCCTCCTCATGGGCAGACCGAACGGCTCCCGCGAAAGAGCACTACCCCATCAATTACCCCATCAATTAACGCTTCAAAGCGGAAGTTTTGCTTGATGGCGTGCACGAGTGACACGCAAGATGAATAACTTACAGGGAGTGAGCGAGCATACTTTTGCCTCCGGAGCAAAAGGTCGTAGGTTCGAATCCTACCGGGCGTACCAATACTATTTAGCGCTACCTGTTTACGGTAAGTAACACGGCCAGCAAAACGCCAACTGCTCACAAAGTCCTCGAGCCCGTCTTTTTCGATCTCTCGTGATGAATCTCGTCGGGTTTCAGTGGCTCATCGTGTTCCAGCGGTTCATCATCGTCGACATCGTCCAGTGGCTCATCGTCACGAAACTCTTCGTCATCCGTCATAGATACTATTTTCTCGCTTGGAGTTCTTGAGCGCCTCGATTCCTCGCACCGTTCTTCAACGAATTGTCTCCGCGACCGCCTTTTGTAAAGCATCGACGTGAAGGTAGCCTGTTCTGGCTCTAATCGCCAAAAAAGTAGCGCCGTACTGTCTTAAACGCTGTAAAGCTGGAACTGAAGTGCCGCGGTGAGCGTAGTTGTGGCATGCATTCCTTCTGGCAGGACGTGCGGTTTTCGTTGCGAATGATTGGCAAGGACTGGCACTTCGCGCTCATTGCGGCGGTGGCGCTCGGGCTCGGTATCGGGGCGACCACTGCGATTTTCAGCGTCATCGAGAATGTGCTCCTCGATCCCTTTCCGTACACCGATGCTCACCGGCTCGTGAATGTGCAAATACACGATTTGGACGACCGACCCGGCGGACGGACTGGATATACGATACCCGAGTTTCTCGATATTCAGGAGCAGGCGCATTCGTTTGACCGCGTGATAGCGGCAGATCAAGTCGATGTTCTGTACGCGCACGGCGAGGAAACGGAGCGGCTACAGGGCGGAGTGCTCAGCACCAAGGCGTTTCAGGCGCTCGGCATGAAGCCGCTCCTCGGCCGGTACATTACCGCGGAAGATGGAAAGCCCGATGCGCCGGCGGTCTTCGTGATGAGTTACAAAATGTGGCTGAGCAGCTATAACCTGGATCCATCGATCTTGGGGAAACGGTTCACACTGAACGGGGAACCGTACACGCTAATCGGCATCATGCCGCCGCGGTTCACGTTTGGCGCTGACGATCTTTATCTTCCACTCAGGATGAGCCGCTCCGATAAGACTGCTGCTACGCATTACGTGTGGCTTCTGGCGCATTTGCGCCCAGGTGTCACGCGCGCCGATGCCAGTTCAGAGATGAACATCATCATAAAACGGCTCGCAAAGCAATACCCCAAGCTATATCCGAAGCGCTTCTCAATATCGATTATTACGCTGGCCGAGAGCGTAGTGGGACAGTTTCGCTCGATGCTGTTTATCCTAATGGCCGCCGTTAGCATGCTGCTTTTGATTGCGTGCAGCAACGTAGCGAATCTACTGCTCGCCCGAGCTACTGCACGAGAACGCGAAATAGCCACACGCGCTTCCTTGGGCGCCACGCGATCGCGGCTGGTCCGGCAGCTTCTTTCCGAGAGCCTGGTCTTAGCGGTTGCTGGCGGTGTGCTGGGGTGCTTATTGGCGTGGGTTGGATTGAAGGGACTAACAGCGATCATTCCTGACAACGTAGTTCCAGCCGAAGCTGTGATCCGACTTAATGGTCCAGTTCTGATGTTCGCGCTGGGTGCGGCGTTTGTGACCGCGTTGCTTTGTGGTTTGGCACCCGCGCTGCACGCAACCCGCACGAATCTGATTGAACCGTTGCGGGGCGCAAGCAAGGGCAGCGGAGGCGGTTTCCGGCACGGTAAGTTACGGGCGTCGATTGTGGTCGCTGAGTCGCACTCTCGCTCGTGCTGTTGACGGGGGCGGGCCTGCTGATGCGGACGTTCTTCGCTTTGCAGGCTGTCGAACTCGGTATCAACCCGAAGAACATACTGGTCGCGAGAACGCCACTGCCGAAAGGTCACTACACGACGGCGAAGGAGAAGGCCGTGTTCTTCCGTAAAGCGCTTGATCGCTTGAACTTGCTTCCGGGAGTGGTGTCCGCAACAGAGACAAGTACTTTGCCACCGTACGGTGGGATCCCGAGCGACATCGATGTGCCCGGCAAAACCCATTCCAATAAATGGCGCGGTCTGTTCCAATTGTGCAGCGAGCAGTACTTCCGCACGCTTGAGATCAAGCACGTCGCGGGTCGGCTGCTTTCCGAACGAGAGGTGATCGCAGCGCGCAAAGTTGCGGTGGTAAACCAGACGTTCACAAAGAAGTTTTTTGGAAAGGAGAACCCAATTGGGCGCTCCGTTCGCATCGTGGACCTCGCAACATTTCCTGATCCGGTTGCAGATCCAACGTTTGAAATTATCGGCATCGTAGCTGACGCAAAGAATCAGGGGTTGCAGGAACCAACTATGCCAGAGCTTTGGATTCCTTACACGGTCACTGGCTTCGGTGAACGCGGCGTGCTGGTGCGTACATTAGTGGACCCCATGACTTTGCTGGGCCCAGTCCGGAAAAACATTTGGGCGGTAGATCGCAATGTCGCTCTTACACTGACCGGAACACTTGAGGATTTTATGAAACGGTTCTCGTATTCCGGGCCGCGCTTCGGGTTGCTGCTGCTCGGGATCTTCGCGCTGAACGGTCTTGTGCTGGTCGGGATTGGGGTGTACAGCGTGATGGCGTATTCGGTTTCGAGGCAGACGCATGAGATCGGCATTCGGATGGCCCTCGGAGCCTACAGGGCAACATTATTCGACTGATATTGCGCACGGGTTTTGACCTGATTCTCATGGGATTGGTGATTGGATTGGTGGCGAGCGTGGGTCTGACGCGGTTGATCAAGGATGAGCTATGGGGCGTGTCGGCGTTTGATCCCACCACGCTCGGGTCTGTTGTGTGCGTGCTGGTGGCGGTGGGCGTAGCAGCTTGCATATTTCCAGCCAGACGGGCAACAAAGGTGGACCCGCTAGTCGCGCTGCGGTACGAGTGACTTTCCGCGGATTCTGGAAACGGAAGCTGTCAACACAACCGTCCAATTGTGCATGACCAACAGGCTCATTCTCTTAGCTGTCTTTGCTCAGATTTGTTTTGCTGAAAGTCCATTCATCATTGGCGTTCGAGGTGGCGTTCCTCTTGGAGATGTCATCCATACAGTTCAGAGTGGCTCTAGCATTTCTTCGTCTACGGACAACTACGTGGTCGGACCGACGTTAGGAATTAGACTTCCTCTTGGCTTTTCAGTGGCGGGAGACGCTCTGTTTACACGCGTCAATTTCTCCGCGACGTCTACCTCGCAGGGTTCGATATCTGCGTCCTCAAGTTCCTGGGAATTTCCGGTGTTACTGCGCTTTACAGCTGGAAGCCAGGGAATTGCGCCGTTTGTCGGAGCGGGCATTTCTGTTCGTCATTTAAGCGACTTCGGCAATATCGGTCCGTTCCTCACAAATTCGGCGAGCGATACTGGCGGCGTAATCGGAAGTTCGGCTGTAGTGGGCTTCGTTATGGGTGGCGGACTCCAATTCAAAATACGGTCCCTGCATATCAATCCTGAAATCAGGTACACGCACTGGGGCTCGAACCACATCGCGGATGCCTTCCAGAATGTGATACGCACCAATGAAAACGAGGGCCAAATCCTCGTGGGCCTAACATTTTAGTTTTCTTTTCAGTTAGCTTACATTCCACATCCTGTTTGACGAACATTTGATCATCTCGCTGCTGCTCTTCTGAGTGGGTCCGCGACGTAAAGCTACGTTGAGCCGATCGCGGATCCATCCCGCAACCCCGCTTGCTTGAATCAGCTGTTGGTAGTTCGGTTTCCTGAGCCGACGACGACAAGGCAGAGCGCGTCGAAACAGGTTCAGGCGATAATACTGCAATACTGTTTTGCGGATATGGGGAGCTTACTTGGGAACGACGGGAGTGCGGACAGCATTAATGCCAGTCGCGTCGAAAGCCGCGTTGGCTGCTGGACTATTTGTTATTACCGCTTTGGCTCGGCAACCGATCGCCTTTCCGCACAATGTGCACATGAAGCTTGGTCTAAGCTGTGTTGACTGCCACATTGGAGCCGATACGCGCGCCGCAGCCGGGATTCCGTCGGTTCGGAAATGCATGCTGTGTCATGCCAAGCTGGCGAGGGAAAAGCCGGAAATCAAGAAAGTCATCGAATACGCTAATAAGAACCTGGAGATCCCTTGGGAGCGCGTATACGGTTTTTCTCAGAACGCTCATGTAAAGTTCCGGCATGCACCGCATTACCGCGCGGGGATTACCTGTTCAACGTGTCACGGAGATCTTACGAAGGCAACGGTTGCGGAGCGCACAGTGACTCATACAATGGGCACGTGTCTCACTTGCCATCGCCAGAAGCATGCCTCGGAGGATTGCGCGGCATGCCATTATTAATGCCCGTTCGGGTTTGTCCATTGCCGGCACGGAAGAACGTGTTCTAGGTTATGGATCGCCGCAATTTTTTCAAGATTGTGTCGACTGTGTCCGCGACTGTAGCCACCGCGGGCTGCGGCCACAAGAGTGATGCGCTGATTCCACTCCTGGTTCCGGAAGGCGACATAGTTCCGGGACAGGAGGAGTGGCACCCTTCTGTATGCGGCGAATGCGGCGGGGGCTGCGGCACTATCGTGCGCGTGATGGAAGGTGAGCGCACGACAGAGCGCAAGGGTGAGAAGGTCCGTCAGCGAATTGCCTGCGTTAAGAAGATCGAAGGCAATCCTTTGGATCCGGTGAGTGGGGGACGCCTGTGTGCAAGAGGACATGCGGCTCTTCAGTCTCTTTACAATCCTGATCGATTACACGGTCCGCTGCGACGAACGGGAGCTCACGGCAAAAACGCATTCAGCGCCATTTCGTGGGATGAAGCGATTGCAAGCACGGCGGAAAGGCTGGCGAAGGTCCGCTCCAGCGATCCGAATGCGATCTTGTTTCTTACAAACGCCCAGCCGGGTACACGTGCGCTTTCGATTGAGCGATTCCTCAAATCCCTGGGCGCTCCGCCTCCGCTTACCTGCTCGGTCGACGGCTTCGCCATCGAGAGAAAGGCAGCCGAGTTGGCCTTCGGTTGGAAGGGTCTTCCGCGTTATGACCTGGCCCAAGCGCGTTATGCGCTGGGAGTGGGCGCTGATTTTTTAGGCGGCTGGGCATCTCCGGTTTACTACTCGCGGCAGTTCGGCCATTTTCGGCAAGGCCGGCCCGGTGTGCGAGGTACGTTGGTCCATGCCGAATCCAGAATGTCGCTTACGGCCTCGAGTGCAGACGAGTGGCTTCCGGTCCGCCCTGGGTTCGAGCCACATCTGCTGCTTGCTCTTGCGCGTTTGCTGCTGGACGCGAAACTTGTGCGCAACCAGGAAGCATATTTCGGCCCTGAAGCGGAATCGATGTTTGCGGCAGATCTCGCCGGCCTCGTCCGCGGCTCAGGGATCGATGAAAAGCGTCTGAGCCGGGTGGCACGTGAATTGGGCGAATCAGAGGCCCCGCTTGTAATCGCAGGAGCATCGACTATACAGACCAATTCACTCGAAGCCCTTCTCGCAGCCCATTACCTGAATTTCCTACTGGGCAACGTTGGACGACCTGGCGGGATTTTACCGCCCAATCCGGAACCCTCTGATCGCCCGCAATCTGGCAACGTGGTCGAGGCACTTAAGCGCGCGCAAATCCTGTTATTGGACGGCGACAATCCTGTCTACAGCCTCCCGGTATCGAGCGGCCTGTCTCAGGCGCTCGCACGAATCGACACAATCGTGAGTTTTGGACCTTTTATAAATGACTCCGCAAGTCACGCCGATATAGTTCTTCCCGATCATCACATCCTCGAATCGGCCTCGGCAGTTCTACCCGCTGTTTCGCCACGGCCTGCAATCACCGTCGCTATGCCGTTTGTGAGGCCACTCTACGATACGCGGGCGATCGAACAGACGCTAGGCGATATCGCACGCAAGATGGACGCCACATTTGAGCCCGCAACCCCGAAGAGTTACGTCGAGCCGCTGTTGCCCGCGGGTGAGACATGGGACGACGTTGCGCGCCAGGGTGGTCTGTGGCTGGGTGACAAAAGTGAAGTAGCGCCGGTGAAGCCGCGCGGCGAGAAACTTCAATGGAGTGACCCAGTTTTTGCCGGAGCATCTGAGCGGTTCCCCTTCGAATTCCAGCCCTATCTGTCGCTCCAATATCACGACGGACGCGGCGCGAATTTACCTTGGATGCAGGAGTTGCCAGATCCCGTCTCCAGTTCCATGTGGGGTATTCCATTAGAAATCGATCCTCGAACCGCGGCGAAGCTCAACATCGATACAGGGGATTGGGTGCGAGTGGAATCGGAAAGCGGAAGTCTTGAGGTCCTGGCCTATGTGCATCCTGCCGCGCTCCCGGGAGTCGTGAGCATGGCCATCGGTGAAGGTCACAAACACTACGGGCGATATGCTTCCGGGCGCGGCGCGAATCCGCTTTCAATCCTTGCGCCAGTTTGGGAGAAATCGACAGGGTCTCTAGCTTTCGGCGCTACGCGAGTGCGCATCGCTCGCCTGGAAGGAAAACCTGGAGAGCTGATCCAGTTCGCGCCGCAGGACCGGGAACAAGGGCCTTGGGGGTACAGGTGAACGAAGAGAGCAAAGTGGAACACCGATGGGGCATGGCCATTGATTTAGACCGGTGCACGGGATGCCAAGCGTGTGTGGTCGCCTGCCACGCGTAAAACAATTTGCCGCTTTCCGATCCTGAATCCGCGGCCAAAGGCCGCGCGGTTCATTGGATTCGAGTGGACCGCTATTACGAAGGTGAATTCCCGAACATCCGAGTGAAGTACATGCCGGTGCTCTGCCAACAGTGCGAGGAAGCGCCATGCGAGCCAGTGTGTCCGGTGTACGCGACTTACAAGAATCCCGAGGGGCTCAACGTACAGGTTTACAACCGTTGCGTGGGCACTCGCTATTGTGCCAATAACTGCCCTTATTCTGTACGGTTCTTCAACTGGTTCGATCCAGCGTGGCCGGCCCCTCTCGATCTGCAGCACAATCCGGACGTTTCTATTCGAATGGCCGGCGTGATGGAGAAATGCACATTTTGCATTCAGCGGATCAAGAGAGCGAAAGAAGAAGCGCGCGAGGAGGATCGCCCGCTCGCAGATGGAGATGTGCAGCCGGCATGTGTTCAGTCGTGTCCGGCAGAAGCCATGGTATTTGGTGATCTGAACGATCCCGAAAGCAAAGTTTCGCGTTTAGCGGAAAGCGGGCGATCTACTCGCCTGCTGGAAGAGCTGGGGACGAAGCCGAAGGTGTTTTATTTGCAGAGGGCGAAATAACGTGGCGACGAGCCCTGAGGTCATCCCCTACCATGAAGTGCGCACCGATTTGTGGCGTCCCTTGTCGGGGGCGAGCCGGCCGTACATCATTGTGCTCCTTTTGTTATCGGCAGTTGTTCTATGGGGTCTTGTTTCCTGGGGCTACCAACTCCGCACCGGCATCGGTGTCGCGGGAATTCGCCGCCCTGTGTTTTGGGGCTTCTATTTGGTAAATTTCGTTTTCTGGATCGGCATCTCCCACGCGGGAACGCTGATCTCCGCAATTCTGCGCCTCACTGACGCTGGCTGGCGTAAGCCCATCACACGCGCGGCTGAGGCGATCACCGTATTCGCGCTAATGATTGGCGGCATGTTCCCCATCATCCATTTGGGCCGTGCTTGGGTTTTTTACTGGCTGATTCCGTATCCCAATTCAAGGCTTTTGTGGCCCAATTTCCGGTCGCCCCTTCTTTGGGATCTCGCCGCGATAAGCACATATCTGATGGGCAGCACCATTTATCTGTTTCTGCCATTGATTCCTGACGTCGGGCAACTATCGCAGCACGCGAGAGGGTGGCGGCGCCGTCTTTACCGTGTACTTTCGCTCGGCTGGACCGGCAGTGATCGGGAGTGGCACACCCTGGAACGCGCTATGAAGCTCATGGCGGCGATCATCCTGGCAGTAGCCGTCTCAGTTCACACCGTCGTCGCTTGGGATTTCTCCATGTCGGTCGCACCCATGTGGCACAGCAGCATTTTCGGACCATATTTCGTGGTAGGGGCAATCTTCAGCGGAATCGCCGCGCTGGTGCTCGCCATGTCGATCATTCGGAGGTCAATGCATTTGGAGAGATATCTTACTCCCCACCACTTCGACAATCTCGCCAAGCTGCTCCTTCTGATGAGTCTCCTATGGCTCTACTTCACTGTGGCGGAGAATTTAACCGCCTGGTATGGCAATGAGCCGAAGGAAATGAACGTGTTCGGAGGTCGCGTGCGCGGCCCATTCGCTCCTTACTTCTGGATCATGGTGTTCTGCAACTTCGTAATCCCATTCGTACTGTTGAGCATTCGCCGTTTGCGTTCCATTCGAACGGCGACGATTGCGTCGGTTACCGTACTGATCGGCATGTGGCTGGAACGCTATCTCATCATTGTTCCCACCTTGAGCATGCCGCGGCTCGCTGCCGCCTGGGGGCGTTACTCGCCGACTTGGGTCGAAATCTCTATTAGTGCGGCAACGTTCGCCGTTATGGGGGTCTTGTATCTGATCTTCTCCAAGCTGTTTCCGATCGTCTCGGTTTGGGAATTTGAGCCGCATCCGACGGAAAAGGTCTAGACTCGCGTGTATCTCACAGGGCATTTTCAGTACAAGGAAGGAACGTTCCAAGCGCTGCGGGAGCTAGCGGCGAGGGGATTTGCCCCGAGTGACGTTGCTGTATTTTCGGATGAGCCAATCGAGTTCCCGCGCGGTGTGCTAGATCGCCCAAATCGTATGTCTCTCGGCGTTGTTGCCGGTGCGATCACGTTCTGCTTGCTCACGATAGGCTTCGTCTACTTCACGCAGCACAATTACCCGCTCATCACTGGCGGGATGCCGTTATTTTCATTCTGGGCTACGGGCGTCATCTTTTATGAAATGACGATGTTGGGTGCCATTTTGACCACTTTTGTTTGGTTCCTTGTGGAAAGCGGCCTTCTCCGGCGCAATCGCAAAGAGCCTGTCCCGACTATAGAAGCAGGCATGATTTGTGTTCGGCTCCACTGCCAACCTGATCAGGTGAACGATGCCGCTACATATCTGGAGCGCGCAGGTGCAATCCAGGTTCGGAGAATCGGCGACCCCGCATGAATCGAAAATGGATGCTCTTGGTAAGCATTGCTGCAAGCCTTTCCGCTGCGGATGTCAAGGCTCCCCCATGGGACAAACCGTACGTCGTTGGGCGCGACCTTTACCGTGAGAATTGCACTGTCTGCCATGACATCGATAAGGACAGAGCGCATTCCAGGAAATTGGGTCCGAGCCTGAATCATCTATTCAAAAATCCAAAATTGCCGCTCAGTCGCGGAAAGCCCAATCGCCAATATGTCATGACCAGAATCAAATTTGGCGGTGCCCTTATGCCGGCATTTCGTAAGAAACTGGACGACTCCCAAATTAATACGTTGATGGACTACATCGCCTCAAAGTAACGCTGATATAGAGATGCCAGCGAGCATGGATGACTGTGACTCGCTGGCCAGGACGGGTTTCCGGGCAATTACACAGTAGTCGCCATCCGGCCAATTCTGTTGCTGGGTGATGAGTTCGAAACCAGCCGCGCAGCTCCTCTATAAGCACATGCTGCACAATGCCATGCCCTCCATGATGTCGTGGAGCGCCTTGGATGGGCGGGAGTGCTTGACGCGGCCTGAAGTCGATCACCGCGACTAGACCGCCGCGTTTCAGCGCTTGAAAGATAGAAGCAGCGTTTTGCGCGGGATTTTCAAAATGATGATACACGCGGCGCATGAAGATGTCGTCGCAACAATTTTCAGGGAGATTCGTGTGGATCCGGTCAGCTTTAATCACGCTAACGTTCTCGAGCTTGCGGTTCTTCACTTCCTTTTTGAGATTCGCAACCTTCAATATCGTCCAGCTCGGTTGTATAGACGTGGCCAGCCGGGCCGACACGCGCAGCGGCGGCAAACGTCATCTGCCCCTCACCCGCTCCGATCTCCGCGATCACCTGACCAGGTCTCCAGTTCATCAGGTCCGCTAGCTTCTGCGCGTCCTTTTGATAGACATCGAAGCTGAGGGCCAACAGGGGAACTAACGCAAGAAGAATGGCACGATTCAACTTTCTAAGAAGCAATGAGGCTCCAGTTGCGCTTCTAGGCTCTCTTTCAACTATTTCAGATCGATGAAAGAGGCACGCGGCTTAGAATCTTGCGTCAATCTTTGCTGCGTGTAAGAGACAATTGTCAAGGCAGAGAAGCGTCATGGTCAATGTCAAACCTATTCCCGATGGCTATCACAGCGTTCAGCCCTACCTGATTTTCCAAGCCTGTGCCGAGGCGATCTCGTTTTACGTAAAAGCGTTCGGAGCAAAAGAGAAATTTCGAATGCCGGACAAGCAGGGCAAGATTACCCATGCGGAAGTCGAGATTGGCGATTCGTGCATCATGATGGCGGATGAAGCGCCGCAGATGGACGCGTTCAGCCCTGAGCATTACGGCGGCTCGCCCGCGAGCTTGCTCATTTACACCGGGGACTGCGATGCGATGTATAAGCAAGCCCTCGCCGCTGGAGCAACCAGGCTGCGCGAACCGGCAGATCAGCCCTACGGAGATCGGATGTCTGGCGTTAAGGATCCGTTCGGTTATAAATGGTGGATTGCTACCCATGTGAAGGACGTGTCAATGCCGGAGCTGGAGAAGCTGCAGCAGTAAGGGGGTGCCCAATGACGGCCGATGATTTTCGCCGACTCGCGCTGAGCTTTCCCGATGCGATAGAGGGCGCTCACATGGGGCATCCGGATTTTCGTGTGCACGGGAAAGTTTTCGCCACACTGCAGTACCCGGACAAGAGTTGGGGCATGGTGAGGCTGACTTCCGACGACCAGCACACGTTCGTACATGCTCACTGGGAAGCCTTTCTGCCGGTTAAAGGTGCCTGGGGACGTCAAGGCTGCACGAGCGTCCGCTTGGAAGCTGCGGACACAAGCGTGCTTACTCAGGCGCTCGGAATCGCTTGGCGCAATGCAGGAGCCGAGCGGCCGAAAAAACAGCCTAAAAAACGCACGAGTACTCGACGGTCCAGAAAGACCACGTAGAGCAATTCCCGAGCTATGATGGTCCCGTCATGTCGCAGACCGCGGAACTCGCCCCCGTCGCTCCCCTGACAACGCTGCAGGAAGAGGAACGACTTTTCCAAGATTCGGTCCGGCAATTTGCAAAGGAACGCCTGTCGCCCCATGTGCGTGCGATGGATGAGGAAGGCAAGTTTCGCCCTGATCTATTGCAACAAATGTTCGAGATGGGCCTCATGGGCATTGACGTCAACGAGCAGTACGGTGGCCAAGGCGGATCGTTTTTTCAGTCGGTGTTAGCGATCGAAGAACTGGCTAAGATCGATCCATCCGCTTCTGTCATAGTTGATGTTCAAAACACGTTAGTTACCAACGCCATCGAGCGTTGGGCGAATGCTGATCAAAAGCAGAATTATCTTTCCCGGCTCGCCACTGAGAGCGTTGGGGCGTACGCGTTGTCGGAAGCGCAGTCCGGTTCCGATGCCTTCGCGCTTACGACCAGAGCGGCCGTCGATGGCGACACATACCGCCTTTCCGGACGCAAGCTGTGGATTACGAACGCCGCGGAAGCTGAGATCTTCCTGGTTTTTGCCACTGTTGATCCTTCGGCGGGCTATAGAGGCATCACGTGTTTCCTTATCGAAAGAGGAATGCCGGGCTTTCAGGTGGGCAAAAAAGAGGACAAGCTGGGCATTCGGGCTTCGTCCACCTGCGAGCTGATCTTGGAGGACGTGTCGGTGGGGCGTGAGCAGGTGATGGGGGAAGCGGGAAAAGGCTACAAGATCGCGATCGAAACTCTGAACGAGGGCAGGATCGGTATCGCGGCGCAGATGTTGGGTTTGGCCGAGGGTGCGCTCGATCACGCGTTGAAGTACGCGAAGGAGCGGAAACAGTTCGGCCGGCCCATCAGCGAATTTCAGGGCGTTCAGTTCGACTTGGCCGAAATGGCAACGAGTATCGAAGCGGGCCGGCTCATGGTGTATAACGCGGCCCGCCTCTGTGATGCAGGGCAGCCCTTCGTCACCCAAGCAGCCATGGCGAAATTCTTCTGTTCATCGATTGCGGAAGAGATCGCCTCGAAGGCCATCGAAGTTCTTGGCGGTGTCGGGTTTACGAAGGACTACCCGGTCGAAAAGTTATACCGCGACGCAAAAATTGGCCGAATCTACGAGGGAACAAGCAACATGCAGCGAGTCACGATTGCCAAGGCCCTCTTGGATGGGCGCAAGTAACTGGTAACGTAGCGCCCACGAGAAAACGTCACAGTAGACAATAGTAATAGTGATGTTTCAACGTAGTTGCGCGCTTATCCTTTCCGCGTTGGTTTCCGTGCCGCTGCTGCTGGCAATCGAGCCGAAGACAGATCCCACGCCCCAGCAAATCGAGGACATTATCAAGCGATTTGTTCAGAAAGAAACTGAATTTGCCACTGCCCGCGAGAATTACGTTTATCGACAAACGAACAAAATCATAGAGATTGAACCTCCCGGCGGCAGCTACGAAATGGTGGAGGAAGTTACGTTCGATAATCGCAACCGGCGTGTCGAACACGTAACGCACGCGCCAGTGGCCACACTGCAGAACATTCTCATGACGCCTGAAGACGAGCAGGATATGCGCAATGTGATGCCGTTTGTGATGACGAACGACACGCGCGATGAGTACGTCATCAATTATGTTGGTCGGGAGCAGGTCGATGAGATCCCCTGCTACGTCTTCGCTGTGAAACCGAAAGAGCTTACGAAGGACCGGAAGCGCTACTTCGAAGGGCAGATTTGGGTGGATGATCGGGACCTGCAGATTGTGAAGACCTACGGCCGGTCGACGGGGTATTTGCGGAAGCACGAGGATCAGCAGTTTCCCAAGTTCCAGACCTATCGCGAGCAGATCGACGGTAAGTACTGGTTTCCCACGTACACTTACGCAGACGATACACTAAATTTCAAGGACGGCCCACAAGTGCGGATCAAAGTGATCATTAAGTACGATCACTACAAGAAATTTGCGAGCGAATCCACGATCACGTTCAGTGGCGTGGACTCCAGCGGTTCGGGCACGCAACCCGCAAATGCACCGGCTGCGCCGCCGAATCCGCCACAACCGAATCCGCCAAAATAGGTGTAGGCGTACGGGTCCGGCTTTGAAAACTTTCCCCCAGCACCTGTTTCTGCTACTTTGTTTGATCGAGCTCGGCTCGGCGCAGTCAAAGCCCCTGCATGTTCGTAATTTCGCCGAAGTAAACGATCATTTGTACCGCGGTGGTGCGCCAACCAACATTGGTCTCGAAGAATTGGCGGCCATGCACGTCTCGATGATCATTGACCTACGCGAGCCCGGCGAAGGCACCGATTTCGAAGAGCAGGCAGTCAAGAGTTTGGGAATGAAATATATTAACATCCCACTCAGGCCATTTTCGGCGCCAACCCAGGAGCAAATCGACCAGGTGCTCGCCTTACTGCTCCACAAGGATGCCGATCGGATTTTCTTACACTGCCGAAGAGGAAAAGACCGCACCGGCACGGTGATCGCGTGTTATCGGATGCAGCACGACGGATGGGACAAGGGGGCCGCTCTTGCAGAAGCCAGAAAACATGGTATGAGCTTTACAGAGCGGGGCATGCGCACCTTCATACTCGATTTCACGCCTGCAAAGCCTTCCGCCCTAGCGACCGCGAGCAAGTAGTTTACAGTAAATCTTCTAGGTCGAGCTACTCTTTAAAACGTTGACTTATAATCATGTAAGCTGTCTAGTCTCAAATGATGAGAGTTTCGCTTAATGTCCCTCTGGAACCTTAAACGTGAACGGCGTCGCGCAACCGTGAATAGGCGTTTGCGCGAGGCAAAGCTGCTGAGTTATGGTGCGCTCGACACCGACCATCCGATTATGGCGCACATTATTCCTATTCGGCGGTGTAACTTATCATGCGCTTACTGCAATGAATATGATGACTATTCGAAGCCGGTGCCGCTCGCGACAATGCTCCACCGGCTGGCGCTATTAGGCAGGCTGAAGACCGGAGTTATCACGCTGAGCGGCGGTGAACCGCTCCTGCATCCTGAACTCGATGAGATCATCCGCGGCATTCGAAGCAACAAGGCTCTTGCTGGACTAATTACGAACGGGTATCTATTGACCGCGGATCGCGTGCGACGGCTGAACGATGCGGGATTGGATTATCTGCAAATCAGTATTGATAACGTGATGCCGGACGACGTCTCGAAAAAGAGTCTGAAAGTTTTAGACAAAAAGCTGCAAATTCTGTCAGAGCACGCGCATTTCCACGTAAATATCAATTCGGTGTTGGGTGGCGGCATTCGCAATCCCGAAGATGCCCTGGTGGTCGGAAAACGCGCCATGGACCTAGGTTTAACTTCGACCGTTGGAATCATCCACGACGGCGATGGGCAGCTGCGGCCACTGGCGGATCGTGAGCGCGAGGTGTTTCTCGAAATGAAGAAGTTCGAGAAACGGCATTTCTCCCGGATCAATTACTTCCAAGAGAAGATCGCAAATGGCCAACCGAGTAACTGGCGTTGCCGGGCCGGCTCGCGTTACTTGTATATCTGCGAAAACGGCCTGGTGCACTACTGTTCACAGCAGCGCGGTTTCCCGGCGAAGCCATTAGAGAACTACACGGTGGCAGATATCCGGCGTGAATATGTAACTCAGAAATCGTGCGCGCCGTTCTGCACTATTTCTTGCGTCCATCAAATTTCGTATTTCGACTTCTTTCGTGGAGAGCAAACTCGCACCGTCGAGCCAATCGCTGAAGAGCAGCTAGTCTCAATCAAGGCCGCTGCCCGATAAGAGCGTCGTTGCGCGTGTATCGAACCGCCCTTGCTGCTGATCCGGCGGTGAAGAAGCACGATCTTGGAACCGGTCACCCCGAACGACCTGAGAGATACGCCGCCATCATGAACCGGTTGGAATCTACCGGTTTGTTAGAGCGATTCTTGCGGCTCGAGGCGCGCACCGCGACGGAGGACGAGCTGGCGCTCGTTCATAGCCGACGTTACATCGCGCTGGTTGAGCGAGAGGTGGCGCAAGGCCGGCCCCAGCTGAGTACGGGGGACACAGATATTCGCCCACATTCGGTCGAGTCGGCCAAAGCCGCTGCCGGATGTGTGCTGTCGGCCCTCGATGCCGTGTTCTCGGGCTCTCCGACCAACGCGTTTTGCGCAGTGAGGCCTCCGGGCCACCATGCCAGTCGCGCGAGAGGCATGGGATTTTGTCTGTTCAATAATGCCGCCTTGGGCGCGAGATATGCACAGCACAGGTACGGCGTTGAAAGAGTGCTAATCGCCGACTGGGACGTCCATCACGGCAATGGAACACAGGACATCTTCTACGAAGATGGATCTGTGTTTTTCTTCAGCACACATCAATCGCCATGGTATCCCGGCACGGGCGATGCTTCGGAACAAGGTGAGGGTCGAGGAGCAGGGAAGACGGTGAACTGCCCTTTGCCGGCGGGTTCCGGGAGGGCTCAGATTCTGAGTGCGTTTCAGCAGCAGCTGTTGCCTGCTGCAAAGGAGTTTCAGCCGGATCTAGTTCTGATTTCGGCTGGTTTCGATTCACGGATAAACGATCCGCTTGGCCTGTTCCTGCTGACTGATGAAGATTTTTGTGATCTCACGCGATTGATGACCGATTTCGCGGCAGAGCATTGTAGCGGTCGCTTGGTCTCCGTTCTCGAAGGTGGCTATAGCTTGCATGGCTTGGCGCGTGCGACAGAGGCGCATCTACGGGCCTTGGTGGAAGAATAAATCGCGTGCGCGAAGCTGATCCGATCACATCGAGGCTTCTCGAACACCCCGAACTGACTGTCTGAAAAACGCCCCATGCGTGTCCGGCAGCAGCGTCCCTGGTATCTTTACGGCTGATATACTGAGCGGTTTTGATCGTCGTCAGGAGTTCGAATGCGAAGAAAAGTAACCGTCGTTGGCGCCGGGAATGTTGGCGCGAATACCGCACAGAAGATTGCTGCTAAAGAACTCGCCGATGTGGTGCTAGTCGACGTGGTCGAGGGCGTGCCTCAGGGTAAGGGGTTGGACATGCTCGAATCCGCCCCGGTAGAAGGCTACGACGTTCGGATCATTGGCGCGAATGGGTACGACGAGACCGCGGGATCGGACATCATCGTGATCACGGCAGGATTTCCGCGCAAGCCGGGCATGAGCCGCGACGATCTGCTTCTCGCCAATTACGAAGTAGTGAGAAGCGCGACGGAACAGGCCACAAAGCGCTCGCCGAATGCGATCCTCATTCTCGTGACGAATCCGCTCGATGCTATGTGTTGGACCGCACTGAAGGTATCAGGATTCCCGCGGCAACGGGTGATCGGGATGGCCGGCGTGCTGGATACTGCCCGATTCCGCACCTTCATCGCGGAAGAACTAAATGTCTCTTTTGAAAACGTGACGGCAATGGTGCTCGGCGGGCATGGCGATACCATGGTCCCGCTGGTGCGCTTCACGAACGTGAGTGGCATTCCGCTAAACGAACTCACCGATCAGCCCACCATCGACCGGCTTGTGCAGCGCACTCGTGATGGCGGGGCCGAAATCGTGAAGTATCTGAAAACCGGAAGCGCTTATTACGCGCCGGCTGCTTCCACCGTTGAGATGGTGGGATCCATCCTCAAGGACAAAAAGAAGGTTCTCCCCTGCGCCGCCTATCTCCAAGGTGAATACGGCATTTCTGAACTGTTCGTAGGAGTGCCCGTCAAGCTGGGCAAAGAGGGCATTGAGAAGATCTATGAGATCAAACTGGAAGGCGCCGAGCAGGCCGCGCTGAAGAAGAGCGCCGATGCAGTTGAAGAGCTGATCGCGGTGATCAAACCGAGGATGCAATCAGCGTAATAAAACGGATGGCGGAGCAACTTGAGATCCGCTAATCTGACGAGCATGGCGCTGCTGAAATCTGCCGATCTAGTGGTAGAGTTAACCAGTCCCGTACATATTGACCCTGAACATGCATGTTTCGGTATGCGACCGGCGCTCTCGGGAATTCATCGATGGGGCATATACGCGACCGAGTTTATTCCGGCCGGTCGAAAAGTCATCGAATATACAGGCGAGCGGATTAACAGGCGCGAAACCAAGCGCAGAGCCGAGCTGAGCGACTTTATTTATCTCTTCACGCTGGACGCGTACTGGACGATTGATGGCTCAGTGGGTGGGTCGGGCGCGGAGTATATTAATCACTCCTGTGAGCCGAACCTGACGGCGAGAATCATCAGGGGACACATCCTTTACATGAGCCTGCGCGATATCAAATCCGGTGAAGAGCTGACCATCGATTACCGCTTCGACAGAAAGGTAGAGAAAGTGCCTTGCCTCTGTGGCGCGCCGAAGTGTCGCGGGACAATCAATCTGGCGTAGCAGACGTGCGGCGTCTTAGCGTTCTACCTGCAGCAGATTGATCACTTTGCTAACCCCGTTCACTTCCATTACGGCGCGTTCGGCTTGTTGCTTTTGTTCTTCGGAAGACACTGTGCCTCGCAAGGTTACAACCTGATCGGTGCTATATACATCGACGCGAGCGGCTGCGGAAAGGCCGACATCCGTTGCGAGCTTCGCTTTCACCTTGGCAATCATCGCCGCCCGGTCGAGCTTGACTGCTGCATGCTCGCCAGCGCTACGCAGCTCTTGTCCGGCATCATTGAGCTTCCGCTCCGCCCCGGCGGCATTTTGTGAATCCGGCTGACCGCGTTGCAACGCTTCATTGACCCCTTGATGTAGCTTCTTTGCTTCTCTTTTCGCCGCTTGGCCCAGCGTCTTCAAATCTTGCCGTGCGCGTTCGGCTTCCTGCCGCGCCTTCTGCTTCGCTTCGGCAGCTTTCTCCCGGGCCCTCTGCTGATCGCTGGTTGTGCACGCAACACAAAGCGCAACGATCGCGCCGGCCCGTGCGCGTGCGAATTTCCGTCTCATAGTTTGCCCCCTGGTTTGCCCCGCTGGTCCTCTGATGCAGCGGCCCGAACGCCCGCGGACGCCGATTGGCGGCGGAAAATCCTTGCCCCGGCAAGCTATTGCAGCTCCGAGAGTATTCCGAGTCTACCTCCACTCAAGTGAAGGACAGTCCCTGCCGATAAGGAGCTTAGGCAGAAACATGGATCTCAACTTAATTAGAAATAAAAAGATCGTCTCGATTTGCGAAACGCAACCGTTGACGGTCAAAGGGCTGCATCATCTTCTCGAGGCCACCGAAGATCTGAACTTCGGGTCCTCGCACGGCTCTCCTGCAGAATGGATGCTCAGTCCTACAGCAGACCAAACCCACGTATTGATCATCGACAAGGGGCTTGGAGCAAAGACTGTCTTGGACGCGCTAGGCCAGCTACCAACCGATTGCTCAGCGCCCCGCTCGACTGTACCCGCCGTCGTGGTTTGGGGCATGTCGATTACCGAGGCGGAAGCTCTCCGGTTTCTACAGACTGGCGCGAAAGGGATCCTCCGGAAATCGGCCGACGGTGCGACAGTGTTGGCCTGCTTGCGGGCCGTTGCGCAGGGACGCAGCTGGATGCAGGACTCTGTCTTCCGCGAAACGGTCGCCCCGGATGCGCAGATCAGGACGGACCTGACGCCCCGAGAACATCAGGTCATGGAACTCGTCGAGCAGGGTTTCAAGAACCGAGAAATTGCCCAGGAGCTTGGGATTAGGCCCGGTACTGTGAAAATTCACTTGAAGCATATTTTTGAAAAAACGGGCGTCCGCGGCAGACACGGTTTGGCTCTCAACGGACTGCGCCAAAAAGGCGTGATCTCGCTCCTGGCTTCGTAACGTCCTAAGACACGCCAGTTTCTCTGCCTTGACAGAAGGCGAACAAAATACGAACATAGTTCACGAGAGATCATTCTCGTGGAACAGCGAATCACCCTTGTTGGGATCGCGCGGCTTGCTGCCGAGGGGCATCTTCTGGCTGAAAAGCGTCGTGTTGAGTACCGCACTCTCCCGACTCGTAAATGGCTGAACCGTTGCGACTCGCAACGCGTTCCTTTCCAGTGGTCCATTAATCCCTACCGCGGCTGTGAATACGGCTGCAAGTACTGCTACGCTCGCTTCACTCATGAATTCCTCGAGCGCCGCGCCCCCGATGCCTTCGAGACGGAAATTTACGCCAAGGAATGGGATCTGCCCTCGTTCCGTGACGAGCTGAAGAGTGTTAGGCCGGGCCACATTATCGGGATCGGAACTGCTACCGATCCTTACCAGCCCGCAGAACGGAAGTTCGGTCGAACGCGTCAGGCGCTTGAGGCGGTGGCCATGCTTCGCGGCGTCTCGATTTTCATCACTACCAAATCGAATCTTGTGACTCGTGATATCCCGATACTCAAGGAAATCGCCGAGCACAACGAGATCGGCGTTACCGTCACGGTCACCACCATGGATGAGGGCCTCGCGCGGCTGACCGAGCCGTATGCGCCACGACCGGAACTGCGTATGGAGGCTGTGGCGAAGCTCGCGCAATCAGGAGTGTCTGTGGGCGTCATCGCCAATCCAGTTCTTCCGTTGCTCACGGATTCGGAACAGAACCTTGAGTCCGTCGCCGAGGCTGCCAGCGCCGCGGGCGCTGGTCAGTTCGGGGCCAACGTGCTCTTCCTGAAGCCCACTGCTCAGCGTGTCTTTTTTCCGTTTCTTTCTGAACACTTCCCTCAGTATTTGGCGCGCTATGAAAAAAGCTATGCCGCAGGCGCGTATCTGAAGGGCAAATACCCGGAGCGGATACGCGAGTTGGTGCAGCGCATTCGTGAACGGGTCGGTATCCTTTCGCGAGACCTGGATCGGCCAAAGCCGCCTGGGCCACCCGATTCCCAAATGTTGCTCTTCTAATTCCCGGTTCGCGAGGATCGTTTGATATTCTGGCGTCGGGCAAAGTCGTGCGGGTTCGTCTAAGCGGCGGATCGTGAAACGTTGGCATGAATATTTCTCTAACCCGCAAAGCGGCGGTAATCACAGGTGCGGGCCGCGGTATTGGACGCGCCATTGCACAGAAATTGGGAGAGGCGGGAGCCTCCGTTCTACTCGTTGACATTGACGAGTCTGCATTACAAGAGGCCCAGGCTGAGATCCAGAATATGGGCACAAGGACCGCCACAATTGCTGGCGATCTGACCCATTCCGAGTTCCCGAAGAAGGTGATCGAAAAATTGATCGACGAATTTGGATCGGTCGACATCATCGTGAATAATGCCGGCTATACGTGGGACAGCGTCATTCAAAAGACCACGGACGAGCAGTTTCAGGCCATGCTGGACATTCACGCCGTCGCACCGTTCCGAATGCTTCGGGCGGCATCTCACTGGATCCGGGAAGCGGCTAAAAAAGAGAACGACACGGGTATCCGCAGTGTACGGAAGGTCGTTAACATTACTTCCATTTCCGGCATCGATGGTAATCCTGGACAGGTAGGCTATGCTTCCGGCAAAGCCGCGATCATTGGGCTAACAAAAACACTTGCAAAAGAATGGGGACGCTATAACGTCACAGTAAACGCGGTTGGGTTCGGGCTGATCGATACGCGGCTGATTAAGCCAATGGAAGATGCGGTTACGAACATCTCAATCGGTGAAAAACACGTGCATGTGGGAATGCAGGCGCAAGTGCGCGAACAAGTCACAAAGCAGATTCCGCTCGGCAGGCTCGGCACTCCCGAAGATGCTGCGAATGCCGTATTTTTTTTCTGCTCGCCGCTTTCAGACTACGTCACTGGCGAAGTGCTGGTTTGTGGCGGCGGCACCCGGTTCTAAGTTGGATTTGGAACTTTGCGCTTCGAAAATATCTGAAGCCCTGCCGGGATTAGCGAGATCGCGATAATCAAGAGCACAACCTTTTCAAAATTTTGCCGAACGACCGGGACCCCGCCCAGCAGGTAGCCCAGAGTGATCATCGACGCGACCCAGCCCACTGCTCCAAATACATTAAACGTTAGAAATCGCGTGTACCGCATTTTCGCTACTCCCGCGATGAAAGCCGCGAAAGTCCGGATAATCGGCACAAACTTTGCATAAATGATGGTCTTTCCGCCGTGCCTTTCATAAAATGCATGCGTTCTGTCGAGATACTCCCGCCGGAAAATACGCGAGTCAGTCTTACTGAAGAGCTTATAGCCTATCGTGGTTCCTAAAAGAAAACCGATCCCGTCGCCCAACATCGAGGCGAATGCCAGCATTGCGATCATAGGGGCAATTTCGAGTTTGCCGGCGCCCGCCACGACGCCAACCGTAAACAGCAAAGAGTCACCAGGAAGGAAGAACCCGATCAGCAGACCGCTTTCCGCAAAAACAACCGCGAACAGGACCACATAGCCGATCCAACCCGTCATTACCGTCGATAACAGGTGGATGAGTTTGTCTGGATCGGTGAGACTTCGAATGAAGTCAATAAATGAGCCGAGCAATCTGCGTCCTTAGGACTGGTACGATGCCGCCATCTTGGTGATCATTTCTTGGTTCATCTTGATTTTGCCCCGGCGCGTTAAATCAGCGACAACGCTCTCTCGGAACAGAGGCTGTTGCAAGGTTTGTTTCTGAGTCTCCAAGCTCTGAACGATGCTGCCCTTGTTCTTCTCAAACTGGCTCATGTCGGCAGGAATCTTCTCGGACACCTTACAAACAAATTGCCCCGACTGCGCTGCTACAGGTCCCACGACATCGCCCACATTAGATTTGAAGGCGGACGAGACCAAACTGGCTGCTCCGATCCCTTCCGCCGCCCCATCAATGGTGAAAGGCGCTGCCGTTTTCACTGTCAGTTCGTAACCTCTCGCAATGCTTTCCAGGCTCTCACCCTTACGAGCGCGATCGGCAGCCTTCTTTGAAGCCTCTTCCGCAAGTCGAAGGGCTTCACCGTTTGTATAGTGCTGCACAACGTCTTTTTCGACCTCGGCATATTCGGCGTTATGGGCCGGCGCCACATTTCTAACCACTGCAAAAGCAGCTTTGCCCTGGGCGTCCAGATTGACGACCTCGGTAACACCGCCCTTTTGGGTTGAAAACACTGCGTTCACCACTTCAGGTTGCTTACTGAGTTCCGGCATTGCATCGGTATTTGTAAAGTTATCCAACTTGAAGAATTTCAGGTGGTATTTCTTCGCGATGGATTCAGCCTGTCCAGCATTTCGAAGAATTTCCGCTCGAGCATCCGAGATCGCCTTCTTCAAGTTGGCAGCGCCAAGATCTTTCTGTGCGTCTGCGAGCAGCTGCGGCCTTACCTCCTCAAACGTCTGGAGATGGCCCGTCTGCTTGTCTTCCACTTGGATGATGTGATATCCATATTCGGTCTCGACCAACCCGCTCAGCTCGCCGGGCTTCAAGGAAAATGCAGTCTTCTCGAAGTTAGGCACCGTTTGGCCGCGCACGATCCATCCTAGTTCGCCGCCTTTGGCTCCTGAACCTGGATCTTCAGAATTCTTTTTCGCCAGCTCCGCGAAATCACCGCCATGTTGCAGCTGTTTCAGAATGTCTTCTGCTTTGACCTTAAGTTTCGCCGCGTCCTCCTTCGGCTTACCCTGCGTTTTGATCAAAATATGCCGCACCTTCACCCGATCGGGGAGGCGATAGCTGTCGAGATTTTCCTGGTACTCCTTCCGCAGCTGATCGTCGGAAACTGTCGCCGATTGCACGAAATCGGCAGTACTCCCAATGATTAAGTAGAAATCACGCTTTTCAGGCGTCCTGAACAGCGCCCGGTTCTTATCGAAGTAAGCCTTAACGGCAGTCGGGTTGTTGTTGACCTTAGAAGCAAAATCCTTTGCATCAAAATCGATGTACCGGAGCCCAACCTTTAGATTCTTGCGTTGGTACTCCGCCTTCGCGTCCTGATCGGACACCACCAGGGCGCCAAGTTCGAGCGTTTCCAAACGGCTTCCCAGCATCGCCTCGCGGCGCTGTTTTTCGTAATCCGCGACCGTCATACCCTGCTGCTCAAGAACCATTTGATAGACGTTCAAATCGAATTTTCCGCCGACCTCACTCGAGAACTCGGCCTGGATAGCGTCACCGAGTTCCTGGTCAGAGACTCTTAGTCCAATTTCACGAGCTTTATACGCCATGGCCTTCGCTTCAACCAACTGATTCACGATTGATGGAAGATACATCGCAACGATGCCTTTGGGAAGGTTCGTTTGATTGCGGGTCAGCCGTTGAATAGCACGCTGTACATCCTGCGCCGTAATTTTGTCGTCGCCAATCGCTGCGACAACATTCTGCCCAGAAGGAATCCCGGTTCCGGTGCCGCCCGGGATCAAGTACACCAGCATCGATAACGAAACTAAGCCAAGCAAAGCACCCAACAGGATGCGCACAGTTCTCTCTCGGCTGCGAAACAGATTGAACATAAATTAAACAGGAGCTCCCGGATATCGCTTCTTCTTACCCGCGATGGGCAGGCTCACAGCGCGACGAATGCCTTTTTTCGAGTATACCGAAACCTGGGGCTTGCCAACTGAAACGAAGCCCGCCGCGATAGGATTATGGGACCCTTATGCCCGACGAAAATCCGAGCTTATCAGCTCAAAAGCGACAAATGGAAAAGAAGCTGCACGACGTGCTTTTGGAATTCGAAAGGAGTACCGGTTTGGCGGTGACAAGCATTCAGATCCAGCGTCTGGATGAAGGACGAGTGCTGCCCATCACGAGTGACGCACTGAAGACAAAAGTTGAACTGATAAGCTGAACCGCGTATTTCACCGACCGCCGCGCTGTTTCAGCTTTATTGCCGAGTAGCGACTGGCACCACGATGTCAGCGGGGCCCTCCCGTGACTGGAAGATTCGATCTATGCAACGATCGCGGCCCTCTTCAAGTCTTGGCCCCTTTTCCGTTTGAGATTCGCGCCCGCACAACGCGCAGAATGGCTTCTTCCACCTGTTCTAATGACAACTCCGTCGTGTCAACGAACTCCGCATCGGGTGCCTGCACCAGCGGTGATTCCGAGCGTCGGCGATCCCGCTCGTCGCGTGCCTTCAACTCCCCCGACACGGCTTCAAAATCCGGACTCTGTGCTTGCCTGTCTAGTTCGAGCGCACGGCGTCGTGCTCGCTCCTTGGGATCGGCATCCAAGAAAATCTTCACCTGCGCGTGTGGGAATACGACCGAACCGATATCTCGCCCTTCCATCACGACACTATTCTGCTCGGCCACACTTCGCTGAAGTGCGAGCAGCGCCCGCCGGACGCCCGGCACGACCGATACCTTCGAGGCGGCTTCCGAAACGCGAGGATTACGAATAGCTTCCGTAACATCTTCGCCGTTCAGCGTTACGCTTCCGTTATTTGCAATGAGCTCGATCTTGGCCTCTTTTGCAAGCTGCTCGAGCCTGTGCATGTCATGCAAATCGACGCCGAGACGTATGGCCCAAAGGGCAAGCGCTCGGTAAATAGCACCGGTATTGATGTAGACGAACCCTAATTTTTCTGCAATCCGCCTGGCGATGGTGCTTTTGCCTGCGCCTGCCGGCCCGTCAATTGCAACGATTACTCGCTTTTCGCTCATTTAGAGGCCGGATCGTGCTTGTGCAAATGACCTACCGCCGTCTGTGCGCGCAGGCGTGGTTAGGGAGCAATCAGAACAATGCCAATCGTTATCAAAACGATTCCGGCCCATCGTTGTATGTTCACTCGCTCTTTCAACACGTACTTCGCCATAAGAGCATCGACGACGTAAGTACTCCCTGTGATGGGAACGGAAAAGCTTAGTGGTGCGATGGCGAGCAGTTTAAGAAAAGCAAAAAAAGAGACCGCTAAGCATAGCACCGAAAGCAGCAGCAAAGGACGGGAAAAGAGTGCTGTGACAGTTTGCTTCAGACCTGACACTCGAAATGCATCCACTTCACCGTGGAGCTTCATCTCATGACTCTGGAGAACGTCGCTGAGGACGGTACAGATAACAATCAAGGCTACGAGTATCCACTTCATGAGTGATACTCCGCCCTGTTTGACGCGCAAGGTGGGGCGTCAGGGTCTAATACCCGTGGCGGAGTCTTGACTGCACGGCCGCTGGTTCCGACGAGAACGACCCCCGCGATGATGAAGAGTAAGCCGCAGTCGTAGGTAACTGGAACTTTCTCCGCGAACCAGAACTGACCGATTCCTCCGGTTAACAGATACCCCACGCCTGCCGTAAGCGGAAGGACAACAGTCATGGGAGTAGCGCTTAAAAGCGCCATGCGCAGCAGCATCCAGGCCATCAGCAGGACCACCCCGGTGACAAGGGCAGGAGACACAAACAACTTAAAAAACGATGCCCAACTGACCAGGCTCCCTCCCTTTACTCCCATGTTGAGGAAACAATTCCCCACCACGTTCGAGAGAATTACCAGGATGCTGAGCGCCAAGATCTTAAACTTGGCAAGTAAACTATTTTTTTTTTCCACGCGGCTCGAGACCAGTGCCCACACTCGAAATAGCGTTGGCGTCGTCGCCATGAATCGATGGCAAACCGCCCGCACTCCGCAACGGCGCCCTTGCTATTTCGCTAAAAGAAGCTTATTTAGATTATATCAGTTCGATCGCTGGTCCGGCCTTCTTGGTGCCCTATGAAAGCCCCTGCGAGTGCCTGGTTAGTTGCCAGCCGACGCCGCTACTGGAACAGTCGTATCCCTAAGGCTGGCCTCTGAAGCGGGTTCATTGAGGGCAGATTTAGGTACCGGAAACCTAATTAGCCTACCGGTCGGTGCGTAAGTGAACTCTCGGATCACATGTGCCTGCCCAATGTTCTCAACGCGCAGATAGCTTCGGTCGGAGTCTGTCGTTCCGGACGGGCCGAGGAGAACCATTATGGTTTTTCCGTGCCCTGAAACGTACAGCATCGGAGCATTGGAGGCTTGTGTTGGCAGCGAAATGGTGTATTCGCCCGGCGCAATAACTGCGTTGCCCCAATACGCCTGAAAGGGTAGGTTGATAGTTCCTTTTGAATTCTGCGCACGCGCTTGCGTTGCAGTAAAGCCAAGTGCGAGAGCGAAGAGGCCGAAGCTTAACGCGCAATTTTTTACAATATTCACGACTGATCTCCTTTGATTTCGTAAATGGAACCCGTCGTACTCGGGATCCGTACAAGCCTTAAGACGAATGAATCACCCGCCGGGCGTCTCAGGAGTGAATCAGGACATTCTCAGGAACTATGCACCGCTCCTAGAACAACTTGCATCAAAGCAACAATTGATGCGCCAGCCTTCAAACCTATATGAGTCCTTCGGACAGCGATCGTCCACTCACTGAGTCCTTGAGCGTGCCCGTCCGCGCGCCTCGTAGGCTTCGTTTCGGCGTTTTCGAAGTCGACCTCCATAATCGGGAGTTGCGGAAGAGCGGTGTCAACCTGAAGCTCCAGCAGAAGCCGTTTCAGGTGCTCGAGCTGTTGCTTCGAAGCCCGGGTGAATTCGTGAGCCGCGCCGAGCTTGCGCAGCATCTCTGGCCCCAATTGCATGTGAGTTTCGACCGCAGCTTAAATACCGCCGTCAACGTGCTGCGCCAAGTATTGGGAGACTCGTCGAGATCGTTCCGCTATATAGAAACACGATCAGGACTTGGATACCGTTTTATTGGACAGCTCGAGGAGATAAACGAGCCCACCGTCAATCCGCCGTTGCGCGGTTCGACGGATTCGATTGCCATCCTACCCTTCGAGAATCTCACTGGCGATTCAAATGTGGGTCTTGTTGCTGACGGAGTCGCCGAGGGTGTCATCTCTGCTCTCTCGAGTTTGGAACACCTGCGTGTCATTGCCCGCACGACGGCATTTCGCTTTAGGGGGCCGGAGCATGAACCCCAGGCGGTTGGAGACCGTCTGAAGGTTCGGTTGATACTTAGCAGCCGCGTCTCATATGGCGGCTCGTCACTGATCATCAGTACAGAGCTGATTGAGGTTCAGACCGGTACTCGTTTGTGGGGCGAGCGATACAGTCGCATGCCTTCGGAGATCTTCGGGATCGAGAGAAATATAACAGCTCAGATTCTAAAGGTCCTGAATTTGCCTTCGGATGTGCGCCCGAGCGGACCCCTCAAAAAGAATTACACGGCAAATCTCGAGGCACATCAGGACTACCTCAAGGGCCGATACTTCTTTAACAAGATGAGCGAGGAGGATCTGCGTAAGAGCATCGCTCATTTTGAGGCGGCGCTGCGTCAGGATCCCGACTACTCACCCGCGTATACGGGCCTTGCCGATGCCTACAGCATGTTCGCACTTCTCGGCGTTTTTCCGCCTCGCGACGCCTACCGGCGAGTAAAGCAGCTTGTGACCATCGCCTTAGAGCTCGATCAGCAACTCGCTGAGGCACATGCCTCGCTTGCAAACATGAAGGCATGGTTTGAGAAGAATTGGCCGGCTGCTGAATCCGCTTTCTTGAAGGCATTGGAGCTGAATGCAAACTACGCCGACGGCCACCGCTGGTATGCTGCCCATCTTTCGTCAATGGGAAGGGCGGAAGAGGCTCTGAAGGAGATCCGAACCGCGCAAGAACTAGATCCTCTTTCGCTCGTCACCAACATGGAGGTCGCGTGGAGCCTTTATATGGCCCGAGATTTCAGGGCTGCTCTGGAGCAATCCTGGAAAACACTCGTTTTAGAGCCGAGGTTTGCCGCGGCACAACACACACTTGGGCTGGCCTACGGGCAGCTGGGCATGATGGATGAAGCTGTCACCGAATTTCAAAATGCGCACACGTGTTCTGGCGGGCACCCGGCCACAATTGCGGCTCTTGGACACGCGCATGCCATTGCCGGAAACCAAGCTGCAGCGTCAGAAGCGTTAGACGAGCTGCAACAACTCTCGAAGCGAAGATATGTCTCGCCCTACTGGCGCGGCCTCGTGTATGCCGGAATCCGCATGGACGATCTTGCGCTCGAGTCGCTTGAGAAGGCATGTGAAGACGCTGATGTATGGTCCGTCTGGCTTAAAGTTGAGCCGCGCCTTGATCCCCTTCGCTCGAACACGCGGTTCCACAAACTGCTTTCCAGACTTCGACTGGATGCGCAAACAGCACCGACGTACGTATCCGCCCTTTAGCAAACGCGCTTAACGCAGCTGCTCTTGTACCTCGCGCAGCCAATCCGGTCGCTTCAACACTTCTCTGGGCTTGCTGCCATCTGGCGGCCCGATGATGCCCTCGCGCTGCATCATATCTAAAATACGAGCCGCGCGTCCGTAGCCAAGGCGCAAGCGTCTCTGCAGCGTTGACGTTGATGCTTTGCCCATTTCGACCACCACACGCACCGCGTCCTGATACATAGGATCTTGCTCGCCTTCAAATTCCTCCTCATCCTCTTCGCCGTCTTCAGACGGAGGCGCAAGGAGAAAGCTCTGATCGTATTCGGGGGTCGCCTGTTCCTTCCAAAAATCAACCACCCGATTGGTTTCTGCTTCTGTTACGAAGGCGCCGTGCACCCGCGTCAATCGCGAGGAACCCGGGGGCAGAAACAACATGTCACCCTTACCAAGCAGATGCTCCGCGCCCATAATGTCGAGAACGGTTCGGGAGTCTACTCGGGTTGCCACTCTGAAGCTGATCCGCGACGGGAAGTTCGCCTTGATCAACCCTGTGATGACGTCGACACTGGGCCGTTGTGTTGCCAATACCAGGTGCATTCCGACAGCCCGCGCCATTTGTGCCAGACGGGTGATGCATTCTTCGACATTCGCGCGTTCGAGCATCATCAGATCCGCTAACTCATCGATTAGAATCAGGACATAGGGCAACGGCTTCAGCTCTTCTTCAGGTTCATCCTCTTCAAAAAGATTTCTAGGCTCCCCACGGAGCTGTGCAACCCGCCTGTTGTATTGATCGATGTTGCGCACGCCTTGCGAGGCCAGCAGCTTCAATCTGCGCTCCATTTCAAGCACGGCATTACGCAAAGCGTTGGTGGCTTTCTTCGGTTCGGTGATCACGGGCGTGAGCAGGTGGGGAATGCCCTCGTAGATACCCATCTCTACTCGTTTCGGATCCACCATAATCATGCGAACTTCATCGGGCGTCGCCTTATACAGGAAGGACATGATCATTGCGTTCAGCATGACGCTTTTGCCGGAGCCGGTTGAGCCCGCGATCAGAAGATGCGGCATTGTCTCGAGCGATGCGACTTTGATCCGGCCGTTGATATCCTTGCCGAGGGCGATTGTCATCCTAGACGGGGCTTCTTGGAACTCGTTCGATTCCAAAATTCCTCGAAGACCGATGAGCTCGCGACGTGTATTCGGCACTTCGATGCCTACGGTAGGTTTACCGGGCAGGCGTTCGATGAGAATGGATTCAGCCTGCAGCCCAAGGCACAGGTCTTCATTCAGAGTAGTAATGCGGCTGTACTTCACACCGGCTTCGGGCTTGTATTCAAAGGTCGTGACCACCGGGCCGGGATTGATCTGAACGACAGAACCGCGCACGTTGAATTCTTCAAGCTTTGCTTTGATGCGCGTTGCCACTTCTTTCAATTCCTGCCCGTCATAGCCGTTTCGGACAGGCACTTCGTTCAAAAGCTCTGTCGGCGGCAAACGGTATGCCCGGTGGCGCTTTACCTGGGCGCGTGGCTCGCGAACGGGCGCAACCTCGGCCGTCACGGGATGCTCTTCTTCATCCGGCTGTGTATGAGCGACTGTCTGCTGGTCCAGAGTTCGAATTGGGATTTCTTCCGGTTCTGCATCTGTGAATTCGGGACCAACATCAAAGGGTGGCTCTGTCTCACGTGGCGGAGCGGCTTGCCGGGCTTTTCTCGGCCTTGCTGAATCCAACCGATCGTTCGGATTCACATGTGCATCCCGTTGTGCCATCCGCTCGGCTGCCCGGCCTCTAGCCTTCTCGATGGCGCGTTCGCGGCGTGCTTCCCGCGATGCGCGCCACCTTGCCACAATCGCTTGCCATCTAGCAATAGGTACGCGAAGCCATCGCATAAGCGTCGACATTTCGAAAGTCGAGGCGAGATAAAGTGCCAACACTGCTGCCGCAGCCGTGGCAATTGCAGCACCGACAAAGTTTAGCTGCGCGACGAGGTAGTCGGCGATTACCATTCCGACAATCCCGCTCAAACGGAGACTGCCTCCAATACGGACGTGAGCCGTTATCAGACCGCAGGCGGCCGATACACAGAACCAGAGCGCTAAACAGCCAAGAGCTCGGATCCAAGGGCTTTCTATCGGGGATGAGCGCACCCATTTCCAGGCAACCGCCCACAAATAGAGGGGCAACAGGTAGGCGCTAATACCGAAAACCTGCAGAAAGAGATCTGCCCATTGTGCGCCGAAAATTCCCAGCAGATTGTGAATGTGGCTCGCCGAAGTGGCTGTATTCCAGGACGGATCTGCCGGCGAGTAGGAGCCTAAGCTCAGCAGAACAGCTAGGCCGAGCAGAAACAATAGAAGACCGACGGCTTCGTTGAGCCGGGCCTGACGAGACGGCGAGAGAAATGTCATCCGCGGATGCGGAAGAGAACTGCCAGAGCGATTACTATTATGCCAAAAATTACGCGATACCACACGAAAACCGATAAGCTATTACGCCGCAGGTACTTTAGGAAAAAAGCTATGACAACAATGCCAACCAGTCCGCTCACGAAAATGCCAACCAGATAAGGGAGCCTCATCTCCGGCGGCACCCCTCCTTCTTTGTGGATATCGGCGAACTTTTTGAGGGCGGCACCCGCAATGATGGGCGCCGAAAGCAGAAATGAAAATCTGGCGGCCGCTTCACGATCCAGATGACAGAAGCGGGCGGTCGCAATCGTGCTTCCGCTGCGTGAAACCCCCGGAATGATTGCAAACGCCTGCGCGATGCCGACCGCTATCGCACCAGGCCAGCTCATCTGGTCCAAACCCTTCTTTTCTCCGGACGCGCGGTCCGCAACAGCCATGTAGATCCCGACCAGGATCGCCGCCGGGCCTATGATGAACGGGCTGCGCCAGGCACTCTCCGCATATCGGTCCAATTTCCAGCCGGCGACCGCCCCCGGAATCGTTCCTATGACCAAATACCAGAGCAGAGAACGGCTGTTTTCATCGGGCCTCGAACCGGCATAAGAAAAGCCCAGCCCGTTTGCGATCACCTGGATCCAATCCTTGAAAAAATAGATGACGATCGCGGCCAGTGTACCCACATGCAGCGCGACGTCAAATACCAGACCACCATCTTTCCAATGCAGAAATTCGGGAATGACGATCAGATGCGCGCTGCTGCTGACCGGAAGGAATTCAGTCAACCCCTGGGTAATTGCCAATATTATGGCTTGGTAAAGCGGCATAATGATGTGTGTGCGACGCGATTTTGATTCTCTCATTTGGAGGCCCCGAGAAGACCGAAGACGTCTTACCGTTCCTCGAGAATGTGACACGCGGCCGGAATGTGCCGCGCGAACGGCTGCTTGAAGTCGCTGAGCATTATTACGCTTTAGGCGGCAAAAGCCCCATTAATGATCAGTGCCGGGCTCTAGTCGCCGCATTGCGCTCAGAGCTTGACGAACATGCGGTTCGCTTGCCCATCTATTGGGGAAATCGGAACTGGCATCCCCTGCTCACCGATACCCTGCGCCAAATGCGAGATGACGGCGTCAAACACTCTCTCGCTTTCGTCACTTCGCCGTATAGTTCCTATTCGGGGTGCCGCCAATACCGGGAAAACATCGCTGCGGCTCAGGCCGAACTCGGAAGTGGCGCTCCCAAAGTAGAGAAACTGCGCGCGTTCTACAATCACCCCCAATTCATTGAGGCCTCGCTGGGTCGAGTTCGCGACGCTTTTGCGATGTTTCGCCAAAACGAAGCCAGTTCAGTTCGTTTGGTAATTTCCGCGCATAGCGTGCCGTCTTCGATGGCGGAGACCAGCGATTACGAAACTCAGGTTCGGGAGACATCCCGCTTAGTAGCGGAAGCCGCGGGGTGCCGTAACTGGGATCTGGTTTTTCAGAGTCGAAGCGGCCCGCCCGGTCAGCCTTGGCTGGGGCCCGACATTCTCGACCATTTGAGGGCACTGCATCGCGAGGATGTGAAGAACGTTCTCATCGCGCCCTTGGGGTTCATCTCGGACCACGTCGAGGTTCTGTACGATTTGGATACCGAAGCGCATCGCCTCGCGAACGAGCTCGGCATGAAAATGGTGCGCGCCGCAACCGTCGGGACGCATCCGGCATTTGTAAAAATGATTCGCCTGCTGATCGCTGAGCGCCTATTTCGGAACGAGCCCAGGTTGGCAATTGGCGCGTTTGGCCCTAGTCACGATTTTTGCGCCGCGGATTGTTGCCCTGCTCCGCAGCGAGCCGGTAGACCTCCCGTTTCGGAAGGCCAAGTTGTTTGGCCACGGTCTTAATCGCTTGCATCCGATCTAATCCCTGTTCGGCTTCGAGCCTGAGCACTTCTTGCAGCGGATCTGATATAGAACTTGCGTCCTTTTCCGGTTGCCCTAGGATGAGCGTGATCTCCCCTCTGATAGAAGCTCGTTTGGCTAGCTGTTCGCGGATCGACTCAGCTGATCCCCGCAGAAACTCTTCATGAATTTTGGTGATCTCACGGGCCAAGACGACAGGAGCATTGCCCAAGATTTCGGCTATCTCAGCCAACGTGTCGAGAATTCGATGCGGACTCTCGTAAGCGACCACCGTGCCGGGCGTATTCAATATTCCTAGGAGCGCCTTTCGCCGAGCGCCGGCTTTTGAAGGAAGAAAACCTATGAACCGGAACTCATCACTGGGCAACCCCGATGCGGCGAAGGCCGCTAGGACGGCTGAGGGACCAGGCAGGGGAACGACCGTGAAAGCACGGTCTATTGCGGCCTTGACCACCCGGTACCCAGGGTCAGAGACTAGAGGGGTGCCGGCATCGCTCACCAGTGCGACGGAATGTCCCCGCTCCAAACTGTCGAGTATCTCTGTCGTGCGGCTAGCCTCGTTACGTTCGTGATAGCTAATGAGCGGCTTTTTGATTTGGTAATGCTCGATAAGCTTTTGCGTCTGACGCGTATCTTCACAGGCGATGATCGAAACTTCTTCACGCAGTATGCGCAAAGCGCGCAGCGTAATATCTTCCAAATTTCCGATGGGCGTCGAGACAAGGTACAGGGTGCCAGACAAACATTAAGCAGTGTATCGTTGAGCAATGGAATCCGAGGCGGCATACTGAACATGGCTCCGCCGACAATGTCGCAGCAGCAATCGAACGATGACGCACAACAATACGTGCGCTGGAGCCCTTATCGGTCTCCTTATGCAATTGAGCTGAAGCTGGAGTTGGTTCCTAGGCTCATCAGTGAGATAGAGGCTGCGGAGAAGCTGGGGATTGAGGTCGGTGGGGTGCTGATTGGTTCCTTTAGGGATTCGCCGCCCGCGACACTCCGCATTGAGGAATTCGAGTTAGTTCCGCGTAACCCTGACGACGGCCCGGTCTACATGCTCGATGCGGGACAGCGGCAGTATCTGGCAGGTCTGCGAGCGGGAGCAACCGCAAGAGGAACCTCGGCTATCGGATTTTTTCGGAGTCATCTACGTCCCGGTCCACTGCGGCCGTCTTTAGCCGATCGAAGCTTACTGGTTGGGCAGTTTAAAGATCAGGTGTATGCGGTGCTGCTGATAGAAGCGCGAGAACCTCGGATGGGCGGTTTCTTTCTGGCGCTCAACGGTCAATTGTCCACCGAGCCGGCCGTCCAGGAGTTTCGGTTCGGGGAACGGGCCTTGAGATCCGCGCGCCAGATCCGGCCAAATGTCGCGAGCGAGAAATACGATTCCGGATCGCAAGGAAATTCTGATGGAACGGCGGCAGGTCAGCGGGGCCGGCGGTACGCATTCGTGGCGACGTTGCTGCTCGTCGCATTGGCTGCCGGAATCTTTTCATGGCCGCTTTGGAGCGGACTAGTGTCTTCTTTGCAGCGACTCAATCTCGCGCTTGAGGAAGGCAATCAGGTTTTGAAGATTTCGTGGAATCACGCCGTAATCGGGCTTGGCCGCGCAACCGATGCCTCCCTAGTTATCGCAGATGGGGCAAATCGCCGCGTCATCCGGTTGGGCGCAGACGAACTGGCGTGGGGTGTTGTCGAGTATGAACGGCAGGCGCGGAATCAGCAGATCCATGTCACCTTGACCGTGACCATGCCGGGTTCTAGGTCATTGGCTGAATCGGCTGACTGGCAAAGTAGCCCATAGTCACTCGCACCTGAGATCTTGATTTACTGGCGCAATAGTACTGTGAACTCGCCGGCCTTTGCATCCAAAATAACTGTGCTTCCCGAAGGCACGTGACCCTGCGCGACAAGCGCCGATACGGGTTGTATGAAGTTGCGCTGCACGGTCCGCTTCAACTCACGCGCTCCAAACTCAACGCTGACACCGCTGTCAAGCAACAACTCCCGTCCGGACGCAGTGCATTGCAGACGGAACCCGCGCACTCCTAACCGGTTCCGAATCATATCTGCAAAATTCGCAAAGATTTGATCGAGTATCAGTTCACATGCCTGGCGGTTCAACGGCTTATACGTTATAACGGAATCGATTCGATTCACGAATTCCGGCGAGAACTTGCGCCGAACGGCCGCCATGCCGATACTTTGAATTTTCCGCGTATCTTCGACTGAAGGGGGCGGCAGCATGGCTTCGAAGCCGAAATCGGGTATGTTTGCCCGCTGCATTGATTTTGCGCCGAGATTGCTTGTGAGGAAGATGATAGTGCGCTCGAAGTTTACGGTTGTGTTATCGCCTAATCGAAGCGTCGCTTTATCGAGGATGCAGAGTAGTAGTCGCGTTAGTGAAGATGCCGCTTTCTCGATCTCATCAAAGAGGACGAGGGAGACGTCACTCGTCTCGCTCGCGGCGCTGTTCACTTTGGCTTGGGTCAGCATCGGCTGCGTTTCCCGATGACCCAGGTAGCCGGGGGGCGCACCGACGAGTTTCGCTACTTCGTGCTCCATCTGAAATTCGCCACAGTCAACCCTAAGGAGGCTCTTGCTGCTGCCATGCAACACTTCCGCAAGGGCTTCGACAGTACGGGTCTTCCCGGTCCCCGTAGGTCCGAGGAGCAAGACCACACCGATAGGACGGCCGTCTGGAGCAAGCCCAGCCTGATGCATTTCAATGTAGGGGACGATCGTTTCAATGGCGTCCGATTGGCCGACGAGAAGACTGCTCATGCGAGCAGCTAGACTATCGGGATCTTCCGTCACTAGAGGACGTTTAGCGCGTCCGGACAAAGCGTAAGATCGCATCTTCCTTTGTTGTGATTGGAGTTCTGGGCACGCCATTTTAGAATTTGCCCCTCGCTTCCAATGATGGGCTTTGAAACGCTCTCTCGCCCAAGCCCTTTCGAAAACCGAGTGTAATCCTGAACAAGTGAAAGATTTTCTCGGTCTGCGGCTCGGGCAACGGCCATCGAGTTCCGAAATTCACCTGTAAGCCTTTGTGTTTCCAAGGCCGTTGCAGACGTTGGACCCGCCTGTAAACATTTCTTGTACTCTTGTGAACGCTCTAATCAGAGCGAGAACTTTATACCATCCGGGTCTATATCATCGCGACCGGTGGAGCGGGTTCATCAGGGCTGCCGGCGCTGCCCAGAGGAGCGCGAATCATGATAAAAGCCAAGACGAGGAGAACGCCAAGTCCGATCCAGTAGGAGGGATGATTCAAGAGCTGAAGGTGCTCCCGAACGTTGGCTGGCGCAAATTGCAGACCTGCCCAAACCAGCCCCAGGATCGCCTCGCCTGCAATCAATCCTGATGCGGTTAGCACGCCAGCGTTCTCGACTCGCGCTTTCTGTGCCTCGTTGTACCCACGGCGTTCGGCGATGCGATCTCCAAGCCACCGAATGAGGCCGCCAATAAAGATAGCGAACGTGGTTTCAAACGGCAGATACATCCCAACCGCCACCAGCATTGGACTTTTCACCTGCATCATGATTAGCGCCAGACCCATAAGAATGCCGACCAGTACCAGCGCCCACGGCATGTTGCCGCCAACTATTCCTTGAGCTAACAGCGCCATCAGCCCAGCCTGCGGGGCGGGAAGCTGACGATCGCCAAATCCTGTGCCTCCAGCCCGGATGTTGCCCTCATGCAGCAACACCAGCGGGAAGTACATGACCAGACTTGCGACTACTACTGCAATCAATTCAGCTATCTGGATGTTTCGCGGTGTGCCGCCGAGGATATAACCTACTTTGAAATCCTGCAGCAGTTCGCCCGCTACCGCGGATGACACGCATACTACGGTTGCCACTCCCAATACTGCCGCCACGCCGCCAATACCTGCTACTCCAAGCGACACCATCAACAGTGCAGCGACGATCAAAGTGGAGAGAGTGAGACCCGAAATGGGATTGTTGGATGAGCCAATCATGCCCACCAGGCTGCCGGACACTGTTGCAAAAAAGAAGCCCATGATCAGCATGATGACGGCAGCAACGATGCCGCCCACCACTTCGCCGGAAAGATAAACGTAAAGGCCGAGCATTACCGCGAAGACGACGCCGATCAGGGCGAAGACAACCTTCGAGCTCATGTAGCGCTCAGTGCGGGTGAGAGTCGCTTTTTGTTCAGCTGTCTGGCGTACATCGGCGACGGCGCGCTTCAATCCCGAAGCAAGACTGGCTCGCATCCGGAACAGCGTGTACACGGCACCGACGAGCATGCCGCCGACGGCTATGGGGCGTACGATGTAGCGCCACACGCTCGCAGCCAGACCACTCCAAGACGTGTCGGGCGCACCGGGGGGCAGGAAGCTATGCAACTGCGGGCCTAGGAAATACATAAGAAGCGGAACCAGGAGTCCCCAAGCAAGTACGCCACCCGAGAATTGGAGCGCCGCCAGGCGCGCGCCGATGACGTAACCGACTCCGAGGTAGGCGGGACTTACGCTCGGGGCCGCGAAGGTGGAAATGCCGCCTGTGTTGAGGACATTGTTAGAATCTGCGCCGCCAAGCCGAAGCCGAGTAGACCCGAGTTGGCCAATGCGGATCGCAAATTCTGAATCAGCGGCAAAAAGGCCAAAGCGACCCAACATGAATATCAGGCCGCCGAGACCCATGCTCCAAAACAGATACTTGGCTGCCTGAGCGCCGCGCTGTCCAGCTTTATGAATTTCAGACGCTGCGACTGACTCGGGGAAGGGAAGCTCGGGGTCTTCGACCATAACACGGCGAACCAGAGAGATGAAGAGCACACCCAACACGCTGCCGACCAGAATGAGCATCGTGGATTTCCAATAGGCATCGCGAAAACCGAGCGATGGCCAGGCGTGCGAAATCAAGAAAGCGGGAATCGTGAAGATCGCACCGGCTGCAACCCCTTCGCCAATTGACCCACTCGTTCGGGCGATATTTTCCTCGAGGAGAGAACCTTTCCACATTTTCAAGACGGCCATGCCGATTACGGCGGCCGGGTACGTCGCGGCGATTGTGATACCTGCTCGCAATCCTAAATAAGCGTTTGCAGCGCCGAGAACAACGGTCATACAGAGACCGAGTAGCACGGCTCGGAGCGTCAGCTCGCGCATTTGCAGGTGTTCTGGGACAAACGGCTTAAACGGCCGGGCTTGTGTACTCATAGCGCAGGTGTTGCTATTGTACGCGTGTATAGCCGGGGCGGTCGCAATAACCGAACGGTCTTGGTTACGGAACTTGACGAGGCTTCGAAGACTGACGACCAATCCGAGTTATGAAGTAAGCCCCTTCTTGACAAGCTCACTTAATATTTTTCCGTCTACCCGCTTGCCCGCTAACTTTGCCTGGGCGGCCTTCATGACTGGTCCCATCTGTTTTGAAGAAGTCGCGCCTGTTTCGGCGATTGCGGCCGCGACTGCCTGTTCGAGTTCTGCGGAACTCGGAGCAGCGGGCAAATATCCCGTGATAATTCCGAGCTCCGACTCTTCCTTCTCGGCTAGATCCTCGCGACCTCCTTTGCGGAACAGATCAGCAGCCTCGCGCCGCTGCTTCAGGAGCGTATTCATTATCTGGAGCTCTGTCGCTTCATCGAGCGGTTTCATGGAATCGATTTCTTGCTTTTTTAGCGCGGCTTTGATCATGCGAATCGTACTGAGCCGGGCCTCATCTTTAACCTTCATTGCGTCGATCATGTCTTTTTGAATTCGGTCGAGAAGCGCCATTGCCCAACATTGTAGTGGGTCCGGAAATTGCACCTCCGTTAGTTTTGGGACCGTTGTTCTGTAGCAATCATTCTTGAGTTGGCATCCAATTGGGCAGGATAATAAAGAATGACCGAGACAAGAAATCCGACTCTGAAATTCGGCTACTTCGTGCTGGGCATTGCAGCCCCCATAGCGGCGTATCTTTTCTTGTGCCGCGGCTTCCGGTTCTGCACGAGGAAAGCCCGTACCGATAAAGCTCACGACGTCACAGTTGAGGACAGCTTTCCCGCAAGTGATCCTCCATCCGCGTGGTAATGCTCCACAGGCGCGCACTCGCGTATACTGAACCTTAATGGATCAGCGAAAATCCTCGTTCCAGCCCCTGGCACTCACGTTGACGGTACTCGCGGCATTGGTGCGCCTAGTGCCGCATCCACCAAATTTCGCCCCTGTAGGTGGTGTGGCGCTCTTTGGTGGCGCGCGGCTTCGCGGATGGCAAGCCTACTGTATCCCGATCCTTGCAATGTTACTGACCGACCCCATCCGAAGCCGCCTTGAAGGTGGTTTTGCTGCATATTCGTGGGCGACGCTGATTATCTACGGCTGCTTGTTAATCAACGTATTTCTGGGACGGTTATTTCTGCGGCGCTCTTCTAACCCATTGCGGATCGCCTCGGTTGCCCTGGCAGGCAGTATTCAGTTTTTCGTATTCACCAACCTGTTTGAATGGTGGGCTGGAATACCGGGGTATTCGCATACCTTTGCCGGTCTTATCGAATGTTACACAGCAGCGCTCCCGTTTTTCGGGCGCACCCTGCTAGCAGATCTCTTCTATTCAGGCGTTCTGTTTACCGCGTACGCGGTGTTGAGCCGGAGAATGGTGAATCAGCGCAGTTCAGCTGCGTAACCCGTCGAGGGCAGCTTCGATTTCAGATCGCGCTTCCGTCGCGGGCGGGATCAGCGGCAGCCGCGGCGGGCCTCCGTAGTATCCATTCAAATCCATGGCATGCTTTAGACCTGCGACCCCGTGCTTGGCAGGAACCAGTTCAGTAGCATGCAACATGCGAGCCTGCCAATCTCGCGCCGCCTCGATCTCGCGTCTGCGAAATGCCTCCCAGATAGTCACGCAAACGTACGGCAAAGCGTTGGCGATTGCCAGAATCGCACCGGCCGCTCCAAGCTCGAGCGCCTCTGAGAACCTCGGTCCCGAGCCGGTCAGCAACTGGAAGCCGGGCTTCACAGCCTTGGCAAACTCGGCGAGTTTCTGCATGTTCCCGGAGCTGTCCTTAATCCCAATAATGTTCGGGTGCTCGGAAAGCTGGGCTACTATCTCGACGCTTAAGTTGTAGCCTGTCACTGCCGGAATGTTGTAAATCAATACGGGTATTTTCGATTTGTCGGCAATGCTGCGGAAATACAACCCCTGTATATCGGGCCGCTGCATCTGGTTCCGGTAATAATGAGGCGTTAGAGCAAGCGCAACATGATAACCGGCCTCGGCAGCGCGATTCGCGAGCAAGACTGTTTCGTGAACGCTCTCGGCTCCGACACCTGCGATTAACGTCCTGCCCTCGCCGCTTGCCTCCCGCACCCATTCCATAACCTGAATGCGTTCTTCCGAAGTGAGTAATGGTGTCTCGCCCGTGGATCCGCCGACCACATAACCAGCCAACGCAATTTGATTCAGCTTGCTTACGTTATGAAAAATTTTGGTCTTGTACAGATTGCCGTTGTGATCGAAGCACGTGGTGAGGGCAGGGAAGATGCCATGGAGCCGTATGGAGTCCCTGCCCACTCGAAACGCCTAACGAGCGATGAAGGTGACCACTAAAGCGTACAGACCTAAAGACTCGATCAGCACGAGGCCGAAGATAAACACGAACCGGATTGCCGCCACGGCACCGGGATTTCGTGCCATGGACTCGGCTGCGGAAGCGGTTGCTTTGCCTTGGCCGATCCCGCAAAGACCAGAAGCGATGCCGACGGCAATGTAGGCCGCTGCTCTACGATTCGCGTCTGCTGCGGCCGCAGCCTCTCCTTGCGCCAAAAGTGGGGTCGCCAGAGCCAAAAGGGTTATGGCGAGTAGAATCAGTTTGTTTTTCATTTGTGTCTCCTATGAAATTGCTGCCAGGAGGTGGTTCGACACCGTGCGTTGGGACGCCGGGCGCTCACGCTGGAAGCGGATAATGCCTTAATGCTCGTGCGATACAGCGCCACCGACGTAGATCATCGCGAGCAACATAAAAATGTACGCCTGCAGTACAGAAACGAATAAATGCAGGCCAATAAAAATGACCGGAATAAGAAGTTTCGTCAGAGAAATAAAGGCCAGGTACACTTGCTCACCGGCAAACATATTGGCGAAGAGACGGACGGTGAGCGAAAGCGGGCGGGCGAAGTGGCTTACTATCTCGATCACGACCACTAGCGGTGCAAGCGCGAGCATGGGTCCAAGAAACTGCTTGATGTAACCGAAGCGGTTGGCCTTAAATCCCGCGAAGTGATAAAAAACAAAAACCGAGACAGCCATTCCAAACGGAACCATTGGGTACATGGTCGGCGAATCGAAGCCCGGAATGAGGCCGATCAGGTTCATGAAGAGGATAAAGAGGAAAATGGTCCCGAAGAACGGCATGTATTTCGAACTTCCGGGGCCAACGACCTCTTCCGCCTGGGCGGAGATGAATTCGTAGACAACTTCGAGGGTATGTTGGATTTTGCCCGGGCGGTCCACCGAGAGTCGGCTACGGAGCGCTCCAAAGAAGATGAGGACAAACAGCACGACCAGGATCTCGCATACCATCCAGTCGCTCCAGGGGTTTTTGGGGTCTGGAGCCGGAAAATGGATGGCATTCAGAAAAGCGTTCGCCGGTCCAGCAAGAGCGTTGTTGAACAGGCGCGTGATCCAGAGTTCGTGTGGCATTCAGTTGGTGCGTTTGGTTCCTGAAAACCCTTGAAAAATCTCGATCGTTGACGAAAGAAGTACCGCGGCGGTGCTGGAGAACAAGCCCAGGACTACCGCCAAAACATTGACGCTCAAAGCGTTGACTATAACATAGCCGACTGTGACGAGGATGAAGTAGCGGGCTACGAAAGCGCCCGGCTTCCACGGCCGGCGGGCGGCGGGGGTGGGCGAGATGGCGCGGCTCAGCCAAACGAAAAGGCACAAATTACCAAACGAACTCAGGGCACCGAGCAGGAAACCGAAAGCCGAGCGTGGGCCTTCCAGCCAAAAATACGAAACGAACCCAATGATCCCAAACGAAGCCGTGAGCCAGTAAAGGCGGCGGAGTGAGTGATTTAGGTCCTGCTCAGTCATTGGCCTTGCTTGCTTTTCGCGTCGTCACGAGACAGCTCGCGAAAGACCTGCAGCAGGCCAGAAATCATACCGAGTAACAGGCCCAAAACTCGCAATATCGGGATATGAAGCCAGTGGTCGAGAAGGGCTCCAACGAAGTAACCCCCGACCAGGCAACCGGGCAAAGTGAGCGCAAGCGAAAGATACTTTCCGAGATAAATCAGGGACTTATCGGGCTTCGGGAGCATTTTTTGCGAAACGAACTCGTTTTGTAACACGCACAACGGGCACCAAACGCCCTGTGCGCTCGATTGGGTTCGTTTTTTCAACTTTCGACAGTAACGGTTGAATCTCAGGGACGACCTTCACGATTGGACCGTCGTAGATGGTGGGAGGCGGCAGATGAATTGACCATTTGCCGGCGGCTGGGTAAAGGGCGACGAGGTCGAAAAGAATGTCGTGCGCTTCGCAGCAGTTTGGCCGGCCCTTCGAAGCCAGGGCGTCCCTCTCGATCTGGTTCGCCAGGATGTGATCGTGGTCCCAAAACTGGCTGGCGCGGCGATCGGAGAGACGGGCCAGCGCGGCAGTAGTAGGCCGCGTCCAGTCGGCAAATCGCACCGGCTCCCAGATCGCAAAGACCCGGACAGGCGCATCTGGATGTTGCTCAAGTAGCTTTTGCATAGCGGAGGCCCCCCGCAAACATGTCCCTCAAGTTGGCGAGAGAAGGAGAAGGACGCGGAGACCTGCGGCGGAGCCGTTGAAATCCGCCTTGAATCTCGGAAGCGACAGATCATTCAGATTTGAAAGAGGCCGCTGCTGTGCGGGCGTCTTGTGGCCGGGGAGCAAATACCAACCCGCCGCCCCCACAATCAGCAAAAGGATGAGCAGCGTGCCGATCCGGCGCATGCTCCTATCGTAGTCTGTACGTTTACCGCGTCAACACTTGTTCGATGAACGCGAGCGCGCGGGGATCTTGCGATTGGCCGAGCCAAAAGAACGCCTGTTTGCGTACTTCCCGATTTTTTTGACTGCGGGCGACATCGATCAGCTTCGGAACCCCTTCGTCCTTGGGCAATTGCGAGAGGGCGAATACAGCTTGCTTCTTTACCTGGGTATCGGGATCTTTTTCAATGGCGTCGGTAATGGTGGACGAGGCCCGTTTTCCAGCTTTTTGAGAGAGCCAAAAAATCGCCTGGCCGCGCACGTGGGCGGATGAATCGCTCCGAGCGGCATGGATCAGAGATTCGAGTGCTTCAGGCTGTTTGCTGATAGAAAGGGCGAAAACCGCTTTGTCACGGATGCGGTCGGTCGGATCGTTGGCAAGGATGTTTTTCAAGATAGTCACACCGCGAGCGCCGCGGGCGGCGCCAAGCCAAAAAGTAGCTTTCTCGCGGATTTTCTCGGGCTGTGCGGGACGGGTGAATTGTTCGAGGACATTGTCGGCTTGCGGATCGTCATGTTGTGAGACGGCAAGGATGGCACCGTCGAGAACGTGATCCGGTGCGTTCACGACGACGAGCTTTTGCAAATAAGTGAGACTGGCGTTTGCCGGCACACCCGTCAGCCAGACGAATGGAAGTCCACCGGCATCAAGCGGGCAAGAGAGCGAGTAAACCTTTACATTTTGGATCCCGTCGTTAGCGACACGGAAAAGAATCGCTGCCGCATCTGATCCTTCGAGTTGCACGGGGGTCTTCGAAGGAGAGTTATTCGTTACGGTTCCGCGCTCCGCTTCGAGGTTACAGCCGCACTGGTTCGAACCGTTCCAACAGCAACTGGTGCGATCACGCGACGTAGTCTTCACCGCGTATCCGAACCATATAGGAGAGCCGGTAGGCGAGCGGGCATCGGAGGCGAGATTGCCGGAAAATTTTCGGGTCTCGAATCGAGCGTTAGTGACGTTGGGCTGCCAGTTCTGGGCAAAAGCAGCGGTGCCGGCGACAAGAAGAAGGAGCGTTTTCATTTGAGCAACTCCATCATGTAGTCGGTAGCTTCTTTGGAATGAACCAGGGCCAGTTTTTTGACGATCTCATGTTTCATCTCCGGATCTTTCTCGCTACGAGCGAGGTTCACGAGTGCCTTGCCGTTCTGCTGCAAGAAGAGCGCCTCCAGAACAGCGTTGCGCACATCGCGGTTTTGGTCGGATTGATAAATCGACACCAGCAGATCTCCGCGACCGTTTTCACCCATGAGGCCGAGCGATTTGATTGCGGCGATGCGCAGCTTCGGATCTTTCTCGCTGCGAGCGATTTCAACCAGCCTGGAGGAGTTACCGGTCAAGAACATCGATTTCAAGATTTCTTCTTTGTTTTCGGGCGAGGCTTCGGATTGGTAGAGCTGCCAGAGCTGGTCTTGACCGCCTGTCATCGCGAGCTGTCGAATGGCATCGCGGCGCAACTCGGGATTCTTCTCCGTTTTCGCAACGTTCAATAAGAGATCACGGGATCCGGACATCATGAAGCCCTGCAGGATGGCGCGCTTTACGCGTTCGTCTGAAGAGGATTTGTAGATGGATGAGAGTTGGTTGCGTCCATCCTCGTTGCCCATCATTCCCAAATAGCGGATAGCCTTAAGTTGAAGGTCAGGATTGGATGTGCCATGAGCGATATCGCTGAGTAGCTTGTGAGCGTCGGGTGACGAACTCTGGGTGAGAACGAAGAGGGCCTTCTCTTGAATTTTCGGTGAGTTGTTATCTCGGACCAGCTTTTGAAGGATCGGGAATGCTTTGTCGGGGTCAGACTGCATGAGGCTGTTAATTGCGATGACCTTGAGATCCTCGTCCGACTCGGCACCGGGGCTGACGGGCGCGCCGGTTTTCCCACGAATTTCAACTTCGAGGGCTCTGGCATCACGAAGCCAGCGGCTCGCGCGATAACTATGCCGCAATTCCGCGATGGTTTCGAGAGCGTCGTCAGCACTGCCAGCACGGTTCTCAGCGTAAGCCTTCCAGTAGAGCGCTGCGTCAGCTGTTGGTCCCTTGCGGTCGGCTGAGGCTTCGAACGAAGTAATTGCGTCCTCCCATTGGCGTGCATCGAGGGCGCGCAGCCCAGCTTGATAGTCAGAATCGCCGCGACCTGATTCCCGCGCCTGGAAACTGAAGGCCGGCGCAGCCGACCAGTCCTCCCCTACGGATGGAGATGAGACGGCTACCGCTGTAGGCCACGCGGCCAGAGCGATAAAAACAATAGTGTTGCGAATCATATTTTCTGTCCTTTTTCACGGATGTTGGCGTCGACGATGCGCACTCTGAACAAAAGACCTTCGCTTCCGATGCGGCGTTGGAGTGCTTCGAGATCGGCCGGCGAAGTGTTCGAACCTGTGTTGGCGATATCGAGCAGAACCCGCTCGAGCTCATCGAGCAACGCTGCATGAGACGGGTCGCCAGTGCGCGCGGCAGTTTGGCGGAGTAACCGGTTTTCGCTCAACAGGTCTCGGGCGCGGTCGCGCTCGTCGCGAAGATCGATACTGCCTGGACTGGCATTGACCAGTTCTGCGAGAAGAACTTGAGAGCGATCGAGGTGATCGCCGATTACCATCCGAAGTACGCGTTGGCTGGCATCGGCTGAGATCGGGGCGGGCTCCCGGCGATGCTGAAATAGCATTCCGGCGAAGAACGCCACCAGTAGAAGCGTCGCCAAGGCCGGCCCTGCCATCCACCAACGACCCCATGTCCACTGGAACCGCGAACGGCGCGCTTTCGCGACCGGCAATTGAGGAACCAGGCGAACCCAAACGTCAGATCCATAAGAGCCGGCGCGTTCCGGAACGGGGTACTCGCGGATACTGTCGAGCAGATCTTTGAGCCGATCGAAATCCAGGCCGCAAGCGGAACAGTCCTGGATATGCTGGCTGAGTTCCGGTTCAAGGTCGCCGTAGTATGCGAGCGTCAGTTGCTCTTCGGTAAGGTGATTCATCGGGCGGCTCCCATAGCCGGCTCGAGGGCGCGGCGAAGCTTCTGAACGGCGCGGAACACGCTGTGCTTTGCGGCGTTCTCCTTGACGCCGAGGGTGCAGGCGATCTGCTCGATGTCGCAGCCTTCGTAGTGACGCATGACGAAGGCCGTCCGCTCGATCTCGGTGAGTTGTTGCAGCGCCGGTTCGAGAAGATTGACGATTTGGTTGCTCTGCATGAGCCGCTCGGGCGAGGGATCGCGTGCGGCGACGCGGTCAAGCCAGTGCGGCGTGTCATCGTTGTTTGCGGAGGGTTGGCGCTCATTGCGGGTCTTGCGCACGCGGATCAGGTCGAGCGAGCAATTCGCGGCGATGCGATACAGCCAAGTGCCAAAAGCCGCCCGGCCGTCGAACCGATGGAGTTGTTTGTAAGCGCGGAGGAAGGTCTCCTGAACCAGGTCCTCGGCATCTTGTTCATTTCCAGTCATACGAAAGGCGAGACGGAAGACGGATCGGCTATGCCGTTCGACCAAGACACGAAAGGCGTGCTGATTGCCTTTGCGCGCCTCTTCGGCGGCGGCTGAGTCGGTCCACTCCATCCGGCTGCTCTTTAGACTATGAGATTGGGCGGCGGTTAGTGGGGGCCGGGATGAAGTTCGGGCCGTGCTGACCTTTAGCGCTGATGTGGTTGAGAATTTGGCTTTGTACTCGGTAGCGACGAATTAGGCGCTGGGGTGCTGGCGCTTCAGTTCAAAAGGGCTATTTTGAGCAGTAAAAACTTACTTGGTACACCACGCTTTAGGCGCATACTTTAACAGCCAAGACCAGCACTGGCGAACTTGAAAGGTGGTAAGAAGCCAAAACGCCAGGGACGCGGCAAGCGTCACGGGTAAAGTTATTGCTTCCGAAGCACAGACACCAAGCCAATCAGGGCACCAATTACTCCTACCAAAGCGGCGGCGGCTCGGACGCCCAGATCGATTTGGCTGCGGAACTCTTGCTTCCGTGCAGCTTCCGCCGCTGTGACCGCCTTCCCGAGGGCGTTGAACGTGACATCGTGAAGAACCATCATGTCGCCGACTGCGTAATAATGGAATCGCTGATTTTCCGGTTTTGGCATTTCCTCTAAGCTGATATACAATCGCCGTGCGCGTTCCGTTAGACGTCGACTTTCGATACTTTTAAGGCACGCTTTAGCATATTCCGAGTCGGCGCCCCATTCACCCAGCAGATTTTGCGCGTCCTGCGGTCGGTTTTCAGAATAAGCTCTTGCAACGAGTGGCTGGTAAATTCGCCTACTCACATCTAACTCAGCTGACCAATAACGCTGGGCAAATCGATGCTTACGAGGGGACCAAAACCAACGCCTCAGGCGTGCAATTTGCAACAAAAGCATTTTGAAAAAATGCAGCCCCGTCTTCGGTTCTGGCGCTTCTTTGGAGGCTCGTTCTTCCTTACAATCGCCTTCACCGCTCCATCAAAGTTCTCAAACTCAGATTCAGACCTGTTGGGAAGGTCGACTTTCGTGCGTGCCCTCATGCGTCCACTGTTTCTGGATCGACACGTAATCTCGCCTACTCCCACCGCGACCTAAAATTTCGGTAGAGCATTTAACTCGGACAACATAATGCTGCGTTCCTATACGTCTGTCTAAAAACCGGCCTATTTCGCTATAAACTCTGCACATTTTTGCCTACGACATATGTACAGACATCAGGCAGACTACGTAATGACATGCTTGCGGCGTCTAATCCCAGAACATTTCAAATGCCCGCCAACGCTTGGCCGATGGTTAAGCGCATCGTGCGGGCTTATGGGGCCGCGCAGGATGACGAAAACGGGAGCGTTGAGAACGTCGCAAAATTAGCTGGTATCCATCGACCAGTTGTCAGCGGGAACAATAATTTCTTGCGCTCGCTCGGCATTCTGGAAATTGACAAACCCAAACTGACAAGCCTAGGGGTGAAGCTTGCGACGGGAATTGCAATTGAAAATCTCGCGATCGTCACTGAGGCCCTTCAAGACGTGGTTCAGACGACCCCGGTTCTTTTACAGATCTTGAATGTTCTAAAGGCCAGAGGCCCTATGGACATATCAGCGTTTCGTGGGCAAATCATCCTGGCTGCCGGTCTAAAAGAAAATAGCCCCGGACTCACGATGATCAAGACGGTGACTGATTTACTAGAGGACTCGCAACTCATTGAAATCCGGGACGACAAAGTTCATCTCCGCGCGCCATACCTTACGTTAATCTCTGTCGATGAAAATGGTCAGGTGACGCAAACCGAAATGCATCGGGAGAACAGCGTTGCCGGTGAAGCGACATCTTCTGAATTATCTGCGCGCCCAAGACCAATGAACGCCGAGAGTCTGGTTGAAAAGCTTCTAGCTAAGTTTCCAGAATTCGATCCCGCCTGGACGGACGACGTCAAGCTCAAATGGTTCGACGCTTTCGACCGTTTGATGAAAGGTCGCGGTATGTAATCCGCTATGAGGGATAGTAGCCTCTGCCGCCCGAGTTCATCGACGGCGGGGGCCGTAACCCGAGCTAGGACGCTCCTTTCAGAGGGCCACGCCCTAGCTCCAAGATGAACGCCGTAGCGTTACGGCACGGCGACTTGCGGCGTCGTGCCTTGTTCTTATTCTCTCACCGATGTCAATGTATTGAGGAAAGGGAACGACAGATTTACTCCGTTAAGACGGGAACATTTTGAATGGGTTCGCCTGACGATCTACGATGGACGTTTCTTGCTGGCTGCATAGGCAGTATCGGCGTGGAACTCATCGTCTTGGCGGCCCACTATCAATCGGCGGCTACTCCATCCGACATACCGTGGAGGTTTAAAAGCGTGTGGCACTGGATTGTGAGGTGCCTTATCGCCGCGATAGCTGGTTCTATAGCTTACCTGTACGGTAAGCATGGAGGATGTGGTCCGCTCGCAGCATTGCAGATAGGGGCGTCAACTCCAGCGTTCTTACTCAGCGCCGGTAAACTGCGATATTTTACGGCCCACCCGCCGCACCCCGAGCCTTCGGTTTTGCCAGCACCTCGGGGAGATTCGACTGATTGACGTCAGCGGGAAGATGCTGCTGATTGAGAGCACCCGCCGAAGCCTCAATCTTTGTGGCCGAAGGAGGATCAGGGAGCGAGAAATTTGCAAACAGTGCCAAAACGCGCCTGTCGGATTCGGTGATGTGCTGCTTCCCAGCACGCCTCCAGACCACGCATAACATCGTGATGTAGATTGCAACGCCTATCAAGGCGAGCCATATCATACTTGACGGTGCTCCTCGGTGGGCCTTTCTCTCTAGGAATAATCCTACCCACATACCGTGTTAGCACGTCGTGCGCCAGATAAGCCAGCCGGTCACACTGCTACCACGCCATCGCCACGTATTGAGGTGTGTGAAGTAAGTTTACCTTTGCAGTATTAACCCTATTCGCCCGCCGTCGACAGCGTCTTGACCAGTTCATACAAGAAAGTCTGGCCTTCATAGAACGATTTCACGCTCATCCGCTCGTCGCGGCCGTGCATGCGAATGTCGCTTTGATCCATGAAGAACCCTTGTACCCCGTAACTCGGGATACCGACAGCGCGCAGGTATCTGCCATCCGTAGCACCTGGAACCATGGTTGGGATGACGGCTACTCCTGGCCAGAGTGAGTCGGTAATGCGAGTGATCGTGCGCATGATGTCGGGGCGCAGTGGCGAAGAGGGGCCGCGTGTCACCTCGGTCGCGATCGTAACGCTCACCTGGTTGTCGGCGAACACTTTTTCGAGCGTGCGTTGCACGTCTTCGATGGAATCGTCGGGCAGGACGCGGCAGTTCACGGTAGCGGCTGCTAGTTGGGGCAGAGCATTCATGGCATGACCTCCTTCGAGTTGTGTAGCAACACAGGTGGTTCGCAATGTAGCGTTCCAAAGCGGGGAGGCCGCAGCAACTCGTTCCATGGCGGCGGGCGAGCCTTCGGCGACTTTCACAAGATCGCCATGGATGGGGCCGCTCTGAATCTTTGCCATCTGCGCGAAATACGCACGCGTCACATCGTTCGTTTTTAGCGGGAATGCGAATTTGGAAAGGCGATCGAGCGCACCCGCCAGATGGTAAATGGCGTTGTCAGGCACGGGCAGGGAACTGTGGCCACCTTTGTTATGGACCTCCAGGCGGAAGTTGATGACGTACTTCTCGCTCACTTGCACATCGTTCGCTAGCTTCTTGCCGTTGGATTCCTCGCCCCAGCCACCCTCGTTGATGCAGAAATCGGCGTCGATGAGGTCGCGCTTGTTTTTGATCAGCCAATCCACCCCGTTATAAGGGCCGCCGCCTTCTTCGTCCGCGGTGAGGGCCACGATAATGTCGCGCTCAGGCTTGAATCCTTCGCGCCGGTAACGAATGAGATTAGCGATCCAGATCGCGGCCTGCGCTTTATCGTCGGATGTGCCGCGGCCGTAGAAGTAGCCGTCGCGCTCGAGGAACTGGAAGGGGTCCATGCTCCAGTCCTCACGCTTGGCTTCGACGACATCGGTGTGAGCGAGCAACAGAATGGGTCTTTGCGCGCCGCTTCCGTGATAACGGACGACGAGGTTCGCTTTCTTCGGGATGGCGCCGCCGAGATAAATGTCTGAATCCGGGAAACCGTTGGACTTTAAGCGCGCGGCCATGGCTTCGGCCGCCGGAGTTGTCGACCCGGTTGTGTAAGCAGACTTTATTTCCACGAGTTGTTTGTATATGTCGCGTGCGAGCTGCTGGTCGGCGGGCGGCGGCACTGTCTGCGCGGTGAGCGAGCCCAAGAGCAGAAAAGGTAAGACAGCGGGCCACCGCATCCTAAATACCCAGGGCACGTAAATACTATGTTTGTTGCAGATCATCTTTCTCTAGCTCGGCGACGCGGCGCTCCAGGGCGCGAACGGTTCTGAGCAATTCAGGCAAACGGGAGTAAGCGGCGGAGGCGCGCAGCCAATCGCGGGAATCGAAAGCGGGCGATCCACTGACGATTGCTCCTTCGGGCACATCATGGCCCACGCCGGATTGGGCCCACACGATTGCATTCTTATGAATCGTGAGATGGCCAGAGGAGCCGGTCTGGCCGGCCATGATTACGTTTTCTTCGAGTACAGTGCTGCCGGCAAGGCCGGTCTGTCCGCAGATGATGTTGTTCTCACCGACAACGCAGGCATGGCCGATTTGCACTAGGCTGTCGAGCTTCGCTCCTCGTTTTACGCGAGTTTCGCCGATGGTGGCGCGATCGACGGAGGTGAGGGTTTGAATCTCCACGTCATCTTCGAGAACGGTGATGCCGGACTGGACGATTTTATATTGGCGGCCATCGTTGTCCTTCGCGAAACCGAATCCGTCTCCACCAACGACAACGCCATTGTGCAGCGTGACCCGGTTTCCTATGCGTGCGTATTCGCGAACGGAGACGTGTGAATGCGCTGTGAAGTCATCACCGATGGTGCATCCGTCGTAGATTACGGCGTGCGGATAAAGCACCGCATTCGCGCCAATGGTGGTCTTCTCGCCTACGACGGCGTACGCGCCAATTGCGGCATGCGGCCCCAATTTCGCGGTGGGCGCGATGCACGCGGTGGAGTGAATACCCGGTGCAGGCTTCGGCGGTTGATAGTAGAGAGCGAGCACGCGGGCGAAATCGTAATAGGGATTCGAAGAGATGAGCGTGGCGGCGGGAGTATTTTGGACGGGCTCAGAGGCTATGATCGCGGCGGCGCGCGATGACTTCACTTTGGGAGCGTACTTCATGTTTACCAGAAATGTGATTTCGTTCGGGCCGGCTCTCTCGATAGTTGAGACGCCGCGGATTTCAATGCGCGGATCACCCGAGACCTCGCAACCGAGTCGTTCAGCGAGCTGGCCGAGGGAGAATGAAGGCATATATAGATTCAAGCAGGGCCGAAGCTGCGTAAGTGGCGGAAGGACGCCCGCTTTATAGGTCTTTTAGACGTAACTGAATGTCTGCGCCGTTCCATGCAGCGTTGAATTCCTGCTCAACCCAAGCAGCCTGATCGGCCTTGCGTTGAGTCTTCAAGCTCTCGAGCAGGCCAAATAGCATGCGCCCATTATTTGGGCCGCGGCGAAGCCCTTCGCGAAACACAGCCTCTGCGGCTGGGGCGTCTCCAGCCATCAGAAGCGATCCTCCAAGCGATTCACGAACGGGGTAGTACCAGGCCGGTGGTTCGTCGTACGCTAATTCATCCTGAATGGTCACGGCTCGCTTCCACTTGGGGACCGCGAGCGCAGGTGAAGGTTGTATGCGCGCTTCGAGCACGGCCGAGGCTAAATCCATCACATCGCCCGTCTTGTTGTTGCTCCACGGAATGCTGCGATCGATAGTCTTTCGCAATTTTTCAAACTGGACACGCTCCCGTCCAGCCTCGCCGAGCTGAGCCTTTCCGGCGAAGGCAACAGCGCGCGCATGATGCCATAGGGCCATTGAGATGGGACTCTTCGACTTCGGCGGGGCAAGGCTCAACACTTCGTCCCATTGATTGACACGCACTTGGGCCATGGTGGCGAACGAGACGAAGATCTCCGTCATATCCGGCATGCTTTGAGCCATGGCTTCGGCGGCATTCGAGATTTGCTGAGCGGCTTTCTTCGTATCTGCAACTCGGCCCTGCATGGAGCGTGCGTAGAGGATGAATTGCAGGTTGTGCAGGTAGTACGGATAGTAGCTGCCCGTCACGCCCGTTTCTGCGAAGTATTGGCGGTCAACGTCGGCAGCGCGTTCGTTAACAGCGGCAGCGTTGTTGAAGTCTCCGAGCAGGAGCCAGATATGACCTGGCATGTGGACCATGTGACCGGCAGCAGGCACGATTCCCATGAGCCGCTGTGCGCTGGGGATGGCGCGCTCGGGCGTCGGTGATGATTCGACGGCGTGAATGTATAAGTGATTAGCGCCGGGATGATACGGAAAGCGGCGCAGCACGGACTCGAGAACGTGTTCCGCCTCTGAAACGCCCTCGGCAGGTTTGCCGTCGAGCGCGTACCAGCGCCAGCGAACAGGAATCATCAGAGCTTCTGCGTAAAGGGTCTGCGCGTCGGGATCGTCGGGGTATTGCTCGGCGAGCTCGTGCATGGCGTGCACGTAACGCGCCGGGTCGGAGAAATCAGGACAGCGGGCTTCGGCTGCTTTCAGCCAGGCGCGTTCTAGTTGGCTGGCGCCCTTGAGGGAAAGCCCTTTGTTCACGGCTGTGCAAGCGTCTTTGATATTGACAGCTGGATCGATATCCATATTGATGTATGGGCCCAAAGCCATTGCCATGCCCCAGTACGGCATTGCGGCGTTCGGATCCAGCTCGGCAACCTTGCGGAAGGAGCGCAGCGCTTCGTAGCGATTGAAGCCGTACATCAGGACGAGCCCCTGGTTAAAGAACTTCTGAGCTTCAGGCTGTCGGGTTGCGATGGAATGCCGCCAGGTTCCCAAGCCGGGATAAAGGGCGACGGGCTTCTCCGCTGGTGCACTTGCGGGATGCTGGTGAGCGGCGAACATGCTAGAAAAAAACAATGCGCCCAAAGCGATTTTCTTCATGGCAGCAAGCGTCTGAGCTGAGAGTGTATCACCGGCTCCTCCGGCCACAATGAGGGGAGGTGCTTTCAGCTTCACCTCGCGATGGGCTCTCAGAACCTCGTACGGTGGTTCACACGGCCCGGCGGCCGCCCGCGATGAAATGCAGGACCAAAGCGATCACGGCCACGATGAGTAGAAGGTGAATCAGCCCTCCTGCAATGTGGAACGCGAGCCATGCGAGGAGCCACCCGATTAGTAAGACCAAAAACAGCGCGAGGAAGATGAAGTCCCGTATCAGGTGCATGGGTGTTACTCCTACAGGCAAGGGCTTACTTCCGCAGCATAACAGGCGGCAAGGGCGTGCGATATGCTCGGGGCAAGGCAGTGCGCACGAGCATCCGGAACCTTGTTGCACTAATAGGATGCGCGATCGCTTTTCTTAGCACGGTTTACGCGGTGGATCGCTCTGCGCCTCGCGCATACCGCGAGTATCCGGGCGTCGAATACAGTGTCGGAGACATTCCGCTTCCGCCGGACTGGCAGGAGCAGGCGGAATGGACATTCGCGCGACTGATGTACCCGCCGGGCTGGAACGATGGATATCGGGGGCGCTTCGACGGCGATTGGAGGCTGGGATCGTCGCTGTGGACGCAGGATTTTCCGCGCGCCGATCGCCACTTCTCAGAGGCGGTGCGGCGTTTGAGCCGCATTCACGTGCGCTCCGTCGAGCAGCCAGTGAGCCTGGACGATGGAGACGACGTGTACAACTGGCCCTGGCTATACGCCGTGCAAGTGGGCGAATGGGGCTTGACCGATGCCGAGGCCAAAAAGCTGCGCGATTATCTACTACGCGGTGGATTTTTCATGGCAGACGATTTTCATGGAACCGTAGAGTGGCAGGTCTTTGAGCAGGCCATGAAAAAGGTCTTTCCGGACCGCCCCATTGTGGATATTCCCGACAGCGACCCGATTTTTCACACAGTGTACGATTTGGACGAACGGTTTCAGATCCCCGGCGCGGAGCATTTGGCACTGGGCCACAAGAGTGACGGGTACGTGGCGCGCTGGCGCGGCATTTACGACGACAAGCGACGAATCATGGTTGCGATTTCGTTCAATTCCGACGTCGGAGACTCTTGGGAATGGGCGGACGATCCCCGATATCCGGAAAAGTTTTCGGACCTTGGGATTCGCATCGGCGTCAACGATATTGTCTACGCGATGACGCACTGACGGGGTACGGAAGAGCCATTCGCGAAAATCAAACGTTCTGCCGCTTCCAGGTTGCTCTGCGAAAGAGGAGCAACGCAATCGGGTCACGACGGCACTCATGCGCCGTCTTCGCCCGGGACACGGAGTATGGTCACAAGCTTGGCACGCAGTTCGTCGGGGATGGCGATGGCCCGCTGTGTGTCCCGATCCACGCATGCGACCACCACTGACCCTTTTGCGGCCAGAGCGGCGCCTTTAAAGGTCTGAAATTGGTAATGCGCCGAAGATCGCCCGAGCTTGACCAGCGATGTTTCAATTTCGATCAAGTCATCGTGCGCAATGGCGGTCATAAAATCGCATTCGACGTGCACGCGGGGAAAAGCATAAGCACGCCTCAGGTCGCAGGTAATTCCGACGGTGCGCAATAACTCGATCTCTGCCGATTCAAAATATCGAAACATAGAGGTGTAATGAATGCGGCCGCTTGCATCGGTGTCGATGAATCGGATACGTGTTTGAAACCGGAATGGCTCGTTTTGCGGCATCTACTTAGGATGTCATTCAAGGCTTCCGGTCGTCCCTTAATCTGTCACAATAGAGATAGTTACCTGAGCGCAAAGATCAGGCTTGAGCCCTGGAGCGTGCTTGAACGAGCGGGCTAACGGAGAGCTTCGGTAACAACCACCATCTTTCAGACTCAGGATCTATCTAACTCTGTTGTGAACATACGAAACGAAAAGTGGGATGGCGCGGGACATTCCGCAACCAGGCTTGGCGAGCATGTTCTTTCGCTGCCGTATGGGCTTGATTTCGAGGACCTATATGAACGAGAGGGGCTCGTCAAGCTGGACGCAGTCTTTCTCGATCAACTGAGCGAAAGTGCGCCATGGCTGCATGCGCGATTGATGGAGGCGCGACAGCAACCGGCAGCGCTCGATCGGAAGCAAAACTCGGAACTGATTGTCGAGCTAGCTCCATATCTTGAAGACTTTATCGGGCATTTGTTCGGTATCCAGGCGGAGCTTCGTGAAATGCAGTTCCGCCATGCAGAGCTGGCGCCTATTTATTCGGTGAAACGACGGTTCGTACAGCGGAAGGCGCTAACCGGGTATACGGTCGAACGCGCGATGGCGATTAACGGTTTGGCTGTGGCCGCGGAGCTAGAGGCATTAATGCAGGAGCCATTGACTGAGGCGAGCTTTGCCAAGCACGTTGCACGCTGGCTTGAGGCAGAGCCCGAGCACGCTCAACACCTGCAGCTTGCGGCTCAGTACGCAGCCTGGGCCACGCTGACGCCTGAAGGTAAAGCGCGGCACGGACATGGGGTGCTGTTTAAGGTACCGCACAAGCTCGATCCATATCACCTGATTCCCGTCGAGCCGGTCGTGACCGATGGGCTGGTTCGCTTGGAGTTGAGCAGCGATCATTGGCGTCACCGCGAAGGGTTCCAGTTAACGGATCCCGGAACAGATCTCACCGGAGCGCTGGACCAGGCTTATTACTGCATTAAGTGCCACAAGCAGGAGAAAGACAGCTGCTCGACCGGCTTAAAAGAAAAGAACGGCTCGTTCAAGCACAGCGTGTTTGGCGTGCCGCTCACCGGATGTCCTCTCGACGAGAAAATCTCAGAGATGAACCTGGTGAAAGGCGACGGAAATCCGATCGGCGCACTTGCAATTGTAGTGATCGACAATCCAATGGCTGCCGGCACGGGTCATCGGATCTGCAACGATTGCATGAAGTCATGTATTTTCCAAAAGCAGGATCCGGTCGACATTCCGCAGGTCGAGACGCGCTCTCTCAAGGATGTGCTGGAGCTGTCATGGGGTTTCGAGATTTACAGCCTGCTGACGCGTTGGAATCCGCTGAACTTCTCGCGCCCATATCCACGCCCGGCGACGGGTTATAAAGTTTTGATCGTCGGTCTTGGCCCTTCGGGCTTTACCCTAGCGCATCATCTCATGAATGACGGGCACACTGTGGTTGCTGTGGATGGGTTGAAGATCGAGCCGGTTCCGGGAGATTTTTCGGGACTGGATGCACGTGGAACGCGTGTTCCATTCGGGCCGGTGCGCTATGATTCTGAACTGTACGAGCGGCTGGACGAGCGCGTAATGGCCGGATTCGGCGGCGTTGCCGAATATGGCATAACCGTCCGCTGGAACAAGAATTTTTTGAAGGTGATCCGGCTACTGCTTGAGCGCCGCCGACAGTTCAGTATGTTTGGAGGCGTGCGCTTTGGGGGCACCCTCACTGTAGACGACGCGTTCGAGATGGGCTTCGATCATATTGCGCTGTGCGCGGGCGCGGGCCGGCCCACGGTCATCCCGATGAAGAACGGCCTGGTGCGGGGCGTTCGGCAGGCTTCCGATTTCCTGATGGCTTTGCAGCTGACAGGAGCCGCGAAAGCTGAGTCTTTGGCGAACCTGCAGATCCGCATGCCGATTGTCGTAATTGGCGGCGGATTGACGGCTATCGACACGGCAACGGAATCGCTTGCGTACTACGTAGTGCAGGTGGAGAAGTTTCTCAAGCGCTATGAGCGGCTAGTGAATGAGCTCGGTGAAAACGAGGTTCAGGCGGCATGGACAACCGATGAGGCTGAAGTCGCGAACGAGTTTCTGTCGCATGCGCGGGCCATTCGCGCCGAACGAGCTGAAGCGGCACGCGAAGGCAGGCGGCCGCGTCTCATCGATCTCTTGAATTCGTGGGGAGGCGTGACGGTCGCCTACCGACGGCGGCTGATCGATGCTCCGAGTTACACGCTGAACCATGAGGAAGTCGCGAAGGCGCTCGAAGAAGGGGTAAGTTTTGCGGAGTGCCTCGTACCGGAGGATGTCGAGGTCGATGGTTCTGGCAGCGCGATGGCAGTGCGCTTCGACAGGCACCGCTTCGACGACGGTTTGGGATTGTCGCCGACGGGCGATAAGGTTGTGCTTCCAGCCCGAACCATTCTTGTCGCGGCGGGGACTCAACCGAACACGGTACTAGCGCGAGAGGACGCAAGCAACTTCACACTCGATGGCCGGTACTTCCAGGCAGTGGATATAGACGGCCATCCGGTGAAGCCAGAACGGATCGCGAAGCCTGCCGTTCCAAATGTATTGATCTCGATCAGGCCGGATGGGCGGGCCATCAGCTTTTTTGGCGACTTGCATCCATCGTTTTCGGGAAACGTCGTGAAAGCGATGGGCAGCGCAAAGCAAGGGTATCCGGTTGTTTCAGCCGTTCTGTCGCGTCTTGCGCCATCTGAACCCTCGCCGGAAATGCTTGCGGAGCGGCTCAAGGATGAGCTGCGGCCGGTTGTGCAGGATGTTATTCGCCTCACGCCGAATATCGTAGAGATCGTGGTTCGAGCTCCGATTGCCGCCCGAGCCTTCAAACCAGGGCAGTTCTACAGGCTACAAAACTATGAATCTCTGGCGCCTCGAACAGAGGGAACGAGCTTGGCGATGGAGGGTCTGGCTCTGACCGGCGCATCTGTAAACTTCGAAAAGGGTCTGCTCTCGACGATTGTTCTGGAGGTGGGTGGGTCGTCGGACCTTTGCACGCTGTTGCAGCCGGGTGAACCTGTAATCCTAATGGGCCCGACAGGCACACCGACGGAAACGCCGGCGCGGCAGACGGTACTTTTGGCGGGTGGTGGGTTGGGCAATGCCGTGCTTTTCTCCATCGGCCAGCAACTGCGCGCCTCGGGTTCGCGCGTTATTTACTTCGCCGGATACAAAAAGATCATCGACCGCTATAAGGTTGAAGAGATTGAGAAGGCCGCGGACGTGGTCGTTTGGTGTTGCGATGAAGCGCCAGGATTCACACCCGGCCGCGTTCAGGACAGCGCATTCGTGGGCAACATTGTGGAAGGGATGGCGGCTTATGGTCGGGGCGATCTGGGTGACACCGAAATCCCCCTCAGCGCGGTGGACCGGCTGATGGTTATCGGCTCCGATGGGATGATGCGCGCGGTTCAAGAAGCGCGGCACAGCGTATTGCGACCTTATCTGAAGCCCGATCACCACGCGATTGCGAGCGTCAATTCACCGATGCAATGCATGATGAAGGAAATTTGCGCGCAGTGCCTGCAGGTACATAAGGACCCGGAGACCGGTAAAGAAACGGTTGTGTTCTCTTGTTTCAACCAGGATCAGCTATTGGATCACGTTGAATTCGGGAGTCTCCGTATGCGCTTATCGCAAAACGGCGCGCAGGAGAAGCTGACGAAGCTTTGGGTGGACCATTGTTTGCGCAGCATTGGCGCGCGTCCGGCGCTCGTGGCACAGTAACAGGATGGCTCCGAGGAATCGGAAAATCTATGACGCGCTGGTCGTTGGCTCGGGCGCGAGCGGCGGCTGGGTCGCAAAAGAGCTGACCGAGCGCGGCATGGAAGTGCTGATGCTCGAGGCCGGCCCTCCGCGCATCCCGACGCGTGACTTCACCGAGCACGTCTGGCCGTATCAGTTGAAGTTCCGCGGCTTCCGGGATCAACAAAAGATGCTGACGGATCAGCCGGTGCAAAGTCTGTGCTACGCATGTGACGAGTACACGCATCAGTTTTTCGTAAACGATAGCGAGCATCCGTACACGTTTGCTGACGGGAAGCCTTTCATGTGGATTCGCTGCAGGCAGGTGGGAGGCAGAACATACTGCTGGGCTCGAGAGAGTTACCGGTACACCGATTATGAGTTCAAGGCCGCAAGCCGAGATGGATATGGCGAAGACTGGCCGTTCAGCTATGCGGAGCTTGAGCCGTACTACGACAAGGTTGAGAGCTTCATCGGTGTGAGCGGATCGCGCGAGGCGCTGCCGCAAATGCCTGATGGCAAGTTTCTTCCGCCCATGAATCTCTCTTGCGGCTCCGTTTTGGCTAAGCAGGTGATTGAGAAACAGTTCGGCTGGAGACTGATGCCAGACCGCGTTGCGAATTTAACAGTCCCTCATAATGGCCGGCCGGCGTGCCACTATTGCGATCAATGCCAGCGCGGCTGCTACACAGCGTCTTACTTCAACAGTCCTGCGGTGACTCTGCCGGCGGCGGCGAAAACGGGGCGCTTTAGCCTCATCAGCGATGCCGTCGTTAGTGATGTAACGATGGACAACGAGAACACGGCGACGGGAGTTCATTACATCGATCGTGTGAGCAGGGTTCACGGGGAAGCTCGTGCGAAGGTGATTGTGCTCGCCGCGGGCACTCTTGAATCGACGCGCATTCTGCTCAATTCCAGATCCAGCCGGTTCCCGAAAGGCGTAGGAAATTCAAACGGCATTCTCGGCCATTACTTGATGGATCACTTTACGATTGAGGGCGCGAGCGGCGAGTTAGCTTCGCTCAAAAGCTCGCAACGTGAGCCGGTAGGGAATCCGTGTGGTTATCTGATACCCAAATACGCTAACACGGAAGGCCATCGAAATAGCAGGTTTTTGCGTGGATACCGTTTCGACGGGGATGCCAGCCAGCAGTTATATGCACACGCTTTCTCGACGCCCGGTTTTGGACGGCAATGGAGAGAAACCGTGCGGGGAGAAATCCCGTACACTCTTTCGATTGAAGCTCAGGGTGAGTGCCTCCCGAACTACCAGAATTATGTGGAAATCGATTCGGAAAAGAAAGACGCGTGGGGGATTCCGGTGCTGCATATTCACGCCAGTTATGGACAGAACGAGCACGCAATGGCAAAGGCGATGCGGCAGGATATTGGGAATGTTTTAGACGCGCTACAGGTAAAGCATCCGATTCCTCCGAATGAGGGGCTTAGTGTTTTCGGCAAAAACATTCATGAATGCGGAACGGCCCGCATGGGAAACGATCCGAAAAAGAGCGTTCTGAATCGATACAACCGGCTGCACGATGCGAAAAACGTCTTCGTTACAGATGGAGCATCGTTCGTCACACAAGGATGCTATGAACCCACGCTTACGATTATGGCGATTTCCGCTCGTGCTGCCGATCATATCGCTGGGGCGCACGCAAAGGGTGATTTGTAGCTATGGAAGACGCTGAACTCACACGGCGATTTTGGCTCTTGGGCATCGGCGAAACGGCACTCGGATTGGGATTCGCGAGAGCATGGGGCGCGGATGCAGGGCAACTGGTTTCGTTACCCCCGGGCCTGTATCAGCCAACAACGGACCATCTTGGTCACGCTTTAGAGAGCGCAGGCCGGTTCCACCCAATTCCTTCAGGCAGCC
>JBJMGM010000030.1:0-12177 GCA_045807905.1 Bryobacteraceae bacterium | reverse complement strand
CTGGAAGACGCCGTTCGGCATCATCTGGATCCCATCTCCTCAGCGCTTTACTACGATCCCGCGCGCGCCGGAATGGATCCGGACCTGCGCCGCACTGGGCGCCTCCGGTCGGGGACGGGGTTGACCCGCTGTCACGCCATGTTTTTCGAACAATGAGAGTAGCCGCGCGAAGTCGAGCAGCGACCAGCTGAGCCGGTCTACCTTAAAGACGACGACACAGTCCACCGCGCGCCCTTCGACAGCTTGCAGCAGTCCGACTAACGCGGGCCTCTCGACCGTCGGATTTCTCCTGTCAGCTACCGATGGGAGTTGACAGACTCGCTCAAATTTGCGACACTCCCATCAGTAAACGATGGAAAGAAACCTATCAGCGACGGAGCTGCTGCCGGGCACTGTGGATCTTCTGTTGCTGCGGGTTCTCGCCGCCGGACCCATGCACGGCTACGGTATCGCTCAGCGGTTAAAGCAAATCTCGGATAACGTGCTTCAAGTGGGTGAAAGCTCGCTTTACCCGGCACTACAGCGGTTGCTCGTAAATGGGTGGGTTAAAGGCGCGTGGGGTGCATCCGAGAACAATCGCCGGGCGCGCTATTACACCTTGACAGCGGCTGGGCGAAAACAACTTGCCGCCGAGCGAGCGGAATTTGTGCAGATGATCGGTGCGATTCAAAAGGTTCTCGAAATGGCGTGATTGGATGCTTTACGTTGTCGGTCGGATATGGCGAAGGCTTTCCTTTTGGGCGCAGCGCGATCGGCTAAGCCGAGAACTGGCCGAGGAATTGGAACTGCACCTCCACCTAAAGGAATCGGCCGCGCAAGAAAAGGGAGGCGCCCGAAACGCGTCGCAGGAAAGCCGTCGGGAGATGGGCAACTTGGCACTCGCTGAAGAAGAGAGCAGAGATATGTGGGGTTTTGTGTCGGTCGATAATTTGCTGCGTGATATCCGATATGCGCTCCGGATTTTCCGACGGAACCCTGCCTTCGCTAGCATCGCGATACTCTCGCTCGCTCTCGGCATCGCGGGAAATACTGCGATTTTCAGCATCATCAACACGCTGCTGATCAAACCCCTGCCCTTCCAGGAGCCTAGCCGACTCGTGCGGATTACACAGCTCTATCCCAAAGCGATCCTGGAATATTTCCAACAACGTTCTAAAACAATGGAAATAGCATTCGTTAGTCCAGGTTCGGAGTTCAACCTGACGGGTGAAGGTCTGGCCTCCCGGATTACAGGAACCGAGACGTCTGCCAACTTCTTTTCAGTTATCGGAGCTGCGGTCGAAAGAGGACGTACATTCGAGCGTGGCGAAGACCGTCCGGGAAACGATGGCGTGGTCATTATAAGTCACGAGCTATGGAGGGCTAAGTTCAACGGAGATCCGGATATTCTTGACCGAACCATCACTCTTAACGGCATCAACCGGCAGGTGATCGGCATAACTCCAGCGAGCTTTTCTTTTCCTTCAACGACGGTGCAATTTTGGATCCCGGCGAGAATCGATTCTGGCAATTCGGAGGATTATTGGGGCGGAGAGTTTGTGCCGCTCATAGCCAGGCTTCGGCCAAGAGCGAATAGTGAGCAAGCGAAGGCCGAAATTCATTCGCTGGCCCAGGGCATCTGGAAGCTGTTCCCATGGCCCATGCCGAGGCGTTGGAATGCCGATTCAACGGCCATCTCACTCCAGTCGGATTTGGCCGGCGACACGCGAACTCAGCTATTCATCCTTCTGGGCGCGGTGGGTACCGTACTTGGCATTGCGTGTGCAAACGTGGCGAGCCTGCTGCTGGCGCGTGCCACGGCTCGACGCAAGGAAGTGGCGATGCGCGCGGCACTCGGAGCAGGAACCGCAAGAATCATGCGTCAATTACTGACTGAAAGCGTCGTGCTTGCCTTGGCGGCGGGCGTGATTGGCGTTCTACTCGGAAGTACTTCGCTTTCGCTCTTTCGAGCCGTGGTTCCGGCCGAGATTCCGGGGATGGCTCAGGTTGGTCTAGATTGGCGTGTTTGTGTTTTCGCCGCCGCGCTGTCGATTCTTACCGGCTTGGCGTTCGGGATTGTTCCCGCGCTGAATGCCGGAAAGTTAGACCTTGTTGAGGCGATGAGGAGCGGCAGTCAACGTTTCTCCACAAAGACTTGGATCGCATTGCGGGGCTGGCTCATCGCCGGCGAAATCGCACTCACCGTGGTTCTGGTGGTTGGGGCAGGTCTGCTTATGAAAAGCCTTTACGATCTGACTGCAGTGAACCCTGGCTTTAATTCTCAACGGATTCTCACGATTAAGATCAGTCCGAATGAGTCATTCTGCACGCAACGCGAATCATGCATCGCCTTCTATAGCCTGCTGATTGCCCAAGCGCGAGGTTTACGGGGCGTTGTGGATGCAGCTATCGCCAATACTGTGCCGCTTGATGGGCAACTTCCAGCAATTCCGGCGGACGTGGAGGACCATCCTAGAACTCCTGACTTCCCGTCCCCGATGCTCTGGACAGGGGCCGTCGCTTCAAACTATTTCAGACTGATGCAGATTCCGCTGATCTCGGGGAGAGCGTTCACCGAGGCGGATGCGGCGAATGCGTCGCCGGTGATTCTGATTTCCGCCTCGACCGCAAGACGCTTTTGGCCAGGCGGCAATCCAATCGGCAAGCACATCAGAAAAACAGGGGAGACGAGCTGGAGGACAGTGATCGGAGTGGTTGCCGACGTCAGACAATTCGACCTGGCCAACCACTCTCCGGGCTCAATCAGCGGAGCTATATATATGCCATACGCACAAGCCATCCTGGGCAGTGGCCATATTCCTGCTGTGATGGACCTGTTGGTGAAGACCACCGCGACTGCCGAACAAGTGGCGGCAGAGCTTCGCCGTGTTGCAGTGAATGCCAATCCCAACGTGCCCGTAGGAAGAGTGATGACCCTGACGGATATTGTCGGGAACTCCATCTCAGGCTTTCGTTCGACCATTTGGGTGTTTCTAAGCTTTGCGTCGGCCGCGCTGCTCTTGGCTGCGATCGGCCTGTATGGACTGATGTCTTACTCGGTGTCACAGCGCACTTATGAAATCAGCGTGCGCATGGCAATCGGCGCACCTCGAAGCAGCGTGGCCGGGTTGATTCTGAGTCAAAGCTTGCGAATCACTATGATCGGAATAGTTAGCGGGATTGTCGCGGCGTTCCTGCTTTCACGATTGCTGTCGAAAATGTTAGTTGGCGTAACGGCCACGGATCCTTTGACCTTTGCCGGGGTCGTACTGCTGGTCTTAATTGTCGCCGTTACGGCCAGCTCTGTTCCGGCCTGGCGAGCCGCTCGCATCGACCCGATTCGAACCCTTCGCGCTGAGTAAACGTTTGCGGCCATCTGGGGAAAGCAGCCAAAGCCTGCACTAGTCTGGTGAGGAAGCCCTAGGCGGACGCCGTGGTCGCTGCACCTTTGAGGAAGACTGGCGTAGTATCCACACAAGGCGCGTCCGTGCCGCCTCTCGCTCGCTGCAACACGCTGCAAGCGCAAAGGGAAGCGGCGGAAGCTTACATCCTGAGCCAAAAGCAATCCGGCTGGCACACCTTGCCCGACACTTACGATGATGGCGGGTTCAGCGGAGTTATGTAACTTCAGGCGCTCGTACTCGCTGAGGTGGGGGTCTGCGTTGTACCGCCGTTCTCCGGAACGTCCTTAGCGGCAGGCCCACCAGGCCGGGTAATTTCCTTTCTTGCGCTTGACCTCCGTTGCGCAGCAGTCGTCGGAGCGTTTCGCGTGGCTCTCTGACGTGCGGTTCGCCTGTATTGGCCTGTGCGATCCTGTTGGCGCCTCTTGGCAGGCATCAGCGAGACAATGAGAGATTAGGCATCAGCAGGGCTCATCGTGTTGTCGGATCACGGTTTTACAACATTCGAGCGGGCCGTTCATCTGAATGCGTGGTTAAGCTATCGCGGTTTTTTGTCTCTCAGCGGTCCACCGGGCGCGGAAACAACCCTCACCAGCATCGATTGGTCATCTACCGAAGCCTATGCGCTCGGTTTGAATCGTCCGTATCTGAATCGAAAGGGCCGCGAAGAGCATGGCGTCTCGCCTCTGGCGAACAGAGCCGTGCCGCACTCGCGAGCCTTCATGAACAGCTGCTCGCCTGGCGAGATCCGATCGACAACCGGCAGGTGGTCGAAGCAGTTTACGAAGAGAAACCGACAGCGCAGAATCGTGCGGTAGCGCCGGATTTAATCGTCGGCTACAGCCGGGGCTATCGCGGGTCTTGGCAAACCGGCATCGGAGCCACTCGAAGCGCAGAGATCGAGGACAACAATGATGCGTGGATAGGCGACCATTGAATCAAGCGTGCCGATGTACTCGGAGTTCTGTTCACGAGCCTCAAAAGTGGAGCTACGCAATCCCCAAATTCAGGATGTCACTTCTGCGATCCTGAACTTCTACAGTGTTCCTCACTAGCAATCCCTACACGATGCATAAGCTATGAAACGTCGATCCGTCCTCCAATCCCTCGTCGCGCTGCCCGCCTTAGCCGGGGCGCAGTCCTCGGCAACCGCTCAGAAGGACCTTACCGCCGCGAGAGAGAAGGGCTTGCCGGCCGGTCCACCCCTCGTTCCGCCCGGTATCAATGAAACTCCGATCACTCCCGTTGTGGCGGCCGACGAAACAGCCAAAAATGTCAACACAACTTTTAACCCCGAGCAGCTTTCTGCGCTCGTGAAGCTCGGCGAACTTCTTGTGCCTTCCTGGAATGGCCGTCCGGGCGCGATGGAAGCCGGCGCTGCCGAGTTCTTAGATTTCTTAGTAGGCTGCTCGCCCAAATCCCGTATTGAGCTCTACCGGAACGGCCTGAACACTCTGAACCGTAGCGCTCAACAAAGGTTTGGCAAGATGTTCACCTCAATTGAAAGTGCGCAGGCAGATTCACTGCTGACGCCTCTTCGTGAGCCTTGGACGTTTCAAAGCGCAAATAGCGATTCGCTGTCGGCCTTTCTAGAAGCCGCCAAAGGAGACCTGCTGCGTGCGACGCTCAACTCGCGGCCATACATTGACGCACTGTCGCAGACGCGCCGCCCACGCAACGCTTCAAGATTTTATTGGTATCCCATCAGCTAGCCATATCGGTCAACCATGCTTCACCGTAAATACGATGTCCTAATTATAGGTTCCGGAGCTTCTGGCGGAACCGCCGCTCGGCAGCTCACGCGAAAGGGCATTCACTGCCTGATGCTTGACGCCGGCCCGGCCGTCGACTTCGGGCGTAATCGTGAATTGAAGAAGGTTTATACGCTGCCGTACCGTGGGTTTGGGCAGCCGGGCCGCTTTCCTCACGTCACACAAGCCGACGAATACACCGAGAACGTTTGGGCCGACGAGAAACAGAATCCATATACGTATCCGGAGAAGGATCCGTATTATTGGGTCCGGGTGCGTTTGATTGGTGGCAAAACGCTGTTTTGGGGCCGCGCATCCTGGCGTCTCAGCAATTTCGAATTCAAGTGCAAGGATCACGACGGATACGGTGAAAACTGGCCGGTCCAGTACTCGGACCTCGCGCCTTATTACGATCAGGCGGAACCGATGCTGCGCGTTTCCGGACGTAAAGAAGGCTTGCCGCAGCTTCCGGATGGCGTGTTTATCGAGGACAACTCGCCGGATACCGAAACAATCCGGCGCTTTATTCAGGCCGCGAAAGGCCGCGGCATCGCGACCACAAAAGAGCGAGTCGCCACCGGTCAACTGGCAAGCTCGGTCAACCGCATGCTGCCCGATGCTCTCGAAACCGGAAAGTTGCAGATCGTGTCGAACGCCGTTGTGCGCCAAATCACGACGGATCGCAACACTGGGCTGGTGGATGGCGCAATTTTTATTGACCGACGCAGCAAGCAGGCGTTCCATGTGAAAGCGCGTGTTGTGGTTGTCGGTGCATCGTGTCTCGAGAGCACGCGGCTCCTGCTCAACTCCGGCCTGGCGAACTCGAGCGGCGTGCTCGGCCACTATCTTTTCGATCAGTTCTATGTCAAAGACGTGGTGAGTTGCATCGTGCCCGAAGCTCGTGGCGGCAATCCGCGCCCCGGCTTGATCGGTGGCGATGGCTACGTCCCGCGATTCCGGAATCTCACCAGGCGGGAGAAGACTTTCATCCGCGGTTACGCCATGGATTTCGGAAGCGGCGGTTCTCCCCATCCCGAGCACCTTCCGCTATACGGAGCAGAGCTTCTCAAGACCCTTGCAGAGCTTCAAGGGTCCTCGTTCAGCATGACCACGATGGGCGAGGTGCTGCCGCGCTACGAGAATTTTGTCGAAATCGACAAGTCCGTTACGGATGCCTGGGGCATTCCAGCACTGCATATCCGCGCCAAATACGGCGAGAATGAGTTCGCCATGTCGAAAGACTCAATGAACGTTGCGGAAGAACTCTGTCATGATGCCGGCTTTGAAGTCTTGGCTAAACATTGGCAGATGGTGCCGCCTGGTGAAAGCATCCACGAACTCGGAACCTGCCGGATGGGCGCCGATCCCAAAACGTCGGTCTTGAACCAATGGAATCAGTCCCACGATATTAAAAACTTGTTCGTGGTGGATGGCAGTTCCTTCGTGTCGGGCGGTTCGCAAAACCCGACTCTTACCATCTGCGCTCTTTCTATGCGCGCCTCGGACTACCTTGCCGAACAGATGCGCCGAGGCGATCTGTGATGTGCCGCGTCTTATTGGTGACAGCGGCGCTTGTCGCCTTTGCGCAGAATCAGCCGGTAACTACGGGCGTGGGCCAGCCCGTACCGTTTAGTCACAAGCAGCATGCCGAGGCGGCTCATCTTAAGTGCAGCGATTGTCACAAGCTGGCGCCTTCGGGTGAAGTCGTTTCGATTCCCACCGGCAAGACTTGTATGAGTTGCCACGCCCAAATCGCCGCAAACAGCGCCTCAATCAAAGACCTGAAGTCTTATGTTGACGAGAAGGAGCCGGTTCCCTGGGTCCGTGTCTACGAACTTCCGAGCTTTGTGGAATTCAACCACAAGACTCATCTGGATGCGGGCGCGAAATGCGAGACGTGTCATGGGTCTGTAGCAACCCGCGATCATCTGTGGCGCGAAACAGACCTGGGCATGGGTGCTTGCATGAACTGCCATCGCGCGGCACGCGCCAGCACCAACTGCAGGACCTGCCACAACCTAGAGGATTAGTTCAGCTGGCCAAAACTGCTTTGCAGTACGCAAAGCACTTCTTCACTTCGGCGACTGTGTCCAGTCCCGGTTGTTCGTCGTTGTATTCATATTCGATGTTGGCGGGAATCGGATACCGTTTGTCCCTAAGAAGGAGAAGGACGTGCTTGATCGGTGTATCGCCCCTCCCGAAGGGCACCGCCGGACCATGGTCTTTTTTGCGATCTTTGATATGCAGCATCAAGATCTTGGAGTGGTGTTCCTCTATGTACGACGCTGGATCGTATCCGCCCGCGGCGAAGTGCCCGATGTCCAGGTTGATGTAGAACTGCGGTGACATTGCGAGCGCCTTGGCGAAACTTTCCGGAGTCGCAAACTCGTTCGGCTTGGCGGTCTCATCGTGGCCGTGCATTGCTATGCGCAGCTTATACTTATCGGCTACCGGGGCAAGGCGTCTTGCGCAGGTAAGGGTCGTCGATGTGGTGATGATATTCGTTCCAAGGGCTTTGGTCATCTGACAGCCTCGGTCGAGTTCTGCATCGGAAAAGCTGTCTCTGAAATTCAGAGAGTACGCCGAGAGTTCAATTCCGGCACGGTCGAACTTCTTGCGAATTTCCTCGAAATAGCTGAGCGGAGTCGTGAGACGCCAATCCTTAAGAGCACTTCCGTGTAGATCCTGTGGCTCTACGTGCCCCATGTAAAGCTCGCATTCGCCAATCCCGATCTGCACCATGGCCGCGATTGCTGCATCGAGTGTTAGGTCACGAAAGCTGTAACTCTGGAGGCCAAGTTGGACCCCTGAAATTCTGGAACCTAGGATTTTCGCGACACCTGGCGCCCTAGCTAATCCACCGAATGCCATTGCCCCAAATTGCCGTCTTGAACACATGCTCCACTCCATCACAAATGAATCTTTATCCCCAGTGTCTTGCTTTCGGTCGAGGATAGCGATGCGGAATACTACATGATGAAACTGGCCATGCAGGAACTTAACATTCCGTTCAACTGTGCAGAGTCGCGGACGGCGAACAAGCTCTTTTGTTTTTGCATAGAGCAACATCATCGTCTCGGCGGTTGGTCCCAGCACTCTGTATTGCGATCCTTCTTATTCCGCGACGCCTCCCATCGTAAAAGCGAATGACATCTTCGCCTTCACTGGCACAGCTTACGTCGGCTCTTCTTCTTCCTTAAGCGGTAAGAATGGAAACCTGTCCCTTGACCCGGAATTCCGAAACCCTGCGTCGGCGGACTATCATCTGCTGACAGGCTCTCCGGCCATTGACGCCGGCATCTCGGATCCGGCCCTGCTTCCCACTGATGTCGACGGCAATCCCCGCGTACAGGACGGCGATGGTAACGGCACCGCAGTTGTTGATATGGGTGCCTACGAAGCTCCCGCTGTCGACGTTGCACTGCCTTTCACCACCGCGTCTCTCAACCCGCCTCCCAATGCCTCGGGGTGGAATAAGACGAACGTTGCGGTGGCTCTTACCGCGACTGATAGTACAAGCGGGACGGGTGTTAAGCAGATCGATTACACGATGAGCGGCATGGGACCGCAAGTTGTCGCGGGAAATTCTGCAAATCTCACTTTTAGCGCGAGGGGATCGCGAAGCTGACGTATGGCGCTGTTCAGCACTGGGCGCCGCCTCGCAGTGATGTTGACACGTGCCTCAGAGCCTAGACCTCTCTGAGCCGTTCTGCAAACCGGCATACCATTGCAGATGAGCGTGCGCAAGATCGTCCACATCGACATGGACGCATTTTATGCTTCCGTCGAACAGCGCGATAACCCGCAACTGCGCGGTAAACCGGTGATCGTCGCTTGGCGAGGCAACCGTTCTGTTGTTTGTGCCGCTTCGTACGAAGCCAGGCGCTTCGGAGTGCGCTCGGCCATGCCTGCCAGTCGTGCCGAACGCTTGTGCCCTGGGGCGATTTTCGTCCCACCAGACTTTCCACTCTATCGGGCCGTTTCGCGCATAACTCAGGAGATCTTCCGGAGACACACGGATTTGATCGAGCCGGTATCGCTGGATGAGGCGTACCTCGAGGTCACCGAGAACAAGACCGGCTTGCCGACTGCTACGCGCGTCGCTCGCACCATCCGTGAGCAGATCCATGAGGAATTGCATTTGACTGCTTCGGCTGGCGTGGCGCCAAACAAATTTCTAGCCAAAATCGCGTCTGATTGGCGTAAGCCAGATGGGTTGTTCGTCATCCAGCCTGAAGGTGTGGATGCATTTTTATCGCCCTTGCCGGTTCGACGTTTGCCTGGAGTAGGCAAGGTGACGGAAAAGAGGCTTGAGAACATTGGCGTCGAGACGGTGGGAGACCTGCGAGGTCTGGACGCAGCGGCGCTCGAGGCGCACTTTGGCCGATACGGGTGCGGCTGCACGAACTGGCTCGCGGCATCGATCACACCGAAGTCGTTCCCAACAGGCCCACAAAATCCATCTCTGCTGAGGACACGTTTGAGTGTGACCTGCTTTTGGCAGAAACGGAACCCATGATACGCGGTCTTGCGGAAAAGGTTTGGGCCGCATCGCGAAAAGAACCGCGGATTGCGCGCACTGTGGTTCTGAAGCTAAAGACGACTGAGTTCAATATTCTCACGCGTAGTTTTACCCCATGGTCGCCTCCTTCTTCCTGTGAGGAATTGGCCGACATTGCGCTGTTACTTCGGGAACGAGCCGAGTTCGGCCCGTCGCAACGTTTTCGGTTAGTCGGCGTTGGACTCAGCAACTTCCGCGAACCAGATGATAAGCCGGACCAGTCAGGCTTTTTCGAGTAATTGCTCATTCTAAAGCCTATTTGAGGTGCACAATGCTAAACATCATCTTCGAATAATTGCCATGACACTGGGTTCTTGACTCTGAGGCGTTTTGCCCTGTAAGGCCGTCCGAAATAAAACAGTGTCGGTTCGGCTTAGAATGTGCGCCTTCACTGAATGCTTGTAGATAATGGGCGAACTTCACATAGAAGACGCCCGAGCACAGTCTAATCAAACGTTCCAGATCGATCTGGTATTCCGGCAGCTTGGCTGCAGTAGTTGACGTGCTCGGCAGTGAAACGAACCGGACTATGGTCCGCCCATCTTTTCGCTCTTGGCATTTGCGGGTTTCCCAGAACGGTCGAAGGTCATGAGTCCTGTCTCATCGCCGTAGAATGAGGACAACTGGCGCCGGCTCGTCCTGTGGTCGGGGTTCGCGCGAAGGATGAAACCGGTCTGGGTCAGTTCGATGCTGATCGTGTACGAGCCCATCTGCCCTGCGGTCACATCGGGAGGGAGCCCGTCCAGCAGATTCGTCATCTGGATAAGCGCTCCATACCGGCCATGCAATTTTTGGAACTTCTGCTCCGCCCACACGAGCCGTGCTACGGTCACCCAGACTGAGCCATCCGGTGTCATGTCGCACACGGCACCTCTTTCTAGGAAGCCACATCCCAGAAGCGATGTAGAGGTAAGAAGCAGAATCGTATGTAAGCTTGATCGCGCTTTCGGAGCTATGGTCATGTATTCATCGCTTCAGCTATGGTTGTTGAGCAAAGCCTCGAGGAAATCATTGGACGTTTGGCCGCATTTTTGGTTCCGCTATCAACAATTTGTTTCGAAGCTCGAACTACGAGATTTCACCACGGCTGCCTGCTTCACTCACCGAGAGCGCAGCGGGGCTGCCGGCAGCTATGCATCAGCTGCCGCTCAGATGTCTGTTGAACCTATCCTGACCTGGAATCTCTTATCGTTAAGGAGTAGGGCAATTGAGGGAGCTAAGTGTGACCCGCAGACAATTGGCGGTCCGAGTTGCCGCGCTGTTTCCAGCAGCGGTAGCACTCAACGTGCACGGCTTTACAAAAGGTGAAGGCCAAGAACTGATCGGCAAACCCGCGCCCCCACTCGCACTAAGCGACTGGCTCAACTCGAATCGTCTCGAAATGCTCGATCTACGCGGCAAAGTGGTTCTGCTCCGCTGGTGGACAGAAGGCTGTCCATATTGCGTGGCCACCGCGCCGGCGTTGGTCAGTCTCGAACGAACATATGGATCCCGCGGCCTGCAAGTCATTGGTGTCTTTCACCCGAAGCCGCCCGGCAAATGGAGGATGGAAGAAGTGCGCCGAGCCGCTGAAGAAAAGCATTTCACGTTTCCCATCGCTGTGGACGGCGACTGGGCAGCGCTAAAGCGGTGGTGGCTCACAAAAGATCGCGATTTCACTTCTGTATCGTTTCTAGTCGACAGAAACGGTATCATCCGGTACGTTCATCGCGGAGGCGAGTTCCACGAAGGCCAGCAGGGCGGCATGCCTGTACATGAAGCCTGCAATCGGGACATGCACTTCATCCAGGGGGAGATCGCGAAGCTGCTAAACACTTCACGGTAGCTGAGATTTGCAACGAAAGCTTGCCGGTGAAGTTCCGTGACGCCGCGGGATTCACGCGCGAGACATCGCCTTTTTAACGAACAACATGGGAATCAACCAAACGCCGGCGGCGGTTCCCTGACGCCACTCAAAGAGAAATAATTAGGCGACGGGTTGCTTGGGATTACGCGCTGGATACGCGACCAAGATACTGGAAAGCGGCTGAAGAATTCCCATTCATCGTTGTGGCAGTGAAGTGTTCGAACTCTAAGCAAATGAAAGGAGCGGTTAGCTGTTCAATCCATTCTTCCCGGTGATGGCGGACAATGCCGGCGTCAGGTAATTCGAAAACACCATAGACCCCGTATTTTTCGGCGTGAGGCTGATATCGTTCCACATTGCGGGCATCCGAATTAATCAGAAGATCACTGATGTACAGGAGTGCCTCGGGGCGAAGGACTCGTACCACCTCTGCGATCAAGGCGCGTTGGTCGTCACCATCGGGTATGCACGTGAGGACGGCAAACAAGAGGACGGCGTGAAACGAGTGATCCCGAAAGGGTATCGTCTGCCCATCATTTCGAACCAACTTCAGCCACGGAAACTTAGATCGGCACTGCAGCAGCATGCGTTCCGAGAAGTCCACCCCTATCGCATTCGTGTAACCAGCATGCTCAAGCT
>JBJMGM010000029.1:0-13243 GCA_045807905.1 Bryobacteraceae bacterium | reverse complement strand
GGAAGCCCTGAGCAGAAGAGATTCAAAAGAGCGCGATAATTAAGAACGTTGGGCAGACGCTCGTCGAACGGGCTGAAACAACAGTGAAACCGTAATCCAACCTGCACGCACGTATTTGGCGAAACGTTCTTATTGCTCTTCGTGAGGCCGCAGCAGTTCTCTAACAAGAGCTTGTCCAGTACCTCACAGGTTCGTCCACTGCCATGCTCCGAGCGAAATCCAAGGCTTCCTTCATCAAGCCAATGCTGTGCGTTTCAAGCTCCTCATTGCCGCGATTGCTTCGTGTGCTGATGAGCGGCGGCAGCAATTACCCATGATGGTGGTGAGCGCCGCAAGAAAGACCTCGAACATCTGCGTGTACTTGCTGAGGGACTTGGACGCGAGCCTCTCGCCAAGTGGCGAGTAACAAGCCAAACCTACGCTGTCCTGGTAACGCTCCCAGTCTGAGATTTGAAAATCTGGCTAGCAGCCGCTCGCAACAGCCGCCAACATTTCCGCATCTCACTTGTAGTTGAGGACCCGACAAGAACCGCGGCTCGGCACCGCTGACTGACCAATCATTTACCGATGCAGCGTTTCCCTTCCTGCGCCTTTGGCCTGCTTTTATTTCTATCCGCCCTGCTCAGAGCGAACCTGTACGCCGACCCGGTGCCCGTCCGACATCCTCAGGGCTCCGCGCATGGCTTTGTCGCGCTGAAAACCCTTAAAGGCACTCGCATCGCCACTGGCGACATGACTCAGATCGTCCACGGCGATCGCGTCACCTCGCGCCTCATCTTCCGTTTTCGTGACGGCTCAATCGACGATGACACCACGGTCTTTTCCCAGCGTGGCGTGTTTCGTCTCATCACGGACCACCATATCCAACGTGGGCCCTCCTATCCCAAACCCATGGACATCCTGATCAACGCCTTGACCGGGCAGATTACCTCTTATACAAAGGAAGGAAAAATTAGGCAGGATCACCTCGACCTGCCGCCCGATGTCTCGAATGGCCTTCCGCCCAACCTCCTCATGAACGTCCTTCCCTCGGCCCCTGAAACGAGACTTTCCTTTGTAGCTCCAACCGAGAAGCCGCGGCTCATTCATGTCTTGATCAAGCCGGCCGGCGAGGTCCCGTTTAGGATCGGGGGAACCAAGCGCAAGGCCATCGACTTCGTCCTGCATGCGGAACTCGGCGGCGTGACAGGAATGGTCGCTCCTATCATCGGCAAGCAGCCCCCCGACTACCACATTTGGATCCTCCCTGGCGTGTCGCCGGCGTTCATTCGCGAAGAAGGTCCGCTCTATCAGGATGGCCCCACCTGGCGCATCGAACAAATAAGCCCCGAATTCCCTGACGAGCAGCCACGCCGGCCGTACTCGGCAAAGTAAACGCCACGGCTGATATGCGCGTCCGGCGGCTGAAGCGACGAAGGCGAAGAAAGCCACCGCAAAAAGCAGGAGCGCAATAGTCCTTAAATTGCGCCTGTCGTAATTCCTCGTCTCGGTACGTTTACGACTGCCACACGCGTAAGATTGCTGGTTAGCTCGTCGCGGTGTTTGTGCTGTCATTCAGAGATGTGTGAGTCGGCAAGGACACAGGACCCGGTCGAGCGCGATCCCGCCGCGCATCTTGCTAAAGCTCTGAGGGAATGGCGGTGCAGCTTTCGGATAGCAGACGAGGTTAATCGGCGTTTCAGGCTTGCCCTCACGGCACCAAACTCGGGGCAAGGCACACCACGAGTCATCGAGTGGATTTCCATATCGAAAAACTAGGTGACCCATGCCCCCGGCTTTCTGTGAAACCTGTCGTACTCTCTCGGAAGCGCTAGGTGAAGCGGCGACCCGGCTTACCGTGGCCAGCATCCACCTGCATGAAGTGTCAGGAGTGGGAAAGCCGGACTTGTTTGCTGCTGCCAAACTCAAAGCACAACTCGTCCGTAAAGAGTGCGAAACGATCAAAGCCGAATTTGACCACCACAGAGCAGAACATCAAGTCTTCGAGAAAAGTGAAGCAGCAGGCGCGTCGTAGACTGCATCCGCCCGCCTACACCTGCGCTTTCCCCAACCGGTTCTAAAGCCTGCGTTGATTCCGGCCGCTCTGAACGCCTGGTGTGCTCTAGCCGGTGCTGCCCAACTTCAGCGCGCCTCTCATCGCAGAAGGAACGAAGCACCCGGACTGCCGAAGTGGAACGCCACAAGGCCGAACAGCACCACCCGCCATATCCCGCTCAGACAACACTACCCAAATTCTTAGAAAGATAAATTGCGACCGCATTGGGGACACGACATCACGATTTTCGGCATCATCGGTCGTACACATGGCGTGCCGTGAACGAAGGAGCGTAGCAAAATGCCCCTGAGCAAGGACCAGGACTTCAATGGGGTGCTGGCAGTTGTAGTACAAGCGCTGCCCGGCGTGCCCGCTTTGGAGTTCTCTGAAGACTTACTCGAGGTCGCACGGGACTATGACGTGCCGCGCCCAGCCATTAATGCTTGGCTGGACCATCGCGCACCCGAGAAGGATTGGAGCATTAACGGTTTTGAACGCTGGTGCGCGGCATATCACCCGAGACGCAATCAATTGCTTCATGCTATGCGCAACAACCGTACCGGGAAAGCGGGCCTGTGCCCGAAGTGTGGGATGCCACTCGTTGCGCTGCAGGGAGAGCCGCTGTTCTGCCCAAACTGCCACATCGAAGTCAAGTAACCGCGAACAGAGACCTTGGCAAAAGATTGCATTCTGTTATTGACGGTGTACAGTACGGTCTTTCCGGCCGATTACTGTTGTGTGTCTTCGTTACCGGTTGAGTAAAGGCACCGCTGCCATGGTCGCAGTTCAGATCGAATAGGGAGAGGGAACGACAGCGTTCCTGTCGCACTTTGCGGCACGCCTCCCCTATAAAACGCATCCGCGCCGCAGCCGAGTACCCGGTGCCGTGGTCAACGGGCGTCCGATGCCTTCTCGACTTTCCGCGCGGTCTCGGCTCCGAAAATTGGGAGAGATGAATCCGAGATCAGACCAAGTTGCTTGAGCACGGATGCTTGATCCCAGTAGATATGCTCGTGCGCTAACTTCCCATCCCGGAAGTGCACAATCGCGACCAAAGGCACCTCGACCCGTTTGTACGTTGGCGAGATACCGGGTAACATCCACGGCATCTCTTGACTGTGAGTGAACGAAAAGATCATTTCATCGACGAGTTGATCTACCCCGATCGTTCGAGAGATGGATGTCAGCTTTGTGTCCGCTGGCATTTTCGGAATAAAATCCTCTGAGTAGAAGTGACGCAGTTCATCCTTGCCGATCCCGCCAGTCATGACCGGAATGTGGTTTACATACGCATCGTCCACCATTGTTGCGAGCGTCGCTTCTACATCCCGCGTGACAAACTCGTCTTGAGTGTGCTGCTCCCAGATTGTCTCCAAGCTCATCTCGTGTCTCCTGTGCAAGAGAATCTTACACGTTACGTTAAGGTTTTAGGACCAAGTTAGCCGGTTCCCATACTCTGGCTCCATTCCAGTCCGTCTTACGGCCTGCAGGTTCCCACATTGTTGGGGACCCCCCAAGTCCAGCTGTTTTTGACGAGATACGATGATCGCCTGTTGTCCGCACTAACTCGACCGAGAAGCTCAAGCAACGTTTGCCCATCGATACTCATCGTTCAAACCGCCGAGAAATTGGTGGCAGTGGCGCGTGAAACTGCGAATAACGGGCAGCTTGGTTGAAAGCCGGCGGAGTCTGTTGGACTCCGCCAGGGCTGCCTGGTCCCAAAGAGCGGTGCGGCCGGCCGCATGTGTACGGTGAGCGTCAGGCCACGTTGGAAGACTTCGCCGGCCACATCTGGACACTCACTCAGACAATAGAGGATGTCGACCCGGCGGTTTCGGGTGGCGAGGCAGTGGAACTTTGAGCCCCGCGCACGATGATTCATTCGCGGAAGTCGCCTTTTCTTGACCACTGCCGTTGTTCATGAGATGTGCGTTTATCGGGAGTAATGCGGCCGCCGTTCGGCAGCACGCGATAGCGCGCGCCGCATTTGTGCGTCGGGCGCATTCGAATTACAGCCTTGTGGGGAAAACAAGCGGCACGTGCAGAGCAACCTCGCGGTCGCATCCTTGCGCGATGGAAGGGAACGTGCATCCTTCACGTACCTGAAAGCAGCTTCCATCGTATAAGAGATTGGCACGTAGGTGCGGAAAGGACGTGAGATGAGCGAATGGTGGCGAGATTTGCGGTTTGGGTTCCGGCTGCTCGGAAAAAACAGAGGCTTTGCTTCGATTGCGGTGCTCGCGCTTGCGCTCGGAATCGGGCCGAACACGGCGATTTTCAGCATCATCTATGCGACTCTGCTGGCCCCCATGCCATACCCGCAACCGGACCAGTTGGTGATGGTTTGGTCGAAGATTCAGAGCCACCGTAATGGCGTCGCGGCGGGCGATTATCTGGATTGGAAGAACCAAAGCCGCTCGTTTCAAGGCTTGTGGGCGTGGACTGGTTTCAGCGCGAACCTGGGCGGAACACAAGACCCAGAGCAGGTGCAGGGAAGCCAGAATGTGCCGGGCATGACGAATGGGATGGGTATCACACTCATGCTGGGGCGCGATTTTCTGCCGGAGGAGGCGCTGCCGGGGCACGATCATGTGGTGATTCTGCGGCATAAGCTGTGGGCGCGACGGTTTGGCAGCAGGCGTGACATTATCGGACAGCAGATTCGCATTAACGATCAGCCGTACACGGTGGTGGGGGTGATGCCGGCCGGGCAGCAAGACCGGATGCCGAACGATTTGCTGGTTCCGCTGGCATTCAAGCCGGAGCAGATCAACCACGATTTTCACTGGCTACTGGTGATGGGGCGATTGAAGCCGGGCGTGACAATACAGCAGGCGCAGGCGGATATGGACGCAGTGACGAAACACATTGGCGAGGTTTATCCGCAGGACAAGGGATGGGGGGCGAGCGTCGATCCGCTGCGCAATGATTTTCTGCCGAAGGAGCGGATCGCGGGATTGTGGCTGCTGATGGGCGGCGTCTGTTTTGTCTTATTGATTGCCTCCGCGAACGTGACGAATCTACTGCTGGCGCGAGGAACAGCGCGGCAACGCGAGATTGCAGTGCGCGCATCGCTTGGGGCGTCGAGCCGCCGGTTGTTCGGGCAACTCCTGACGGAAAGCCTGGCGCTAGCACTGGTGGGCGGCGTAGTTGGCGTGGGGCTCGGTTGGGGAATTCTGAAGGTGGTGGTTGCGTCTATGCCAGAGCAAACACTTCCATCAGAGGCGGATGTGAGCTTAAACGTTCCGGTTCTGTTGTTCACCCTGGCCGCCACGCTGCTGGCAGGGATTTTGGCCGGTTGCGCGCCGGGGTTCCAAGCGTCGCGGCTCGATTTAAACGAGACGTTGAAGCAGACGGGAAGATCAGTGAGCGGCGGACGGCACTGGTTGCGAAGGGTGTTGGTGGCGGGTGAATTTGCGCTGGCGTTGACGTTGCTTGCGGGCGCCGGTCTGGCAATTCACAGTTTTTGGAACATTACGCGACTCGATTTGGGCATACGACCGGATCACATCCTGACGTTTCTGTTGCCGGTGCCGGATGGACGCTTGAAGGGCGCAGACCAGATCCGGAATTTTTACACGCAGATGCTGGCGAACATTGAGGCGGTTCCGGGAGTTTCGAATTCGACGGTGACGACCGGAATGCCGCTGCAGGGAACGGGCTTCGGCATGCCGTTTTACATTGAGGGAAAACCGTTCGCCAACCCGGCAGATCGTCCAGGCACGGGGTTTCAGATGGTGACGCCGGGATATTTCAATACCTTCGGCTTGCGCGTGGTGAGAGGACGTCGGTTCAACGACCGTGACACCGCGGGCGCGCCGCGGGTAGCGATGGTGGACGAGCTGTTTGTCCAGAAACATCTCAAGAACGTCGATCCGCTGCGGCAGAGAGTAATGGTGGAGGAACTTGTGCCGGGGGTAACCAAGCTGGGAGCGGCGATGGCGTGGCAGATTGTCGGGGTATTTCATTCGGTTCAGTATGGCGACCGGCCGAGTGACTTTCCGACGATGTACGTGCCGTTCGCGCAGAGCCCGTGGCCGCAGGCGCAGATCGCGGTGCGAACGGGCGGCGAGCCGGAGGCCATGACGAAAAGCATTGCGGCAGCGGTGCACATCATGGCACCGACATTGCCGCTTGCCGGCACGGAGACGATGGACCGAATTGTGAATGAATCCCGGGCCGGGGACCGATTCGATATGTTTCTGTACGGCAGCTTTGCGGCGGTCGCGCTGTTGTTGGCGGCGCTGGGAATTTATGGCGTGATTGCGTTTCTGGTGGAGCAGAGAACCCATGAAATCGGGCTGCGGATGGCGCTTGGCGCAGGTCGCGTGGCCGTGCTGAAATTGGTGATTTCGGAGGGCATGCTACTGGCTCTGGCAGGACTGGGACTAGGGCTGGTCGGCGCATGGCTGGTGGGCCGCGCAATGCAATCGATGCTGTATGGAGTGACGGCGGTTGATTACCGTGTGTTCGGCGTCGTCAGTATAGTGCTATTAGGCTCGGCACTGCTTGCATCGTGTGTGCCGGCGCATCGGGCAGCCACGGCGGATCCGATGGTGGCGCTACGGCAGGATTGAAATCCGTACCGTAACCAAGGTGCAATGACCGGGCGTTGATGGTAGTTTGCTTCCAGATCAGTGCGGGAGCGCCTTTCTGGCCGCCCGGTCCGGTCATTTTTGCAACACACGTGTCCCCTCGCGGTTACGGTAACTCTCGTCGTTCCGGAGTAAGTGTCCATGCAGTCTGATTCGTCAGATTCGACGTGGCAGGCGAGACGAACAAAGTGGCAATCATCTGAGCTTTAAAGAGCAAGGCCTTCAATCCGGTTACAGCCTTCACTGTGCATGCGTTGAACGCAACAGGGAGACGCTACGCTCCTTCTGAGCCATGAAGCTTTACAAGTTTGTTGTAAAGACCAAGAATCAAGAATGTTGGAGCCCATTGCCCAACGAACAAGGCCTCGTGATCTTTTCCACTCAGTTTAAAAGCTAATGAACCGGCTATCGAGCCAAACGCCGCCCATAAGAACCAGTCGGAGGGAAGCTTAGCCGTTTGCTGCTCTATACTCCGCGCGACTGCTCCTTCGCGATGTTCCTCCCTTGGGCCACGTTCCGGCTCTGTCTTTGCTAAATCCTGGTACTCCATTCAGTGCCTCCATCCTTGTGTTCACCGGGGCGGAGACCGCCTCAATTCTTAAGATCGTTTTTGATTCACTCTGTGTCTTAAAATCCGTGGTGTGAATGATTACGAGCCCCATAGGGCGCGTCTCGTCGCCTCAACGCAGATAGCTTTTGAAATGGAGGCGCGGGAATGGATTCGAAGCATCCACCTGCCCGTCTGAAAGCTGTGAGCGCAAAGACTAGCCGTGCTTCTTTGCAACCTACCCTAGTTATTGGATATAGGAATCCACTCGACCACCCGTTTGTAAGGCTGCGCTTTTCCCGTCACTAAGCCAGCCCTGAAACGGCGATAGACTTCGTCTGCTACCAGGAACGTTCGTCGCAAATCTGCCAGCGCCTTCGCCTGAAGGGCTGCTTCATCTGACCCATGAGTGTTCCGCTTTTGCGGTGTGTCAGTCCCCACACGTAACAGACGGGCCGCCAGGAACACTGGTAGCGGTTTACGGCATACGTACGCGTTTTTGCGAAAGAAACGAATCAGGAGCGCGGCTTGGCCTCGACTGATTCGCAAGCACAACTACGGGCGTAGATCTCTATTGCAACCGCGCGGGTGGCGAAAGCTCTAATCGTTCGATGAAACCACTTAAACATGTAGGATTGTGTGTACTGGCGACGGCACTGACGCTGGGAAGCGCTAGGGCGCAGACGACCGCGAACGACCCCAACGCTGCTGGCCAAAACACGAATACGACGACGAACCATTCGGACGACAGGAGGGGATTCGACTATGGCTGGTTAGGGTTGGTTGGCTTGGCCGGTCTAATGGGACTCCGCAAACGTGATGTTCCAGACCGCTTGCATACCGCCAGCAGCCGCGCCTAAAACGTAATCACGACATCGGCACAAAGGCCAGCCCTTAAGGGAATGGGAAAACGGGTCTCGCCAGCAAATTGCTCCAAGGCGCGCACTGTTTCTTCACGCTCTCTTCAGCACGGGGATGTCTCGTGTACGCCAGCGGGAGATGACTTATTGATCGAACCATCTCCCGTACACGAGAACACTAACGTTTCGAAGGAAAGCCAACGTTCTGGTTGTATAGGGTAACGTCTATCACGCGCTGGCAGACCGTGCAGGTCAGACGGAGTTTTGGAAATCCGCCATTCTGTCCCCGATATTCGATTTCCGCATCGTTCCCGCAGGCCGAACACTCAACGTGCATTTCGCTGCTGCTTTCCGTAATTGCTGCGCTGAAGTTCCCTAATCCTTGTTTGGCAATGTCGCTCAGGGGATGTCTCCGCACAAAGTTCCGCATGCGACTTGGAGAATGGCTTCGCCAATTTGGTTTCACCAATCGCCGTACCTGGGAGTTGAACCAGGGTAATCACCGGCCGTCACTCGGGACAGGCTGGGTTAGCGATCCTCTGTCGGGTGGAGGGCGGTGGCTCTGGTCGTGGGTGGCGGAGGGGGGAACTGGTAGCCGTGGTCGGCGGCGCTAACTTCTCTGAGAGTCGTGGCCGGGCCCTTTTCAGAAACTCTGGGCTTGTCGGCTCTGGATTCTGGACCCGCATTCCACGATGGAAAAACCCGGGGTAGTGGCTCAACTTGAGCATCGCCCCAAAAAGGGCATCACCACACCGCGGAGAACGTAGCAGTGATGCTCTTAGGTAGGGGGTGCTTCGAGCATGCGCTTTATACGCGCCGGGAGCAATCTACCTTTCGACCCCCGTAGACGCTAACGTTTGGTATGGAGCCGCGGGGATGGAATCGAACCATCCGAAAAAAGGTTTTGCTGACCCCTGCCTTTCCACTTGGCTACCGGGGCACTCATCCAATGATGTTTGATAGGGGGGTTCTTCCGAGTACGCCTCGAACAAGTACCGTACCGAGGACTACGAGTACAACCGGCCAGTACACCGTGATCTCTATACGGACAGAGCATTCACGCCTAGAATATGAACGTCATGGCTTCTCAAAATATGACGCATATGCAAAGGCAGCTACAGAAAGAGTGTTCGACGGCTTTGGAGCGCTATATGGGGGTCTTACAAGAGAATTGTGATCTCCTAGGCCAAGTCAAAAAAGGCGTCATCCCGAAAAATAAGCGAGATGGGATTTTCACGCACCGCAGAGAAGAATTGTCCGCATACGCTGCGTTCACAAGGGCGCGAAGACGACTGTGGAGATTCTTGGACCATTCACAGCCACTGGCCGCCACAATATAGCGACAAGCCTAGGCGCGTAGCTTCTTAGCGGCTCTACTCTTTGCCTTCTTCGGTGCCCTTGGTCGGGCCATATCCTTCGTCGGCTTCAGTAGTCTGGCCAGCGCAGCGGTGCCTGGCTCAAGATGCGCGTGAATCGGGGCCAGGAGTTTGTAATCGGCGGGTACACGCCCGGACCAAGGGACTTCGATGCGTTGATCTTCGGATATACGACGGTGATCTACCCGAGAGGAAGAGTGGCCGCCGCTAGGGGTTCGGGCTGACAGCTGCAAAGATTAAAGATTGTCGCTCGCCAAAGCCGAAGTTGGTTGGGCAGTTTGAGTTTGCTGAGTGGACACCAGAGAATCACCTGAGGCACTCGCGATTTTATGGAGCTGCGAGATGACAAAGATCCACGCGAGGTAAGAAAGGACATTCGACGCGGTTCATCGAAAGTTTTCGACCAGCATCAAATCACTAGCCACGTGGTCTATCTGGCTGTACAGAATCAGTCGCTCATCTGGTGATACCGCAAAACCATGAGTAACTGGACGGGGGATCTCTGCGATCGGTGTAGTCTGATGGCTTGCAAAGCTGAAAAACGACAGGGTTCGTCCGCGAGCATCGCTCGGCTGTCGAATAAAGTAGATGCCTTTACGTCCGGGGGCATATGTGCATGCGTTACCGTCCACCAGATCTGGCATCACCTGCTGCTCTTCCCCGCCGGATACCGGAATCCGCCAAAGCCGTGAATCGATTTTCGTATAAAAGAGCGATTCACCATTGACAGACTCCAAGGGCGAATCCCCACCGTGCTCCGTCACTTTGATAGCCAGTCCACCTTCTGCTGCAATTTTCCAGACCTGGTGCTCTCCGCTTCGCTGGGACGAAAAATAGATCCATTTACCGTCATGTGACCAACTCGGCTGAAACTCGTTAACGGGCTTATACGCCAACTGCGTTGATCGCCCATTCGGCACATCAAGTAGAAAAAGGCGGGCGTTGCTTTGCTGGCGCGAGTGAAAAACGATCTTCTTCCCGTCCGGTGACCACTTAGGGAAGCCCGCGATCGTGCCTTTCAGTTCTGTCAGTTGACGTGGATGCGAACCGTCCCGATCAACGGCCCAGATCTCATTGAATCCCGTGCGCCTCGATTGAAATGCAATTTGCTGACCGTCGGGTGAGAAGCTGGGAGTCCCTTCTTCCTGCGTTGAGGCAATAAATGGCCTTGGCGTTTCCGTGCCTCTTTTTGTAGACCGAGTAAGACGTGGTTCAATTGCCCAAATATTTGCGTTGTTGATCACGCGCGTGTAAACTAACCGGTCACCTTTCGGAGAGATGGCCAGAGCGAAGGCATTGTCTGCGGAGATGGGCAGAGGCTCCATTTGAGGAGGGTTCGAGAGCGTCATCTTCCACAAACTGTGTCTGCCAGCCATCGAGTATCTTGTGAACAGCAGCGCCCGGCCGTCACGCGTCCACACAGGGCTACCGATCAGCCGATTATCGAACGTCAGCCGCTTGGGTTCTCCCCATACCTGCAGCTCTCGCGAAAGATCGAGCACATAAACGTCACCAGCTGATGCGCCAGAATGCCGCACGAAAGCCAGGTGTGTCATGTCTGGCGAAAAAATTGGCTCGAAATCGTCGTACCCTGGAGGGGGTAACGTCAGCCTGCGTTTCTCTCTGGTGTCGACCGAGACAAGAAGCAATCCGAAAACAGCCTCACTTGAGCGTGCGTCGGGCATGACCAGCCACTTGCCGTCGGGGGACCAATCGAGGAGCTTAAGGTCGCGGTAAGCGATATCAGGCGCTGTGATCTCGGCGATCCGGCGCTCCGGACCACCAACAAGCGAAGGGATCAGCAGCAGCGCGGCTCTGTCGTTGCCCAGAACGCGGACAAAAGCGATGCTGCGCCCGTTCGGCGACCAAGCTGGACTTAAGTCTGGACTCGGATCACTCGTGAGTCTCAACGGTGTTTCGACCCCGATCTGCTTGACGTAAATATCGAAATTGTCCTGTTTCTCCCCCTCCCAGCTAAATGCAACACGCTCACCATCGGGGGCGAATGAGGGACAGAGTTGGAGTCCAACATAACTCGCGAGCGGTTCAGCCGAGAAGAACGCCGGCTGCTGCGCCCGGTGCTGCCGCCAGATGATGACAGCCATCATGCCTATTACTCCAATGGCCAAGACCATCCATCGCGACCGGTGGAGGCCAGAACCCTTTTGGCGTTCCGGTGCGGCGAGCGTGGTTGGGTGCGAAGAGTTCCGGGCACGCAGTTCATGTATGTCCGCTCGTGCAACCACTCGTCCAGAATCCAGATCGCGCTTCAGGCGTTTCAAGTCTGCGCGCAGCTCGGATGCGCTCTGGCAGCGGAGATCGCGATCCTTCTCGAGCGCCTTATTGATGATGTGCTCGAGTTGAGCCGGCAACTCCGGATTCGCTCGGATGGGCGGCTCAGGTGAATCCCGGAGTATTGACGCCATGATTGCCGCTGTGCTTGTTCCTTCAAACGGCAATTTCCCAGTCGCCATTTGATACAGCACTATGCCGACGCTAAACAGATCGGTGCGCCCGTCCAGTTGCTCCCCACGGGCCTGCTCCGGAGACATGTAGGCCGGTGTTCCCATCGTGTGGCCTGGGTCGGTCTGTACTGCCGTCCTAGTCTGTTCCGATACGGCTGTGGCAGCCGCAGCTTTCCTTTCGGAACGAAGCTTCGCCAGACCGAAATCCAGAATCTTCGCCTGCCCACGCTTCGTGATGAACAGGTTCGCCGGCTTCAGATCGCGGTGCACAACGCCTTCTGCGTGCGCCGCATCTAGTCCGTCGGTGATCTGAATGGCCAAGTCGAGCAATGTGTTCAGCGCGAGTGGCTTGTCAGTGATCTTGTGCTTCAGCGTCTCGCCTTCCATCAACTCCATCGCGATGTAAGGCGAACCGTCGAATTCTCCGATCTCGTACACGGTACAAATGTTGGGGTGATGATGCCGGCAGCAGCCTGTGCTTCACGCTCAAAGCGCTCAACTGCAGCTGGGTCACGGGTGACCTCTTCAGGAAGGAACTTCAGGGCAACTTCGCGCTTCAGCTTCAGGTCCTCGGCACGATACACCACACCCATCCCGCCTCCGCCAAGCTTCTCGATGACGCGATAGTGCGAAACGATCTGGTTCAGGACCGTAGGTGTAAAGCTTAATCCAGGTCAGCTCAGAAGACAAGCCCAGCAGCTACGTCATTTCGCTTACAGACGCTTGATCCGCTCGACCTAAAAGTATCGGTCCACTTTCCGGCTAGGCCAGCAACGTGGATTATCCGACCCGAGCTACAATTCACCAGATTGTTCCACGTCAGCCCTTCTAAGTGAGCTCAAGTCGTTGTAAACAAGTTCCGCGATCAAATGGCTCGATACCTGCTTGATGAAGTGCATCTCAAACGGAAACGCTAGAGAGACCGGAAATAGAATCGAGTTGCTATACCAGGACCAAGCGCCCTCAGCACTTGAATTTTCCGAATTGAAAACAGGAACTTATATGAAACGACACTTGCAAAACATCGTTCTGACCGCAGGTCTTGCCGTGCTACTCGGCAGTTCAATCCTCAGCGCTCAGAGTCAGAAAGCAGTTGCGAACATTCCATTCGCATATCACGTTGGCGAGAACACTTTGCCCGCAGGTACATACACGATTGCGAAAAGCAGCAGCTCGCAAAGCGTTTTTGCACTCCGCGAAACAGATACGGGGCATGAGATCTTCGTGCCTGTTGTACAGCAGGATACGGGAGCTAAGAACGCGTGGAATCTGAGTTTCAGCTGCTATGCAGGCGATTGCTCACTATCCCAGATCCGGATGGCAGGCGATTCTTATAACCCGACGGCGAAGCCGCCAGTACGCCTG
>JBJMGM010000028.1:0-32591 GCA_045807905.1 Bryobacteraceae bacterium | reverse complement strand
GAGACGGAAATCACGCAGCTCGAAGTTGGCGAGGCGTTGATCTCTTTCCTGGATGCAAAGGGCACGCCCGGAGTGGTGGAACGCGCTTACGTGTGTCCGCCGCAGGGCCAGATCGGACCGATCACCCCGGAGGAGCGCCGAAAGGTGATGGCCACTTCGCTGGTTGCGGGCGTTTATGATCGGGCAATAGACCGGGAATCTGCATACGAGCGATTGAAGACTCGATCTCAATCGACTCAGGGTCCGGCTAACGAGGTGCGCACGGCCGCCCCGCATGCTTCCAGCCAGACTGGGCAAACGGGTGGGATTACAGGAGAACTGGAAAGCGTGCTTCTCGGCAGTGTTGGCCCGCGCGGCGGGCGCCGGGAGGGCATCATCGAGGCTATGGTGAAGAGCGGAGCGCGATCGATCGGCTCGCAGATTGGCGGGCAGATTGTCCGGGGAGTTTTGGGCTCAATGCTTGGAGGCTCTGGCGGACGGCGGCGCTGACTTGCTGACTGCCCCGAATAATCTTCCAATAACAAAACCCAACGCCGCGGCCATGAGGAGGCGAGGTTTCCTCGTCCTCGGACTGAGGGCGGACACTGATCGTGTGATGGATATGGCGGGGGTTTGGTGCAGCGGCTCTTTCTTCGCGGTCGTAATCCTCGGCACGTCTTCTGAAGGCTGGGGTTGCTGGGACTTCACCTCAGGTTCTGAGGGTGCTTGCACGGGGCGTTCCTGTGGTGCGGGCTCCTTCTGCATCTCATGAGCTTGAGCACGTATATGCGTGAACTCGGCGCCGAAGAAGAAGATCTGCGCTGAGTAATAAATCCAGACGACCAAGGCCACAAACGATCCAGCGGCGCCATAAGCGGATCCAACGCTCGCTTTTCCGAGATATAGCCCTAACAGCAACTTGCCGAGGGTGAACAGAAGTGCTGTGCCAACTGCGCCCACCAGCACATCTCTCCACGAGATCTTAGCTGCCGGCACATACTTAAACAGCAACGCGAAGAGCAGCGATATGACCGCGAACGACACGACGAAGTTGATCGCCTGCAGAATAAATGGCGGCATCGGCACAAGCTCGCCGAACGCGTGACCGAGGTACGCCAACGCGGCACTCAGCAGCAACGAGACCAGTAGAAGAAAGCCGACAGACAGGACCATACCAAAGGAAAAGAGGCGCTGCTTGATCATTCCCACAACTCCAGAAGCAGTTTGGCCCTTGACGTCCCAAATGACATTTAGTGCATCCTGGAGCTCCGTAAATACTCCTGAAGCTCCCAAAAGCAACGTCACGAATGCCACCAGACTCGCGAATACGCCGGAAGCAGGCTTTTGTGCGTTCTTAAGTAACGTTTGTACGGTCTCAGCGCCTTTGTCTCCGATCCATTGTCTGGCGTCATTGACGAGCGCACCCTGAGCACTCTCATGCCCGAAAACCAGAGCAATCACAGCCGTGATTAGGACCAGCATGGGCGCAAACGACAGGATGCTGTAAAACGCCACTGAAGCGCCCAATCGCGGAGCGTGGTGCTCGCTCCATTTGGCATACGTTTGTTTGAGGATTTGAATTGCTTGCTTTGCGGACATTTTCGCCTAGTGAGACTTACGTTTTTTCATAAGTGACACTTTGAAAGAAGGGTGCGGGTACGTTCCAGTCATCTGCACCGGCACCACGGCACCGGCATTTTTCTTTTTAAAGAATGGATCGAGCGGCTTCAAAAAGATTGATTTCACGCCGCCCGCAGCTTTAGAGAGGCTGGCCTGCATCGCGAGCGTGCCGTACAAATTAATTCTTTCATTTAAGAGATTGTACGTCCCTTCTCCTCTGGCGACTGCACCGGGAACGCTGAATGAAGCTCCTGCGAACGTTGCTGTACCCCGGCGGAGCACAAAGCGCCCACGCAGGTCCGAAAGGGTCGGGTCAGAATACGGATCGCTCTGATGCTTTTTTTTGCCCTGTGCACGCTCGCTGAGTTCGCTCACCTTTCCTTCTGTTTTGGAACTCGTGAACTGAGCGTTCGTAATTCCGAAATCTCCTTCGAGTTGAACTCTTTGAAGAAACGGTTTTTTCTCGGACGGAAGGACCGCATGTGTGTCGAACACCAGAGATCCAGTAAGAGGCGGGCGTGGGCTTTTTACGAACAATCTGAGGAGATCTTCAATTTTTCCCTGACTGGACTTGAGGTCAAGTGAGAGCGTCTTACCGTGCCCCCCGGGTGCGGTTGCCAGACCACCTCGCGAGTGCACGGTTGTATTGAGTAACTGCGCGTTTACGGATTCAATGGCCACGTCACCGTTCAGTCCATTAACCGTGGCGTTATATATGGCGGAGAGGTGGAGCGCGTGGCCGGTACGAGTGACTTCGAAATTCGGGATATCCGTCTGACCACGAACTTCGACATGTGCGAGCCGGCCCTGGAATTTGCCATGGGCGGATAGAGTACCTGCAATAACGCGGAAAGTGCTGAGATCTGCGTGAGTGAAATCGAACGAGCCGTCAACGGGCGCTTGCCCTGGATTACGTGTGGGCAAGGGCCCGAATGTGCCGGCTGCGGTAATGTCGCCAGGTGGTTGAGGATTATGTATGAGCGTGCGGAAACGCATCGATTTGCCTCGCGCGACGTTACTCACCGTGAGCCCGGGGAAGTCGAAGCGCAGCGTCCCTCGGTTAGCTTGGTCACGTGCAATCTCTAGAATTGCGCCATCTGCAATGACTTCGGTAACTGTGGCGCGAATCTTTTCTGAAGGATGACTCCGCACAGGCGGCGGGACATGGGCGGGAATGTAAATGTGCAGTGCGTCGAGGCGTATTTCCCTGACTCGATGCGTAAACGATAAGACTGCAAACCATGAGCCGCTGCACCTTAACCGGCGGACTCTTACAAGTGGAGGATTGGGCCCGGAGTTTCGAGTTAAGGAGAGGTCTTCAATCACATACCCGGGGTGCGGAAAGAAGATCTTACGGAACCCGCCCATGTGCACTTCACTTGATGAGACTCGTTCGAGGGAGTAGCTCGCAGCTTGGCGGGTGAAAGGCCAATGCGTAGCGAGAACTACACCCATACTAATGAACAGAACAGCAAGAACCGTTCCGCCTATCTTGAGCAGACGCGGAAGATCCGGGTGCAGTGAGCCGAAACCAGACATTCTGAGCGGGCTCTGTCACACCGGAGTTCGGCGAAGGTTCCCCAGTCGCGGCAACGCGGCGAATCAGGCTTGCGCGGAGGCTGCCTCTTCCACCTCTTCTTCGAGTTCGTCCACTCTCGCCTGCTGTAGGAGCGGCTTCGAGATTTCCGTTAAGAGGTGATCCGTGCTCTCTTCTTCTCCGAGAGTGTGAGTCAGTAGCGTGGCGACCTCTTTTTCACCGATCAGGCGGGCAAGGCTGCGGACCGTGCCGTAACCTGAGATTTCGTAGTGCTCCACTTTTTGTGCGGCGGTGATCAGCGACAGATCGGCCGCGAGTTCTTCTTTGGCCTGGCTTTCGTCGATCTTTTCCTGGCCTTCCTGGACAAGACCCAACATTGCCTTACACGGTTTCGCTTCTGCTTTTCCTCCGAGCAATTCAAATGCCTTCTTCAGGCGCTCGACATGTACCTGCGTCTGGGCCAGGTGCTTCTCAAACCCTTCCTTGAGCTTCGGGTGCCGTGCAGCCTTGGCCATTTTTGGCAATGCCGTGACCAGCTGATTTTCCGCGTGGAGGAGGTCCTGCAACTCCTCAATTAGCAATTCTCTTACTTGTGGCATAGGTTCAATTCCTTTCACTAAAGATTGATTCTGTAACGGCCGCTTATCGTGGGCGCCGCAAGCGGCCGTCGTGAAATCGGCTATTTCTTTCCTGTCGGCTTGCGAAGGATGCCCTGTCTTGCGGTCTGTTCGCGCGCGCCGGTGCGGCCACGCGAACCGCCATTTGAGGGACGGTCGCCATCGCCACCGTCGGTCGGCATTCGAGTTCCAGCTTTCTCGGACTCTAATTCCTGAAAGGCTGGTGAATCCACGAATTGCCAGTCATCGCCCTGGTTCCAGGGTCCACGCACGTCGGGCTCGCCTCGATCGCCGACTCCAGTCGAGTCATTGAAGAATTGATCCACTAGTCCCGGAGTAGGGGGAATTCTGCCAATCGAGAAGATGGGTTTGCCCATACTTTCGAGCGCTGCCGTGAAAGCCTTCATGTGCGTGATTTCGCGCGTCATGAGGAATTGAAGGGCATCGATTGTGCCTGGGTCATCACAGAAATCGATCAAGCGTTCATAGACGATCTTGGCGCGCGCCTCCGCGGCAATGTTGCTGCGCAAGTCGACATCGAGTTCGCCGGTAATCTTCAGGTAATCTGCCGTCCAGGGATTCCCCATGGAGTTGAACAATGAGACCCCGCCCCCGCCGGCAATGGCGATCAGAGGATCTGCGTGAGCGGCGTCGCGATCGGACTTCATTGGCTTCAAGTGCATGCGTGCGAGCGTTCCCACGACTTCGAGGTGGCTTAGCTCCTCGGTGCCGATATCCATCAGCAAGTCTTTTCGGTCGGGGTCGTCGCAATTCAATCCCTGGATGGAATACTGCATAGCTGCGGCGAGTTCCCCGTTCGCGCCGCCAAATTGCTCAAGCAACATGTTGCCGAACCGCGGGTCCGGAGTGCCGACGTTTACCGTGTACATGAGTTTCTTCAGATGGTGATACATAGGGTTCCCTTCAATTCAGGCAGGCAGAGATTGCAAAAGTAACGTGCAACGTGTAGACCCGAATTGACACACTAGTGCGGCCTCGGAGTGTTACTAGCGTATGAGTTGGGGCAGGCTAGGCGCTCGACCCAGATTGCGATTAATCAATCCCTATGTATCACGAACGCGAATAGGCTGTCACCTGCGGCCACCACCAGGTATTGCACCCCATCGAGCTCGTAGGTCATTGGGCCATTCGAGACTTCGTTGCCCAAGTTGGCGTGCCAGAGGGGTTCTCCTGTTGTGGCATTGAGACCGACCAAGTTATTCGCCGGGTCGCCCGTGAAGACCAAGTTGCCGGCGGTGCTCAGAACGCCCGAGCGGACGCTCCGTCCTTCCCACTTGTGACTCCAGGTGATCTTCCCGGTCTTGTAATCTAGCGCCTGCAGCATCGCTTCACTCCACCCACCCTGATCGCTTCCACCCCACCCTTCGGGCTTTCGATCATCATCATAGATGTAATACAGGCTGAATGCTCGTGTTGCATTGATGTAGAAAAGGCCGGTCTGCGGGCTGAAGCTGGGAGGCGGCCAATTTGCAGCGCCGCTTGAATTCGGGGAAACCAGCGCGCCATCAATCTTGGCCTCCTTCGCAGGATTTGGAATCGGCTGACCCGCGGAGTCCACGCCTTTGGCCCAGTTTGTTTTCACGAATTCGGAGCTCTTGTAATCCTTGCCCGTTTTGCGGTCAAGAACGAAGAACCAGCCGTTCCGGCTGGCCTGAGCAACCAGCTTGCGTGGCTGCCCATCGATCTTCCCGTCAATGAGAACCGGAGTCTGAACGGCATCCCAGTCATGAGTGTCGTGGGGTGATGGTTGAAAGTGCCACACCAGTTTTCCTGTGTCCAGGTTCAGCGCTACGATCGATTCGGTAAACAGATTGCTTCCCGCGCGACCCTTTCCGACAATCACCGGCTGAGGGTTGCCAGTTCCGACGAAGATCATGTTCAGTTCCGGGTCATACGTGCATGGCACCCACGTCATGCCGCCTCCGTGTGCCATCGCATCGGCGTTGGGCCATGTCTCCGACCCGGGCTCTCCTGGCTTGGGCACGGAGTACCAGCGCCATTGCAACTCGCCGGTTTCCGGGTCACGGGACTCCAGATAGCCAGGTATGTCGAGGTCGTCACCACTGACACCCGTAATGACGTGGTTCTTTATGACAATTGGAGCCACAGACGCGTAGTACATCTGGTCGAGGTCACAAATGGACTTGCTCCAGCGCAGTTTACCGTCGGCTAGCTGCAGCGAAACGAGGTTGCAGTCCGGTGTCTCGAAATACAGCCAGTTGCCGTAGATGCCCACGCCACGATTGCCGAGATGAATGCCACCCTTCGACTGCCAAGTGTAACTCCAGATCTCGCGTCCGGTGCGCGCGTCAATGGCCCAGACCCTGTCGGGAACGGTGAAGTACATGATCCCGTTCACGAGAAGCGGAGTAGCCTTGATGACGCCAGCAAACGGATCCTGTGCATCGTTGATGCGGTAAAGCCAAGCGAGACTCAGCGATCTCACGTTTGATTCATTGATCTTTGAAAGCGTGCTGAAACGCCGGCCCGAGTAATCGCCATTGTAAGTAGGCCAGGAATCAACGGGCGGCTGAAGCAGTTTGGCCGGATCGAGTCCTTCGGCTGCGACCGCCTGGTATGCTCCCGCAACTATGAGCGCACTTCCGAACAGGAGCGCAATGCGTTTCATTTCAAGGTCTCCAAATAAGCTACAACGTCGTGAATATCTTTATCGGTGTACTGATCGAGGAGCGCGATATGCGCTGCGTACGGATCATTCTTCTCTATCTTTAGATCCGGCGCCCGTTTAAAGGATCTGTATTGGCCTGAGGCATCGCGCAAAGAGACACTGAAGTCATCGATATGATCGAGGACGCCTGTGACGCGCTCGCCCGATGAAGTCGTGACCGCGACAGTAACCGGTTTTCTTGCGCCCGTTGTGACGCCACGGCCGAAAGCGACGGTTTGAGGGAAAACCAACTTCAGCTGTAGGACCGCCGGATCGTACTTCTTTCCGATGCCGGCAAGGTCGCCGGTAGCTGAATGACAGGTGTTGCATCTACCGCTGCCGTTGAAGTAGGCTTCTCCTGCTTTGGCGTCTCCCGTCAAAACGTTGAGAACCTTGTTGTAGGGACCGGTTCGGAGCGTGTCCCCCACTTTCTGGTGCAGGAAGTGCGATAGATCCACGATCTCCGCTTGCGTTAAGTTGGCGCTCGCGTTTGGAGTGGGATGTCCTTTTCGCAGAAACGGACCGATCGTATCGCCGTAACGGTCTTTGAGGACAATCAGGGAACGGACAATGTCCGGGCCCTTATCGGTTCCCCGGGCTTTTGGACCGTGACAGCTGATACATCCCGCCGTGTACGTCTTCTTGCCGCGCTCGGCCGCTTGGTCATCCACAATCTGCTTGTCGCTCGGACCTGCCTGGGCCAGCAGACCCCCGCCTCCGCCACCCCGCCTTCGCGCAGTCGCTTGTGCGTCTGTATGGGGTGGAAGATTCTTCGCAAGATAGTCGACGACCTGGGCGAATTCAGCTTCGGTTCCCTTAGCTCCGCGGCTGATCATATTAGAGACGATCCCGCCCCATTGCTCCCGAGACATCCCCTTTCCAAGCACGAGTTCCGCGGGATGACACCCCGAGCAGAGTTTTTTCACAGTTTCACGCCCCGGGGCATCCGGGAGTTGTGCGCCGCGATCGGCATTTTGCGCATGAACGACGGAGGCCAAAAGGACAGCGCACATACACTTTAGGACTGAATGTTTCATGGCAACCCTCTCGTTGGTTCGTTCGGGCACAAGACTCGATTTCTTCACCGCAGTATCCTTGGAACCGTTACATAGGTTAGCGTCACACGTTTAGAGGATCAGGATGGGTCCAAGGTTGACGGTATGATCGGGCGAGCAATTTAGCGGCCTGGGGATCGTTGACGATCTGCTGCCGTTGACCGTCCCATGTGAGGGTACGTCCAACTTTCATCGCAGTATTCGCGAGAATGCACGAAGCGGTCGAAATGTAGCCCTCTTCGATGTTTGACACCGGCTTCGAACGAGTGTCGATGGCATGCAGAAAATTTAACATGTGGTATCTAACTGCTGGCGCGACGTGTCTTTCAAGATCTTTCTCTGTCTTATCTTCTGGATATTGCTCTAGCTCATACGTGACGTCACGGTGGATGGGTTGGCCGCTTCCCAGCGGGATGAAATCGTAGCTTTCGACACTCACTTTGAGGGTTCCCTTCTCCCCGTAAAACGTCGCACCCCACGGATATTTCGGATCCACCGCTTCTCCCCAACTGCGGTGCTGCCACACCACTCGCAGATCATTGAAGTCGAACGTCGCTGTTTGTGTGTCGGAGATGTTGGCCTTGCTGCTCTTGTCGACAAAGATTCCTCCCGTGGACGCGATTCTCGCAGGCCAGCCGAGGTCGAGCATCCAGCGCGTCATGTCAAGCATATGTACGCACATGTCGCCGACAATTCCGTTGCCGTATTCCATGAACGCGCGCCATCGGCGAGGATGCACTAGCTGGTTATATGGCCGCATTGGGGCGGGCCCAGTCCACATGTCGTAGTCCAGATTGCCGGGCGGCGTGGTGTCGGGCGGATTCTCAGTGGCTCGCATGTGGTAATAGCAATAGATTTCGACAAGCGCAATTTTGCCTAGCTGTCCCGTTTTGATGAAGCGGTCCTTGGCTTCGATAATGTGGGGTGTGCTACGCCGCTGCAAGCCCACCTGCACCACGCGACCATATTTACGGGCTGCTGCGACCATCGCCATACCCTCGATTACATCCGCACTGACCGGTTTCTGCACCCAGACGTCGACGCCAGACTTCACTGCCTCAATCATGATCAAGGCGTGCCAGTGATCTGGAGGCGCGATAAGGACGAGATCGAGATCTTTCGCACCCAGCATTTGGCGATAGTCACTATATGTACGGGGGGGCTTTCTCGAAGCTTGCCGAGACGCAACGGCGCTTGCGGCTTCCGAAAGCATCTGCTTATCCACGTCGCAAAGAGATACCACTTCAACGGGAGCGACCTGAATTAGCCGGAAGAGATCGATTTTCCCGTACCATCCGCAGCCGATAAGGCCGACTCTTCGCGGCTTTTCATCTGCAAATGCGTGGCCGTCGGCCGCCGCGATTGCGATCCCTGCTGCCGTGGTCTGTAAGAACGTCCGACGATTCATTGCTCCAGTTTAGAAATGACGGTGGGCGGGGACCTGTCGTCAAACCTGCTGGAGGTGAATTTTTTTGCCGGCTAGCGAGAGGTTTTCCCGAATAAAAGATTCGTCCCAGAGGTTCGAGTTAACGGCCGAGACGCGAGGATTCTGAAGCACCCATAAGTACGCTTTCATCGCTGGCTTCATGTCGCCTGGAATAATCCGGTTGATCTTGTCTATCCGCCACTGCGGGATGGGCTGCAATGGTTTGTGGTGCGTGGCTACAGCGTGCGCCGTTTTCATCGCGATAGTGCCAACGTCCTTGGCGGATGCGTTCGCGATCGCTTGATCTACGTACCCGCCGTTAACGACGTTGTAGGCCATCATGACCGCATCATAGTGCCCCAACTCGGAGGCCTTGTTTAACACGCCGGCTGGACAGTTATGGGAGGTTACGCCCAGGAAACGAATCTTGCCCTGCTTTTTCAAATCCAAGAACGTTTCATAGATGTGCGGATTATCGAGCTCACTCGCGAGATTCGCGCCGTGCGGGCACATTAAGAGGTCAAAGTGGTCGGTGCCGACGCGTTTCAGGCTCGCGTTCAATGAATCTGTAATGCATTTCCGAAACTCCTGGCTGCCTTCCACGAGATGACCATAATCGGGCATCATGGCAGCGCTGACATACGCGGACGCGAATTGGTCGTGCTGACCCGGAAAATAAGTGATGTAATAGCCAGGCTTTTCTGCGAGGTTGCTCTGCTTCAAATCTTCGGCGCGCTTCCGGATCGCGCTTTGTTTATCAGCAGGTAGGCCGTTGAAAACGTCCTGATATAGGTGATCGCGCAAGTCGCCAAATGCACTGACTTTTGTTTGAAGAAAGACTTTATCTCGTTTCGCCGAGCCGCCCAAAAAGCGCCCGATGGCAATCTCGCAATCGCCGTACGCGGGAGCCATGTCAAGGTAATTCAGCCCCATTTCAAGCGCCAAATTGAGGTGCTCATAATTTTCGGTACGGATGGGATCTCCGCCGGCGATGATTTCGGAGATCATCAAGTTCGTTCGGCCGAGGCGGCGATAAGCCATGCCTGGCTGCTTATTGCGCCACTCGGAATTCGCGTTTGGATTTGTCGAGAGCTTGTCGTTAGAGGAAGCTAAATTCTCCGATTGAGTGGCTGTCGTTCTAGAAGCGGCCGGAATCGCGGCTACGGTGGACACTAACGCCGTTTCAAAGAGGGATCTTTGCAGAAACAGACGCCGGGAGTCTTGTTCGCGCATGAGGAACTCCTAATCAATTCAACTGTACAGTAGAATACTCAACGTGCCGAACGCCCAAGCAAGCCCAAATCTCTCCGGCAAGATTGCGCTGATTAGCGGAGCAAGTAAAGGCTTGGGAAAAGCGATGGCTCTCGCCCTAAGCGAAGCTGGCGCTACCGTCGCGCTTGTGTCTCGTGACGTCCAAAAACTTCAGAATGTAAAAGAACAGATCGAGAGCCGCGGTGGAAGTGCAAAGGTGTTTGCGGCAGACGTAACCAAAGAAGAAAACGTACACGGCATCGAGTCTGACATTTCCAATCGGCTCGGCAAAGTGCAAATCCTTATCAATAACGCGGGAATCAATATTCGAAAAAACCTTACTGATTTCTCGCTTCATGAGTGGGGTGCCGTGCTGGAGACGAATCTCACCAGCGTGTTCCTGATGTGCCGTGCATTTGTTCCACACATGAAAGGGACCGGCTATGGGCGAGTATTGAATATGACTTCCATCATGGGTCACGTGTCGCTTCCGGGCCGCACTGCTTATTCAGCGAGTAAAGCTGCGCTACTCGGACTCACTCGTGCCCTGGCTTTGGAACTGGCGGGTGAAGGGATTACGGTAAACGGTATCAGTCCCGGACCGTTTGGTACTGAGATGAATCTACCGCTGATGCAGAACCCAGAAGCGAATGCAGAGTTTCTAGCCAGCATCCCAGTAGGCCGCTGGGGCAAGGTGGAAGAGATTGGCGCACTTGCCTGCTACTTGTGCTCCGATTCAGCTGCCTTCATTACCGGGACAGATATTTTGATTGATGGTGGGTGGTGCGCCCGTTGAGTGCTTCGATGACGCGCCGTACTGCAGCTTCGGCAATTCTGCAGGCCGCAGCGGTAGTTGGCGGCCAGGAATTCTTCAGCGACTGGTTGCGTGCCGCTCAACCGCCCAACCATGGCTCGCACGCACGCGGTTCGCATGCGCCGCCTGAGCCGAACGCGGAGCGCTGGATGTTCTATACGCCAAAATTTTTCTCCGCGGAAGATCTCCGAAATCTGGATGCTTTCACGTCTATTCTTATTCCGACCGACGAAACCCCAGGCGCGCGTGAAGCGCATGTGACCGCGTTCATCGATTTCGTAGTAAACGCGGCCAAACAATACGCGCCCGAAATGCAGAAGGACTGGCGCACGGCGATGGGCTGGCTTCGTGCTCGTCACTTTGCGGAATTGCCGGAGGAACAGCAGCTTTCGCTGGTGCAGCGCATCTCGCAACCGGAACACGACCCCTCAAATCGGCAGGAGGGATTCTCTGTGTACCGCCTTATCAAGGAGATGACTGTACACGCGTTCTACACTTCCCGCATGGGACTGGTTGACGAGCTCGAATACAAAGGCCTTGCTTATCTGACCGAATTTCCGGGCTGTACTCATCCGGAACATCACACGATCTGATTCACTGTGCAGAAGTACGACGCAGCGATCGTGGGTTCCGGAGCATGCGGAGGATGGGCATGCATGGCGCTCGCTGAGGCCGGATACAAAGTCATCTTGCTAGAGGCCGGGTCACATATTGATCCTGCCAAGGAATTCCATCACCGCTGGCCTTATGAATTGCTATTCCGTGGCGCCGGGCAGCCCGGTTTGCTGAAGAAGCATTTTCGCGGTTCAACTGAATACAACTCCCGGATCATGATTGACGACCGGGAGAACCCCTACACGATACCGGAGGGCAAACCGTTCTGTTGGTACCGTTCGCGTGTTCTTGGAGGACGAACTCTGCACTGGTCACGCGCTTCGGATCGCATGTCCGACTTGGAATTCAAGGCCGCATCGCGGGATGGTTACGGCGACAACTGGCCCCTTTCCTATGCCGACGTTGCGCCGTATTACAGCCGAGTCGAACAGTTTATCGGCGTGAGTGGCGCTCTCGCTAACTTACCCCAATTTCCCGACGGCGTTTTCCTTCCAGCGATGCCGCTGAACTGCGCAGAAACAATTTTTTCTGCAGTGTGTGCTAAGGCCGGCTTCCCTGCGACGCCTAGGCGCGTAGCCCAATTGACGCGGATGTGGAATAATCGGCCGCCTTGCCATTATTGCGGCAATTGCCTCAACGGCTGCGACGTGGGTGCGATGTTCAATACGGTTGCAGTGACGCTCCCGCCTGCTCTCAAGAGCGGCAATGTCACGCTTTTGTGTGATGCGGTGGTAAGCCACGTATTGATGAGCGGCGATAACCGCGCTCGAGGGGTTCATTACATCGAGCGCTATACCCATCGACCCGTGGAGATCGATGCTCGCGTGGTAATTCTCGCTGGCTCAACGCTTGAAAATACGCGGCTGCTTCTGAATTCGCAGAAGGGCGGTTTGGCGAACAGCAGCTCGGTCCTGGGACACTATCTGATGGACCAAGTAGCTGGATCCGGGGTCACTGGATTTCTGCCCATTCTGGAGGGGACAGCGATCCGCAATGACGACGGTAAGGCGGCGGGTATCTACATTCCGAATTTTTCTAATATTGCTCCCCGCGCAGGCTCTGGCAAATTCATTCGTGGATATGCGATGAGTGCCTCGGGCGGCGCCGAGCAGTACCCCTCTTTCGCGGCAAGTCTGCCAGGTTTCGGTTCCGAATATAAGAAGCACGTGAAGCGGTTGTACCCGGCGCATGGAAGGGTGTGGCTGTCTGGCGGCGAAATGTTGCCTCGCAAAGAGAATTTTGTCGAACTTGATCCGGAAGTGCGCGATCGCTGGGGTATACCTGCGTTGAGGATTCACTGCACACACTGCGACAACGATCGAAAAATCTATCAAGATTTTTTTGCCCGGGCCCAGGAGCTATTTCATGCGGCAAAGGGCGAAATTATTGAGGCTGACCCCGTGATGAGCGTCCCCGGCAGCCTTATCCACGAAGTTGGAACATGCCGCATGGGGGCCAATTCCAAGGCCAGCGTCTTAAACTCGTTTTGCCAAACTCACGATATCCCGAATATTTTTGTATTTGGTGGTGGCTGTTTCGTGACAACAGGCGATAAACATCCTACGCTGACGATGATGGCACTAACGGCTCGCGGCTGCGACCATCTCATTGAGTCAGTAAGGCGAGGTGAGCTGTGACGTCGGGCATAACGCGACGGCGCGCGGTTGCGCTTAGCGCGATAAGCGCTCTATCGTACCGAAGAGTTCTCGGGGCGAACGATCGCATTCAGGTGGGAGTCATTGGATTCGGCCTTATTGGGGGCCAGCACGTCCACGACTTGCGCAATCAAAAGGACGTGGACTTAGCAGCCATGTGCGATGTCTACCAACCGCGTCTCGAGCAAGGGGTTGCTGCCTGCGGTCAACCTGCTCGGGCTTATTCGGATTTTCGCAAGCTGCTCGAGAACAAAGATGTTCAGGCAGTGGTCGTTTGTACCCCGGATCACTGGCATGCGCTTATGACGATCATGTCCTGCGCCGCGGGAAAAGACGTTTACGTCGAGAAGCCTCTCACTCTGTTTGTAAAAGAGGGTCGCTGGATGATCGAGGCTGCACGGCGATACAACCGCGTTGTTCAGGTAGGAACACAGCAGCGCTCCGGCAAACACTATCAGCACGCAAGAGAGCTTCTACAACGTGGTTACATTGGCGAGGTAATGAGCGCCCGTGCTGCGTCTTTTCGTAACGTGATGCCCGGCTTCGGTTCTCCTCTGGATTCCGCGCCTCCGAGCGATTTCGATTACGATATGTGGCTAGGTCCTGCGCCAAAACGCCCCTACAACAAGTTGCGAGGTCTGTATCATTTCCGTTGGTTCTGGGACTATTCCGGGGGCCAGATGACTAATCTTGGGGCGCATGAGATCGATATCATTCAGTGGGTCAAGGGTCAAACAGGGCCCGCGTCAGTCTCCTCTACGGGCGGACGATTCGCGCTAAAGGGTCTCGGCGAAACTCCTGATATTCAGGATGCGCTGTTCGAATACCCCGGATTCACGAGCGTGTATTCATTCCGGGAGGCAAGCGGCGGGCGGCGTGCGGGCGATGGGCTGGAGTTTTTTGGCACAAAAGGAAGCATGGTGATCTCGCGCTCGGGTTTTGAGGTGATCCCCGACATGAAGATCAATCCAGCGAACGCCATCCCGGTGTTTCAAGGACATCCTGCCGGTGGTCCGGTGCGCGCGAGTGTGCCGCCCGAGCCATGGACTCGCCCGCTCAAAGCGCCGGGGTCGTCTCAAGAGCAATTCACTCTTCACATCCGCAATTTTCTCGATTGCATCAAGACGCGGCAGCGACCTATTGCCGATATTGAGGGAGGTCATCAGGCGACGACAGCTTGCCATCTGGCCAACATCTCTTTACGAACGGGGCGAAAGATCAAGTGGGGTGCGGAGAAAGAGGAGATCATGGGGGATGGAGAAGCATCTGCCATGCTCGTGCGCCCCTATCGAAAGCCATGGGATGACGTGCTCGCGAAACTCGTCTCATGAAGAGGCGCGCATTTCTTCGCACCGCCTCTGCAGGGCTCGGCATGAGCTCTCTCATTCGTCCATTTATGGCTCAACAGTCGAGGGATAGTAATCGCCAAACGAAGATGGGGATTGCCACGACTTCGTTCATGATGGCGTGGCGGCCGAAGGATACGTACGAGTTTCTCGAACATTGCCACGCGCTCGGCGCAGCGGGCATTCAGGCGCCCATAAATGGCGATCTACCAAAGATACGCGCGCGAGCCGAGAAGCTGGAGATGTACATCGAGGGAATGGTTACGTTGCCCCACAGCCCGGATACATCGGCGTTCGAACGTGAGCTTCACAGCGCAAAGACAGTAGGTGCTGTAGCCGTGCGCTCGGCATGCCTCGGCACTCGTCGCTACGAAACGTTTTCATCGCTCCCCGAGTGGCACGAGTTTGTGGCTCAGAGCCATAGGTCGTTAGAAGCTGCGGTCCCCATTCTCAACAGATACAAGATCCCACTTGGTCTCGAAAATCATAAAGACTGGACAGTGGACGAGATGCTTTACCTTATGAAGAAGCATTCGAGCGAATACCTCGGCGTGTGTCTTGATTTTGGAAACAATATTTCTCTTCTGGATGACCCTTATGAAGTGGTGCAGAGATTTGCCCCGTATACCGTGTCCACTCACTTCAAGAACATGGGCCTTGAGCATTACGACGATGGGTTTCTACTTTCGGAGATGGTGCTCGACAAAGGATTTCTTGATCTCCCTCGAGTGATTAGGATGGTCCAGCAAGCTCAGCCAAAGTGTCGGTTTTCACTCGAGATGATCACGCGTGATCCGCTTCACGTTCCCTGCCTCGCTGACAAATATTGGACGACATTCACTGACCGCAACGGCCGATACCTCGCTAGGACCCTGATGCTAGTGCAGAAAGAGCAGAGTTCACAACCGCTGCCTCGTGTTGCCCAGCTTTCACACGAGTCCCAAGTGCGCGTGGAAGAGGAAAACGTGGTATCGTGCCTGCGCTACGCTCGCGAAACTCTCAATTTGTAAAGTTGGTTAGGTTGTAGCCGTAAATCGAATCCGTGCTTTGATGGAAGTGCAGTGAACGTCGCAACCATCATTGATTCAGGTGATCCCACCATCTTCGATGTGCGAACCCACGCTCGCGGTCCGGCAGGTTCGCTTCCAATAACGCCAGAGGCGCTGCTCACGGAATCCTCTGGAAATCTATTTGGATTGACTCAGAACGCTGGTATGGGGTGGGCTCCGGAAGCACTTGGTGGCAAGCAGGTGCTGTTGTTAAGCACACACGGAGGTGTCCGGGCGGAGGACGGTACGCCGATTGCATTGGGATATCACACCGGCCACTGGGAAGTGGGACTGCTGGTTGCCGAAGCGGCTCGCGAACTGAAGGCGCTGCGAGCGATCCCATTTGCAGGCGCTTGCACCGACCCCTGCGATGGCAGAACACAAGGTACGCCGGGCATGTTCGATTCGCTGCCTTATCGCAACGATGCGGCGATTGTTCTTCGACGGTTGATTCGTTCGCTACCAACCCGTAGCGCCGTTATCGGCATTGCGACATGTGACAAAGGCCTACCCGCAATGATGATGGCGCTCGCCGGCAGCCCGCATTTGCCTTGTGCACTTGTCCCCGGCGGGGTAACGTTGATGCCGGAAGATGGCGAGGACGCAGGTAAGGTTCAGAGCATCGGAGCTCGTTTCGCCCATCAGCAGATCACACTCGAAGAAGCAGCGCTTGCTGGTTGCCGCGCGTGTGCATCGCCGGGAGGAGGCTGCCAATTTTTGGGAACGGCTGCCACATCCCAAGTAGTAGCGGAAGCGCTTGGTCTAACTCTCACGCATGCGGCGCTGGCGCCATCGGGGCAGCCCCTCTGGCTCGATATGGCACGGCGAACGGCTAGGGCGATTTTGAGGCTGGAAGAGTTGCACATCATGACGCGCGAGATTGTGACGCAAAACGCGATCGAGAACGCCATGATCCTGCACGCAGCATTTGGCGGGTCGACTAACTTGCTGTTGCACATTCCGGCGATTGCGCATGCCGCTGGATTGCGCCGCCCAACTGTAGCGGAATGGACTCAGGTCAACCGCAGCATCCCTCGTTTGGTAGACGCTCTGCCAAATGGGCCGCGTAACCACCCTACAGTTCAGGTGTTTCTCGCAGGAGGCGTTCCGGAAGTTATGCTGCATTTGCGCCGGGCAGGTCTGTTAAACACGGATGCACTCACTGCGTCCGGTGAAACGGTTGATTCAATGCTCGACTGGTGGCAAGAATCGGAACGACGCCTCCGCTTTCGATCCCGTTTACAGGAACTCGATGGGATCGATGCCGATGATGTGATCCTGTCGCCTGACATGGCGCGAGCGCGCGGGCTTACTTCAACAGTCTGCTTCCCACACGGCAACCTGGCACCTGAGGGGTCGGTCGTCAAGAGCACTTCGATTGATCCGTCTGTGATTGACGCCGATGGTGTGTATCGAATCCGCGGGCTGGCGCGCGTCTTTGTTACGGAACACGATGCCATTATGGCCATCAAGAAGCAGGAAGTGAAAGAAGGCGACGTGATCGTGCTCATCTGTCGCGGACCGATGGGCGCAGGGATGGAGGAGACTTATCAAATCACTTCAGCGCTTAAGCACTTGGCGTTCGGCAAGCATGTGGCGGTAATCACGGATGCACGATTCAGCGGCGTCTCGACTGGGGCATGTATTGGACACGTATCACCGGAGGCGCTGGCAGGCGGACCGGTAGGAAAGCTGCGCGATGGCGATCTGATCGAGATCGTAGTGGATCGCGGAAAGCTAGAAGGCCACGTGAACTTCATCGGTGAAAGCGGTCAAATTTTCGATGCCGAAGAAGGCCATAGGCGTCTATCGAAGCGAGTGCCCCGAACAGATCTTCGCTCCGATCCAGCCTTACCCGACGACACTCGGTTATGGGCAGTCTTGCAGCAGGCGAGCGGCGGAATTTGGGGCGGATGCGTCTATGACGTCGAGAGGATCGTAAGCAAAATCAAAGGACCGACGGCTTAGCAAGCGCGGGTTACGGGTTGGGCAAGGCTCGTACGGAGCCGGTAGAAATGCCACCATCGACCAGCAGAGTTTGTCCGGTAATATAGCGACTAGCTTCTGTAGCAAGGAAGACAATGGCAGCATCCAAATCCCCTACCTGCCCGGGGCGTTTCACAGGAATTCGGTCTGCAAGATATTCGACCCATGCCTTGTCGTCGTACATCACCTTATTCTGATCCGTCCGAAACCAGCCTGGGGCTAGACAGTTGACTGTAATGCCGTGTTGTCCCCAATCATCAGCCAGACTCATCGTAAGCTGCTTGATGCCGCCGCGGCTAGCGCCATATGGGGCGAGACCGGCATAGCCGTTCACGCTGGTCACTGAGCCGATATTGATAATGCGCCCATACCCGCGTGGGACCATTCGGCGTGCCACAGCTTGAGCAACGAAGAAGCTACCACGAAGATTCGTATCTAGGATAAGGTTCCAATCTTGCCAACTGACTTGAAGGGCCGGTTTGCGAATATTCATGCCGGCATTATTGACGAGAACGTCTAGGTGGCCGAATGCTTCTTCTGCAGCTGCGGCCATTTGCTCGATGCTCTCGGGATCCCGGACGTCAAGCGCGAGCGAAACTGCACGTCTGCCTTGACTCTTTATTTCTGTTTCGAAAGCAAGCAAATGGTCGCGGTTGCGGCTGGTAAGCACGAGGTCTGCGCCGGCGTGGGCCAAGGCGCGTGCAAATTGCTGTCCGAGTCCGCGGCTAGTACCGGTCACGATGGCAACACGGCCGGCGAGATCGAAAAGATTGGTGCTCATTGCGTGCCGCCTGGGCTGAGGATTACCTTCATCAAGTTCGGCTCGCCTGAATGGAGGCGTTCGAACCATTGTGGTCCTTCTTCTAAAGGGCTGACCGCGGTAATCAACGGCTTCACCTCGACGGCGCTACGGGCTAACATGTCGATGCAGTGGGGATATTCTCCCGATGATGCTGCCGAACCTTGCAGCCGAATCTGCCGGGCAACTACGGCTTGCAACGGTATTTCTACAGTCGGCGAGACGTTACCAATCAATATGACAGTGCCGCCCTTGCGGACGCTGTCGATGGCGGTCTTAATCGCTGCACTATTCCCAACGGCTTCCAGAGCTAAGTCCACGCCCACACCGGAGGTCAGCCGCTGGATTTCAGCGCCTGCATCGGGTTGTCTGGCGTTGATCGTCGCTGTGGCCCCAAGTTGTTCAGCGAGTCGAAGCCGAGTGGCATCAATATCGCTAACGTAGACGCGCGAGCACTTCGCCGCACGTAGAGCTTGTAATGCCAGAATCCCGATCATGCCGGCACCTACCACCAGAGCTGTGCTGTTCTCCTTCGTCTCTGAAAGAGAAACGGCGTGAACCGCAACCGCCAAAGGCTCGACCATGGCGGCCTCGGCAAAAGATAGGTCATCTGGCAATGGGTGTATGATGCGCGGGGGCACGAGCACGTAGTCGGCAAAAGCTCCCGGGCGACGATATTCAGGGGTGGAGACGCCCAAAACCTGACGTCGATTACAGAGGTTTACTTCGCCCCTAGAGCAGTACTCGCATGAGCCGCAGTAGATCGTGGAATCGAGGGTAACCCGGTCGCCCTGCCGAATGCCGGAAACATTCGATCCTATTTCCGCAACTGTTCCGGCGGCCTCGTGGCCCATTATGATCGGCGGAATACGCCGGCCGGAGGAGCCATCATAGCCATGTACATCACTGCCACAAATACCGCAGGCTTTGACACGAACGAGAACCTCATCTGGGGCTGGAACCGGGGCGGGCACCTCAACGACCTCCAAACGCTTGTACTCGCGGAGCATCAGGGCTTTCATGATTCGAATGTTACCGAATTACGCTGTTCACGCAGCGCATATAAATGATCGAGACAGATACGCCGTGCCAATCAATTTCAGTAGAATAAGCGGTGACTTCGTCCGGGCAAGTTTTCCTGTTATCCCCTGCAAAGGCCGGTGGTCCCCGATACGAGATGCTTTTGCGCGAACAGGCGCGCTTTGACGTGGCGGTCAAGCTTCGGCAGGGCAACGCGGTCATTGGCGAGGTCTACAGCTTTATTAGCGGTTTATATTTCAGGGGCAAGATGGCTTATGCGGAGGCGTTTCGTGCCGCTCCCCCGGGGGTTCCTCCGGCACTGGTCATTGTGCCTGGGGTGGGTCTTGTTCCTCCAGATACGCCGGTTACCATTGAGCAACTACGGGCGATCGCCAACGTGCCGGTCGATGAAAGCAATCACGCCTATCGGGACGCACTGCTAAGCGGTGCGAGATTGCTGGATCAACACGCAGGACCGGCGTGCCTGTACGTGCTCCTCGGCAGTATTGCGAGCGGCAAATACACCGGCCCGCTACTCGAAGTGTTCGGCGAGCGCCTGGTATTCCCGGCTGACTTTGTAGGTCGCGGCGACATGAGCCGGGGTGGCCTCATGCTGCGTCGCGCGCACTCGGGAATCGAATTGTCATATACCCCGGTCAAGGGAGCTGCGCGACATGGCGTGCGCCCACCCAGGCTGGAGCGATGGCGGAAGCAATAATCTTTGTCGGCCTGCAAGGGTCCGGCAAGACAAGCTATTTTTTGAGTCACTTTGCCGGTACCCACACACATGTTAGCCGCTATATCCAAGCGACCGCAGAGCGGGAAAGGGCATTAATTCATGAGTGCCTTCGCGCGGGACGCTCGTTCGTAGTGGACGATACAAACGCCACCCGAGCGGTGCGCGCGCCTTACATCCGTGAAGCGAAGGCGACCGGCTTTCAAGTGCTCTCGTACTTCTTCGATACACCCATCCGGACGGCAATCGGGCGCAATAATCATCGCAAGGACAAGAACCCCATCCCCGTTCCAGCGATGCTGCGGCTGGCGAAGCGCCTGGAGCCGCCCTCGTTGGAAGAGGGGATTGATGAAATCCGGATTATCTTGGCAGACTACGATCCAAGGCCGGCAGAAATGCGTTGACGGAGATAAAAACAATTTTCGGTTACATTACTGTCCGACATTTTGGGTTCAGCGGCCTTTCGGAATTGGTGATACGCTTGCAGGGGGCGATGTAAACTCCCACAATAATCAACAGATTTTCAGAAATCTCGCTTAATTTGCATCAAATGAAGCGCGTAGCAGCACGAAGCGCAGAACGGTCGGCCACCGAAAGCGCAACGCAGAACAGAAAGAAAGAACCTCGAGCATCGCCGGCAAGCAAGCTGGAAGACCTCTGGCAAGACGTGCGATACGGCGCACGGATGTTGTATCAGAAACCGGGATTCACGATTGTAGCCGTTGTGACCCTGGCGCTTGGCATAGGGGCGAATACCGCGATTTTTAGCGTCGTCAATGCGGCCCTTCTGACCCCGATCGCTATCCCTGAGCCCGACCGGATTGTGATGGTATGGACAGACAATGTGGCACTCAGCTCACGCGGCTTCCCAGCTTCTCGCCCGGACTATCTGGATTGGCAGGCGAGCGGTGCTTTCGAAAAACTTGCCGGGTTCTTTACAGACGGATTCAATTTGCTGATCGGTACGCGTCCGGAGCGAGTGTCAGGTGCGGTCGTCACCCAGGGATGGTTCGAGATCCAGCAGGTCCAACCGCATTTGGGACGGTTGTTTCGGAGCGAAGACATGCAGCCCGGTCAGCACGTGGCAATTCTCAGCTATCATCTCTGGGCTTCTCTGTTTCGCGCCGATCGCACCCTTGTGGGGAAGAGCACGATCATCAACAGTGTTCCCTATACGGTTATAGGCGTGCTGCCGAAGAAAATCGCAAAAATTAGCGATGAAGAGCTTTATCTTCCTTTAGTATTCGAACTGCCATTATCGGCGGAGCGCGGGCTGCGCGACATCAGCACAGTCGGCCGACTTGCGCCACACCTCAGTTTTGCTGCCGCTCAGAGCCGCATGCGGGACCTCAGCGCGCGCTTGGCGAAGGAATATCCGAAAGAAGATGGTGCTTACAGGGCTCGATTGCAACCGATTGAGGAGGCCTGGGTAGAGGACGTGCACAGTTTGCTGCTGATCCTCTTTGGCGCGGTGGGATTTGTGCTTCTGGTGGCGTGCGCAAATATTGCGAACCTACTCCTAGTTCGCGGTACAGCGCGTAACCGGGAATTCGCAATTCGTACCGCACTAGGGGCCGGCAAGTGGAGGCTCATCCGTCAACTACTTACGGAAAGCGTGCTGTTGTCTCTGGTCTCAGGCGGACTCGCGATGGTTCCGGCTTTCGTGGGAATTCATCTTATGGGGAAGTTCCAACCGGAGCAGTTGCCGAATGCTGATCTGGTCACGCTGAATGTAAGGGTCCTGCTCTTTACGGTTCTCATTGCCTTGGCCACGGGTGTGCTCTTCGGAATGGTTCCCGCTTGGCAAGCCTGGAGAAGGAATGCAAATGAGCCGCTTAGGGAGCGATCGCAAACGTCTAGCGGGCAGAGACGGCTCGGTAATTTGTTTGTGGTCGGCGAAGTTGCCTTGACAGTCATCCTGGTTATCGGAGCGGGGCTGATGATCAAAAGCTTTATTCATCTGCGCGCGGCAAATCCCGGATACAATTACGAGCACGTGCTCACGATGAGAATGGCACTATCGGGAAATCAGTACAATGCGCCGAATAAGGAAGCGACCTTTTACAAAGAACTTGTCCGCCGGGTCGGTAGCTTGCCAGCAATCGAGGCTGCCGGAGTAGTGAATTGTTTACCGACGAGCAATGACGTGCAAGGGGGCGCATTGCACTTCACAGATAGGCCGGAACCGAAAGCGAGCGATCTTCCCGTTGTGACTATCAGTTCAATCACTCCAGACTATTTTCACGTGATGCGAATGCGCCTGATTCGTGGGCGGGTGTTTTCCGAGGCGGATGGCGCGACCGATCCGTTGGTGGTGATTGTGGATCGAGAGCTTGCTAAGCAATACTGGCCGAACCAGGATCCCATAGGAAAGCGGGTTAAGTTACGCCTACGTTCGCCCGAGCGCAAAATCGTCGGTGTGATAGGAAATGTTGAGCTTAGTGTGGCGGGGAAGATGAAGGGCCGAGTCGGACAAGTCTATATTCCGTTGGCGCAGTCCCCTAATCTGGATTCTACTTGGGAGATGTCGCTAGTAGTTTCGACACTGATGAACCCCGCGAGTCTCAGCTCAGCAGTGCGCAGAACGATTGCGAGTCTAGCGCCAGACCAGCCGGTATTCCGAATCGAGACGATGGAAGAAGCGCGCGCGCGAGGGCAGACCTCCGCACGTTTCGCGACACTGCTGCTTGGCTTTTTCGGAGGAGTAGCGCTGCTTTTAGCTGCTGTTGGTGTTTATGGTGTTGTGTCCTACAGCGTGGGGCAACGAACGCGCGAAATCGGAGTTAGGATGGCAGTCGGCGCTAGCGAGTATGATGTGTTGCGCATCGTGCTCGCGAAAGGAGTCTTGTTGATCCTTATGGGCGTGGGGCTGGGATTAGCGGGGGCGTTTGCTCTGACGAGAGTGATGGGAACGCTATTGCAAGGAATCAGCACGACTGATCCCGTTACGTTCGTGAGTGTAAGCCTGCTGCTTGTCGTGGTGGGGCTGCTGGCGAGTTACATTCCGGCGCGGCGAGCAAGCCGGGTAGACCCAACCGTAGCGTTGCGATATGAGTAGCGCGAGCGCCTCAACGTGGGAATCAGTACCTGGCGTAAGCTGATACGGTTTTCCTTCCGGGCAGTTTGAGCACCCCGCCCTCGAGCTCGAAAGGTCCGGGGGGGGGCGGGTCACGGAGCAGCTCAAAGCGAATCCTTGCGCCTTTTGTAAAGTGGCCATGCTCAGTAATAAATGTAATGAGCATCAGACTTCTGCCGATTGATAGAAGAGGTAGGAGCGCCAACGCATTTGAACTGATGACCTTTCATATCCCGAGTGCCAGTCCACTCTCCGACGATGGGGTTAGAGGGATGAACGCAGGCACCCTTTCGAGTGAACTGAGTGATAACAGCACCTTCCCCGATAGGAAGTTTACCGCCGAAAAATGCAATTGTCGTTTTCTGCTCCGGATCGCCGTTAGTCTCTGAAGCAGTATGAGCTGGTTGCCGTCAATTCGATACGGAGATTCGAAAGGCGCCTCCGAACTGAAATCGACAGTTCCATCGACATGCAATTCGAATATCGCGCCTATGCCGCCTTTCGACGTTTCGAGCGATCTCCATCGCCCGACGACGTCGCCCCATATAAAGACCCGGCTTATCCGGTCCACCCCACGTCGGAACTGATGACAGTGAGACGAAGTTGATGTCAAGAAACGAATGGGTAGGAGGTGGAACTCGTTGGGCGTGGACGGAGCTCTCATAACTGTGATGTCCAGGAATGTCCGGCAAGTCTCGTCCCGTTTGCCCGAATCATTTTCATCCGTTATGAAATGCCCGGGACCCGGGTGAAGCGGTGAGCGGGGGAAAACTAGAAAGAACGGAAGCGGTGACATCACCGAGGTCGGCGCGCTCAAAACGAGATCCACAGCTTCGAACGGGTTGCCTTGATATGCCAGAAACGTTTGGTGTGGACGAACGGCCAAGCCGCTGATGACGATCTCTTGGGGCACGAGTGCGACCGAAGGGTAATGAAGCTTGTCGATCCGAGTCGACTCGCAAAGGCCAAGGCATGTCTTTGAAAACATTTGAATGAGCGCGGCATTCCTGGCATCCCAGCGCTTGTTAGCGATCTCGGTGCCGGTGCGAACGGATTTTCAAGCTTCTGTTTGTCTTCTAAGTTGCTAAGGATATTGGCGTCGACCAGTCCCACCGATCGAACTCGGCCGTGACGTTCTCAAAACCAGCATGCGAATGGGAACCCGTAGAGGGCAGCTTGTTTGTCGCTCGGACGAACCGCGGGAGGCGTAAAGCGGACTTGGTCAATCGCAACGGAGCCGACGGACCGACGTCCACAGCCCAGCCGAACACGGGGATAAAGCTCGGGCGCTCTTCTCGAGGGGTGCTGTTTATTGCGCGCAGGGTGCATGTTGCAGGTTGGGGCTGCGCACCAAAACGTGAGGGCAGTGGAAATATCTGTTGTCGATGACCGGTCTAGTTTCCATCCAGCAAATATGAGAACGGTGCCAAGCCCTCGACCGAAACCGTAACCAGATAAATTCCCCGCTCACCCACTTCGTAATCAAGCACCAGGGGCGAACTGCCGCGCACAAATCCGAGCACTGTAATAGCGCTCATACTGTACATATCGGGGCGTTGTGGACCGTGATCGCTCAAAAGCTGCGTGGGATCACTATTGCCGTATTGCATTCTCGATGAGTAATCCGGCGAGCAGACCACCACCTCCGGCAAACAGAGAATCGCGCAATTCGTGACCGCCGCAGCGGGGCTGTTCGATCGTAGGATCAGGTCTGGCGTGGGCGTGGGGACTATCCCGCGAACGGGTGTTGTCCGACTTCCTTGGTACTTGTCGGGAGCTGCGAGAGGTTGTGGGGTAGGTCGGGATTCGGTTCGGATTACCCGGTCGATTACTGACTTTGCGTAAGAGAAATCGAAGCGGCGAGGTTTAAAACCAACAAGGCAGCACAACGTTCTTTCACGGGATTGCCTCCGCGACAAACGTAGTGCTGTTGTCCATTGTATGGTGCTATGGATTTTTTCACTTTCAACCGGCCAGGGTCAGCCGTGCCCCAGCTTACGTTCACATAATCGCTCAGCTCTGGTTTATGGGTGGGCGATCACCATCAACGTGGGAGCGTGTTCCAAAGTGCATTCGAGCGAGAGACGAAGATTTTCCGGATCGAGCGCAGCGAAGCTCTCGTCGAGGATGACCAAGTCCGCACGTCCAAGCAGTGCTCGGGCAATGTAGACCCGGCTGCGTTCACCATGCGAGAGTTGCCACCCTCCCTCTCCGAGCATTTGCAATATTCCGCTAGGCATGGTATCGAGTAGCTTGCTTAACCCGAGCTGCCGGCACAAGGATTCCGCCGCCTGCATGTCTGGTGCCGTGGGCGGCCATCTTCTGCCCATGAGAAGGTTGAAAGCAAGCGTTTCGGTCAGGATATGGTTATCGTGGAATTGTGGCGCAGCGGCGATTCGTTCGCGCCAACGATCCGTTCCGAGCGTGTGCAGGTCGAGCCCATTGCTCAGCAACAGTCCCGAATCCGCCCGACGCGTTCCGCAGAGCAGTGAAGCGAATGTAGTTTTTCCGCCTCCCGAGGGGCCTTCGAGCAGAATGCAATCGCCTTTTCTTATGACGAGACTGCATGCTTGAAGAGCCGGGTTGCCTTCTGTGCGATATCGATACGTAAGCCGGTCGGCTTCGATCACTTTTTGGATCGATGGGTCGAGTTCTCTTTCTACCGGCAATACCTCTCCCAGAATTTCGGGGCGGGCGGCGGCATGAAAAAGCGGCGAGATGTGTTTCCACGCCACCCACGCGCCTGCAACGTCGGCAAAAGATCCTGATAAGCGCTTGAACGCAGCAAAAGCCAACAAAATGCCTGCAAGCGAGACTGCGATATTCGTCCCGGAGCTTTGTCCGAAGGCAATTGTTGGTGCGAGGCAAGTGACACCGGCAAGAAGCCAGCCTCGCGGAATCGCCCCGACCAATAACGTCCCGCAACGATCGAGCGAATGAGACCTATTGAAGTAGTGATCAAGCAAACGATCTTCGGAGTCGTGCCAATTGTGCCTTGGCTGCTGAGCCAACCTGGTCCGGTGTCCGATCATCGACTCCACTAAATTGTGCGTCATTTCCATACGCGAATCTGTCCAGCGTTGATAACGAATTACAAATCGCAACGCGATGAAAAGAGTGATCCCGCACCATACAAACAACACAATCGAAAGAGGCCCAAGTAGAAATGCGGAAACAGCGAGCTCGATTATGGAAAGTAAGCCTGCCACCGCGCCGCCTAAGGCGAGCGTTTCTACTGCTTCGGCTTCAAGCGCTTGGCCGACGAAGCTGCCTATACCGTGCTCGCGCATTTCCTCAGGTTCCAGCCGCATGGCGCCTGCGAGCAGCCGGCGCTTGAGCAATCCGCCGAGCCCGATCGCAAGCAGTCCTTGTAGCCAGGTCGTGAGCACCCGAAAGGGGATAAGCGTTACGAGTAACAGCGCCCACGCAAACAGCCAGCCGCGATCCATGCGGCCCTGAAAGGACAAGCGACCGATAATGACCCATGAGGCCAGCCACAGCAGGTACTGAGCCGTGTGAGCCATGACCAGTGCGATGCCGTTGGGAACAACATTCGCGAGGCGAAGCCAGGGGATGTTGCCGGTGCCTGCCGCGACGTGGAGAACCCAGCACTGGTCGAACCGCGTATCGCCGAGCTGTTCCCCCAAGAGGAGGCGGAGCTTTTGCTGCCGGCGGGAGCGCGGGATCTGAGCCTCGGCAAGTAATCGCTCGTATTGAGAGCGAATGCCGCTTTCGGCTGGCTCCCGGATTATCTGACATATGTCACGTATCGAAACGCGCCGGACGGCGAGCGAGGGCGTCAATATCCAGAGGCTTCGGCGGTTCGCACGCAAGACAGCAAGAAAAGAGGAATCGCCAACGCGAAGCAGCGCAGGGTAGCAAGCGGCGAGCTCATGCTCCAAGCCCCTAAATGCGAGTTCCATCCGGTCCGCCTCCAGACCGAGATGTTTTGAAGCACGCTCAATCCAGCGTTGGGCACTGCTGGTGCTGAGGTCTGAGGGATTGGAGACCTCTACGGGCCCGGATGTCAGCCGTGCTTTTCGAATCAGGGCGGCGAGACAATCGCCTGCTCTGGATGCGGGCCAGGCAAATTCGCCGAGTTCGCGCGGGTTCATCAGGCGACCTCGGTCTCGCGCTGTTTCTCTTGTATTCGCTCAGGCCATTTTTCGACGATCCTGCCGGACTGGATGTGGATACGGCGCCACAGTCTGCTAGACCAAAGTCCGGAGCGGACCTGCGTTTCAGCTTCGAGTAACTGGGAATAGCGCGAATTGGGCGAAGAACATAGTTGCGCCGGAGTGCCATCTTCCCGAAGCCGGCCGTGTTCAATGACCAGGACTCGGTCGAAGCCGCGGGTCTCTTCGAGATCATGGGTGATACAGAGTAGAGTGCAATCCTCCCAGAACTCTCGCGCGCGGCGCAGCAATTCCCGCCGCTTCTCTCGATCCAAGCCTCGAAACGGCTCATCCAGAATGACGAGTCGAGCTTCCTTGTGGAGCAGGGCCCGGCCGAATCGCACGCGTTGGCCTTCGCCGCCTGAGACCAGCGCTCCGCCTTCTCCAAGCTTGGTCTGCAAACCTTTAGGAAGCGTCTCGAGCACGCTGCGAAGCAAGGCCGCGTCGATGGCTTGGCCTACTGCGGCGGGTCCCTGATCGGAACCATAGGTGAGGTTCGAGAACAAGGAACTGTTCCAGAGCTGAAGGGCAGGATCAACCCAGGCGGTGGAGACGCGGAGCTGTTCGGCGCATAGCGGCGAACCGTTCACGAGAACCTCACCGATATTCGGCTTCAGCCAACCGAGCAATACGCCAACGAGGCTGGACTTACCTGCTCCCGAGGGACCAATGACGGCAACGTGAGTGCCCGGCGCGATTTCGAAATCGATTTCCTGGAGGATAGCGTGACCGGACACCTCGATTGAGACGTTGCGAAAGTGAACGCGGGGTGGTGCCGAATTAGGGGTGATCGTCTGGGGTAATTCGTTAGGGGCCGGCTCTTCCGGGGCCCTCAAGGGATCGAGCAAGCGCAGGGTAAGGTTGCGATATGAGGGGTATTGGCGAGCGAGGGTGCCTATCTCTTGCCCGAGTATGGGAAGGTTTAGAGCCCAGTACACGACGAGTAGTACGCGGCCCATGTCTGTTGCCTGAAGCGGATGGCCGAGTACCAGCCAGACGATCAAACTGAACATGGCCGTAAACTGCAACCCTTCAATGCTGATTACAGCTTTTTGCAGACGCAGAGCCGCGTCTCCCCATTGGCCGAGCAGAGCCTCGTGTGCCCGGCGAAGGCTGGACTCGGCGCTGTGCGCTCTGATTGCAAGCAGGCCTAGCATTGCATCCAAATAAAAGCGCGTTAAGCCCGCAGCATGGCTGCGAACGCGCAGATCGCGCCCGGCGAGCATGCCTTGCGTGGTGAAGGCGGGCAATAATGCGGCGGCGAGGGTCAGGAGGACGAGAGGCGTGGCGGCAGGCTCGAGCCAAATTACGCCCGCTGCTGTGGTGCAAAGCTCGAAAATTGTGCGAACCAGCTGCCGTCCGAGCTCCGGGACATACCGGAGGCGGTGCATTGTGTGACACCGCTCGGCCATATCGGACGTAAGGCGGCTTTGAAAATAGCGGTCGCTGAGGTTTGGAATCTTTGTCAAAAAGGCCACGCGCAGCCGAGTTTCAAGCTGCCGTCCCAATCTGAGGGCGCCGGAGAAGAGCGGCGCTTCCAAAAGGACCAGAACCAGGCTGAAACACAAGATGGCTACAAGAGCGGCGAGGCGTTGACCTGTGAGCCGGAGTTCGCCTGCAATATCGAAGAGACCTCGAAACAGAAGGGCTTCGATCACTACACCGCCTGCTGCGATGGCAAGTGCCAGCACTAAGGTTCCGGGCGCCAAAGATCCACATTTCCAGAGAAGGGATAACAACTCGCGGCCAGCATTGATCGGGCGCTCATTGATGGCTGCGGCCAATTCGGGAGTTAGGATCGGTGGCACGCTAGAGGACGATTCGTGAATAAACGCCGTCTTCTTTCCGCGAATGCGGACCAGGACAGCCCCGCGCATGAATACTTGCGGTTGTCCTTCGGGATTATCCGGACCAGGCCGAGCGGACCAGTAGGCTGCTGGGATCAGGTCAGGAGTTGTTGACAGTCGGGCTAACAAGCGAGTGCGTTCTGCACGATTGAGGCCGCCTGCCCGAGCCAGCTGCGTCATAAGTCGGACGGCCGCATCGAGCGCAGCTAAGCTGTTCCAAGTTGAGTTTCCAAGCGCTTCTTCTAATACCTGCTGCATCGCACGCCGGGACAAGCCAGCGTTGCCAAGACGCCGTTTGAGTGCCGCTTGAAAATCTTCTGAGGCCGCGAAATCACGCCAGCTCTCGGCTGGGATGAGCATGCTATGGCAGAAAACGTCATTTACGAATTGGGCCGACGTGAGCCAGTGTCGCCCGATCGCGGGATCCATCACTTGGACAGCACCGCCGTGACAACGCCACGCGACCACGAAATGCGTGATTCCAGTAGGCAGCTTCACAACGACAACAGCCGGGAGGGCTTTCGATTCGGGGAGTAAGAGGTGATCGACTGGAAGCATCACCTGCTCAGCTTCGAGGCCGAGCTGAGCGGCAACTGTCTCCATGGTGTCGATCGAGGTACCGTCAATGCCGGTCTGACACGCCTCGCGTAAGCGGTCATAGCCTACGTGGATTGCAAACCCTTCGAGCAAGCATTTGAGAGAAGCGGGTCCACAGTCCAGGGCGGAGGTTTGAACTACCTCCGGCGCAAAGAAACGCCTCAAGGCGCACCCACCAGATCACCCGCAGCACGCAGAATCAGGGCGGCAGGCGAGATACGATCAATTTGCACCTCGACTGCACCGGGCAGGCCGTGCTGGAAAGGGATTCGAGACGGAGTGGCGGAGGTAAGGGCTAGCTCTACCCTTACTTTCCCATCCCGGGCCTCGCCCGCGACGCGTGAAACTTGGGCGGAAACGGTTCCGTACTGGGCCCACGGGAAACCCTGAAGCCGTAGCAGAGCGTGCTGCCCAGGACGTACTTTACCGAGGGCTGACGGTAGGAATTCGGCGATGATTTGTAGTGTGCCGAGAGGAAGAATGACCCCAAGTTGTTGCCCTTCACTAATGTGCGAGCCGGGCCGCAGGTTGGCGCACTCACCTAACCGCCCCGAGATCGGCGCGCGAATGCGTCGGCGTTCCATCTCATACTGCAGACGCTTGATCGTCGCTGATGAAGTAGCCATGCTGGCTTGGAGTTTCGCGAGATCGCCAAGTGATTGCTTGTAGGCTATCCGACGATCGGTGTCGCGAACCTCTAGCTCGGGTTCGAGTCGCGAAATTGCAATTGTGAGAGTTTCCGCGGCCAATCGCTTAGCTTGAGCAGCTGCGTTGGCGCGTTGAGCATCGGCCTCAGACATAATGCCTTCGGCTCGTAAACGTGTGGCACGCACGGATTCCTGCTCCGCAGCCATTGCTTGCGCCAGGGTCTCTCGATACTGCGCACGAGCTTGCTCGATCGAGAGATTCAGCACCCGGCGCTCGTCCGTTCGCCCCTGCTCCTCGGATTGCATTTGCGACCGAAGTGCGGCAAGCTGTGGCTCTAGAGTAGCGAGGCGAGTCCGCTCCTCTTGCAAGCCAAGTCTTTCCTTGTCACTCTCGATTTCAGCCAGCACGTCCCCGGTATGGACTTCATGTCCCAGAACGAGTTCCGAAGCGACCAACTGGCCGGCCACGCTGGCCTGTATCGGATATCCTGCAGCATCCACCTCCAGCCGGGCGGATTCGGAGATTTCGTAGCGCGTTACCCGGGCTTCAAAAGCCCACGTAATCCAGGCTGTCGCGAGGACTAGGGTAAGGATAATTCCGGCGCTCGACGTGAGGCCGTTGTCTGCCCGAAGAGAGTGAGTAACGCGATGAAAGCTGTTTGCCATTCGATAGGTGACCCGCGAAGCAGACACTGCGCATCGAGCTCGTGCGCATAAGAGGATGTGGGAAAGAGCGGGTGTTCTGTGCGCAAACGTTAAAAAAAGACCGCTCGGCTGATGCGGAGCGGCCGATTGTTGTAAAGTATTCTTGTTATAGAGTCGAAAAGAGTATTAGGCGCCCCAAAGGGATTGGCCAGCTTTGATGTTTGTCTTGACTTTCATGGCTAATTCTCTTTTCTTAACCTTTCGGAGTCTTGCGGGCAAGGCAAGACTCCAGTTCCTCGAGGAAGTGCTCGGCGAGAATTAGGCGCCCCAGAGTGACTTCCCAGCTTTTACGTTGGTCTTGACTTTCATTCGTTTATTTCTCCTTTCTTTAGATTCGAGCTTTGCGGGCAAGGCAAAGCTCGGAGCTGTCTGGTCAATATCTGTCAAAAACTGTCGGTAACTCTTCTCTGCAGGCGTAATTTAGAAGTCAACAGACCTCGGATTTCTCCGACTAGAACGGATCAATGCCACGTGCGATTTGCTGGCCCACGTTGAATCTTTCTAAAAGCGCTGCGTTGCTGTCAGTGCTTCTCACAGCTTTTCTCGGTTTTAATTTTCGTTTTGTTGAGCCAGTATAGCTGGATTCGTACCCTAGTCAAATAGCTTTCGGGTGCTAAGTCGTGAGGAAAAATCCTAACCAGTACTGGTTCGTTAGAAAGTATTCGGTACTATTTCGCATATGAATACAAAAGCAATCTGCAAACGAGCTCTGCGCTTATAGTAACTGCGATTACTTGTGAGTTACTCGAATGGATTAAGTGGGAATAGATGCAACTTAGTCGGCGCGCTGTATGTTTACTTCTGTTGCCTTATTTGACTTAGGAATTAGGTCTGCGCGCTCGACTGGTAGTGGAAGGGTGCGTGAGCGGATCCAGAGTTTACGAACCGGGAATAACGAAGGCTCGAATGCTTGGTTAAATTCCGGTCCAGCGGATGAACAGGGCAGCGAGTACGGCACCGCAGATAGGACCGACAATCGGGACCCATGCATAGCTCCAATCCGAGCCACCCTTGCCGGCGATCGGCAAAAGCGTGTGCGCGAGGCGTGGGCCTACGTCACGTGCCGGATTGATTGCATACCCGGTGGTTCCGCCCAAAGAAAGACCTATACTCCAGACGAGCGCGCCTACGAGTATAGGACCTAGCCCTGGTGCAACTCCGCCCGGCGCCAAACGACGCGACACGAGTGCGCTTGCCACCAGCACCAATATGAACGTAGCGATCACTTCGCTCAAGAAATTGCAGACTGGGCGTCGGATCGCCGGGCCGGTCGAAAAGCAAGCCAGCTTCTTTTCCGCGCTTTCTGTGAGCTTCCAGTGCGGTAGATAAAAAAGCCACACCAAGATGCCG
>JBJMGM010000027.1:0-5756 GCA_045807905.1 Bryobacteraceae bacterium | reverse complement strand
TTTGGTGGCCGTATAAGGAGCGGAGTTTGGCCGAGGCGCATGCGCGGAGATAGAGCCGTTATTGATGATGCGGCCGCCACGTGGATCTTGAGCTTTCATCAGCAAGATGGCCTGCTGTGCGCAGAGAAACGCGCCGGTCAAATTGACAGCGACGACCGCATTCCATTCCTTGTGCGAAAGATCTTCGAAACCTTTGGCCGGGCCGCTGATTCCGGCGTTGTTGAACAATACGTCTAAACGGCCGAAGGCCTCTTTGGTCGTGGAGAATAGATTTCGAACTGCGGCCGGCTCGCTGACATCCGTCGGTACGCTCAGCATGTCACCTCCGGTACCATTCGCTTCCGCGGACGTTCGTTCGAGTTCTGCCCCGCGCCGCCCGGCCAGCACAACGGAATAACCCGCTGCCTGAAACGCCAGCGCGACCGCGCGGCCGATGCCCGAGCCTGCGCCAGTTATCAGCGCAATTCTCCGAGTGCTCATAATTGAATAGAACCGTCAAGTACCCGCTGTTCCCGCGTGCATGAGTGCACGTTCTGCGCTGAGAACCACAGATACTCACGATATCCTAGCGCGCGGGTCAAAGGTTCGAATGCTGTCGGCCATACAGTTTTCCAGCCCCCGTGCGCAAGGCGAGGATGCCGCCGGTGATATCGAACTGGCCATAAAAGAGAAGGTGAGTCTAATGCCTCGTACCCGACGCGAACAGCCTTCGTCCATCCTCCATGCGACCGAGGTGTGCGCATTTTGCGGTCAACTCTACGCCTATGAAACGGAGCGCCGGTGTGCCAATTGCGATGCACCCATGTGTTACTTCTGCGCCATAACTCATGAAGCGCGGGAGATTCTATCGAGATAAGGCGTTTTGTCCCGCCAGCCCGAATCAACCATCAATGGTACGAGCGCCCCTATTATCTCGGGCCTGATGGCGACGAGAACGCGTATTTTGCACTCGCAAAGGCAATAGAAGGTAAAGACCGTGAAGGTGTTGCGCGCTGGGTCATGCGCGACAAGCAGTATATCGGTGCGCTGAACGTAAAAGACGGATACCTAGTGCTCGTTACATTACGCCACGCCAATGAAGTGATCTCGGCGAAGAAACTACCGAAACCGAGCGGTCGTGCTTTGGACGAGAAAGAAATCCGAATGGCTGAGCAGTTAGTCGCGGCTCTACAAGACGAGTTCCGCCCGGAGGATTATCACGACGAATACCGCGAGCGGGTCATGCAGTTCATTGAGGCGAAGGCGAAGGGCCGACGTCCCAAGCTGCAGGCCATTCGCCAGAAGCGCGCTCCTTCTTCGCTCGTAGACGCACTCTCGGCGAGCCTGAAAAAAGCAAAGCGGGCAGGAGGGAAAGCTGTTGCCTGAGATGGATGAGGAGCAGGAAAGTGGCACTTCGCCGCGCCCGTTTTGGTCCGGTGCCATTACGTTCGGCCTGGGTCAGCGTACCGGTAAAACCTTTTCCCCGCAAACCGGCAGACTCGCGTTTCTCTCCGCATGCTCAGTCCACAGGGACACCCGCTCTCGAGACGGTATTATGCGCCGGCTACAGGCCGGGAGCTTTCCGATGAACAGATGGTTCGCGGGTACGAGATCGAGAAGGATGAATATGTCATCGTGACGGACGAGGAGCTTGAACGGCTTGCTCCGGAAAAATCGCGCGCCATCGATCTGCGCCGGTTCGTCGATGCCGATCAAATTCCGGCGCTGTACTTTGAACGAGCCTACTTCCTGGTTCCCGGTGAGGCATCCGAGAGAGCATACCGGCTGCTTGCAACAACCATGGAAAAGACCAGGCGCGCAGGCATCGCAACGTTTGTGATGCGAGGGAAAGAGTACCTGGTCGCGATTTTGGCGGAGAACGGCATTCTACGGGCGGAAACATTACGCTTCTCGGATGAGATTCGAACACCTAAAGACGCCGGGCTGCCTAAGAAGGGAAAAGTTACGGCCGCCAAGGTCCGCGGCTTTGAGAAATCGATTCAGAATCTATCCAAGGATGACATCTCAACGCAAGAAATGAAAGATACAGTAGCGGAGCGATTAATTGAACTCGCCCGGAAGAAACAGGTCCGGAAGGAAGACGTGGTGAAAACATAAGCGCCCGCGAAGCGAGCGGAAGTCATCATGGAGGCGCTCAAGCGGAGTTTGGGGCAGTCGGGTTCCCAAAGCAGGCGCGAGTCTTCGGCAACATCAAAAAGGTCATCGACGAAGCAGCCGTCTCACAGGCGTTCGGGCCACGTAAGAAAACCAGCAGGTTGAAACGGAATTACGCCGATGTCACCGTGCCGCGAATCATGACGGTGGAACATCGAGCAGGGATTTACCAGTCTGCCGTAGAGGTACACGCGGTCATCGCGCCAGGAAGGTTGTCTACATAGCAGCCCAGAACCGGTTCTCCTAATCAGCGAAGCGAGTAGAGATTCTTCTTGGCGGCGCGGCTCGATGAAGATCCGTCATCCCAACTCAGCTCCCTGCCGGGTGCGTGATCACCGTGTCTCCCGCACAACTTCACGCGCGCTCTTGTCCTGACGAACTCCCAGAAAACGCCCGTGCCGCAGCTTCCCGTGGACGGTCCATTCGATGAATGCGACCTGTACCACGATCTCAGGCCGAACCCAATGCGTACGGATGCGGGGCAGGCCGATCGCTTTGGTGAACGGGCTCTGGGCGATTTTGATTTCGTCCAGGCGTGCACGGAAGCCAACCAACTGCTTCGTGTCGAAGCCGGTGCCCACTTTTCCGGCGAAGACGAGGTCCTCACCTTCGAAGTAGCCGAGTAGCAGCGCTCCGAGCCCACGGCGTTCGCCCTTGGGATCAGTGAAGCCGCCGACCACCAGTTCCTGCGATGCCTCGCATTTCATCTTTAGCCAATATGGTGAGCGCCGGTGTTCGTAGGGCGAATCGCGACGTTTGGCGATCACGCCTTCCCATCCTTCGAGGCAAGCCCGCTCCCATGGTTTGTCGCCGCTAGTCTCCGGGACCGGGTGGAGCGGACGCCCAGAGTGTTAGCAGTCGCGAGATGTCGTTAGGCGTTTACGAATTTCGTTGTGCTTGCAACACGGGGCGACCGCCGTATAGAGCTGCCACAGTGTGTCAATCTAGGGTCTCAATGGCATGAAACGGCACATCGCATTCCAGCTGGCTAGGCGATGGGTGACGACCCAGTTGAGTATGTCCCGACACTCACTGGAATATAACCTACAACGGCGTGTGAAACACGGGTCATGCTCCCGGCGTCTTTGGGGTATCAGAATTCCTGGGGTCAGCCCGCTCGACAACAATCGTGAATTTTGCTACTAGTGCGGATATAGCGCCAACTGCGGCGAGGACAGGGGCCAGAACCACGCCAATTGCCGCTACACTGACTGGAATCTCCACAAATGTATTTCCCTGGACGTCTTTGATGATGATCCGTTGAACGTTGCCCTCGTGAATTAGAGATCTCACTCTGTCGACGAGGTCCCGCCCGAGGACCTGCAGTTCCTCAATAAAGTCCTGCAATGCCATCGTTGATCTCCTAATGGTAACGAGAGGTACGTAAAAACTCTGTAGTTTGTTCGTCTATTCAGCGACGCTTCAGATCGGTGAGGGCCGCAAAAAGGGCTTATCAGAAGTGAGAAGACCATCAGACCGGATACATCCCGCCCTGTGGCGAAGTGTAGAGCTATCCAACCCGTACATCCGGTACTTGGCAAAAACCAGCGATCGTCTTTTGTGCAAGCCACCCAGAGTAAGTTGCAGGAGCAGACACATTCGGCACCACCGCAATCTAAGGACGCTTGGCGCCAGCTTCACATCTGCGGTTCGGCGCTGCGGGGATGGGCCTCGGTTTCTGAACATCCAACAGATTGCGGCCATGAGATAGAGGCAGGATAGGATATGGAGCGGCATGCTCCAGTTGCCGGCACGGTAGGCGAGAACGATTGGGCTCAGGATGCCGCCGATCTGTCCGGCAGTGTTCATCGTTGCGCTGAGTACGGCTGAGTTTCTTCCACCGAGTGCGGCGGTCCGAACGCCAGCGGCTGAATCCAGCTCTTACTCTCTTTGCCGAGAAACAGAAGATCGGGAATGATAACCGTCAGCCCTTTACTATGAGCCAATTTGCACTTAATGAAGCCGGAATATGCCTGTTTGCCCACGCCCTTGTGGCCCAAGTTGCGGTCGTAGTGATTCTCGCCGTTGACTTCAACCCCGTTGAAACGGCAATTCTCCCGCAATTCGCTTGTTCGTTTGGAGGACATCTACAAAGCCATTCGTCACTATATCTCGCCTAAAGGGTCAACCATCGCTTTGCATCCGCAATGGCGGTGTTCGCGTGATTAAGTAAAGTGCGAACTGGTGCTTTGCTCGATCTAGTATAAATTAACCATGTGTAATGGCGATTTATAGATCTACGCTGGGCGATGATGGAAGACTTCGTCTTGGCGCGCGTATCATGTCGGCATGGAGCAAATCGTTATTCGTCAGGCACGATTGGGAGATCTTTCGGAAGTGGCCGAGATGTGTCACTGCCTGTGGCCTGACGCCGATGCTGCTGAACACGAGCAGGACCTTGCGCCTTTGCTGGGCGGCCAATGCCTCGGAGCATTTCCTGGGATTGTTCTCCTGGCTCAGGACACGAATGGCCGGATTGTAGGGTTCATCGAGGTTGGTCTCCGATCACACGCAGACGGCTGCAATCCTTCCCGTCCGGTAGGCTTTATCGAGGGATGGTACGTTGCGCCTGCCCACCGCCGCAGAAGAATCGGGACGAGACTTGTTAGCGCAGCTGAAGCTTGGGCTCGAAATCAAGGTTGCACGGAGATGGCTTCCGACACGTGGCTGGAAGCATTCAACTCTCAACGTGCTCACGAAGCGCTCGGGTTTGAGGTCGTGGACCGTTGTATACACTTTCGAAAACAGTTGTAAGCCGGTTCTTTCACTCGGTCATCGGCAGTGCCATCGTGATTCGGAAGTGAACTGTGGTTGGACCTTTCAGGCGCACTTTCTACCGAAATCAGCATACTCGCGTGTGACGGCCAAGTATAGATCTACACATTGCGACAGGGGAGGATAACCTCTCTGCCGCTAGTACGCTAGTAGGAGCGTGAAGGGCGCATCCGGTCCGCGGAAAGGTAGAAGCCCACCTAAAAACCAATCTAGTTTCGCGAAACTTCTTTCGGCCCGAAATGCGGACGGCGGGCATTTTAATGAAAGGAACTCGCAATGTCGAACCAACTTCCTGGTGCTACGCGCACCCTCCCTGATCACCCGAATCTCCGGCACCTGAAGGACCAAGCCAAAGACCTGTTGAGGGACGGCACCGCTCCTTCGCTTGCCGCTGCACAGCTGAAGATTGCGCGTGAGTACGGTTTCCCAAGCTGGCCTAAATTGAAGGCGCAAATCGATTCGCTTAAAGAAGCTGGACAGCTTAAGGATGCGATCGATCGGAACGATCTGCCCCTAGTTCAATTGTTGATGTTGCGGAATCCAGCCTTGCACAACGCCCCCCTTGGCTACGCCAACGATGGGCCCCTTACCTGGGTTGCCGAGTGTAGGGTTCCGCGCATGCCACCCAATGAGACGCGTTTGACTATGGCAAAGTGGATGATCGACCGCGGAGCGGATATCCATCAGGGAGGTGATGCTCCGCTGATGCGCGCCGCACTCTCCAGTGATCGAATTCCGATGATGGAATTACTCGTCGCTGATGGCGCAGACTTCAACGCAGCCTGGCACGGCAACTATCCTATCCTTTTTGCCGCTTGTGAAACGCT
>JBJMGM010000026.1:0-2910 GCA_045807905.1 Bryobacteraceae bacterium | reverse complement strand
CGCCTGGGTGCGCTGGCTTTTGAAAAACTGTGCTGTTTGGTGTAAAAGGTTTAGGGTTTGATTATCCAAAAAGCGCCGCCAATATTATAAGGTAGAGCATTGTTCCGCGATACTCTACCTTATAATACCACTTAGCTGACGATGTGGTTCATTTGCTTGTACATCCATTTGCTACTATCTAGCATGAGAGAAGCAGGTGCGTAACATAATTGATCCTACCTGGACAGTCGTATGAGGGAAAGATCAGCCGGAAATGAGTTCGCAGTGGCTGTTTGAATTATCCAATATCCCATGGCAGTACCAGACTTCCTGGGAGAGGATGCTTGAAATGTCCGCGCAGAATTTTTTCTTGAGAAATTATAATTTTGTTTCATATTAATAGTTGACGAGATAATATAAATATTTGACAAAGTACCTATTACGACATATGCTTAGGTATGATGAAGAAAAGAAGACCTCGTTGCGACAACCGGGCAGTCTTTTTGCGAAGAAGCTCTTAGAGGGCCTGTCAGGGGTTAAAGGATTTATTTTTCTCCTCAAAATACGGTATGCTTTTCCTGTACCCAGTAGAGCAGTCCCTCATACATGTTGTCACCGTAGCCAACTCCCAACTCACTATCGAATGCGCAATCGCGTTTAGACCGGTCATCGCAGTGCCCACGATCACCATTGATGGTAAATACGATCCCTTTACGCCTCCCGGGGACGGCGCAGCTTACCGCGACAAGTTCTCAGGCAAGTACGCGCACGAGACTCTGCCGGTTGGGCATAACGTGCCGCAGGAAGCTCCGCAGGCCTTTGCCCAAGCTGTCGTCGATGTCAACGGTTACTAGACTGCGATATAATGTCGTTTGACGGATAAGTTCCGTCAAACGACATGATGCTCTCAATCGGGGCAATCTGAAATTCACCAAAACATGTGAATCCGTTTGGAGAGAGATACATGAATACACATTCGAAAGAGCAAATGGTAACCCGCGAAGGCTCTCGGTCGGCCTGTGCCGAGCAGCGGTTGAAAGAACTTGGCATCAAGCTTCCGGCGCCACCTGAGCCGTTCGGCGCCTATGTGGAAGCGGTGCAGACGGGCAATCTGCTTTTTCTGAGCGGGATGCTTCCCACGGAAGGCCACGGGGCGAAATTCATTGGGCGCCTCGGCGCGGAGCTCGATGTGGAAGCGGGGCGCAAGGCGGCTCACCTCGCGGCGCTCAACGTCCTCGCTGTCGCGCGGCAGCATTTGGGATCGCTCGACAAAGTGACGCGGATCGTCCGGCTCGGCGTGTCGGTGGCCACTTCGGGAGATGTCCGCGATCAGCCGAAAGTCGCTGACGCCGCTTCGGAGTTGCTGCAAGACGTCTTCGGAAAAGACAAGAGCCCTTGCCGCCTGGTGTATGGCGTCGCAAGCCTTCCGCTCGGCACCCCGGTCGAGCTGGAAGCGATCTTTGAGGTGTCCGCCTGATACCTACCTAGTAATAAGGAGAAAGAGGAATGGGAACGTCAAATATTGCAGACAAAGTCGTAGTAATCACCGGAGCGAGCAGCGGCATTGGAGAAAGCACTGCGAAGCTTCTTGCGCGACACGGCGCGAAGGTTGTAATGGGAGCGCGGCGCAAGGATCGGATCGACGCCGTCGTGAAAGAGATTTCGGGCGCAGGCGGGAAGGCTATCGGGTTTGCCGTCGACGTCACGAAGCGCGCTGAACTGGAAGCACTCATCAAAGGAGCCGTCGACAGCTTCGGCCGCGTGGATGTCATGGTGAATAACGCTGGTATTATGCCCATCGCACCGATCAAGCTCCTCAAGGTGGAGGAATGGGATCGGCAGATTGATGTCAATATTAAGGGAGTTCTCTACGGGGTTGCCGCTGCCCTGCCTCAAATGCAGAAGCAGAAGAGCGGTCACATCATCAACGTCGCTTCCGTTTTCGGGATCAAAGTGTTCGCGCCCGGCGGGACGGTTTACAGCGCCACGAAGTCCGCTGTGCGCGCGTTGACTGAAGGACTGCGGGTGGAGCTACATTCCGAAAACATCCGCTGCACGATGATCTCGCCCGGTGCTGTTGCCACGGAGATCCCGGAAAGCAGCTCGGAGGAAGCGACCAGAGAGAATTTGCGTGAGTTTTACAAAATGGCTATCCCGGCCAACTCGATCGCGAGCGCGATCGCTTACGCCATCGAGCAACCGCCCGAGGTGGAAATCGACGAGGTCGTCATCCGGCCCACGGCGCAGGATCTCTGAGGTTGCCATGAAGCTCGGAACAATCGCGAGGAACTCGGCGCTACTCCTCTTAATCGAGTTTACTGCCGGTCATCTCGAAGGCCAAGAAAGGATCAAGATAGGTATGTCACAGCATGTCTTTTATCGCACAGTGAAGGTAGACGGACTGTCAATCTTCTATCGGGAAGCAGGACCGAAGGATGCCCCAACGCTTCTCTTGCTCCACGGGCTGCCCTCTTCGTCCCGCATGTTCGAGCCGCTCTTCGCCCGGCTTTCCGATCGCTACCACCTTGTCGCGCCCGATTACCCGGGCTTCGGACACAGCGACTGGCCGGACCCGCAAACATTCGCGTATACGTTCGATCACTACGCCCAGATCATGCATCACTTCACCCAAGCGCTCGGGCTCTCGCGCTACACGCTGTACATGCAGGATTACGGCGGCCCCGTGGGTTTTCGCATGGCCTTGGCCCATCCGGACCGGATCGAGGCTCTCATCGTCCAGGACGCTGTGGCGCACAACGAAGGCCTGGGGGCGAATTGGAAGCCACGGCGGGCCTTTTGGGCCGATCGCGCTGCCAACGAAAGCACGCTTCGCACGAATCTCCTGTCGCTGCCGACGACGCGGACGCGCCATGTCGGGAACGACCCCAACGTGGAACGCTATGACCCGGATCTCTGGACCGATGAATTTGT
>JBJMGM010000025.1:0-13770 GCA_045807905.1 Bryobacteraceae bacterium | reverse complement strand
GAGATCGCGATGCACAATGCCAATATCGTGGGCCGCAGCCAGACCACCTGCCGCTTGGATCGCATAATCGAGCGCTTTGCGGGCGGGTACCGCTCCATGGCGCAGGAATTCGCGCAGGTTCTGTCCTTGCAACAGCTCGGACACGATGTACGGCGAACCCTCTGCCGTGCCCATGTCATGCACCGAAATAATGTTGGGGTGATTGAGTGCCGCCGCCGAACGCGCTTCCTGCTCGAACCTGCGCAGCCGCTCACGATCCCCGGCGAACGCCCGGAGGGATCGTCACAATATAGGCGAGATCGTAGCCCACGGTTCCCGGTATTGAGATGCGGCCCGAAGACTTCATCTTTGACAGAGCGTTTACCAGCCCTTGGTGGCCACCCTTCAGAAAGGCATCTTTCAAAGCCTCCCGGTCTTCCGGCGTGGAGTACTGAGAAATGATTATCTTAATACTGCCAATCTTCCCCATCTGAGTGCTGGTGCCGCGGGCCGTGGCATCAATGGTTTCGACTTGACCGGCTGCAACGACAGCCGTCGTCAACAGCGCCATTACAATGATGGCAATTCTGCCAAGCTCTAACTGGGAACGAGACGGCAGAAGAAGTGCAGCGGCCTGCAAAATCCTAAGAACGTATCGCCGCATGTGTTAACCCTTGATGGGACATTTTGCAGTGTTGACCTTATGGAGATGCTCGGAATTGCTCGCGGTTCTATTTTTTTGAGGTTCGAACCTCACATTGATTTGGTGAAGCTCCCGAGCGAGGCTGCGGGCAGTCAACGTAGAAGGTCAAAGAGCGGCTCCCGTGTTTCCGTCTCGACGTCGGGAGATCTGCTTTAAGAGAGATTCCCTCAATGCATCGATACGGATGTCGAGTGCTCATCCTGCTTCCCCCAAGTTGTACGCAGGCAACGTGGTAAGGCGTCTGTCCTCGACTGGGCCACCCACCGTGAAATGGTAGAAACTCTGCCAATCACGCGAAGAGATGCCGAACACCTCGTGAACCGGATCATCGAAGTAGCAGCCGATCCCGGTCGAACGAATGCCCGCCTCTTCCGCCTCAAGGTACAGCACCTGGCCCACGAGACCGGCCTCCCAGAAAAGATTTCGGTAGAAGCTGGCGCCATAGGCAACAAGGCTGTCCATGTAGTCGGCTATCATCCCGAGGCTGAAGGCCCCGTCACCCGCGATGTCTTGACCGCAAGGAGACGCTCGCGGCCAGAGTGCGGCAGTCCCCTTCTCTGAGCAAGTACAGCGGAAGGCCATACGGGCACGATAGAGGGCGTAGCCACAGGAACTCGCGCCGCATCGCTTGCCGGAGCGCCTCGACCTTCTCCGGATCGCGAGCGAGCACGTAGAGACCAACGCACATGCGCGCGCGTCAGACCGAAAAACATGGCGGTTGCTGGACAGACAGGTCCCTGAACTCTCCGCGCTGTTATATACACCTGCATCGGCTATGCAAGACAGAGCATCACGCCGCGAATAAAACCGCAGACACGTTCAAGACGGCAGAACCTTCCTCACGTCATGACGTCTATCAGAAATTTACAACTCGTTTACGTAAGAGCCGCGGCTTTCGAAGTGCCGACGCATCAAGGTAAGGGGATACAAAAGCAAAAATGAGAATCTCTCTGAGAAGATTCTGGTCCCTTAGCACCTACAGGAGATAGATAAAGCTATCGTGTTCACTCCGCATTTTCAAACTGTGACCTCTGAGTCCGTTAATAACCCCACTCAAGATTTAGTCTTCTATGGTGCTTCTCGCTTTGAGGGACCTAGAATCGGCCTGAAATTTCGCCGCCGCGGGACGATTTTCCAGATTCTCGGCGTACAGGCAGAACGCACTCGTTCTCGCGATTTTGCGCGATCTTGGAAGTTTACCGCTGAATGTCAGATTCTTCCGCACTCGGATTATTGAATCATTTTGTCGGTTACGAAAGGCTGAATTTTCCTCCGAGAGGCCGAGCAGTCGCGATCGGCGTACTTCAACCTTCGGTCCTTACACTTCACAAGGTCAAGAGCGAATTCGATAAAGAGGAATGAGCAAAAAAGCACAGGTGCAATGGCTGATCGGCGCTTTCGAAGCCCGGTGTAGCGCGACGCGCAACTTAACCGAAGATAACGCACGTAAAGCTTCAGTTGCATCCACATGTCTTTCTGGCTCGATGAGAGCGCGCATCCACGAACCTCAGTTTCGGCAACATTCCCTGACGGCAAGCATATAATTCTGGGGTGAGAATTAGACTCGCCGTAATCATTTCGATACTCGCTGTCGCCGTTCATGCGAACCAGTCGGATAGATTCGACGAATTCACCCCAGTTGTGATCTCCGCCTTGACAGCGAGAACCCACTCTGTTCGCGGAACGGATTCGAAACAGCACGTCGTCTACGAACTGTTGATAACAAACGCGAACGCCACACCGGCCACACTCCAAAAGATCGAAGTAGTCGATGGGCACAACCCGTCATCGGACATCGCGACATACGACCGCCATCAATTGCTGTCGCGCCTGCGCACCACGGCACATGGCTCGGTTGACAGCACCGAAATTGAATACAATGGGACGCGCCTCTTTCTGATCGATCTTGCCTTCGACTCGGATGCCACAGTCCCGGAACGCTTAGAACATCGCGTTTCGATTCTTGGAGGAGGGACGCCGAGTTTAAGTCCCACGAGGCCGGTTCCACTCAGCTATCTCGTCGCGCCACTGCCCCTCGAACGAACGACGCTCGAGATTGGACCGCCGCTCGCGGGAAAAGGCTGGGTCGCGGTCAATGGCTGCTGCGAACCCGACGGCGTACACCGCGCAGCATCTGTGACCGTCAACGGCAAAATCTACTTCGCCCAGCGCTTCGCAATGGATTGGGTGCTCCTGGATAGCGGCGGACGTCTCGTCCACGGAGATCCTTCCGATGTGCACAGTTACCCCGATTATGGAGCCGATGTAATCGCCGTAGCCGACGGAACAGTTACTGAGACACTCGACACACTCGATAACCAAGTTCCAGGGCGGTTGCCGGACCCTAGGACCGTTAACATCCATAACGTCGACGGCAATCACATTGTGCTCAATCTCGGCAACGGATTTTTCGCATTTTACGCGCATTTGCAGAAAAATTCCCTTCTGGTGAAGCCGGGGCAGCGTGTCAAGCGCGCGCAGATTCTCGCCAAACTGGGCAATACAGGCAATACCTCGGGCCCACACCTGCATTTCCACATCATGGACAGCGCCTCTGTACTCGGGTCGAACGGTCTGCCTTATGTAATCGAGTCGTTCGCTTTAGACGGACAGGTATCAGCGGCGGAATTCGCCGCGGCACCTGGTATCGAAGGCGAGTGGGGCAAAGGCAGGCTGCAAACGTCGTCTCGCCGCGAACGACAATTTCCGCTGAACTTGAACATCGTCGATTTCCCCGACCGGAAAGCGCCGGCACAGTAACCTGTGAACTCGATGAACGATGACCGGTTGGAAACGAGGGCTCTGGACCTGTGCTGGTTCAGGTGATGATTGCCGGGGTAGCACCTCTCAGCCCGTTCTCCGCCATGTCACCTGATGGATGCGTCGTCCCTAAACTCCGGAACAATGATTGTCACTTCCGCTACATTCCGGCCAGAATTGACTCGCTGCATTTGCGCTCCAGAGAAACGATGAGCTCCGAGCTGTTATTGCGCGCCGGCATTCTTGGTGCGAAAAAGCTCCGAGTAGATACCGGCCAATTGCGCACAAACGACGGCAAAATTCCTGGAGGAAGTTCCTTGACGGCTTTATCGAGGTGATAACCTGATCGCCCAAAGTGGCCAAGTTCATGTTTACTGGCTCCAGCACTAACCCAAAGGGGTCCAAGCGAGACACATTTCCCTCGGGACACTCAAGACCAACTCGGAACGAGTCTACGTTCTCGAGCGTGATTCGGCCAGTTTCTCCGTGTACCTGCCGATCTCAAAGCCAGTGGAAATCAGCCACACGACGCGCCCCGAGTCCCGAACGTTCCCGATGGTGACGGGAACACGGAGCCTTACTGAGCCTCCGTACGCAATTGCGGAGTGTCAGCGAAAGCGCCAACCGGCGGTTGTTGAACCATGTCCGACCACCAGAAATCACTCGTAATCGCTGCGCGGTCAGGAACGATCTATGGGACATTCATGAATCGAGTGTGCGAATCAAACAGAAGCCTCGCTGAGCACCACGATGCTGTTTGAAATAGTTTTGCAGTTGCCCGCGTCCATACGGTCACAAGCGAGGTGATGTTTGAAGAAACAAGACGATACCGAAATCCAGCGAGGGTCCGGGTTGTTCATCGGCTCCGAACCGATCCACGACGTTCACGACCGCCGTACATCTGGTAAGGGCGATGACGATTCGAAGGACAGCGACAAGGGCGATGACGATTCTAGCGACAGCGACAAAGCCGATTCAGATTCCACCGACAAAGATGACCGCGGCGAGGATTCCCGCGACTCGGACGGCAAAGATTGAGCCAGCCTGCTCAATCACAACTAGCTCCCCTTGAAGCAATTCCGCACGATCTCGGAAGCATATTACACCCGATTGCCATGGACGCATTTCTTGCCAATGACTATGGTCAGAAATCTGTTTATGTGCCTGGAACTCCGGGCAAGTTCTCGGCACTCCTTCCGTGGCCTGTTCTGAACGACATTCTAGAGCAGCACAGGCTCGAACCTCCTGACCTTCGTCTGATGCGCGCGGGCAAACCGGTTCCAGCTGAGCGGTACGTGTCCTTCCAGCGGAAGCGGCGAACTAACGACCAGCGACTCCCGCGGCTGAAATCGGCTGAGTTGACCCGTGAATTGCGCGAGGGTGCGACGCTGGTGATCGATCATGTTGATGAGTTGCACCGGCCGATTCGTCGCCTGGCAGAGTCACTCGAGCACGTTTTTCGAGTGCGTATACAGGTGAACTCGTACTCGGGGTGGCGTACCTCGCACGGGTTCGACCTGCATTGGGACGACCACGATGTATTCATTCTTCAGGTCGCGGGCCGCAAGCACTGGAAGGTGTATGGCGCCACACGACCGTACCCCGTGGCGCGCGATGTCGAGCGTGCGGCGGATCCACCATCTGAGGTTCTCTGGGAACGAGTCCTGCAAGACGGGGATCTGCTGTATATCCCGCGCGGATGGTGGCATGTCGCCACTCCGCTCGATGAGCCAACCCTTCATCTCACAATCGGAGTGAGTAACCCGACAGGCCTTGATTTTCTGTCGTGGTTCGTGGACCGGCTTCGCACGTCGGACATCGTCCGTCAGGACGTCCCACATCTTCACGGAGTTACTGCAACACGTGCGTACGCTAACCGGCTGTGGGAGGCAGTCGTGATCGCGTGGCGTCTCGAGCTCATACAGGAATATATGGCGCATGTCGATGCAAATAGTGCACCCCGTCCACATTTCGCTCTTCCGTGGTCCGCGACTGATGACGTACTGCCGCCCGCTCCGTGGCGCGTACAATGGACCGGCAAACGCCCAGTCCACATGGAAGCGAGCGGCGACGACATCGTAATCGCCATGCATGATCGCAGGTGGAAGTTCGCTGCGTCCGCCCGTCCCCTGCTCGAGCTGCTGGTCTCCGGTCGCGAATGCACCAACGATGATCTCGACAGGATCGCAACCGGATTCCTAGGCTCCAGGGTTGTTCGCGAGTTTGTCAGGGAATTAGCGGCGAACGGTCTCGTTGTGGTGCGTTGATGCAATGAAACAAGAGCGATTTTTCTGTGCCGCTGAGTCTCGCGCCAATGGAGAAGCGATCTACGGCACCGTGGCGCGCATTCGTTCCTGGTTACTTCTGGAGCACCCGGGTGCATGGCGGAGGAACGCTGTCCAGCACAGCACGCTGCTCTCGCTTGAATCGAACGACCACATTCGCCGCCCGGTGATCGACCGAGCGCTTTTGATCCGAAAAGAGCACCATCGGGCAGGCCCACTCCACTGCTTCTTCGTGCGATCCTGCGATGACCTACCCTCAGCGACCCGGTACATGATTCCTGATCACGACGATCTGCGCATTATCGAAGGCGGCGGTGAACCGTTCAATGAACTGATGTTCGCGGTCTGCACGCATGGTCGTCACGACAAGTGCTGCGCGAAGTTCGGCATTCCTGTTTGGTCGGCGTTCCGCAAAGTCGCCGCCACAAGGGCCTGGCAATGCTCGCATGTTGGCGGGGACCGGTTCGCTGGCAATGTCATCCTGTTTCCGTACGGAGTTTATTACGGGCGTGTGCGCCCTGAGCATGTGTCCGAAATCGTGCATCGATCCGATGCCGGCGAGGTTTGGCTGCCCGGCTACCGGGGCCGCTGCTGTTTCCCGAGACCCGTGCAAGTCGCCGAGTATTTCCTGCGTGCCGAATCAGGCAGATTGCGGATAGACGAGTTCCGGCCCGTTGAAACTGTGCGCATTACGGCTGAAAACACGCGTGTCATGTTCCGGGGACGCAGCGACAGAAAGCTGCACACAGTGGAATTCGTGACCCGAACAGATGCCCTGCATCACAAGCTCACGTGTGAGGCAACGGAACCGTCGACGATTGCGCAATACGAACTCCGAAACTACACGGCTGCATAGCTGTGGTCGGGCGCGCGGAGAGCCAGCCGTCAGCTAAAAAGATTTAGATGCAATCAGATACACGGTGCAACGAAGCCCGCATCTGCTGTTCGCTTATTTGCCAGCCAGTTTAACAGCACGAAGTGCGCAGCCTGCCGAGATACTGCGCGCTCTAAGCGCCGCCGGCCTGCGCCCCAACTTGTAGTACAGTGACACCATTCTGTGGCAACAGTTTGGGTTCACGTGACGCTCAACCGGACACCGAAACGGAATTCGAAGTGCTGTTTGTGGCGATCGACTGAGCCCTCCTGCGATCGATCAGTTGTTGCGCTCATGTCCTCCTCTGCTCCTCTCACGAGATTAGGTTTTGTAGAAAACTCTGAATCTGCCGCAAGCGGATGCGAAAAGGCCAGGACGAGCTATGAAGCTGAATCCGATCAGGGCAGGAAGAAAAACATCAGCATGGACGCTGACTCTCATTGGATCGCCCGACGTGGTAGAGCCGGCAGAATGGACATCTGTTAAGGTTGGAAGTCGAATCCGGGGGGGTTCCTCTTAACTCTTCTGAGCCTTTCAGTTTCGAGCGACGCAATGTCGCGCGTGGGGTGCGCGACCTTACCAGTGCAGGTTCGCATTCGTTCTTGATCTTCGCTGTTCACGTCTCGTTCCTTACAACTCATGTTCCCGCTAATACGGCGTACGCTCAATTGCCCTTCGGGGGAGTAGCAGTACTAGAGCGGCGCCTAAATTGCCGTTTGTGATTGCAGCCACTGCGCGCTCCCAGGCGACGGCTCTGTCGCAACGCTTACTTCGTCACCGATGCTTCAAATTTTCCCGCCAACGCGTCTCAGCGACGGTCCGCCCCTGCTAACACGAATGTCCGACGCTATTCGAGTATCCATCCAATACCTCTGGACCGGACCCAGCAGCAAACAACGAAAACCAACAGGTAGAATCGGCGGCGTTCCCGGCCTTGGACAATTTTAGGCGGCTGCGGGAACTTTTATGCCGGGGGAAGACATTACAGTTGTGAACAGAAACCCGACCGGCCGCCTTGCCGGGGCCGAGGGACGCCATATTCATGGTCAGCGACGAAGCTTTGATGTTGGATTTCCAAGGTGGATCGCACGAAGCCTTTGAACAGCTCTTCGAGCGCTACCGTGAACCGCTGTTTGGATTTTTTCGACGCCGGCTTGAGAATAGCGCGCGAGCAGAGGACCTTGCGCAGGAGACCTTTCTCGCCGTCGTGCAGGCAACTTCGCGCTATGAGCCGCGGGCTCGCGTGCGTACCTACCTGTATGGAATCGCTTTGAATCTTGTGGCGGCCGAGCGTCGTAAACGAGCCAAGGATGACTTAGGGTCGGAGCCGTCACGCGAACGTGGAACCGCGGCATCACCGGATGCGAACATTTGGGTCCGTGAGGCTCTCGAAAGGCTTACACCCGTTGAACGCGAGATCCTGATGCTTCGTGAATATGAGCAACTCAGTTATTCGGAGATCGCCGACGTCCTTCGAATACCGATGAACACGGTCCGTTCTAGACTCTTCCGTTCCCGGATGTCAATCAGGGAGTATTTGGAACCTGCAACAGAAACGAATAACGCTCAGAAGTGAACAATCCAGATGATCACCCATCCCATTCGAAAAGAAGAATTGATGGCCTATTTGGACGGCGAACTACCGGTCGAACGCGCGGCTATGGCAGCAACTCATCTCGAGCATTGTAGCGAATGCCGAGCTCTCGCAGCGGACTTACAGAGCGTTTCGCGGCAGCTGCTGGATTGGCAGATCGCCCCACCCCGCTTCGCTATGAGCCAGCCACTGGTGAGGGCCCTGCAACAGACGAAATCTGAGAAGAAGCAGCTATCTCGAAAGACATTCTCGCTTCAGCGAGCACCCCGTTGGATATGGCCCGTCGGAGCTGCAGGTGTGCTTGTCGTCATAGGTGTGATGGTCCGGGTATCAACCTCGCCCCAGTACATGCGTGTGAGCGAGCCGGCTCGGAATGGGGCGTTGCAGGAGCGCATGGAAATACAGCGCTCAATGCAGTCTACCGGAAGGTCCGAGGGGATGGCCGCTCTTTCGCGTTTGCCGTCTGAAGCACCGGCCCCAGTACCGCAGGCCGGCCAAACGCCCGAGCCCAGCGGCCCTCTGATCGTCCGAACAGCGGAACTGAGCATGACGACCCAGCAGTTCGAAAAAACGCGCGAGGAAGTCGCTCGGAGGCTGGGTATCCACCAAGGCTATGTCGCGCAGCTCTCGCTCAATAGTCCATCTGACCAGGGACATTTCTTGACGGCCACTTTGCGCGTTCCGGCTGCGCAGCTCAACAGTTTGCTTTCAGATTTGAGAAAGCTTGGGCGTGTCCACACCGAGTCTGAATCCGGCCACGAAGTAGCACAGCAATACATCGATTTGGCAGCACGGCTTAAGAACGCGCGCAATACCGAGCAGCGGCTGAACGAGCTTCTTCGCCAGAGAACGGGTAAGCTTTCGGACGTGCTTGCGGTTGAAGAACAGATCGATCACACGCGTGGCGAGATTGAAAGTATGGAAGCGGAATTGAAAAATCTCTCGACTCGGATCGCATTCGCTACGGTTCAGCTACAAGTCGCGGAGGAGTATAAAGAGCCGCTCAGAGTAGATCATTCATCGACGCTAGGCCGGCTAAGAAACGCGGCTGTAGAAGGTTACAGGAGCGTAATCCATGGCGCGATTGGGGTTTTGGTATTCCTCCTCGCCTATGGCCCCAGCCTGCTGATCGTAGCCGCGATTCTGCTATTCCCCGGGCGTGTTCTATGGAGGAACGTACGTCGACTTCGGAGAGAGGCGGAGAGCCACTAGGGCTGGATCAACCCAGCGCGGTCGAGTGTTTTTCGAAACCGGACTCAAAGGCCTGACTTTTGCATGAAGTAGTTGGTGATGGCCGTCGTCTTTGTATGAGTACAGCAGCACTTCGGCACGCCCGACACGTACGCGCCCAACGCTCCACGGCCACATTAGCTTCGATAATTGGCATTTGTGAAGCTAAACGGATCATAGAGATTACGAGCAAATCTAAATGGAGTTCCTGCCTTGCGCGTTTTCAGGAGCTTGATCCACGGCGGGCGAACTTCGTGTTAGTAAGCCGACTTATAGTTGAGCCAAGGAGTTGGCTCCGAGAGGAGATGTCCACGGCCGTCGGTCGGCCACATTGTGGGAAAAAATCTCCCTGGCCTGCGTTTCGCTGCTTGCACGTCGGCGCAAAATGAGGAATAACCAGAGAAGGCAAGCAATCACGGTGGGCAGATGCCACAAGGAGGCATCGTGCGTTTTCCGAATGGGTACCTTCCGGTTGTGCCGTGGTGATCCATTCCCTCGGGTTTGACCGAATTTGACTTAGTGGAGCATTGGGGCTTGCTGGCGTGAGAACGCGGCGAGAGCCTCGAAGCGCGCATCGCCGTGGAGAGATTTGAGATCGGCATCCGTTTCCAGACTGTGACGCTTTTCGGCAGGTAACGCATGCTCCACAGCGAATTGCAGGTTGGAGAGAGCATCACTTCGCTTGCCATCCAGTGCCAGGACACAAGCCAGGTCATAGGCCGTCGAGGCAGCATCAGGATGTTCCACGCCGAGCGCACGGCGCTGACCTTGCAGCGTATCCGTGTAGACCTTTTCCGCTTCGGCGTAGCGCTTTTCGTTCTTCAATGTTTCGCCCAAAACTTGAAGTGAGGCCAAAGTATCGGAATGCTCCAGTCCCAGGGTTCGCCGTTCTATTTCCAGCGTCTGCCGGATTAGTTGTTCGGCCTCGGGGTAGCGCCCTGTTTCAGAGAGCATATTCGCCAGATTGCCCATGGTAACGAGTGTTGAGCGATGTTCCGCACCAAGCTTTCTCCGCTTCATTTCCAGTGTCTCGCGGTACAGTTTCTCCGCATCGTCATAACGTTTCTCGTTCGTAAGAACCAAAGCCAGGCTTCCCAACGACATTACAGTGTCGGGATGCTCCGGTCCCAGCACCCGGCGCTTGACCTCAACCGCGTCGCGATACATTTTTTCCGCCTCCGCGTAGCGGCCCTGTTGCAGCAGGCAGGCGGCCAGATTATTCAAGTCGCCCAACACGGTTGGATCATCGGGGCCAAGCGCGCGTCTGTCGATTTCCAGCACCTCTTGAAAAGCCTTACCGGCATCCGAGTATTTGCCTTCATAAGCGAGATTGATCGCGAAATTTGTCGTCGCCATCCTTACCAACTTGTCTTGTGGGCCAAACGCCCGCCTGGCCACTTCGAGCACCTGGCGATTCAGCTTCTCCGCTTCCGGGAAGCGCCCCTGATCATTCAGGATCGTGGCCAGGTGCGACATGGCAGCCAACGTATCGCGGTGCTCGGGTCCCAATTCCCGGCGGCGGGGATCCAGCGTCTCACGCGGTGATCCAGCGTCTCACGCATCCAGTTCTCTGCCTCTTTGTAATGACTTTGCGCCTGCAGCACTTCAGCGAGATCGCTCATGGACTTCAATGTCTCTGGGTTGCTCGCGCCAAACGTCCGGCGCTGGATTTCTACGGAGCGGCGGAGCAGCGGCTCGGACTGTGAGTACAGGCCGAGGCTCTCATACACGTTGCCCATGACCTGCATCATTTGGGCCTGGAGTTCCGGATCCTGCTTGAGGCCGTTGTCGATGTCTTTCGATGCTTTATCCAGAATTTCGCGCGCCCGGATCTCGTTCCCGCGAGCCTCGCTCGGGTTCGACACCTTAAACATGCCGGTCATGAACTCGGTCACGCGATCCGCACGGTCGCGTTCGCGCTTGATGCGCCGCAACTGGATGGTTTGTATGACTGCCGCGGAGAACAGCAGCATGACTGCAATGGTAGCTACGGCCACGCCCGCGCGGTGCCGCCGCACGTACTTTCGAGCCCGATATCCGGCGCTCGCGGGACGCGCGGCAATCGGCTCGTTGCGCAATACCTGGTGATGTCGCCCACCAGTTCGGAGGGGCTAGCGTAGCGTCGTGAGCGATCCTTTTCCAGAGATTTTAGAGTGATCGCATCCAAATCTCCCCGCAACTGCCGCGCGAGGGTAGGAGGGTCTACTCCGCGATTCTGTGCGGTAATTCCGGTCTGCTCACCGAGAGTGCGCGCCTTGGTGCTCGGTCGCGGCGCATCGCGGTCGCGCAGCTGGCTGGAAAATTGATCCGGAGGCGTCTTGCTGAAATCTATCGGTAGCGCCCCCACCAGCAATTCATAAAGCACCACTCCCAGCGAGTACACATCCGTACGCGTGTCCACGTCCGCACCCGCCGAATCGGCTTGCTCTGGGCTCATATATGCGGGTGTCCCCACAATGGTTCCCACCCGGGTGTACATGGTGTCTGCCGTGAGCCGCTGCGAGGTGGCTTTCGCAACGCCAAAGTCAATAATCCGCGGCACCGGTTTCCCGTCCACCTCACTCACGAGGATGTTCGAAGGCTTCAGATCGCGATGCAGGATGGCTTTCTGATGGGCATGCTGCACGCCATCGCAAACGGTTACGAAGAGCTCCAGCCGCTGGCGCATCGACAGCTTGTGCTTATCGCAGTACTCCGTGATCGGCACTCCCGCGACGTACTCCATGACGAAGTACGGTCTTCCCTGTAAGGTGGAACCCGCATCGTAGACTTTGGCAATGGCAGGGTGGTCCATCAATGCCAAAGCCTGCCGCTCTGATTCGAACCGGGCCACTACTTCGCGGGTGTCCATTCCGGCCTTTATCAATTTCAGGGCGACTCGCCGCCGGACCGGCTCTTTTTGTTCAGCGAGCCAAACCTCGCCCATACCACCTTCACCGACCATCTGCAGCAGGTGGTATCTGCCGATTACTGCACCTGGAACCCCGGTTGGATCAATCCCACGTGCTTGACGCAAGGTTCGTTTCGCTCGCTGAATTGGCATCGGACGGAGCGTCGGGAACAAAATCATGGGGCGGTCGATTAGACATACATCCCAGAATCAGGACCGAAAGCGTATAAAGTTTACCGCAGTCGACGGCCCCGGTGCTCAGAGATGAGAATGCCAACTGAACATCAAGATGCTGAGAGAACGGCCATCTATCTGGCCTGCGCACCGCGGGCTTCCGCAGTTTACCTTCAACAATTCACGGAAGCGAACGTAAACCTCAACTTGCAGCATAGCGACTGGAGTAGCAGACCTTGAGTGTGCATCAAGCCGCCACAATTGCCAACCAACACACAAGCGAAACTTCTTCAATCTCAATTGGAGGAAGTGGTTCCGGTGCTTGGTATGGTGTCAGTCCGAGTTCCCTGACCGCGCCAATCACTCTAGAGGCCGCATCCCAACCCGCCCCTTCCCCCAGGGCTTGTCGAATTTGATTTTCAATCCGCGCTCCCCAGGGGGCTTCCAGTGAGTTCGCCGTTTTGTCAATGGCGTCCTGATCCATATCCTTTCGTGGAAATTTGCGTACCATTTCAGCAGCCCGCTTTAGAACCGGGCGAACTTTGGGTCGGAGGTTTACCGGATCAGTTGCGAAGGTCCACTCATCAAAGATGTCCTGTCGCGCTCGTTGCCAAGCGAAGTATGCGGCCTCCCGCGATTCCTCACTGATAATCCGCTCGGTTTGCTCCGTACATGTGATCAGGCGGAGACACGTCAGCGAATCCCTCAGCACGGATTGACCATCAAGTGGCACGAATCGAACATAAACCCGATCTCCTACCCGCGCGCAGAAAAAGTGTCCTGCCCGTTCGCCCCTCATGCCCGACCCCGCACCCCAGGGAAGCTTCATAATCTGGTCGCCGTAGCGTTCTATGCCTTTGGACAACTCTTGCCGATAGGCCTCACCGGACTGAACGCCGGGCGCCTCACCGCCGGTCTCCAGCAGTTCGGGATTTTCAGCACGTAGCTTCTCGATTTCCTCCCTGGTCGCCGCAAATACCAGAAATAGAATTTCTCTTCAGTCGCAATTGGCTCAACCTCGCGATTTCCCGCGCAATCTTAGCCATTGTGGTCGGCGGCCCAATCTGCCTATCTGAATGGCGCATCCAACGATGTGTCATGTCGGCGGTCTTCGTCAACCATGCTGCATGGATGATTCTTATTGGTGTCTGCCGCATCGGCTGCCAAGGGCGCTCGTAAGCGAGCTTCCTCCAATTTATCGACTGGATTCATTCTCTTCGTAGAAGCTCCGCGTCTATGAGCCCCAGCTCGCAGAAGCTACTGCAGCACCGCAAATGACTT